>JBKQIR010000216.1:0-91467 GCA_052148275.1 Solirubrobacteraceae bacterium
GCTGATCTCACTCGGCGGTTGCTTCGAGGTGTACGACCTGTTCTTCAGCGGCTACGTCGCACCCGGCCTGTTCCGAGCGGGCATCTTCACGCCGACCACCGTGTCGTTGTTTGGCATGACCGGCATCGCGTCGTTCATCGGCGCGCTGTTCGCCGGACTGTTCGTCGGCACCATCGCCTTCTCTCACTTCGCCGACCGCTTCGGCCGCCGCGCTATCTTCACCTTCTCGCTGGTCTGGTACAGCATCGCGACGCTCATTCTGGCGTTCCAGAACTCCGCAGACAAGGTGAACCTCTGGCGGTTCATCGGCGGCGTCGGCATCGGCGTCGAGCTCGTGACGATCGATACCTACATCTCCGAACTCGTACCGAAGTGCGTGCGCGGCAAGGCGTTCGCGTTCCAGCAGGCCATCGGCTTCTGTGCCGTGCCCCTGGTTGCACTGCTCGCCTGGCTGCTCGTGCCCGCCGATCCGCTCGGTTTTTCCGGCTGGCGCTGGGTGGTGTTGATCGGTTCGGCCGGCGCGGTGTTCATCTGGTGGCTGCGTCTTGGCCTGCCGGAGTCGCCGCGCTGGTTGGCGCAGCAGGGGCGCTTCGCGGAGGCAGAACACGTGATGCAGGCGATCGAGACGCAGGTCGCCGCGGAGTCGCATCAGCCCCTACCGACGCCCGAACTGGCAACGCCCGAAGACCCGCGACCAGGCAGCTACTGGGAGGTGTTCAGCCCCGCCTATCGTGGTCGCGCCATCATGATGATCGTCGCCAATTTCTGCTCGACGATCGGCTTCTACGGCTTCGCCAACTGGGTTCCGACATTGCTGATCGCCAAGGGCATCCACGTGACGCAAAGCCTGCAGTACACTTTCATCATGGCGTTCGCCTATCCGCTGTTCGCGCTGGTCGGCACCACCTACGCCGATCGGATGGAGCGCAAATGGCAGATCGTCACTTCGTCGATCGGCATGGCGGTGTGCGGCGTGGCCTTCTCGATGCAGAGCGCGCCGGCCGCTCTGATCGTGCTGGGGTTCATCCAGACCATGATGAACACCTGGATCTCGTTCTCGTTCCACAATTACCAGGCAGAACTGTTCCCGACTCGCATGCGGGCCCGCGCCGTCGGCTTCGTCTATTCGTGGAGCCGGTTCAGTACGATCTTCACCGGGTTCTTCGTCGCGTTCTTCCTGAAGAACTTCGGCGTGCCCGGCGTGTTCGCCTTCATCGCAGTGGCCATGGCGATCGTGGCAATCGCCATCGGTGCATTCGGTCCGCGCACCAATCACCGGCCGCTGGAGGAGATCTCGCACTGACTTACGGATTGCTGGGGAACAGGTGAATCGAGGTGGGCACGGGTCGTGCTTCTTCGATAGGGATCGGCAAGGGCTTTCGCCCTCCCCTCCGCGACAGGCCCCACGACGTGCCGTTTCGCGGGACGGTTTTCTTGCCTTTGGCCGGGCTTATTGCGTCAACCGAAGGGTCGGACAATGCTGCCCGGCGGGACGCCGGCCAGCTTGCGCTCACGGTGGAACTCTGCGGCGATCGCGTCACGATCCGCCCCGCTGGGGCCGCAAACAACCTGGCGCTCCTCGTCGCGCGCCTTGCGGGCGGCGGACTGCCAGGGTCGGTCGTCGGTCATTGGGCCTTCGACAGAGAAAACTCCCCGATCCTCGTCAATGACGATCAGGAAGAACGGCCGCGTAGGTTTGTCATCATGCATGGTACAACACTAGCGTACTATGCTACCGCTTTCATCCGCCATGACCTCTGGCATGCCTTTCATGACCCGACCGAGCCTGCCCGGTTCGCCCGCCGGCAGGTAGTAACCTCTGAAACTTGGCCGCTCCCGCAACAGTGGCACGAAGCTCTCTGCGGTGTCACGCTGGTGATTTGCTAACTACTTGGCAAGAACTCGGGCTGGGAACCAATACCACTTGGAGCGGCGGGCGGGCTTCAGACGGCTGGCGGCGGCTGCACTGCCAGCCAGCCCTCGATGCCAGCCACCTCGCTGACGATGCCGCAAGTGACACTGCCCCTGCTGGCCATGATGCGAGCGACCGCCTGCAGGACGGCCGGCAGCCCGTATTGGACCACCAGGTCGAGTAGGGTATCCTCGAGGTCTATATTGCCGCTCATACACACAACGCTGTTGGACTGGCCAGCACATATAGTTGGTCGCGACCTCG
This sequence comes from Solirubrobacteraceae bacterium, assembly GCA_052148275.1. Classification (GTDB taxonomy): domain Bacteria; phylum Actinomycetota; class Thermoleophilia; order Solirubrobacterales; family Solirubrobacteraceae; genus Palsa-465. Next base: position 2,177 of record JBKQIR010000216.1, read on the forward strand.
CCAGCATGACGGCGACATTACATTTGTAACCATTGATGCGCCCGGCAGGACTCGAACCTGCAACCAGACGGTTATGAGCCGCCCGCTCTAACCAGTTGAGCTACAGGCGCAGCGCCCTCCCTGGTCTGCCCGAGCCCGGCGGCCGGTGCAAGCCAACGAATCACCCCATCCGTCCGGGCTAGACCGGATATTTGCCACTTGTTCACCTATCTGGCATACGGCCGCGCCTACGCTCACCGGGACCAGACCGGCGCGCCGTCTGGCCGCGTGGCGCACGAAACGATTTTTCACAAGGGGATTACTCCGGATGCTTTTGGCCCAATACGTGATCATCGCCTGTGGTTTGCTGGCGCTGTTCTACGGTCTGGTCACCAGCAAGCAGGTACTGGCCGCCGACGCCGGCACCGCGCGCATGCAGGAGATTTCCGCCGCCGTGCAGGAGGGCGCCCGCGCCTACCTCAACCGCCAGTACGCCACGATCGGTATCGTCGGCATCGTGATTCTGATCATCCTCGGCCTTGCTCTGGGCCTCCATGTCGCCATCGGGTTCATTATCGGCGCGGTGCTGTCAGCCGCGGCAGGCTATATCGGCATGAACGTCTCGGTGCGCGCCAACGTGCGCACCGCGCAGGCCGCCAAACGGGGGCTTTCGGCCGGCCTCGACCTCGCCTTCAAGGCCGGCGCGGTGACCGGACTGCTGGTCGTCGGTCTCGGCCTGCTCGGCGTCGCCGGCTACTATTTCGTGCTGCGCAGCGGCATGACCAGCGGCAGCGACGACGAGCTGCGACGTGTGCTGGAGGCGATGGTGGCGCTGGGCTTTGGCGGCTCGCTGATCTCCATCTTCGCCCGACTGGGCGGCGGCATCTTCACCAAGGGCGCCGATGTCGGTGCCGACCTCGTCGGCAAGGTTGAGGCCGGCATCCCCGAGGATGATCCCCGCAACCCCGCCGTGATCGCCGACAACGTGGGCGACAATGTCGGCGACTGCGCCGGCATGGCCGCCGACCTGTTCGAGACCTACGCGGTCACCGCCGTCGCCGTGATGCTGCTAGGAGTGCTGCTGTTCCACCAGCAGTCCGCCGTGGCGCTGTTCCCGCTCGTGCTCGGCGCCGTATCGATCATCGCCTCGATCATCGGCACGTTCGCGGTGCGCTCAAAGGCCGGCAACGTCGAGCGCGCCCTCTACCAGGGGCTGATCCTCTCGGGCGGGCTCGCCGCGCTCGCCTTCCTCCCGATCACCTACTGGATGATGAAGACCCTCACCTTCAAGGGAACCGCCACCGTGCACGCCGTGACCCTGACAGGGGCCGGCGGGTCCCGGAGTCTCATCGCGGTGACCGCCACGGCCGCGCCGCACTGGTGGAAGTACTACCTCTGCGCGCTGATCGGCATCGGGGTCACCGCCTGCCTGTTCGTAATCACGGACTTCTTCACCTCGACGCGGTTCGCCCCGGTCAAGAACACCGCGCGGGCGTCCATCACGGGGCACGCGACGAACATCATCGCGGGCCTTGCGTCGGGCTTCCAGTCCACAGCCCCCCCGGCGCTCGTGCTCGCAATGGGCATCCTCGGAGCCTGGAAGCTCGGCGGCGGCGGCTCATCGGGCATCTACGGCATCGGCGTCGCCGTGATGGCGCAGCTGTCGCTGACCGGCCTGATCGTCGCGCTCGACGCGTTCGGTCCGATCACCGACAACGCCGGCGGCATCGCCGAGATGGCGGACCTGCCAGAGGAGGTCCGCAACGTCACCGACCCGCTCGACGCCGTCGGCAACACGACGAAGGCGGTCACTAAGGGCTACGCGATCGGCTCCGCCGCGCTCGCCGCGCTCGTGCTGTTCAACGCCTTCCAGCACGAGCTCCTCGACAAGGGCAAGAATCCCGACTTCTCGATCGGCAACCCGGCGGTCCTCATCGGCCTGCTGATCGGCGGCATGATGGTATATCTGTTCGCCTCGCTGGCGATGCAGGCCGTCGGCCGCGCGGGCGGGGCCGTCGTCGAGGAGGTGCGCCGCCAGTTCCGGGAGAAGCCGGGGATCATGGAGGGCACCGAGCAGCCCGAGTACGGTGCCGCGGTGAGTCTGGTGACGCGCGCGGCTCAGCGCGAGATGATCTTGCCGTCGCTGATCCCGATCCTGATCCCGTTCATCGTCGGCCTGATCAGCGTCGAGGCGCTCGGCGGCCTGCTGATCGGCGTGATCGTCGTCGGCCTGTTCATGGCGATCTCGATGACCTCGGGCGGTGGCGCCTGGGACAACGCGAAGAAGCTGATCGAGGACGGCGCGTACGGCGGCAAGGGCTCCGAGGCACATGCGGCGGCGGTCACAGGTGACACCGTCGGTGATCCTTACAAGGACACCGCGGGTCCCGCGATCAACCCAATGATCAAGGTCGCCAACATCGTCGCGCTGCTGATCATTCCCTTGATCACCTGATCCGTGTTGAGGGTGGGAGTCCTCGCCTCGGGGAGCCGCAAGGGTTTGATGGGCTCAGAGCGCTGGCAGTAGGCGCGCGAGCTCCCCGCGGCGCGGATCCCACCCTCATCGCTTCGCTGATGATTGGACGCGGCAGCGGCTTCCGCACCGGCTCAGGGAGGCTGCCAAACGTTGGTGTGGGCGGGTCAGTCGCTGCGGCCTGGCTGGATCAGGCCGTTCTCGTAGGCGAAGATCACTGCGTGGATCCGGTCACGAAGGTCGAGCTTCATCAGGATCCGCTTGACGTGCGTCTTGACGGTCGACTCCTCGATCACGAGCTCGTCGGCGATCTCATGGTTCGAGAGCCCCCTCGCGATCAGGTCGAGCACGTCGCGCTCGCGCGGCGTGAGCTCGCCGAGTGTCGTGGACGCACTGTGGCGAGGCTCGTGCGCGACCCGCTCGATCACGGTCCGGGTGACAGAGGGGGAGAGGAGGAAGTCCCCAGCGGCGATCGTGTGGACCGCCGCGAGCAGCTCCTCTGCGCGCGTCCGCTTCAGCAGGAAGCCGGAGGCCCCGGCGGCGAGCGCGCCGAAGATATAGTCGTCCTCCTCGAATGTCGTGAGGATCACGACCTTGACCTCCGGGTCTGTGGCGACAATCAGCTTGGTGGCGGCGATTCCATCGAGGTCGGGCATCCGGACGTCCATCAGCACGAGGTCGGGCCTCAGCGCCGTCACCCGGTCGATCGCATAGCGGCCGTTGTGTGCCTCGCCGACGACCTCGATCGTCTCGTCGCTGGAGAGCACCGCGCGGAGGCCGGCGCGCATCAGGTCGTCGTCGTCGACCAGCAGGACCTTGACGAGCATCAGTACGGAAGTGTGGCGTGAACGACGAAGCGGTCGGCGTTGGCCCCAGCGGCAAGCGTGCCACCGAGCAACTCGGCCCGCTCTCGCATCCCGATGATGCCGTGGCCGCCGACTCCATTCCCCGAGCCGTCCGAGATTCCGTTTGAGACCGTCAGCTCGAGCCTCTCATCGCCGTAGTTGATCCGCACGTCGGCTCTCCCATCTCCGTAGCGCGAGGCGTTCGTCAGAGACTCCTGGAGGATCCGATAGGCAGCCTGGTCGAGGCCTGGAGCGAGGGGTCGCGTGTCGCCCCCGATCTGGATCGTGGCCTGGAGGCCATTGGCGCGATGACGGTCAGCGAGTGTCTGCGTAGCCGCGAGCCCGGTCGGGGGCTCGACGAGACCGCCGCGCTCCCGCAACCCGCGGACCATGTCGTCGATCTCGCCGATCGTCTCACGCGCCACGTCCTCGATCGTCGACAGCGCCCTGCGGACCGCCTCCGGATCGCGCTCCTGCAGTAGCCGCGCCGCACCCGCCTGGACGAGGATCACGTTGATCGCGTGAGCGGCGGAGTCGTGAAGGTCGCGGGCGATGCGGTTGCGCTCCTCCGCGACCGCCAGCCGCTGCTCGCGCTCGGTGTCGCGGCGGGCCTGCTGGGCGCGCTCGCGGAAGTCGGCGATCCACTGGCGGCGCTGGCGCATCTGGTCGCCGACGATCCAAGCGCCGCCCCACAGCGCCGCGGTGCCGAGGATCGATGCCGTCGGGAAGCGCTGCTGGCCCGCTGTCGCAGCCGCGAGATCGAGCGCGAGCATCCCGATCACGACAGCCGCGGTCAGCGGCAGGCGGTTGCGCGTGCGCGCGTCGCCCGCCACGAACGACAGCGCGAGCGCGGACGCGATCGGCGCTCCGAGGTGGTAGCCGATCAGGTTCAGGAGGGCGCTGGCAGCGGCGCTGAGCACGAACGCGGCGAGCGTCCAGCGCCGCCACACAAGCAGCGGGACGCAGGCGATCGCCGCCAGCACGATGGCGAGCGGATCGAGTGCCCGGCTCGACCCGTGGGCGTGCAGGAACGCCAGCGTCGCCAGGAAGGCACCGGTGGCGAGCACCGAGGTCGGGGGCCCGTGGCGACGGAACCTCTGGTGTTCCCTTGTCCGCACGAGACGAGATTAACCTGCCCGTTCGCCGTCCGAATCCTCCCGCCGGGGTGGGTCGCGTCCCCCCGTGGGGGGATGGCAAGTTCCCCCCGCGGGGCGTTTGCGTTCCGTCGTGCTCGACGTACCTTGATCGCAGTCTTCACGACCAATCCCGACCGACACGAGGAGCAACGATGAGCAACGCATACGACCAACACGGTGACGCGGGCACGCGCGCCGGCGACGCCGACCGCGAGCAGGTCGCCGAGGTTCTCCGCACCCACCACACGGAGGGGCGTTTGGACACCGACGAGATGCAAGAGCGGATCGACGCCTGCTATCAGGCGAAGACCGTCGGCGATCTCGAAGCTCTGCTGCACGACCTGCCCCGCGAGCAGGCTGCCGAGCTGGCCAGACGCGGCTACGGCGACCACTTCCTCGCCTTCGGCCGCCCGCGGATGCTGCGGTTGTGGCCGATCCTGATCGCGCTGATCGCGCTCTCGATCGTGACCGGGCACCACTTCTTCCTCTGGATCGCGATACCGCTGTTCTTCGTCGCAATTCGCCTGCTGGCGCCATGGCGCGGCCGGCGCCGGCGAGCGCGCGCCGGCGGGCACTGGGCTTAGGCCCCCGGATCCTCACGCCGACTCGCTACGCTCGCGATGGATGTCGCTGTCCGTCGAGCTTGGACTGTTGCTGGCGCTGATGACCGCATTTGCGTCCATCGCCGGGTTCCTCTACAAGTTCCGAGGCGCGCGGCAGGCGCCGGCGGTCGAGATGAAGCGGCCGCTGTCGAGCACGCTCGCGCTGTTTCGCTCGCCCGTCTACTCGCTCGGCATCCTGATCGCGCTCGGTGGGTGGTTCCTGCACGTGGGCGCGCTCGCGCTCGCTCCGATCACGCTCGTGCAGTCGACGATCGCGGGCGGGCTCGTGCTGTTGACGGTGGTCGCCGATCGGCTGTTCGGAATCGAGGTCCATCGGCGCGAGTGGATCGGGGTGGCGCTGACCGCCGCTGGGCTCGCGGCGCTGGCGGCGACGCTGGGCGGCGGCGGGCGCGAGGCGCATTCGCAATACGTGCCGGCGACGCTGGCGATCTACCTCGCCGTCGTCTGCTCGGCGGGCCTGCTGCTGGCGGTCTCCCGCCGCGGCACGGTGCTGGCCGTCTCGGCCGGGCTGCTGTGGGCGGGGTCGGACACCTCGATCAAGGCGCTGAGCTCGCACCTCGGGACGCTCGGTGTCGGCGTGCTCGTGCATCCGCTGGCGTTCGTGATCCTGATCGCTTCACTGGTGGGGTTGCTGATCTCGGCGCGGAGCCTCCAGCTCGGGGAGGCTGTGCCGGTGATCGCCCTCACGAGCGCGGCGGCGAACCTGACGACGATCGCAGCCGGTCCGATCGTGTTCGCCGAGCCGCTCCCCAGCGGGCAGGTCGAGCTTGCCGTGAGGCTGCTCGCGTTCGCGCTGGTGGTCGTCGCCGCGGCGCTGACGCCACCCCCGCTGGGCTCGACGCCGGGGGCACGGGAGGGCGCGCAGGCGCAGTGAGCAGACGAGTGCGCGTAGGGCTACAGTCCCGCATATGTTCATCTTGATCGTTGGCTGTGGCCGGGTCGGGTCCGCGCTGGCCAAGCAGCTGCTCGATGCCGGCCACGAGGTGTCGGTGATGGACAGCGACCCGCTGTCCCACGAGCGGCTCAACAAGGACCAGATGGTCACGTGGGAGGACGCCGGCGGCCGCTACACGGTCAGTACTGCACTGGAGATCGACGGGCTGATCGAAGCGGGGATCGAGCAGGCCGATGTGTTCATCGCGGCGACCAGCGGAGACAACACCAATCTCGTGATCGCCCAGATCGCCCACCGGCGGTTCCATGTTCCGCGGGTTGTGGTGCGGGTGGCCGATCCAGCACGGGCGGCTTGGTATGCCGAGCAGGGGCTGCACACGGTGTGCCCGACGCAGATCGCAATCGACATGGCGCACCGCGTGGCGCTGGAACCGTGAGGAGGCGACACAGAGCATGTACGTGATCATCGCCGGGGCCGGAAAGGTGGGCTGGAACCTCGCTCGCGAGCTGATCGCCAAGGACCACGAGGTGACGCTCATCGAGTCCGACCACAGGCGCTACCGCGTGGTTGAGGAGGAGCTCGAGCACGCGGTGCAGTACGGAGACGCGACCGAGCTGTGGGTGCTCGAACGCGCCGGCATCCAGCGCGCCGACCTCGTGATCGCCGTGACCGGCGATGACGAGGACAACATGCTCATTTGCCAGGTCGCCCGCGAGAAGTACGGGTGCGACCGGATCGTCGCCCGCGTCAACAACCCGCGCAACCTCCAGCACTTCAAGCTGCTCGGGATCCAGCCCGCGGTGTCCGCCACCGAGCTGATCCTCCGCCTGATCGAGCACGAGGTGCCCGAGATCGGACTGATTCACCTGCTCGCGCTCGAAGAGGAGCACCTGGAGATCATCGAGCTCGAGGTCGCCAGCGGCTGCGACGCTGCCGGCAAACGCGTGCAGGAGCTGCTCCTGCCGGACGGCTCGCTCGTAATCTCGGTGATCCGCAACGGCGGCGGCTTCGTCCCGAAGCCCGATACGACGATCGAGGCCGGCGATCACGTCATGCTGGTGCTCGATCCAAACCTCGAGACCGAGATCACGCTGCACTTCCTGGCGAGCAGTCAGGCCGCCAAGTAGCGGGCGCCGATCAGCTCACGTCGGGTCCCGCCTCGTCAACCGACTCCGCCGGCTCCTCGAATGCCGGCTTTGGCTGATCGCGACGCCTGGGCGGTGCTCCCGGGAAACGATCGACGATGCGCCCGAAGCGGTCGATCGCGCCCTCCAGGGGCGATGCGAGGTCCAGCGCGCGTTCCATCGTCGGAAGGATCGTGATCAGCTCGCCGGCGGTGGCCACGACCAGGCCCGCCCGGTCGACGATCTGCGCACCGGTTGCGTCGATGCTGATGCCGACCTCGCGCATGTTCTGGCCCATCTCGAGGAGCTGCACGGCGCGCGCGTCGAGCCGCTCGCCGAGGTCGTTCATCGCGTATCCATGCTGCTCCAGTCGCTCGGCGATCTCCAGCATTCGCCGGCCGATCTGGGCGATCTCCTCGCCGATCTCCAGGCCCCGATCGAGCTGGCCCGGCAGCGAGCGCACGAGCTGGTCGATGGCGCGCAGCTCCGACAGGGTCGCCGCAAGAAAGGTCGCCGCGCTTACGAGCAGAGCGCTGATCCCGGCGCGTGGAATGGCGAGCACACGCATGCCGCTCACGTTACCGCACGATCCGACAGCGGCGCGCGCGCCGGCGTCGCGGCCGGGCAGCTGCGGGGCAAGGACTCGAACCTTGAATTCCAGGGCCAGAACCTGGCGAGTTGCCGATTACTCCACCCCGCAGTGAGTGTGCTGCACCGATGGCCACGCGCTGAGATCCGACTGCGGCCGCTGCGAGTATAGGGCCCGCGACGGACTGAGTGTGGTGCTCGCGGGCGCTCGGGCGCGCGAAGGAAGGAGGTCAGCTCTGATCGGTGAAGACGGGCGGCTGCCTGGTGAGGCGCGCGGTGACCGCGGCAAGCTGGTTGGGGGTGCCGAACAGCTCGAGCTGGATCGATGCCTCCAGGGCGAGCGTCTGCTCTGCGGAGCCCGTCCAGGACTCGTCAAGCAACCGCTTGGCGCCGCGGACGGCATCGGGCGAGTTGGAGGCGATCTCGGTCGCGAGCGCCCGCGCGTCGGCAAGCGGATCGGCGCTCACGCGTGTCACGAGGCCGAGCCGCGCCGCCTCCACGCCGCTGATTACCCGGCCGGTGAAGGTCAGCTCCTTGGCGACGTCGATTCCGACGAGACGCGGGAGCGTGCGCGTGATCGACATGTCGGGGATCAGGCCGAGCGACACCTCCATCACCGACATACGGGCGTCGGCCGTGGCGAGCCGGATGTCGGCGCCGAGGGCGATCTGCAGCCCGCCGCCGAGGCAGTGCCCGTGGATCGCCGCGATCACCGGCACCGGTAGGCGGATCCAGTCGTAGCCGGCGCTCTGGAAGTAGTTGGGAACCGGGTCGTGGAGCGGCGCAATGACCTCCTGCAGGCTGGGCTTGGAGGACATCACCGACGCGACGTCGAGTCCCGAGCAGAAGCTCGGACCCTCTCCGTGAAGCACGACGGCGCGGACGCCAGGCTCCGCGCGCAGCCGGTGTGCGGCGCCGATGATCGCGTCGAGCATCGGGATGTCGAGCGCGTTGTGCTTGTCGGCCCTCGTCAGCGTGACCACCGCGACGTGGTCCTCGATCTCGATCCTCAGCCTGTCTTCGCGCATGCTGTTGCCGAGACTATCCGGTTGGTGATCTGCTCGACGATCAGCATCATCACCAGGCCGACCGCTGCTGCGCCGCCGATGTACCACGGCCACGGGCCGAGCACGCTGAGCAGCGATGCGTGCGTCGGCTTCCAGGCGAGGTACATGTAGTTGCCGCCGGTGATCACGTCGGCAAGGCCTGCAACCATCGCCCACGCGAGCGTTGCCCCGAACGCCCTCCAGACCGCGCCGCGGCGCGGGTAGATCTCCAATCCGAACACGAGGAACGCCGAGGCGACGATCGCGCCGACGTGATAGGTGAAGTAGGTGAAGTACAGGATGTGCGGGAACGACGTTTGCAGGTCGGGCGTGAGCGTCGCCTGCAGCGAGGCTGTGAACGACCAGTAGTACGCGAGCTCCACCAGCCACTGCGCGCGCGTCCACAGCGCCAGGATCGCCGCGAGCGAGATGAGGTCGGTCAGCTGCAGCGGGAGCGTGTAGCGGATCGACCAGGTGCCGTGCAGCGCGTCGGCGACGTACTCGCCGGCCCAGCCGGCGAGGATCACGAGCGCCAGCGCGCGCGCGAAGGTCTCCGTCCAGGGTCCGGGATGCCGGCGCGCCGCAGAGACGCTGCCGGCAACGCCGATGACCATCACCGCGAGCGCGGCGAGGTGGGCTTGCGAGAACTGGCGCATCCGAGCCTATGATGCGTGATGCGCATGCGTCTTGGGGGCCGGCCTTCGCCTCGCTCTTTGGGTGCAGAGGAGACCGCTCGGCTCGGCCGGCCCTCACCACGCCCCGGCATCTGGCCGGGCGATGAGCCCTAGTCCAGCCCTAGTCCTGCCCTAGTCCATGTTGATCGCTACGTACTTGGTCGCGAGGTACTCGCCGATCCCCTCGACGCCGCCCTCGCGTCCGAACCCTGACTGCTTGACGCCGCCGAACGGCGCCGCGGCGTTGGAGACGAGCCCCTGGTTGAGACCCACCATGCCGGTCTCGAGGCGCTCGACAACACGGATCGCACGCTTCAGATCGCGCGTGTACACGTACGCGACGAGCCCGTACTCGGTGGCGTTCGCCGCCTCGATCGCCTCATCCTCGCCGGCGAACGTGATCACGGGCGCGACCGGACCGAAGATCTCCTCACGGACCAGTTGGGCGTCGGCGCTCACGCCGGCGAGCACGGTCGGCTCGTAGAAGTACCCGGCTCCGTCGAGCGCGTGTCCGCCGACCAGCGGGCGTGCGCCGCGCCGGACCGCGTCGTCGACGAGCTCCGCCACCTTGGCACGCTGGGTGTCGTCGATCAGCGGGCCGACGTCGACGCCCTCCTCCGTGCCGCGACCGACCTTCATCGCGCCCAGCCGATCGGCGAGGCGCTCGGCGAACACATCCGCCACCTGCTCGGCAACGTACATCCTGTTGGCGGCAGTGCAGGCCTCGCCCATGTTGCGCATCTTCGCGATCACGGCCCCGTCGACCGCGGCATCGAGGTCGGCATCCTCGAAGACAACGAACGGGGCGTTGCCGCCCAGCTCCATCGACAGCCTCAGCAACGTCCCCGAGGCCTGTGCCATGAGATCGCGTCCGACCTCCGTCGAGCCGGTGAACGACAGCTTGCGCAACCGCTCATCCTTGATCAGCGGCGCCATCACCGAGCCCGACGAGTTCGTCGTGACGAGGTTCAGGACGCCCGGGGGCAGCCCCGCCTCCGCGAGGATGCGCGTCAGGGCGAGCATCGACAGGGGGGTCTGCTTCGCCGGCTTGACGATCATCGTGCAACCCGCGGCGATCGCGGGGCCGATCTTCCGCGTGCCCATCGCCAGCGGGAAGTTCCAGGGCGTGATCAACAGGCAGGGGCCGACCGGCTGGCGCATCGTCAGGATCCGCCCCTTGCCGTTGCCCGCCACGCCGAAGCGCCCGTCGATCCGCACCGCCTCCTCGGAGAACCAGCGGAAGAACTCCGCGGCATACAGCACCTCGCCTCGGGATTCATGCAGCGGCTTGCCCATCTCGAGCGTCATCAGCAGCGCCAGCTCGTCGGCGCGGGCGATGATCGCCTCGAACGCGCGCCGCAGGATCTCGCCGCGCTCGCGCGGAGGGTGCGTCGCCCAGCTGCCGGACGCGGCGACGGCGGCGTCGAGCGCGGCCCGCGCATCGTCCGCGGTCCCGTCGGCGATCTCGGCCAGTGAGTCGCCCGTCGAGGGGTCCTCGACCGCGAGCGTCCCGGCGGCACCGTCGCGCCACTGTCCCGCGATGTACAGCTGCTTCGGGACTGCGCCCACGACCTGCTGCTCTTCGGATGCTGTGATCGTTGTCATGAAGTCAAGCTACCTCACCGCCGACCGATTACGCTGAACAGTGCGTAGATGGGTTGAAATCCTGATCGCCGGCGCGTGCGTGGGCGTGATCGCCGGGGGTTGCGGAACGGCGAGCACCGTCGTGTCGACCACGACAACGTCGTCGACCACTAGCTTTGGGCCGAGCCTCACCGTTCCGATCCAGTCCGCTGCGACCGTCTCGGTCTCGACCGGCTCGCCGACGACGAGCACGGGTCCCGTCGCGAAGACGTCCGGCTCGTCGAAGGGATCTCGCTCCTCACCGTCCGCATCCAAGTCGTCGTCCTCGACATCGTCGAGCTCATCGACAACGTCGTCGGCCACGTCGTCGAGCGCATCGACGACTCAGAGCGACCCAACGTCGACCGTCGTCGTCAACCGCACCGTCACGACCGTCCGAACCGTGCTTCCGGCCGTTCCCTCAGGCGCGCACGTTCCATCTACGCATAGCACGCACGTCTCCGCGTTCCGCACCGTCGACGACGACATCGGGTGCATGGTCACCGCGTCCTCAGCACGGTGTGACATAGCGGTGCGCAACTGGTCCGCACCGGCGAAGCCCTCCAGCTGCGATCTCGCCTGGGGGCAAGGACTCACTGTCGGACCCTCTGGCGGCGCGCATTTCGTATGCGCCGCCGACAGCGTGCTCGACCTGAACGGAGTCGCCGTCCCGAGCGGAGTCGACGACGTGGTCGGATCGATCACCTGTCAGGTGCGCTACTTCGGCGTCACGTGCTTCAACGCCTCCGGGCGTGGCTTCGTGATCGGCCGCACCGGCTACCTCACGTTCTGAGCCAGCCGGGCCCGGGCGCATCGCGCCCGGGAACCGGCCGGCTGCAGCGAAACCGTCGCCTCAGCCTCAGCCTAGGCCGCCGCCCGGGCCAGCTGCGGCTCGAGCGCGACGGTGAGCACCTCGTCGACGGTCATCGCGAGGTGGAACGTCATCGAGTCGCGCACCTCCTGCGGGACGTCGTCCAGGTCACCGCGGTTGCGCTCCGGCAGGATCACGTCCGACAGGCCTGCGGCGTGGGCCGCGAGGACCTTCTGCTTGACGCCGCCGATCGGCAACACGCGACCCTGGAGCGTGACCTCACCGGTCATCCCGACCGTGTGACGAACCGGTCTGCCCGACAGCAGCGATGCGAGCGCGGTGACCATCGTCACGCCTGCGCTCGGGCCGTCCTTGGGGATCGCGCCGGCCGGCACGTGCACGTGGAAGGATCGTTCGTCAAATGACGCCGGATCGATTCCGAGGCGGTCAGCATGGCCGCGCACGTAGGACAGGGCGATCTGTGCCGATTCCTTCATCACGTCGCCGAGCTGTCCGGTGAGGGTCAGGCCGGGCTTGCCCCGCATCCCCGCCGCTTCGATGAACAGCACGTCTCCGCCCGCTCCGGTGACCGCCAACCCCGTTGCCACACCGGGCACGGCGGTGCGGATCGCCGACTCCTGAAAGTGCTTCTGGCGGCCGAGCGCCTCGCGCACGGCATCGAGCTCGAGCACGACCGGAGCCTGTGCGGATCCAGACGCGATCTTCGTGGCGGTCTTGCGCAGCAGCGTGCCGATCTCGCGCTCCAGCTGCCGCACGCCCGCCTCGCGCGTGTACTCGTTGGCGATCGTCAGCAGCAGCTCGTCGCCGATCTCCACCTCGTCTGCGCGCAGACCGTTGCGCTCGAGCTGTCGCGGCCAGAGGTAGCCGCGGGCGATCGACACCTTCTCGGAGTTGGTGTACCCGTCGAAGCGGATCACCTCCATCCGGTCCAGCAGCGGACCGGGAATGCCGTCGGCGACGTTCGCCGTGGCGATGAACAGCACGCCGCTGAGGTCGAGCTCGACGTCGAGGTAGTGGTCACGGAAGCTGTGGTTCTGCGCCGGGTCCAGCACCTCGAGCAACGCCGAGGACGGATCGCCGCGCCAATCGGCGCCGACCTTGTCGACCTCGTCGAGCATGATCACCGGGTTCATCGTGCCCGCGTCGCGCAGCGCCCGCACGAGCCGGCCGGGCAGCGCGCCGATATACGTCCGGCGGTGCCCGCGGATCTCGGCCTCGTCGCGTACCCCGCCGAGCGACATCCGCACGAACTCACGGCCGGTCGCGCGCGCGATCGATTCACCGATCGAGGTCTTGCCGGTTCCGGGGGGGCCGATCAGCGTGAGAATCGCACCCGAGCGCTTGTCCTCGGTGATGCCGCGCTCCTGACGGAGCTTCTTCACCGCGATGTACTCGACGATCCGGTCCTTGACGTCCTCGAGCCCCGCATGATCGGCGTCGAGCACCTCACGGGCGTGCAGGGGCTCCAGCCGCTCATCGGAGCGCTTGCTCCACGGCACGGCGATCAGCCAATCGAGGTAGGTCCGGATGATGCTCGACTCGGCCGTCTGCTCGCCGAGCCGCTCGAGCCGCCCGAGCTCCTTGTCGGCCTGCTCGCGAACCGCCTCGGGCATCCCCGCGTCCTCGATCCTCGCGCGGTACTCCTCGACGACCGAGCCCTCGTCCTCGCCCAGCTCCCTGCGGATCGACTCCATCTGCTTGCGCAGGAAGTAGTCGCGCTGCTGCTTCTCCGCACCGGACTCCACGTCCTCGCGGATGCGCTTGCGGACCTGCATCTCGGCGAGACGCTCGCGCTGGAAGGCAAGCGCCAGCTCGAGCCGTTCGATTACCTCCACGGCCTGCAGCAGCCTGATCTTCTGCTCGTAGGTGAGGTCGGGCGAGTAGCCGGAGGTGTCGGCGAGCGAACCCGGCTCGGTGATGCTGCGCACGAACGCAGCGACGCGGCCGTCGTCACCTCGCAGCGACAGGATCTCCTCGACGACTGCGCGGTACTCGCGCTCGAGTGTGCGCGTGCGGTCGTCGGGCGTCAGCGGAGGGTCGGGACGCTCCTCGACATCGACGAACAGGCGCCCGTCGGGCGCGGTATGGGCGGCACCTGCGATGCCGCGATGGAGGCCGGTCAGCGCGACGGCGCGCGCTCCGCCGGGCAGGCGGACGCGGTCGGAGACCTCCGCGACGGTGCCGACGGAGGCGTACTCCTTGTCGTGACGGGGAACGAGCAGGACGTTCGTCTCATCCTGCCCGGCGTCCACGGCGAGCGTGACCGACATGCCCGGGAAGACGACGACGTCGTCGAGGGGAACCAGAAGGAGGCGGTTCATGAAGACTTCACTTTCAGCAGTAGCTTATTTTCTATTAGGGGAGAATAGCAAGCAGCGACACCTGTCGCAAGGATCTCAGTCCTCAGGACTGAGATTATCGCATGCCAACCTGACCATCTTGCGATTCTGGGCGGCCGGCGTGCGCGGTCGCGAAGTGGACGCCGCCCGCATTTGCGAACATTGGACGCCCATGGACGACGAATTCGGCACAGCCGCGGAGGAACGGCCTCACGACGTGCTGGCCGCCGAGATGTTCGCGGTGCCCGCGCCCGACCCGATCCTGCACCACGGGCCGCTGACGCTGCCAGGTGACCTGACGGGCACCGAGGAGCCGCGCGACGTGCTGGCAGCCGAGGAGTTTGCGATGCCTGCGCCGCCAGAAGCGCGGCTGCACTCCAGCAGGGCCGCTCGCGTCACGGAATGGCAGCATTCCGTGGCCGTCTGGGCTCTTCTCATCCTGTTCGTGGCGTTCCGCCTGCGCCGCCGGACTCGGCGCGCGAGCACCTGACTCGGCTCTCTGGCAAACCAGTACACGTGACGATCGCCGACGCCGCGCTCGCTCAGGCAGCGACCATCTGGACGACGACCGGCCGCTGGCCCCACCAGGCCCAGCCGACTCACTCAGAAACCGGCAAATAACGGGTCTCTTGACAGAGGAGCAACATTGCTCCCCGCGGCCTGAAGCCGACGGGAACCTCAGCGGATCGCGCGAGCGCTGCCGTAGACGTCCAGCAGTTCCATGCGAGTGCGCTGCAGCCTCTGCTGCACAACTGAGGCGAACCGGCGCATCAGCTGATAGCCGAATTCGTGGTCGTCCTCGCAGTGGTCGCGCAGGCGGGCGCCTTCGATCGGGCGTGCTGGTCTCCCCGGCACCTTCGAAGCGGGTCTGTCGCTCTCAGGTCTTGATCTGATAGCCGCGGGCGGCCTTGGTGATCGCGCCGGAGGTCGCGACCTTGGAGAGGGTGGTGCTGACCGTCGCGCGCCCGAGTCCGCTGGCGGCCGCGATCTCGCCGGCCGTCATCGCGCTGCCGTCCTTTAGCGCGGCCAGGACCGCGGCCTTGGTCGCACCCGGCGCGGTGCGCGTGCGAGCGGGGGCAGCGGCTGAGCTGGCTGGCTTCTCTGAGGTCCGTGGGGTCCGACCCGCTCTCGGACGCTGGCTCTTTGCCGCGCTCTCATCAGCGGCCGAGCCGGCCACGGCCGCTGCGCGACCAGAACGGTCCGATTCGCTCTCGCGCGCGGTCACCTTCGAGCAACTTGTGCTCGAGTTCCTTACCGATCTCGAGCAGGAGCGTGGCCTCGCGCGCAACACGGTCGATGCCTACCGCAGCGACTTGGTTCAGGTCGGCGCGTTTCTCGCCCACCGCGGCCATGACGCGCTCGCGGTCGAACCCGCCGAGCTGGCCGCGTTCCTCGAGGAGCTGGCCAACAGCCAGGCGGGCGAGCCACCGCTCGCGCCCGCGACGCTGCAGCCCCGCCGCGCTGCGCGATCGCGCGCTGCTGGAACTGCTGTACGCGTGCGGAATCCGCGTCTCGGAGGCGATCGCGCTGCAGCCAGAGGACCTTGACCTCCAGAGCGCCATGCTACGCGCCGACGCCAACGGGCCCAAGGAACGGCTGGTGCCCGTCTCAAGCAGCGCGCTGGGCGCCGTCCGCGACTACCTGCAACACGGCCGCCCGCTGCTCCTGCGGCCGCGCAAGCAGCCGCGCCTGTTCGTAAACCAGCACGGGAACGGCCTCACCCGCGAAGGGATCTACCAGATCGTCCAGGGCCACGCGCGCACAGCCGGACTGCCGAGCGGATCACACCACGCACAATCCGCCACGCCTGCACGACGCACCTGCTGGCCAGCGGCGTCGAGCTACAGACCCGAGGCACATCGACATCGCCACCACCCAGCTGTACACCAATCTGCCCGCCGCCGCCTGACCGGCCGACGACCGGGCCCCTTCGCGGTCTCTAGCCAGCGTCAGTGAGCGGCCAGCCGCGAGGCGCTATCACGCT
The DNA here is from genome assembly GCA_052148275.1 of Solirubrobacteraceae bacterium. GTDB lineage: Bacteria > Actinomycetota > Thermoleophilia > Solirubrobacterales > Solirubrobacteraceae > Palsa-465. The sequence goes on from JBKQIR010000216.1 coordinate 18,338, forward strand.
GCGCCGTGAACCTGCAACGCCGAGCGCATCACCAGCGCGCTTTGGCGACTGGAGACAGCTCACCGGCGCACCGACGCGAGTACTTCGCTGCGCTCGGTGCTGGCGAGCTATGTGCGAGCTCGGCGATGGCGGTATCCAGCCTTGGATCGATACCGAGCGCGTGTTTGTGAGGCCTCCTCTTTGCATTGCCGGTAGAACCAGTAGAAACCCGTACCGCCAGCGGGCTTAAGACGGTTGTCGCGCACCGAGCGAGTGTTATCGTCGCGGTCAACCGGGGGTGCACCCGAGCTGGAAGGAGGAGTGCGACGTGACGATTCTCGTGGTGGAGCACAAGGTGCGTGACTTCGACGCCTGGAAGCCGGTCTTCGACGAGCACGAGCCGGTGCGGCGGTCGCATGGTGCCCAGCGGCACTGGCTCTACCGCACCGCTGAGGACCCGAACGACGTAGTGCTGGCGATCGAGTTCACCTCCCAAGAACAGGGAAGGGCGTTGCTCGAGGACCCGAGCCTGCGCGAGACGATGCAGCGCGCCGGGGTGCAGGGCGAGCCCCACGTCCACTTCCGTGAGCCGGTGGAGACTGTCGAGTACTGATCGCGGCTTGCGGCGAAAGGAGGGATCGGACGCCCCGAGCAGGAGACCGTGCAGCACCTTCGGGGTTCTAGTAGCAACGGCGAATGGTCGCTAAGCGTTAGACGCGGTTGGCGCTGACGCTGATGACTGCCGCCTCGCCATCCGCCTTCCCTTATCAGGCATCGGCGTAGACGATATCAGTGCCTTACTGATGAATGTGTTTAGCCGCGAGGGCCTCGCTGCGCCCTTAAGGCTCCTACTGGGCGCTCCCGTTGGCTGGACCCGAACGGCGCGTCCCGATCCGGACCGTGTGGTCACGCGGCGGAATTTCGGGGCTTTTGACCTCCGTGAAGGGCAGGGTCGGCGCTCAGCCCGCGGATTTGTTCCGTCTCCACGCATTTTCGAAACTTCTTTTGCCGCTCCTGACGCGGTTCTTACCAACACCCCAACCACGTCCGCACCGGTCGTTTCAGGCCATAGCCCTCCTCGACCGGCGCGAACTGCGGGGTGTTTTTCGTGATCGTCCGTGTCAGAGGACGAGCGTCGAGGGACCGATGACGCTGCTGTAGGGGTCGAGATAGAAGTTGTAAAGCTGGACGTCGCTGCTCTCGCCGCCGACGACAAACTCGAATCGTTCGAGCTGCCAGCCGGTCATGTTTGCGGTCTGGAGGTTGAGGGGGTTCGACAGCGTCCAGGTGTTGCGTTGGCCGTACAGATCGCCGGCTTTGTCGAAACCTGGCTGACCGACGTGCGAGATGTTGAAGGACACGCTTGGGGCGCCGGACACGGTGCGAATCAACGTCCGGGCGGTCGGATAGCTCGAGTTCATGCAGACCGCGGGGCTGATCGCGCTCGCGCCGTCGCGCAGGCTCAGCACCGTGCCGATGCTGCCGTCCGCCAGCTGACTGCTGGTGAGACTCGCTCCGCCGCTCAGCGTCCAGCCGCTGGCGGTGAAGCTGTCCGGCCTCTGGCCCGGCGCGAGTACGTAATAATGGGAATCGCCCCAGGACAAGAATGGCTGCGTTAGCGCCGGTGCTGAGCACGACGTGGTGTTCGCGATCGCCGGCGTTGTGTCGCCGAATTGCGCGAACGGCTGGCTTTCGGTTGTGTTGGCGACCGTGGATGCGTCGGCGATTGCCGGCACGGCACCCGCGAAAATCGTCGTGGCGGCCGTGACGGCGAGGACCGTTCGCATGAGGCGTCCGGACGAATGGGAGATCATGAGTGAAACCTCCGTGTTTCTGATCTTTGGAGTCGTCGATGGATTGCGCAAGTCAGCAGCGCGCTGGCTAGCCGACCATTCGCGGGTCGACGTAGAAGTTGTAGACCTGCGTGTCGCTAGAGGTGCTTGACGCTTTGAGCGTGAACACGACGAGCTGCCAGCCGGTCTGGTTACCGGGATGGGTCTGCAGTATCGGTGAGAGGGCCCAGCCCGAGCCGAGGCTGGAGTTCGAGTAGCTCGTGGCAACCGAGGTGTTGCTGGTGAGGTAGCCGGCGAGCAGGGTCAGGCTCTGGGTGCCGGTGAGCGCGCGGGCCATGATCCGGGCGGTGGGGTAGTCGTAGGCCACGCACATCGGCGGGCTGACGGCCTCCGCGCCGGCAGGGAGATCGAGCACCGAACTGGTCGTGCCGTCGGCCAGCGCAGCGGTCTTGATGTTCGCGCCGCCCGACAGCGTCCAGCCGGTCCCGGCGAAGCTATCGAATGCGTTGCCGGGCACAGCCGCGTACAGGTTGGTGTCGCCGAGGCTCGCGAATGGCTCCGACAACGCCGGCATCGTGCAGTTCGCCGCCGCCGCCGCCGCCGCGCTCGAGGGCGTCGTGCCGCTACTCGAGCTCGTAACGCTGCTGGTCGAGCTAGCTGTTCCGTTTGAGGACGATGTGCTGACGCTGCTGGTCGAGCTCGATGTTTCGCTTGAGGACGATGTGCTGACGCTGCTGGTCGAGGTCGCTGTCGCAGCGAGCGCCGGGGTCGCTGCGACGGATGCGACCGTAAGCGCAAGCGCACCGGCGCTCAGCAGGCCGTGGGCCCGGCGGCCGAAAAGGTGTGTCTTCATCGGTAGGACGTACCTTCCGTGGTGAGGCGTTGGCAACCGAGCTATCTCACCCGTTGTGAGACCCCTGGCTTTGCGTCGCCGGCTCACGCCGGGTTTGCCTTTTTCAGCTGTTTTGCATCGTTCGTATCGGCGCCGAGGGCTGAACCAGATACCCGGATTTTGGTCGAATGTTGGTCTGGACGGATGTCCGATGGCGATTTCCTAATGCCGCTCGGCGTTCGGTTCGATGTCGGGTGCAAGGATGTCGATCAATCCAGGGCTGGCCGAGCAGGAGCTTCACGCGGAGACGTTCCGGCGAATGCGTTCGCGCATGACCTCGCGCGAGCGCACGACCGAGCTGCTCGTCGGCGCGGGATTCGCCGCTGCCGTTGCGTGCCTGTGGTGGATCTGCCCGCCGGGACGGTTTCCACTCGCACCCGCGCTCGCGTGCGTGGCTGTGTTGGCGCTCGCCTCGCGCGTTCGGTTCGACACGCCGTTGGGGTTCACGGTCGCTACGCAGCTGGCGTTCGTGCCGCTGATGTTCGCACTGCCGCTCGCGCTGGTCCCGATCGCGGTCGCGGTCGCGCTGGCGCTCGCACGGCTCGGCGACGCGCGCCGTTCAACGATCAGCGCCCGCGCCCTGTCGCTGGCGGTCGGAAACGCGTGGTTCGCTGTCGGCCCGGCAGCCGTCTTCGCGCTCGCGCATACCGCGCCGCGCGATGCCGGCCCCGCGCTGCTGCTCACCGCGCTCGCGGCGCAGATCCTCGTCGACTTCGCCGTCTCCTGCCTACGTCATGCGATGCACCGCGGGGCGAGCTTCGCCTCCCAGCTGCGCGAGGCGTGGGTGTACGGCATCGACGCCGCTCTGGCTCCGATCGGACTGCTCGCAGCTATCGGGGTCCACAGCAGGACCGCAGCGACGCTCGCGCTCGTTCCGCTCCTGGGTCTGCTGTCGGTGTTCGCACGGGAGCGCCACAGCCGCCTGCAGGGTCTGCTCGAACTGAGCGGCGCGTACCGCGGCACCGCGCTGATGATCAGTGACGTCATCGAAGCAGACGACGGGTACACCGCAGAGCACTCCAAGGGCGTCGTCGCGTTCGCGCTCTCGGTCGGCGAGCAGCTCGAGCTCAGCGGAGCACAACAGCGCAATCTCGAGTTCGCAGCGCTCCTACACGATGTCGGCAAGATCGCGATCTCCAAGGAGATCATCAACAAGCCGGGCAAACTCGACGCCGACGAGTGGGCGATCATCAAGACCCACCCGATCGAAGGGCAAAAGATGCTCGACCGCGTCGGCGGGTTCATGCACGAGGTCGGGCTGATCGTTCGCTCTCATCACGAGCGCTGGGACGGCAGCGGCTATCCCGACGGGCTCGCCGGCGACGCGATCCCACTCGAAGCCCGGATCATCGCCGGCTGCGACACATGGAACGCGATGCGGACCGATCGCGTCTACCGCAAAGCGCTCTCGCGCGAAGCCGCCCTCGCCGAGCTGCTGGCCGCCGCCGGCTCCCAGCTCGACCCGCGCGTCGTCGACACGCTAGCCAGGCTCGTCGGATCCGGCCAACCGGCCGAAGCGGCGGTTCCCGCGTCCGCCCACCAGCCCGAAACGCCAGCTCCCGACAACGTCGCGTCCGTCCTGACGGCGGCTGATCCGCCACACGAGCGCGGACACCGCTTCAGGCCGCGGGTGTCCGCCTTGATCGGACGCGCCGTAGACCGCGATCGCCGCGCGCAGACCCGACCGCCGCTACCAGACGAGCAACCGGCATCGTTCGCGATCGGCAACGACGCACTCGAGGACGTCCGGGCCAGTGATCCCGTCGGGCGACTGCTCGAGGATTCCTGGGCTTCGCGATCGCGGCGCGCCGGTAAACGCGAGCTGATCGCGGAGGTTGGCGCGGCGATGCTGTTTCTTGCGGTCGCGGTGCCGTTGGCGCTGCCGGCGCTGGCCGATGATCGGGTGCGAGTGGCTTTGGCGCTGCTGCTTGTGGGTCTGTACGCAGTTGTCTCGCGCGCAGTCAAGTTTCCGATCGGGGTGGGATACGTCGTGCCGTCCTATCTGGTGCTCGTGCCGATGCTGCTGCTGTTGCCCCCGACCGCGGTGCCGCTCCTGGCCGCGGCTGGTCTCGTGCTCGGCACGACCGGCCGTTGGGCCGCCAGGCGCGCGCGTCCGGAGGAGGTCCTATTCGCGATCCCGGACGCCTGGCACGCCGTCGGACCGGCGGTTGTGCTCGCACTCGCTGGAACGACTCACGGACCCGCCACGGTCGGCGTCTACCTCGTTGCGTTCCTCGCGGGCTGCTTGCTTGACCTTGTCAGATCCACGTTGCGCGAGCGGCTCGCTTTTGGGATCGCCCCGCAGCTCCAGGTTCGGGTGATCGCCTTTGTCTGGCTCATGGACGCATGTATCGCTCCGCTGGGGCTGCTGCTCGCCAAGGCAGCCCGCGACGATCCCGCGCAGCTTCTGCTTGTGCTGCCACTCTCCGGCCTGTTGATGGTCGCTGCCCGCGACCGCAGCGCCCGGATCGCTGAGGCGCAGCGTCGACTCGGCGTCGTCGCGCGCCAGCGAACACGACTGCAGTCAGCCGTGCAACGGCTCGGCGATGCCTTCGCAGCAAAGCTCGATCTGCACGCGCTGACCGACGTAGTGTTGCACGGGTCGATCGACGCGCTCGACGCGAGCGCCGGACGGATGGTGCTGGACCTGCCCGCGGAGCCTGCGATCGACAAGTCTGGCGGGGCCCGCGAGCTCGTGCCGCTCCTCGAGCGTGTCGGCGACGCTGTGCGGTACACGCAGAAGGCGCGCCAAATCGAGGGAGACGGCGGCTGGGCGCTGGCTGTCCCCTTCAGCCTCGGTCCCGACAGTCGCGGAGCTCTAGCGGTCGCGAGACAGGGGCGCGCATTCAGCGACGATGAACAGGCGGTGATGCTCGGGCTGGTGCAGCGTGCGCAGACCGCAGGCGCCGAGATCGTCGCGCACGAGCTGCTGCGCGAACAGGCACAGACCGACCCGCTGACCCGCTTGGGAAACCGACGCAAGCTCGCTGACGAGTTGGGCAAGCGCCTCGCCAACACCTCGACGGACGCTCCGATACTGCTACTGCTGTTCGACCTCGACGGCTTCAAGGGCTACAACGACACCTTCGGCCACGTCGCCGGCGATGCGCTGCTCGCGAGGCTGGGCTTCAAGTTGAACAGCGCCGTCTCGCCTGACGGCTCGGCCTACCGCCTCGGCGGCGATGAATTCTGCGTCATCCTGCCTGCAAGCGGCGACCTCCAGCCCTCGGTCACAGCGGCGGCCCTTGCGCTCGAGGAGCACGGCGAGACATTCGCGATTACCGCATCATGCGGATCCGTCCTACTCCCACACGAAGCAACAACCGCCGACTACGCCCTGCAACTCGCCGATAAACGAATGTACACACACAAGCACAGCCGCCGCTCAGGAGCGCGAGAACAGGCCCACGACGTCCTGATTCACATCCTGCGGGCCAAGCAAAACGGGTTGCCGGACCATGCGAGCGTCGTCGCCGAACTCGCGGTACGGATCGGTCGCCGGCTCGCGATAGACGCCGAACAGATCGATGAACTTCGCCGGGCTGCAGCACTCCATGACATCGGCAAGGTCGGTATCCCCGACGCGATCCTCACCAAGCCCGGACCGCTCGACCCGACGGAATGGGACCTTATCCGCCAGCACACCATCCTCGGCGAGCGCATCCTCAGCGCAGCGCCAGCGCTGAGGCCAGTCGCAGCGGTCGTCCGCGCAACCCACGAACGGTGGGACGGACACGGTTACCCCGACCAACTGTGCGCCGATCAAATCCCACTCGCCGCCCGGATCATCGCCGTGTGCGACGCCTACGACGCGATCATCACCGACCGCCGCTATCGACCAGCGAGCACACAAGAACAGGCCCGCGAGGAGATCAAGCGCGAAGCAGGCCACCAGTTTGACCCGACGATCGTTGCCGCACTACTAGCGGAACTCGACCGCCCCGACATCGACGCCATCGCACCCGACGTCCCACGCCAACACGCCCAAACCGAAACCGAGCATGGACAAGTCGCAGCGGACGTCCTCCGCCACGTCCACCACCTTCTCGAGCAACGTACATAGGAACATAGGAACCAAGGTCTTCTTCAGTGCGCAGTACACGGTCTGGGGGGCCAGACCGAGGTCAGCCGCGGTCCCGGCGCGTATGCCTATGGCCAAGAGCTTGCGCACCGCCCTGCGGTTGGCGTGGCCCGTGCGCTTCCCCCGGCACCCACTCGTAGGAGCCCAATTCCGCCGCCGGCCAGTCGCCGATCTGCCCGCTGCCCACGTAAGCCTCGATCTTGTCAGCGGGCCGCCTCGGTCGAACATCCGTTCGCGCCGCCTCGTCTGCGCTCAAAACGTGCAGAGCGAATGGCGATCATGATGGGTGTGCGACGGCTGCGGTCTGGTCAACGCGTGACGGTTGAGCTCGAGGACGGCGACGCCGACCACTTTGTCGACTGTCGCGTCGTTGACGTGTTCGGATCGGTGGCCTCGCTCGCGCGGGCAGACGATCTCGATCAACGGTTGTCGGAGCGTCTGAGCGACGGGTTCCCCGGCTATCTGGTGTTCTACCATCGCGGCGGCGAGGTCGCCCTGCGCGGCGTCGCTGCGGCCACGCGCGCGCGAGCCTCGGTGATCGATTTCACCGTGCTGGACAGCGTTCAGTTGCGGGAGCGGCGACAGGGCCGGCGCGTCCAATTCGTGACGCGCGCGCGAGTGCTCCCGATCGATACCGGATCTTCCGGCGAGGAGCAGGGGGCGATCGAGACCTTCACGCTCAATCTCAGCCCCAGCGGCGCGCTACTCAGATACCGGGCCGAGCTCGTGGACCACAGAGCCTTTGCGATCGAGCTGTTCTTCGGCGCCGACCCACGGCCGGTTCGCTGCCGGGCGGTATACGCCCGGCGGACGGACGACGGAATCGGCGTCGAGTTTCGGCATCTGGAGCAGGATGCCAAGACCAGGCTCGTCGAGATCATCGCCGCCCGTAGTGACGCATTGCTGAGCCTTCGCGAGATCGCATGACGCCAGGGGTCGCCTCTCGGCGGCTCGCGTCGCCGGGTGCGAGACGCCGCCCCACGAGCCGGCAGAGCGGCTGGCCAATGGCGCCGATCGATCAGCGCCGCTTGCGCGGCGGCATCAGGTCGGTGATCGTGCCGGCCTCCATCTCGGCTGCGAACGCGACCGTCTCGGACAGCGTGGGGTGGGGATGGATCGTGAGGCCGATGTCCTGCGCGTCGGCGCCGAGCTCGAGTGCGTGCACCGTCTCGGCGATCAGCTCGCCGGCGCCGGTGCCGACGATTCCGGCTCCGAGCAGCCGCTTGCTACCGGGCTCGAACAGCAGCTTCGTGATCCCCTCGGAGCGTCCCAGCGAGAGCGAACGACCCGAGGCGGCCCAGGGAAACGCCGCCTTCTCGTAGGCGATCCCGTTCGCCTTCGCGTCGGTCTCGGTCAGGCCCATCCAGGCGACCTCGGGATCGGTGTAGGCGACCGAGGGGATCGCGCGGGCGTCGAACTCCGCACCTGGCACCCCCGCGATCACCTCGGCGGCCGTCTTGCCCTCGTGCGTCGCCTTGTGCGCGAGCATCGGATTGCCGACGATGTCCCCGACCGCGAAGATGCCGGGCACGTTCGTCCGCATCTGACGGTCGACCGTGACGAAGCCCCGCTCGTCGACCGCCACGCCGGTGGCGTCGATGTTGATCAGATCCGAGTTCGGCCTGCGCCCAACCGAGACGAGGATGCGGTCGAACACGCTCGCGTCGCCGTCTGAGAAGGCGACCCTCAGACCATCGTCGGTGCTCACGCCGGTCACCGAGGTGCCGAGCTTGATCGCCTCGTAGCGGTCAGAGATGCGCTTTTGCAGCGGTTTGACGAGATCGGTGTCACAGCCAGGGATCAGCTGGTCGAGCAGCTCGACGACCGTGACGCGGGAGCCCAGCGCGTCGTAGACGGTGGCCATCTCGAGTCCGATCACGCCGCCGCCGACGACGAGCATCCGCTCGGGGATGTCGCTCGGTGAGAGCGCTCCGGTCGAGTCGATGATCCGTGGGTCCTGCGGCATCACGCCCAGCGTCGCCGCCCTCGAGCCAACGGCGATGATGCAGCTCTCGAAGCTGATGGTGCGCCCGCCGACCGTCAGCGAGTCGGGTCCGGCGAACTGTGCCTCACCGGTGATCACCTCGACCTTCCGCTGACGCGCGAGCCCGGCCAGGCCGCCGGTGAGCTTCCCGACGACCACCGCCTTCCATGCGATCAGCGCCTCGAGATCGATCGACGGCTTCCCGAAGGTGATCCCGTTGGCGGACATCTCCTCGGCCTCGGCGAGCACACGTGCGGCGTGCAGCAGCGCCTTGGAGGGGATGCAGCCGACGTTGAGGCAGACGCCGCCGAGGGTGTCGTAACGTTCGATCAGGATCGTCTTCAGCCCCAGGTCGGCGGCGCGGAACGCCGCCGTGTAGCCGCCCGGGCCCGCACCGATGACGACCACCTGGCCACGGCGCTCGGCGCTCACCGCAGCAACCCGCAGGCATCGGCGCGGCTCTCAGCGCTCCGCAGCATCAGGCGGACGGGGCCGGGCATCGCGGCGTTCACAGGAGCACGCGCCGGACGTCGGCGAGGACGTGAACGAGGCGAGCGGCGAACCTCGCCGCGGCCGCGCCATCGATCACCCGGTGGTCGTAGGAGAGCGAGAGCGGCAGCATCAGGCGCGGCTCGAACTCCGAGCCGTTCCAGATCGGCTTGATCGAGGAGCGCGTCACGCCCAGAATCGCGACCTCGGGAGCGTTGATGATCGGCGAGAACGATGTTCCGCCGATGCCTCCGAGCGATGAGATCGTGAACGTCCCGCCCGACATCTCGGAGGGGCCGAGCTTGCCCGCGCGCGCCTTGCCGGAGAGCTCGCCGAGGTCCCGGGCGATCTCCACGACGCCTTTGCGATCGGCGTTCTTGATCACCGGCACAACGAGGCCGTTCGGCGTGTCGGCGGCAAAGCCGATGTTGTAATAGCGGCGCAGGACGAGATCCTCGCCGTCGAGTGCGGCGTTGAATGTCGGGAACTGCCGCAGCGTCGCGACGCACGCCGAAACCAGGAACGCGAGCATCGTGAACTTCGGGCCCTCCGGCGCATACTGCTCGTTGAGTTGCCTGCGCCACGCTTCGAGCTCGGTGACGTCCGCCTCGTCGTTGTGCGTTACGTGCGGGATCATCACGTAGTTGCGAGCGAGGGCTGGAGCCGAGATCTTCTGGATGCGCGTGCGTGGCACCCGCTCGACCGGCCCGTACTGCTCGAAGTCCACGCTCGGCCAAGGGGCCAGCGCCAGTCCCTCGGCCGACACAGAAGGCGTCCCCGCTGCCGCAGCCGCCGCCGCCGGGGCCGGTCCCGCGGCCTGCGCGCTCTCCACATCCTCGACCGTGATCCGGCCCTTGCGTCCGCTGCCGGCGACCCCGGCCAGCGGCACGCCGCGCTCGCGCGCGATCCGGCGCACGGACGGGCTCGCGTAGATCGGCCCGGCTTCCCGGGCGCCGTCGCCATCGACCGCCACGGGCGTCACGGACGTCCCCGTCGCTGCGGGCGCAGCCGGCCCGGCGGTGGCCTGGACCGCTGCCGGCGGGGCATCGATGTCGGGCTCGATCAACTCCGACGGGATCGCATCGGGACCCGTGACTACCGGCTCCGGCGCCTCGCCAGAGGGTTCGCCGTCGTCGCCTGCCGACGTCGACACCGACAGCAGCAGGCTGCCCTCCGAAACGGGATCGCCGAGCTGCACGTGGATCTCGGCAACGGTGCCGGCCACCGGCGAGGGGACGTCCATCGAGGCCTTGTCGCTCTCGAGCGTCACCAGTGGGTCGTCGACCGCGATCTGATCGCCGACGCTCACGAGGATCTCGATCACCGGCACGCCTGTGAAGTCGCCGATGTCCGGGACGGTGACGGGTATCAACGTGGCGGTCATCGTGCGGTGGGGATCGCCGCGCTCGCGTCGATCTGATAGCGGTCGATTGCCTCCTGGACCTTCTCGGGGGGAACCTCCCCGAGCTCGGCGAGCGATCTGAGTGCAGCCACGGTCACATAGTGACGGTCGACCTCGAAGAACCGTCGGAGCGCCGAGCGGTAGTCACTGCGCCCGTAGCCGTCGGTGCCGAGCACGCGGTAGGAGCCAGGGACCCATTGGCGAATCTGGTCGGCGAACGTGCGGATGTAATCGGTCGATGCGATCACCGGTCCCCGGCGACCAGCCAGGCACTCGGTCACGTACGCGCGCCGTGGCTCCTCGAGCGGGTGCAGCATGTTCCATCGCTCCACCTCGATCCCATCGCGGCGCAGCTCGGTGAACGAGGGGACGCTCCACACGTCCGAGGAGACGCCCCAGTCATCGGCGAGCAGCCCGGCTGCGGCAATCACCTCGCGCAGGATCGAGCCCGATCCGAGCAGTTGCACGCGCGGCTTGCGACCGCGCTTCGGACCCTCCTTGAACAGGTACATCCCACGCAGGATCCCCTCGCGCGCGCCGTCGGGCATCGCCGGATGCGTGTAGTTCTCATTGAGCAGGGTCAGGTAGTAGAAGACGTCCTGCTGCTCGGCGCACATCACGCGCAGGCCGTCCTGAATGATCGTCGCGACCTCGTAGGCAAAGGTGGGGTCGTACGCCCGGACATTGGGAACCACTGAGAACAGCACGTGGCTGTGGCCATCCTCGTGCTGGAGGCCCTCGCCGTTGAGGGTCGTGCGACCCGAGGTGCCGCCGAGCAGGAAACCGCGCGCGCGGCTGTCGCCGGCGGCCCAGATGAGATCGCCGACCCGCTGGTAGCCGAACATCGAGTAGTAGATGTAGAACGGAATCATCATCGTCGCGTGCGTGCTGTACGACGTCCCGGCGGCGATGAACGACGACATCGAGCCGGCTTCCGTGATCCCCTCCTCGAGCATTTGCCCGTGCGTGTCCTCGCGGTAGAACATCAGCTTCTCGGAGTCCTCCGGGCTGTAGTGCTGACCCGTGGATGAGTAGATCCCGAGCTGGCGGAACATGCCCTCCATGCCGAACGTCCGCGCCTCGTCGGCCACGATCGGCACGATCCGATCGGAGATGCGCTTGTCGCGCAGCAGCGCCGCGAGGATGCGCACGAACGCCATCGTCGTCGAGATCTCGCGCTCACCTGTGCCCTCGAGCTGGTTCGCGAATAGCTCCAGGCCTGGAACCTCGAGTGGCTGCGCCGTGCGCCGGCGCGCCGGAAGCGGACCGCCGAGCGCGGCGCGGCGCTCGCGCAGGAACTGCATCTCCGGCGAGTCCTCGGCCGGGACGTAGTACTCGTACGCGCGCACCTGCTCGTCGGTCACCGGCAGGTCGAAGCGGTCGCGGAACGTGAACAGCGCATTCTCGGTCATCTTCTTGGCCTGGTGGGTCATCATCTGGCCCTCACCGGAAAGGCCCATCCCGTAGCCCTTGATCGTCTTGGCGAGGATCACCGTCGGCTGGCCGGTGTGCCGCACCGCCTCGTGGTAGGCGGCGTAGATCTTGCGCGCATCGAGGCCGCCGCGGTTCAGGCGCCAGATGTCCTCGTCGGTCATGTCGGCAACGCGCTGCGCCAGGACCGGATCGCGGCCGAAGAAGTGCTCGCGGACATACGCGCCGTCACGCGACTTGAGCGTCTGGTAATCGCCGTCGACGCACTCATCCATCACTGCCACGAGGCGGCCGTCGGTGTCGGCCGCCAGCAGCGGATCCCAGTGCCTGCCCCAGATCACCTTGATCACGTTCCAGCCGGCACCGCGGAAGTCACCCTCCAGCTCCTGGATGATCTTGCCGTTACCGCGCACCGGCCCGTCGAGGCGCTGCAGGTTGCAGTTGACGACCCAGATCAGGTTGTCGAGCCGCTCGCGGCCGGCGAGCCCGATCGAGCCCATCGTCTCGGGCTCGTCGACCTCGCCGTCGCCGACGAACGCCCACACCTTGCGGGCGGCGGTGTCAACGAGCCCCCGCGCCTGCAGATACCTCATGAACCGCGCCTGATACAGCGAGGTGATCGGCCCGATCCCGAGCGACACGCTCGGAAACTGCCAGAAGTCCGGCATCAGCCATGGATGCGGATACGACGCGAGACCGTTGCCGCCGACCTCTTGGCGGAAGTTGTCAAGCTGCTCCGCGGACAGCCGTCCCTCGAGGAACGCGCGCGCATAGTTACCAGGGGATGAGTGCCCCTGGAAGTAGACCAGGTCGCCGCCGTGCTCGGCGGACGGCGCGTGCCAGAAGTGGTTGTAGCCGACCTCGTACAGCGCGGCGAGCGACTGGAAGCTGGCGATGTGTCCACCGAGCTCGGAGGAGACCTTGTTCGCGCGCAGGACCATCACCATCGCATTCCAGCGGACGATCGAACGGAGGCGCCGCTGCAACGCGGCGTCACCTGGGAGGCCCGCCTCGCGATCGGCCGGGATCGTGTTGACGTACGGCGTGTTGAGCGTTGCAATCGGACCGGTGCCGGCGACCTGAGCGCGCTCCACGACGCGGCTCAGCAGGCTGCGGGCACGCTGGGGACCGTCGTACGCGACGACCGCCTCGATCGCCTCGATCCACTCGCTCGTCTCGAGCGCGTCGATATCGGTCGCAGCCCCGTTCGAGCTGCTCTTCTCATTCACCTCAGTCACCCTCAGCTCGCTCCCGACTCGGGTCTTGCCTATCACTTTCCACTATACGCACGCCTTCAGGTACGGTGACGCACATGACGCTGAGCACTGTCGATGAACCAGCGGGCGCGCCGTGGCAGCGCCCGCTCGCCGGGATGCTCGACCAGCTCGTGGTGGAGTCCGAGCTGCTCGCCCGCAACCCGCTCGGCGATCCCGCCCGGCGGCCGCTGTACGTGTATCGCTCGCCGGGGGTCGCCTCGGGGCGGACGGACGGCGTCGCCTCGGTGTACGTCATCCAGGGCTACACGGGCCAGGTCGACATGTGGCTGTCTCACCAGCCGTTCGAGCGCAGCGTGGTCGAGCGGATCGACGCGATGTTCGCCGAGGGCGACTGTCCCGAGGCGATCGTCGTGTTCGTCGACGCCTGGACCTCGCTCGGGGGCTCGCAGTTCATCAACTCCACCGCAACCGGCCGCTACATGGACTACCTGTGCGACGAGATCGTCCCGTTCGTCGACGCCCGTTATCCGACCGCTGCGTCCCGCGAGCACCGCGGGATCGCTGGCAAGTCGTCGGGCGGATACGGCGCGATGGTCGTGCCGATGCTGCGTCCCGACGTGTTCGGCGCGCTCGCCTCGCACGCCGGCGACGCGCTGTTCGAGTGCTGCAGCCTGCCCGAGTTCCGCACCGTCGCGCGAACGCTGCGCGATCACTTCGAGGGCTCCTACGAGGTGTTCCTGGAGCGCCTGGCGCAGATCGACAACTTTGACTTTCAGCTCTACGGGCGCCCGCTGGAGATGTACGCGTATGCCGCCGCCTACTCGCCCGACCCCGAGCATCCGGAGCGTCCGTTGATGCCCTTCGAGCTGCGCACCGGCAGGCTCATCGAGCGCGTCTGGGAGCGCTGGCTCGCGTGGGACCCCGTGCGCATGGCGCCGCGTCACGCCGACGCGCTGCGCAGCATGCGGCGCATCTACCTTGACGCGGGCCGCCGCGACGAGCCGTTCCTCGACCTCGGCGCGCAGGCGTTCGCCGACGAGCTGACCGCGCTCGGCGTGACGCACACCCTCGAGCTGTTCGACGGGCGTCACGGCGGGATCGCCTACCGGTACCCGGGCGCGATCCGTGAGCTCGTGCTCGCGCTCGATCCCGCGACCCAGCCGTGGGCGCATCGCCGCCCGGCGGTCAGCTGATCAGTACGCCCGGGTTGAGGATCCCGGCGGGGTCGAGCTCGCGCTTGACGGCGCGCAGCGCGCCCAGCGCAAGCGGCCCGATCTGTCGCTCGTACCACGGGCGGTGGTCGACTCCGACCCCGTGATGGTGGGTGATCGTCCCGCCGGCCGCGACGATCGCATCGCACGCCGCCGCCTTCGCCTGCCACCACTGCGCGAGTGGGTCCTCGAGCTGGGCGCAGGCGACCGTGAAGTACAGCGACGCGCCGGTCCGGTAGACGTGCGAGAGGTGGCACATCACGACCGCCGGACTGCCCTGGTCGCGCAGGCTGCTCCCGAGTGCATCGCGCACCGCCGCGTAGAGCCTCGGCAGGCCCGACCAGAAGGTCGCCGTCTCGAGCGTCTCGACGATCGCGCCGGCGTCGAGCAGCGCGTCGCGTAGGTAGGGGCCGAGGTAGCGGCCCTGCTCCCAGCCCTCGCCGGCAACTCGCTGTGGGAGCGCGCCGGAGGCGGCGAGGACCGCGCTGATGGCTGCGCGTCGCGCCGAGACATCCTCGCCGGTCCCTTCGTAGCCGACGATCGTCATGCAGCCTCCAGACGCCGGCTGAGCCGCGGGTGCCGCCGGGTCCGCGGATGGCCCGCCGGCCGCGGTCTCGCCGCCGCCGCCGGCTCGTTGCGTCGAATCCGCCGGACGCTCGAGGCTGAGCGCGGTCTCGATCTCGTCGGACAGCCTGATCACGGTCGGCAGCGGCCCGTCCTGTACGAGTTGCCGGATCGTCTCACACCCCTGCGCGAACGACGGCAGCCGCCACGCCTCGTAGAGCGTCACCGGCGGCGCCGGCCGGAGCTCGACGGTGACGGCGGTGATCACGCCGAGCGCCCCCTCGCTGCCGAGGAACAGCTGCCTGAGGTCCGGCCCGGCGGCGGAGCGGGGCGCCTGGCCCAGTTCGATCGTGCCCTGTGGCGTGGCGATCCGGAGCGCGACCACGTTCTCGTCGAAGCGACCGTAGCCCGCCGATGCCTGGCCGCTCGAGCGCGTCGCCGCAAAGCCGCCGATCGTCGCGTAGAGGAACGACTGCGGGAAGTGGCCGATCGTGTACCCGTGCCGCGCCAGCAGCGCTTCGGCCTGGGGTCCGCGCAGTCCTGGCTCGAACGTCGCCGTGCGCGAGATCTCGTCGAGCGCCAGCAGCGCGTTCATCCGCCGCAGGTCCAGCGCGATCACGCCCGCGAAGCGCTCGCGGCGCGGCTGCAGCCCACCGACGACGGACGTGCCGCCGCCGAAGGGCATGACCGCGATCGTGTGTGCTGCGCAGCAGCGCAGCACCTCGAGAACCTCCTCGTGGCCACCCGGCAGCACGACCGCATCGGGCGCGTCGTCCGCCTCTCCGCTGCGCAGCCGCAGCAGGTCCGGGGTCGACTTGCCGCGCGTGTGCAGGATGCGGGCTACCCGGTCGGCGCGCACGTTCTCCGATCCCACGAGCTCCGACAGGCGCTGCTCGGCGGCTGCCGGCAGCCTCGGCGCCGGCAGCCGGAGATCCTCGATCTGGTGCGTGAACACGTGCGCCGCGGGATCGCCGGCGCCGAGGCCGCCGCGCACGAGCGCGAGCATCCGCTCGGACAGCGGTGCAGCCTGAGCCGGGTCACCCCAGGCCCACCACGCCATGTCGGGAGCCGGCTCGTGCGGACGGCGGGGCGGCGGAGGTGTCGGGCGGCCGGGTCCCATCAGAGCTGCGCACTGTAGTGATCGGCGCGGTGGCGGCCACCGTCGGCGGCGGCCTCTCTCAGTGCGCGCGACCGCGTAGGCGCGACCGCGTAGGCGCGACCGGGTAGGGTCCTCGCGCGTGACCCTCACGCCGCGTCAGTTCACCGAAGGTTGGTGGCCGTCCGCGAAAAGACCTGCGAGGACTCGATGGTTGCGCCGTGCATGGTTGAGGGGTAAATTGTGACTCCTGTTACTTGACTTGGGTCTGCCGCGCCGGGGCGCAGCAGACAAGGGAGGGAGATTGTCGATGGCTGTCGTTCCGACCCGCGAGATCTTGGGCGCCGCGTTCGCGGATCGCTACGGCGTGGCGGCGATCAACGTGGTTGATGATCTGACGCTCGACGCCGTGCTCGAGGCGGCGGCGGAACTGGAGGCGCCGCTGATCGTGCAGACGTCGCTGAAGACCGTCAAGTCGATCGGCGCACAACCGCTGTACAGCATGTGGCGTGCACGGGCGGAGGCGGTGGCGGTCCCCGTCTCGATCCATCTCGACCACTGTCCTGACCGCGAATGGATCACGACCTGCCTGCAGGCCGGTTGGAACTCGGTTCTGTTCGACGGCTCGGCGCTCGACGTCGCCGAGAACACCCGCCAGACGATCGAGGTCGTCGCCGAGGCCGAGCGCTACGGCGCGGATGTCGAAGGCGAGATCGAGACCGTGCGCGGCGTGGAGGATGGCGTCGGCTCTGACGAAGGCGGCGCGGTGCATCCCGTCGAGGTCTCAGCACGGTTCATCGAAGCGACCGGAGTCAATTTCTTCGCGCCCGCGATCGGCACCGCACACGGTCTCTACAAGCACGCACCAGAGCTCAAACCGGAGCGGGTCACCGAGCTCGTCAAGCTGCACCCGATCCCGATGGTGCTTCACGGTGGCACGGGCTTGAGCGAGGCGCAGTTCACGGACCTGATCTCACGCGGATGCGCCAAGGTGAACATCTCGACGGCGCTGAAGATCGCGTTCGTCGACGCTCACCGGGAGTACCTGGACGCCCATCCGGGCAAGCACGATCCTCCCGCGATGCTCAGCCACGTCCGAGCCGCCGTCAAGCAGATGGCCCTGTACCACATCGGCATCTTCGGAGCCGCCGGGCGGGCCCGCACGGTCGCTGCAGCCCGCTGAGCGCGTGCCCGCCCTGATCTTCGACTGCGACGGCGTGCTCGCCGACACCGAGCGCGACGGTCACCGGCTCGCGTTCAACGAGACCTTTGCCGAGGTCGGGCTGCCGGTCAGATGGTCCGAGGACGAGTACGGCGTCAAGCTCAAGATCGGCGGCGGCAAGGAGCGCATGGCGTCGCTGCTGAGCAACGAGTTCGTGCGCGCCAACGGCCTGCCCACGGACGCCGACGCTCAGAAGCAGCTGCTGGCCGACTGGCACCGGCGCAAGACCGCCCGGTACAAGGCGATGGTCCTCGACGGCCGGCTCCCGGCGCGGCCCGGGATCGCCCGGATCGTCGAGGAGGCGCTGGGCGCGGGGTGGACCCTCGCGGTCGCGTCCACGTCGGCGGAGGAGTCTGTGAGAGCGGTCCTCGAGCACGCGGTCGGCGCTGCGAATGCGGCGCGCTTCGCGGTGTTCGCGGGCGATGCAGTGCCGGCCAAGAAGCCCGACCCGGCGATCTACAACCTCGCGCTGGCGGGGATCGGTATCGGTCCCGACGACGCGATCGTGATCGAGGATTCGCGTAACGGGTTGCTGGCCGCGGACCGCGCCGGCCTGCGTTGCGTCGTCACGGTCAACGGCTACACGGCCGCCGAGGACATGAGCGAAGCCGTGCTCGTCACCACCAGCCTCGGCGACCCCGGCGAGCCCGCCAACGTGCTCGTCAATCGCACGGGCTGCAAGCCGGGCGAGCTGATCATGCTCGCCGACCTCGATGCGTGCAGGACCCAACCCCTGATCGACAAGGAGGCCCAATGAGCGAGACGGCGTTGCGCCAGGCGGAGCTCGTGGTGCGGGCGATCGCCCAGAGCGCTGTTGACAACGAGACATACTTCTGCGAGCTCGATGCCGTTGTCGGCGACGGCGACTTCGGCTACTCGTTGGCGCGTGGCTTCGAGATCGTCCTCAGCGACTGGGACACGATGGAGTACAGCGACCCGGCGGGGCTGCTCAAGAAGACCGCGATCGTCCTCAACAAGCGCATCGGCGGAACCTCCGGCCCGATCTGGGGGACGGCGTTCCTGCGCGCGGGCAGCGCACTGAACAACGTTCCCGATCCCAGCCGAGAGGACGTCATCAAGGCGTTGCGGGCGGCGATCGACGGCATCAAGCAGCGCGGGAGCTGCGATCTCGGCGACAAGACGCTGCTCGACGCGCTCTCCCCGGCTGTGGACACGCTCGAGGCGGCGCTCGCGGACGGAGACGCGGAGGCGCTGCAGCGAGCTGCGGCGACCGCGCGCGAGAGCGCCGAGGCCACGAACGGAATGCTCGCCCGACGGGGGCGCGCCGCCTACACCGGTGAGCGCAGTCGTGACTCGGCGGACGCCGGTGCGATCGGCGTTGCGGTGATGTTCGAAGCTGTGAGCAGGGCGTGGCGAGAGGCGGGGCTGGAGCTGGCCTGAGGCCATCCAGGAAAGAGCGGGGACCGGGCAGGGGTGTGAAGCGGCCTGATCCGCGTGCGACAACACACACAGCAGGTCATCAGATAGGAGTGGCGGTGAAGAAGTTCGTCAACGACCCCAGGCAGTTCGTACCGGAGATGCTCAAGGGCATCGAGCTTGCCAATCCGGGCAAGCTCCGTTACGTACCCGAGTACAACCTGATCATGCGCGCCGACGCGCCGCGGGGGGACAAGGTCTCGATCATCCAGGGGTCTGGATCGGGTCATGAGCCCGCGCACGTGATGGTGGTCGGCAAGGGCATGCTGGATGCGGCGTGTCCGGGCGACGTGTTCTCGGCACCTCCATCGGACTACGTCTACGAGACGACGAAGCTGCTGCGCAGCGACAAGGGCGTGCTGCACATCATCAACAACTACACGGGCGATCGCATGGCGTTCGACCTCGGACGCGAGCTCGCCGAGGCCGAGGACATCAAGATCGCGACGATCATCGTCGACGACGACGTCGCCGTGAAGGACTCCACATACACCGTGGGTCGCCGCGGCGTCGCCGGCAACTTCTTCGTCATTAAGGCCGTCGGGGCCGCCTCAGAGCGTGGTGCCTCGCTGGAGGAGCTGGTCACCCTGGGCGAGCGCGTGAACTCCGTGACGCGCACGATGGGGATGGCGCTCACCTCGTGCACGCCGCCCGCCAAGGGCTCGCCGCTGTTCGAGCTCGGCGATGACGAGATGGAGATGGGGGTTGGGATCCATGGCGAGCCGGGCCGTCGGCGCGAGAAGCTCGCCGGCGCCAACGCGATCATCGACGAGCTGCTCGAGGCGGTCGTGACGGACCTGCCTTACACATCCGGCGACAAGGTCGCGCTGATGATCAACGGGCTCGGCGGTTCGCCGATCTCCGAGCTCTACATCCTCTACGGCCGGGCTGCCCGGCAACTGGCAGATCGTGGTATCGACGTCACACGCAGCTACGTCGGCGAGTACTGCACCTCGCTCGACATGGCCGGAGCCTCGCTCACGCTCGTGAAGCTCGACGACGAGCTCAACGAGCTGTTCGATGCGCCCGCCGACGTGGCGGTGCGGATCTTCTAGCGGAGCGCCACTGGTTGTGGTGACGCGAAGCGGGTGCCGGGCCACGATTCACCGGCACCCGCCGCAATTCGACAATCCGTTCGCCGGGTCGGCTTGGGTGGCGATCAGCGCGAGCCGAGGCTCTGCAGTGCGGCGCTGAACGCGTCGTGGGCTCTGCGATCGAACAGCCAGAAGCGCGCCTCGGTGACCTCGGGGTGCGCGTCGAGCGCCTCGCGCGTGGCGGCGAGGGCGACGCGCGCAGCGTCGCCAAGGGGATAACCGTACACGCCGGTCGAGATCGCCGGGAACGCGACGCGGCTGCAGTTGCCGGCGGCGGCCAGCTCGATCGCGCGGCGGTGGCAGGAGGCGAGCAGCTCGGGCTCACCGTCGCCGCCGCCGTGCCAGATCGGCCCGACGGCGTGGATGACGTGGTTGACCGGCAACCTGCCCGCTCCTGTGATCTTCGCGTCGCCCGTCTCGCACCCGCCGAGCCGGCGGCACTCCTCCAGCAGACCAGGTCCGGCGGCGCGATGGATCGCACCGTCCACGCCGCCACCGCCGAGCAGGCTCGAGTTCGCCGCATTGACGATCGCATCGGCGCCGGAGTCGGTCGTGATGTCGCCGAGGTGAAGCGTGATGATGCCGGCCATCGCCGGGAGCCTATGCGCTCGTGTGCATCGAGTCGAGCAGCCTTCGCAGCTGAGCCAGGCTGATGTTCGCGCCGCTACAGATCAGCGCGACCCTGCGATCGCTGATCTGCTCGCGAACCTGCACTGCGGCCGCGAGCGAAGCGGCACCGGCGGGTTCGACGAGCGTGTGCGTCATCTCGATCAGCGAAAGGGTCGCGGCGCGCAGCTGGTCCTCGCTGACCACGACGAAGTCGCTGAGCAGCTCGGTCAGGATTCGCTGGGGGAGCTCGAATGCGACGCGCGTCTGCAGGCCCTCGGCGAACGTTCGCATCTCGTCGGTCACGAGCCGGCGCTCGCGCCAGGCACGATAGGCCGCGGGAGCCGCCTCCGCCTGAACGGCGATCACATCGACGTCCCGCCCCGCCGCCGCGGCGACGATGCACGCCCCGGCGGCGCCGCTGCCGGCCCCGACCGGCACGATTATCACGTCGATCTGCGGCTCGCGCTCGAGGATCTCGAGCGTCGCGGTCGCAACGCCGGCGATCAGCAGCGGCTCGTTGGCCGAGTGCACGTAGCGTGCGCCGCGATCCGCGGCCAGTTGCGCGCAATGCTCGCGTGCAGCGTCGAAATCGACCCCGTGCTCGACGACCTCGCCGCCGAGCGACCTGATCGCGGCCACCTTAACCGGGTTGGCTCCGCGCGGGACGAAGATCGTTGCGCTAACACCGAACAGGTTGGCCGCATAGGCGATCGACTGGCCGTGATTGCCCGTCGAGGCGGTGAATACGCCCGCGGCGCGCTCGCTCGCATCCAGGTGCGCGACCAGGTTGATGCCGCCTCTGACCTTGAACGCACCTGTCGCCTGGAGATTCTCGTGCTTGACGAATGTCGTCGCGCCCAGCACCACGTCGAGCGCCGGGTAGCGCCGCAGCGGAGTCGGCTCGAGATGAGGTGCGATCGTGCGTCGGGCCTCGAGAACGTCGGCGAGTTGTGGGATCGTGACCGGCATCCCGATCACACTAGCTTGACCGGCATCCCGGCCACACTGGTAGCTCGCGGCGCCGGAGCTTGGCGCGACCGGCCTCCGGTTATGCGAGCTCCGGGATCAGTTCTTGGGGATCAACACGCGGTTGATCTCGTGGATGACGCCGTTGCTCGCCGCGATATTCGACTTCACGATCTCGGCGGTGTTGACGAAGATGTTGCCGCCATCGAGCGAGAAGCTCAGCTTGGAGCCCTCGAACGTGGTGAGGCTCGTCAGCGTCTCGATCTTCGCGGTCGTGTAGTGACCCTTGACGACCTGGTACTCGAGCAGCTGGATGAGCTCGCCTTGATCCTGCGGCTCCCCGAGGGACCTGAGCTCAGAGCTTGGGAGCTTCGCGAACGCGGCGTTCGTCGGTGCGAACAGCGTGAGCGGTCCCTTGCCGACGAATGCGGGGTAGATGAGGGGAGATGACTTCACGAGCCTGGCGAGGGTCGAGAGCCGCGGCGTGGCCTCGATGACCTGCAGGATGTTGCTCCTGGAGGTCGGCTTGGCGGATGCCCCGGCGGGTAGCACGACGACCGACATGGCGCCGGCCGCGAGCAGCGCAGCGATGATCCTCTTCATTGACTTCTCCTGTTCGGGGAGCTTGTGAATCGTACGCGCGGTGATACGAGCCTCCGTGCTCCGGCGGTTGCGAGGGTTTCCGTCCAACGGCTCACCACTCCCGTACTTATCGGCAGGAGACGGTCAAGCTTGCAAAAACAATGACGGCTTCCTCGGAGGGTGGGCGACTGCCAGCTAGACGCGCCGGCGCGAGGTGACGCCACCGACGGCACCTCACAGTAATTGTCTCGTGAGCCCCGAGGTCCCTCGTGGCCCTAAAGTCTCGGCGATGGCCACGTCGCCGTCCGCATCCGCAGCGGCTGATCTGAGAGCGCCCGAGGTCATCGTCGCCGGTCATGTCTCACTGGACCTGTTCCCCGCGCTGTACGGCCCCGTGCGGCTCGAGCCCGGAGGGCTCGTCGTGGTCGGTCCGGCGCGGATCTCGACAGGTGGGGCTGTTGCAAATGTCGGAGTCGCGTTGCATCGACTCGGCGTGACGGTGAGGCTCAGCGCGAAGATCGGAGCCGATCTGTTCGGTACGGCCGTGCTCGACTCCCTCGCCACGCACGACCGGCGCCTGGCAGAGGACATCATCGTCTCGGAAGGGGAGGCCACGAGCTATACGATCGTGATCAACCCGCCCGGTGTCGACCGGAGCTTCCTTCACTGTCCGGGGGCGAACCGGACCTACTGCGCGAGTGACGTCCCGTATGCGAAGCTGGCCGGCGTTCGCGTGTTTCACTTCGGCTATCCACCGTTGATGCCCGTGATGTACGCGGACCGAGGTGCACAACTGCGAGCGATGTTCGCGCGCGTCCAGGGCGCCGGCGTCGTGACGGCGCTTGACCTCTGCGAACCCGATCCCGACAGTGAGGCAGGGAAGGTCGACTGGACGGATGTGCTGGCGCAGACGCTGCCGTACGTCGACGTGTTCGCGCCCAGCATCGACGAGTTGCTGTTCATGTTCGACCGGCCCGCACACGAGCGCCGGCAGGCGGGCGCGCCCCTGGCGTCCGTTGTGGATCACGCCCGGATCGCCCAGCTCGGTGACGCCTTGACGGCTATGGGCGCAGCCGTGGTTGCGATCAAGCTCGGGGACCAGGGTCTCTATCTTCGTAGCAAGCGTGCGGCCGCCCGCCTCAATGGGTTCTGTGACCGGATGGGGCTTGCAGCCGAAGCGTGGCGCGACTGCGAGGTGCTGTCGCCGTGCTTTGAACCGCGAACGATCGGAGGCACCACAGGGTCGGGCGACTCGACGATCGCCGGGCTCCTGGCCGCTCTGCTGCGGGGCGCCGGACCCGTCGAGGCCGCGACGAGTGCGACCGCGGTGGGCGCATTCAGCGTCGAGGCGGTGGACCCCACAAGCGGGGTTCCGACGTTCGCACGCGTTGCGCAGCGCGTGAGGGAGGGGTGGCCGAGGTTGCCCGTGCAGATTGTGCTTGCCGGTGATGTGCGGGCCGAACGCGACGCGGCGGGCACAATGGTCCTGAGAAGATGAAATCGCTCGACGAGAAGCTCGCCCGCCTGCACGCCGACCCTGGCGCGAGGGGCGCATTCATTCTCGCCGACGCGAAGGACGCCGACATGGCGTTCGGGCTGGCGGCGCCGGGCCGTGAGGCGAGCACCGGCTCCTGGCGCTCGCTGGCGCAGTTCCGCGACCGGGTCCGCTCGTCGCGCAGGGTCTGATCGACATCATGCTGATGAGCGTCAGCACGAGCGAGGAACTGACCGTCGACAGGCCGCTGGAGCAAGAGTCACACTGACCGACGAAAGGATCTGGACCGATGACCGCGCAGCCGAGCGATGAGATGGATCTGACACCGCGGCCCGAACACCGCTTCACGTTCGGCTTGTGGACGGTTGGCAACCCCGGCCGGGACCCATTCGGGGAACCCACGCGACCGCCGCTTGACCCCGTGACGTCCGTCGAGCGTCTGGCGGAGCTGGGAGCGTACGGCGTCAGCATGCACGACAACGACCTCGTCCCGTTTGGCTCCTCGGCGGCCGAGCGCGACCAGATCGTGGCTCGCTTCATCGACGCTCTGCGGCGGACCGGAATGCGCGTGACGATGGCTACGACCAACCTGTTCTCGCACCCGGCCTTCAAGGACGGGGCGTTCACCTCCAACGACCGGTCCGTGCGGCGGGCGGCGATCGCCAAGGCGATGCGGGGCATCGATCTCGGTGCCGAGCTCGGCGCCGAGGTCTACGTCTTCTGGGGTGGGCGCGAAGGCGCGGAGAGCGCGGCCAGCAAGCGCGTCGGTGACGCCCTCGAGCGATATCGCGAGGCGATCAATTTCCTCTGCGGCTACGTCCGCGACCGTGGATACGGCATTCGCTTCGCGATCGAGCCCAAGCCCAACGAGCCGCGCGGAGACATCTTCCTGCCGACGGTCGGACACGCGCTTCATTTCATCAGCACGCTCGATCACTCCGACATGGTCGGTGTGAACCCGGAGGTCGCGCACGAGACGATGGCGGGACTCAGCTTCGTCCACGGCGTCTCGCAGGCGCTGTGGGCCGGCAAGCTGTTCCACATCGATCTCAACAGCCAGCGCATCGGCCGCTTCGATCAGGACTACCGCTTCGGTGCCGAAGATCTCAAGGAGGCTTTCCTGCTGGTGCACCTCCTCGAGACCTCCGGCTACGAGGGCGTGCGTCACTTCGACGCCCACGCATACCGCGGTGAGGACCCGGCCGGCGTGTGGGACTTCGCGGCGGGTTGCATGCGCACCTACCTGGCGCTGGTCGCCAAGTCACGGCAATTCCTCGCCTCGGAGGCAATTCAGGCAGCACGCGCGGCCGCCCGCGTGGACGAGTTGTCGCAACCCAGCGTAGGCGCCTATTCGCCGGCGGCGTCATCTGCGCTGCTCAGCGAAAGCCAAGACCTCGACGCGCTTGCAGCGCACGGCTACCACGTCGAGCGCCTCGATCAGCTCGTGGTCGACCTGCTGCTCGGTTCGGGCGCGTCGTGAGCCTTCAGGCGGTACAGATACCGGCGACGGCGGTCTTCATGAAGACGTGCGGGGTTGCGACTGCGCTAACGGCTAGCGCCCGTGGAGATCCCGGCCGATCCGACCGGTCCCGCATCTATCGTCCGTTCATGCCTTCTATGGAAAGAACCGCCGAGCCCCAGCTCTACGTCTTCAGCGCCGCACTTCTCGGCCACCGTGGCGTGAGCCGCAAACTCGCGATCCGCAGTGACCGGACCCTTGAGGATGTCCATCGCGTGCTCCAGGGCGCCTTCGATTGGGACGACGACCATCTGTATGCGTTCTGGCCTAGCGGGAAGTTCTGGGACCGCGCGCCGGGAGCCGGCTTCGGTCGCCCTGGCTTCTGCCGTGACTCTGGTGATCGCAGCGCGCGGATCCGGCTCGACCAGCTGCGTCTTGACGTCGGTCAAACGCTGGCATACGTGTTCGACTTCGGCGACGAGTGGCGCGTCCGTCTGAAGCTGGTCGAGGTCAGCGCGGCTGCGGGCGCTCCGCCGACGGCGGTCCTTGAGAGCCGAGGCGCCGCGCCGCATCAATACGGCTGTGACGAGCAGGATCTGGACGAGGTCGCGTAGCTGGCGGCGCCGCTCTCGGAAACGTCGCAAGTCAGTGGCGGGGACGCTGCTGTCGCTTCGATGGCGTGCGCGATCGATCACGGCTGGAGTAGCCGGCCGGACGTGATCGTCAAGACGCTGGAGATTGTGCCGCCCGATGGTGGGACGCATTGGTCGACGCGGCAGATGGCCGCCGTGAGTGGCCTCAATCAGACGGCGGTCTCGCGGATCTGGCGGGCGTTCTCGCTGCAGCCCCGCCGCGTTGAGCACTTCAAGTTGTCCAAGGACCCGCTGTTCGTGGAGAAGGTCCGCGACATCGTCGGGCTGTACCTAGACCCGCCAGAGCGCGCAGTGGTGCTATGCGTGGAGGAGAAAAGCCAGATTCAAGCGTTGGACCGTTCCGCGCCGATCCTGCCGCTGCTGCCCAGCACCCCCGCGCGGATGTCGCACGACTACAAACGCAACGGCACCTCGAGCCTGTTCGCAGCGCTGAACGTCAGCACTGGCATGATGATCCGCTCGCTGCACGCTCGCCACCGCGCGATCGAGTTCAAGCAGTTTTTGATCAAGATCGACAAGGAAGTCCCCGCCGACCCGGAGGTCCACGCATCGGACCCCGTGGATGTTGCCACGGGCGTTGCCACGGTTCCACAGCTCGGCTGGACGGCCCCGGTCCCTAGTCCCGGGACTAGGGACAGCTCGGCAACCTTCAGGTCGTGCTGAAAGGTGAAGACGTCGTCCTGCTGTTGAAGCTCAGCGGCTCCGGGACGGACTGGACGGTTCGCACGCTCGCTGAACAGACAGGCATTCCCCGCAGCGTTGTCCAACGTGCGCTCAAGCGCCTTGCGTCAGCCGGGCTGCTCGATGAGCGCCGCCGGCGTGTGAACGTCAGCCAGGCGGAGGAGTTCCTGGTCCACGGGCTCCGCTATGTCTTCCCGGCAATGCTCGAGGGCGAGAGCCGCGGCATGCCGACGGCGTGGGCGGCCGAGCCGCTCAGGGACCGAATTTCGGTAGCGCCCGGCGAGCTGCCCCCGGTGTGGCCAGATACCCATGGCGACCGGCGGGGACTCGTCCTCAAGCCGCTGCATGCGAGTGTGGTCGAAGCGTCGCGACGGGACCCGAAGCTCTGGGAACGGCTCGCGCTCGCCGATGCGATCCGACTCGGCGACGCTCGCATGCGCGGGGTTGCCGCGAGGTTGCTGTGCGATCGCATGGAAGCGGCTGCTGCATGAACATCGAACTGCTGGAGCTGGCCGCAACCGCGCTCGGTGACCTGCTCAACGAGGTCGTCTTCGTCGGCGGCGCGACGATCGAGCTGTGGATCACGGATGCGGCGGCGCCTCCGGTCCGCCAGACGAACGACGTCGACGTCGTCGTCGTGGTGACGACCGGCGCGTTCTACGAGTTCGAAGCGAGACTGCGCGCGCCCGGCTTCTCAGAGGACCGGGACAGTGGCGTCATCCGCCGCTGGAGTCATCGTGAGACCGCGCTCGTGCTGGACGCGATGCCGGCTCGGGCGGACATTCTCGGGTTCGAGAACCGCCGGCAGTCCGAAGGGCTGCGGTACGCAGTGGAGCGGGAACTGCCATCGGGCGACCGGATTCGCGCGCTGTCAGCGCCATATCTGCTCGCCACCAAGCTCGAGGCCTTCAAGAGCCGCGGTCGGCGCGACTTCCACGGCAAGCACGCTTTGCAAGGATGCCGCTGGAGAGCGCGTTCGAGGAGCTCAACGAAGTTGCGCCGCAGCGTGGAGCAATGAAGCGTCAGGCAGTCGAACTCGGCCGCCGAGCCGCGGATGACCCGACAGGACGTGACGAGTCCGGTCACTTGTTCGATCAGGCCCGCGGCGTCGTTGGACCGGAAGCGAAGGTCGCAGATCCGTTGATGCGTTCGTCCCTCGCGATGCAGATTGTCGCTAACTACCTGAGCACCTTGCGGGCCGGAAAGGCGGCCTCGATCCGCACGAGCCGCTCGGGCAAGCTGACGCTGGGCCGATTGTTTTGGCGTCCTCGACCCGTTTGAGAAGGGATGAGAGGTGCTAACCCCTAGCCGGTCAGCTGCGCCACCTCGATGTTGGCGCCGGTGATCCACGCTGCGATCGCGTGGGTTCCGGCGCTGTCGATGGTCGGGTCGGTGGACGACTCGTCGCTGAGATCGCGCACGGGTGTGAACTGGCCATCGGCTCCTCGCAATGCGTAGAGCAGCGGTTGATGCTCGCTAGTTTGGAATGTGACAGCTAGTTTCGAATGGGCTGCGCGGACCGCGGTCGTGCTTTCCGCGCATTCGAGGTGCGCCGACCGATCAGCGTCGAGTATCGTGCCACGGCGAGAGCAGGGCTCGGCGCCTCGAGTCGCGTGGGTCTGGTTGTTCAGTGGGGGATCTTCACGAGCACGCGTCGGCGGGCGCCGGCGTCGACTCGGTCGTGTGCTTTTGCGATCTGCTCGAGCGGCAATGGATCGCCGATCGGTATTGACAGGGCTCCCTCGCGGGCCGCGGTAGTGAGGTCGGCTGCCGCTTGGTGTTTGGCTGCCGCTGGGAAGTCGTCGCTGCCGAGCAGCCGGATCGTCAGGTTGGCGAACAGCATTGGCCAGAACGGGATCTCGGGGCGGTCGTGGCGCGTTGCGTAGGCTGCGATAACGGCGTCGTTGGCCGCGACGGGGCCGTCGGCGAAGACCGCGCGGTGGGCGGTGATGCCCGGGATCCCGAGGCAGGCGCCGAGCTCGTCGCTGACCTCGTCGGGAAGCTCGACGGCCTGGTCGGCCGGCGCAGCGGTGAGCTGCGCCGCAGTGCCGAACGGACGGTATGACTGCGCCCCGTACACCCAGACCCGCCGACCGACCCGGGAGGAGTCCACGCCTTCCCCGACGGCATCGAGGACACCGGATCCGTAACTATGCGGGACGATCCGGGGGTACGGCATCCCGTATCCGACCCAGTCGCCGCGCTTCTTCGTGTCTCCTGGGTTCACGCCAGACAGGTTCACCCGCACCTGCACCTCGCCGGGACCCGGCTGGGGCGCGGCCATCTCACCGACCTGCAGCACCTCCGCCGCCGGTCCCTGCCGCTCATACCAAGCTGCGAGCACGACCGAGCCCCTCACGCGGTCCGGTTGACGGTAACCGCGACGATCGCGGGTGGCATCGCCTCGGAGCCGGTCAGGTACGCGTGGAGCGGTTGACCTGCGATCGCGATGCCTTCAGGCTGACGCATGTCGGGCCTGGCCTCAGATCTCGTCGGTCGCGCGCGATGGCTCGGCGGGGTCAATCGTGGCTGCCCAGCTGCCGAGGAGCTTCAGCGCGTCCTCGGAGCGCGAGCCGGGCTCGGCGGCATAGGTGAAGAGCGTCAGGCCGGGGTCCGCGGCGAGATCCAACCGGTTGAAGCTCAGGCTGAGCTCGCCAACGACGGGATGATGGAAGTGCTTGATCCCGGAGTTGTGAAAGCGGACGTTGTGGGTGGCCCAGCGGGTGCGGAACTCGTGGCTCTGAGTTGCGAGCTCGCCAACGAGGTCTGAGAGATCACGGTCGTACGGGTCGCGGCCCGCCGCCGAGCGTAGGATCGCGACAGTCTCGGTCGCGATGCGCTCCCAGTCGCCGTAGGACGCCTCGGCTCGCGGGTCGAGGAACACGAACCGCGCGGTGTTGACCGGCCGCGTGGGCGCGTCGTACAGCTCCGAATACAAAGCGAGTCCGAGCTGGTTAGCGGCAAGTATGTCGAGACGCCCGTTGCTCACGAATGCAGCGGCGCCAGTGATCGCGTCGAGCGTCCACTGGACCTCGGGCCGGACGCGCTGCTTGGTCTGACGCCGGCGTGGTCGTGCCGGAGTTGGGTGTGCAGCGCGGGCCAGGTCGAAGAGGTGGGCTCGTTCGGCGTCGTCGAGCTGGAGCGCTCGAGCCAATGCCTCCAGCACGCTTTCGGAGACGCCGTTCATGTCTCCGCGCTCGAGGCGGGTGTAGTACTGGATGCTCACGCCGGCTAGGACGGCGACCTCCTCGCGGCGTAGTCCGGGAACTCGGCGAGGCCCGTACGAGGTCAATTCGACCTGGTCGGGGGTGATTCGCGCCCGGCGGGAGGTGAGGAACTCGCGGATCTCCTGTTTCGTGTCCACGTCCCAAGCGTAGATCTGGCTGGTCGCGTCTGGGAGTCCCTGCCAGTAGCCCTATCAACAGGGACTCTCACTTCCCGCGATGCGGTGCTTTCTTGGAGGTTGCGAGAGCCGCACCGCGGCCATCGCGAACGCCGCCACTCGCTCGGGTCGACGTTGTTGTTGCCCTTTTAGACAGGAAAGGTCGGATAGATGACTAGCAAGCAGACTTGGTTCATCACTGGCGCCGGACGCGGGATGGGCGTCGAGTTCGCCAAGGCTGCGCTGGCCGCACGCCACAAGGTCATCGCGACCGGCCGCAACCCCGATGCCGTCGCGCTGGCGGTCGGTGTGTCGGACGACCTGCTGGTCCTCAAGCTCGACGTCACGAGCCCACGCGACGCCGAGGCTGCGGTCGTGGCCGCGGTTGACCGTTTCGGCGGCGTCGACGTGCTCGTCAATAACGCGGCCGGCTTCTACGCCGGCTACTTCGAAGAGCTGACGGCGGAGCAGATCGAGCGGCAGTTGGCGACAAGCCTGATGGGCCCGATGAACGTGACGCGCGCGGTGCTGCCCGTCATGCGTAAGCAGCGCTCGGGGCACGTCGTGACGATCTCCTCCTCCGCCGGGCTGGTTGGCTTCGAGTACTGCACCGCCTACGCTGCGTCGAAGTTCGGAGTGGAGGGCTTCATGGAGTCGCTCGCGGCCGAGGTGGAGCCGTTCGGCATCCACACCACGATCGTCAATCCGGGGTTCTTTCGCACCTCGCTGCTCACGAAGGAGTCGACGAACTACGCTGCGCTGTCGATTCAGGACTATGCCGAGCGCAATATCGCCCAGCGCGAGTTCTGGGAGGGAGCGAACGGCCAGCAGCCGGGCGATCCGGCCAAGCTCGCCCAGGCGTTGCTGACGATCGCCGGTCAGGACCAGCCGCCGCGGCGGTTCATCGCGGGTGCCGACGCGATCGACACAGCCAAGCAGGTGGTCGCCACGCTCCAGCGAGAGGCCGATGCCTTCCGCGAGTTGTCCAGCTCGCTGGCGCTCGACGAGGTCGGGAGCCCGTCATGAAGCACATCTCGCTTGGGGGACTCGACGTCTCACGCATCGGACTCGGCACGATGGCGATGTCCGGCTACTACCTCGACCCGAACAGCAGCGACGCCGAATCGATCCGCACCATCCACCGAGCACTCGAGCTGGGGGTCACCCACATCGACACCGCGGAGATCTACGGCCCGTACGCGAACGAGGATCTCGTCGGTCGGGCTCTGAAGGGCCGTCGCGATCAGGTCGTGCTCGCGACGAAGTTCGGCCTGGTCTCGCACTCTGGCGAGGGCCCCGGAGTGCTCGACTCAAGCCCGGCGAACATCCGCGCCGCGGTCGAGGGCTCACTCAAACGGCTCGGGACCGACCGGATCGACCTCTACTACCAGCACCGGGTCGACCCGAACACCCCGATCGAGGACACCGCCGGCGCACTCGCCGAACTGGTGGCCGAGGGCAAGGTCCTGCACGTCGGGCTCTCAGAAGCCGGACCCGAAACGATCCGGCGCGCGCACGGCGTGCACCCGATCGCCGCGGTACAGACCGAGTACTCCCTCTGGACCCGCGATCCCGAAGCTGAACTGCTCCCGCTACTCCGCGAGTTGGGCATCGGGTTCGTGCCCTACTCGCCGCTCGGACACGGGTTCCTGACCGGGACGATCCGCTCCCCCGAGGAGCTCTCGGACGATGACTGGCGCAAGACCAACCCCCGCTTCACCGAGGGGAACTTCGAGCAGAACCTCGGCATCGTCGACGAGGTCCAAGCCGTCGCCTCGGAGCTCGGCGCGACACCCGCACAGATCGCGCTGGCGTGGCTGCTCGCCCAAGGCGACGACATCGCCCCGATCCCTGGCACCAAGCGCGTCTCCCGCGTCGAGGAAAACACCGCAGCCGACACCATCGAGCTGACCGCGTTCCAGATCCAACGACTCAACGACCTAACCCCTGCCACCGGCGAGCGTCACGACGAAGCGAACATGGCCGCGATCGACCGATAACCACCAACGGCGCACGGCTCGGGTATCACGCTGCTCCCGCTTGACCCGGGCCACGCATCGACCCAACCCAAGGAGGCCTAATCCATGCAAATCGGAGCTGTGTACCCGCAGATCGAGCTTCGAGGAGACCCGACCGCTGTACGGCGGTTTGGGCTCGCCGTCGAGGAGCTTGGCTTTGACTACCTCCTCGCCTACGACCATGTGCTCGGCGCGGTTCACGCCGATCGGACTCCACCGCTCACCGGGCCCTACACCGAGCACGACGCGTTCCACGACCCGTTCGTGATGTTCGCCTATCTGGCCGGCATCACCGAACGAATCCACTTCGCCACCGGGGTCCTGATCCTGCCGCAACGCCAGACAGCGCTCGTCGCACGACAAGCCGCCGATCTTGAACTTCTCTCCGGCGGGCGGCTGCGGCTCGGTGTCGGCATCGGATGGAACCATGTCGAATACCAAGCCCTGGGCGAGCAGTTCCGAACCCGCGGTGCGCGGCAGGAGGAACAGATCGGGCTGCTCCGTCGGCTGTTCACCGCGAACGTCGTCGACTTCGCAGGCCGGTTCGACCGGATCGACCGAGCCGCCCTCGTGCCCAAGCCGACACGGCCGATCCCGATCTGGCTCGGTGGATCCTCCGAGCCCGCATACGACCGGGCGGCCCGTCTCGCGGACGGGTTCATCTTCATCGGCGGCGACATCAGCCGCGCCATCGACGCCTGGAAGCAACTGCGCGAGCGCGTGCGCAGCCTCGGCCGGCCGGTCGAAGAGTTCGGCGCGGAATACGTCGCGCGTCCTCAGGGAGGTCCGGCCGACCTCGCCGCCGACGTCCATGCTTGGCACCAGGCAGGCGGAACTCACCTGTCGGTGGTCACGATGGGCCTCGGCTTGAACTCGGTCGACGGCCATATCGATTACCTCGAAGCACTTGCAACCGCGCTGAGCCTGCCGTGACGTCCGCACGAGCGTGGCGAACAGCAAACTCGTCTGCGGAGCGAGCGACGCGGGACTACTGATGCCGCGCCAACGCGAGCCGCGGGTCGACGGCGTCGCCGCGGGGGGTATTTGCCATGTGGCAACCGTACCCACGGTCGCGGACGGATCGCCCGCAGCACCATGACCAACATAAAAACCCTGCGATTGCAGGGCTTCCCCGGAGTGCGCCCGAGAGGACTCGAACCTCCACGGACTATTAGTCCACAAGGCCCTCAACCTTGCGCGTCTACCAATTCCGCCACAGGCGCTCGGGCTCGCCAGTATAGCTTCGTTGTGAGAGTCCGCGAGACGCGCTACATTCCGAACGCATGTTCGCCCGCGGTGGGCGGTCGCATGAGCAAGGAGCAGACGATGGGTCTGACCAAGCGCCAGCAGGAGATCTTCGACTTCATCAAGCGCTACTCGGCGCTCAACGGCTATCCGCCGACCGTGCGTGACATCGGCAAGGCCGTCGGTCTGGCCTCGTCCTCAACTGTTCACGCACATCTCGCGAACCTCGAGAAGATCGGACTGCTGAGACGCGATCCGAGCAAGCCGCGCGCGATCGAATTGCTGGACCGCGCGGCGGCCGGGGTGCGCAGTCTGGTGCGGCCCGGGCTGCCCCTCGTCGGGCATGTCGCGGCGGGTCAGCCCGTGCTTGCGGAAGAGAACATCGAGGATTACATCGCCACGCCGATGTTCGCCGGGGGCGACGATGGCGAGTACCTCCTGCGCGTGCGTGGCGAGTCGATGAAGAACGCCGGCATCCTGGAAGGAGACCTGGTGGTCGTGCGCCCGCAGGACACCGCTGCTGACGGTGACATCGTCGTGGCGCTCGTGGGCGACGAAGCGACCGTCAAGCGCTTCTATCAGGAGGCTGATCACATCCGGCTGCAGCCCGAGAACGACGAGATGGCGCCGATCAAGAGCCGGGAGGTTCGCATCCTCGGCAAGGTGGTCGGGCTGATGCGAAGCATCGCCTGACCGCCGCGGCGCCGCGGCCCGGAGCTCCTGCACCGGCGATCGGGCGCGCTCGCACAGGTCGGTCCGCGGCAGTCGCACGCCCCTTGACCGGCGCTATCCTTGATCGTGCAGGCTGAGCAGTCGCGGAGGTGCACGCCTTCGAGGAAAGTCCGGACATCGTAGGGCGAGGTGGTCGGTAACGCCGACCCGGGGAAACCCGCGGGAAAGTGCCACAGAAAAGACACCGCCTAAGCCTGAGGCCGCTGCAGAGTTTCAGGCCGGTAAGGGTGAAATGGTGCGGTAAGAGCGCACCGGCGTCGCGGTGACGCGGCGGCCAGGTAAACCCCACCTGATGCAAGGCCGAGCAGGACCGCTTGCAGGTTGCCCGCCAAGGTCCGGGTAGGCCGCTCAGATGGATGACTGCTCTCGACAAGATCCGGCTTACAGGCCTGCTACAGAGGAGCCCCGCCATGGCGGGGCTCCTCCAGTTCGTGCGCGACTCGTCTTGTACGAAACGTCCAAAGCACGCTCGCCTTCTTTCACATCGCGATCACAACTTCCTTGGTTAGCGTCGTGTTCTCGCGCCCAACGACTCGCCGCCTGACGCCCGCTTGAGCGTCCGCCGACGGCGTCGGCCCTAGGGCTTCCAGCACAGGGGAGAGGAGATCACTTGATCAGACATGCATCGCTCATGGCGACGCTCGCCGCCGCCGTTCTCGCCGCCGGAGCGGCCGGCGCCCGAGCAGCGAGCCCTCCCTCTCAGCCGGCGTCGCCGCCGGACAACGCGAGCATCGCGCTCGACATCGTCCCCTCGGGCGAGTACGGGAGCCTGGTGCCGCCCGCGCAGGCCGACCAGCAGGCGCAGATGTACAACGCGCTGACGCCGCTGTTCAACAACGTGAGCGAGAGCCAACTGACGAGCTTCTTCAAGCCGATGACGCTCGGCTCCGACACAGCCGGCCCCGGCACCGTCGAGCAGATCCCGGGCGCGCCCGCCGGACTGACGATCATCCGCGACCAGTACGACGTGCCGCACATTATCGGCACCACGCGTGACGACGTCACCTGGGGGGCCGGTTGGGTGATGGCCGAGGACCGCGGGCTGCTGCTGCAGGAGGCGCGCTACGACTCGCTGCTGGCTGCCATCGACGCTCCGGGCATCAGCGCGATCGGCCTGATCGGGAACGTCGAGTCGTTCAAGCCGACGCAGCAGACCGAGAACGAGGTCGCGAAGCAGACGAGCGCGTTGCTCGCCGCAGGTCCCGAGGGTCGGGACGTGCTTCACGACATCGACGTCTATCTCCAGGGCATCAACGCGTACTTCAAGCTGAACGCTCCCACCGTGGCGCCGTTCACCCGAACCGACATCTACGCGTTCAACGCGCTCAAGGACCAGTTCGTCGGTGAGGGCGGCGGCCAGCAGGCCGCCGACGGCGAGTTCCTCTCAGACCTGGAGCAGCGTCTCGGCAAGAGTCGCGGCTACGAGGTGTGGAACGACCTGCGCGAGGCCAACGACCCCGAGACGCCCGTGAGCGTTCCCGGCACCGTTCGCTTCCAGGCGCCGCCCGTGAGCACGAGCGGCAACGTGATGCTCGATCCGGGCAGCCTGTCGTCAGGCGCCGCGGCGGCCCTCGACGAACAGGCGGCCGTGAAGCACTACGCAAGCAACGCGCTCCTCGTCTCCGGCGCGCGCTCCGCCACCGGCCATCCGATCATGGTCGCCGGTCCGCAGATCGGCTACTACTACCCCGGGCTGACGATGGAGGAGGCCCTCCAGGGACCGGGCATCGATCAGCGAGGTGCGACCTCCGCGCCGTTCCCCGGGTACATCTTCATCGGCCGCAGTCAGGACTCGGCCTGGTCGTTGACCTCGGCGGGACTCGACCAGATCACAACCTACGCCGAGACGCTGTGCGGCAACAGCGTGCACAGGTATCTGTTCGACGGCACATGCCGCGCGATGCAGTTCTTCGATGCGGGAACGCTCAATCCGGGCACGCAGAATGCGCGTGAGGTCACGTTCTGGCGCACGATCCACGGCCCGGTGCTCGGTTATGCGAAGGTGCACGGCCGCCTCGTCGCGCTCAGCACCAAGCGCGCCAGCTACGGCAAGGACGTGCTCGATCTGCTCTTCTACTACAAGCTCGGGCACGGGCAGGTGCACAACGTCCACCAGTTCTTCCAGGCGGCCAGCCTGACGCCGCAGACGTTCAACTCGTTCTACGTGGACGACAAGGACATCGGTGTGTACACGAGCGGCCTGATCCCTATCCAACCGTCCAACGTCGAGCAGGACCTGCCCGTCAACGGCAACGGCAGCGAGGAGTGGCGAGGCTACGTCTCGGCGAAGAACCACCCGCAGGGCATCAACCCACCGAGTGGCGAGATCGTCAACTGGAACAACCGCACCGAGGCCGGCTATGAGGCGCCGGACGACAACTGGTCGCTTGGCGCAGTGCAACGGGTGGACCTGCTGATCCGCAACCTCGGCACCGACCGGAACCTGCAGCCCGCGAACCTGGTGGCGGCGATGAACGAGGCCGCCACCCAGGACGTCCGCGAGGTGACGCTCGAACCAACCCTCTCCAAGGTCCTACATGGCGGCAGCGCCCCCAACGCGCGGGACGCCGAGATGCTGTCGCTGCTGGACGCGTGGTATCGCGACGGCTCGAGCCGGCTCGACAGGACCGATGCGGATGGGATCGGCGAGATCACCGATCCGGGCGCGGCGATCATGGACACGGCGTGGCCGCTGCTCGCGCAGGCGTGGGCGAAGACCGTGCTCGGGACGGCGCTCACGAACGAGTTCGCCACGCTCGTCTCGATCTACGACGCTCCGCCGGGCGGGCAGTACACCGGCTGGCACATCTACATGGAGAAGGACCTGCGGACGATCCTCGGCGAGGCCGTCAAGGGCAGGTATGCGGTGCGCTATTGCGGCGGCGGCAGCCTCAGCCTGTGCCGCAAGCTGCTGTGGGGAGCGATCGACCGCGCCGGCGACGAGTTGCAGGCATCGCAGGGTCCCAACCCGTCCGCGTGGCGGGCGAGCGCGACCGCCGAGCGGATCACGTTCGTGCCTGGACTGCTGCCGTACACGATGCGCTACGCGAACCGCCCGAGCGGCATCCAGCAGATCGTCAGCTTCAGCGGCCACGCCGCCGGCGACAACTAGCGGCGAAGGCTCCGCGGCCCGACCGCGACGCGCGTACAAAGGCCCGCAGGCCGCCCTCACGTGGCGGCCTGCGGACCGTGCTGCCGGGTGCGACCCACGCTGCGCGTGTCAGGGCGTGCGCGGGGTGCTCCCTACCGAAGAGGCCGACGCCGCACGGCGCCGGGCGAGAGTGGGAGATCCCCGAGGAGAGTCGACCATGGTTGACCGTGGAGCAGGTCCGGTGCCGTTGAATCCCGATGTCGAGCGATGGCTGGAGCAGCGCCAGCGCGCCCTCCACATCACGACGACGACGATCACGCCCGCCGGTCAGACGTTGGACTGGGTGCCGATCGAAAGAGAAGCCACAGCTGCAGTCGCTCGAGGGGGCTTGACGGTTGACCACAACCTGAACGGCGACGGCGCCAACCATCTGTCCACTTACTACACGACGAACGAATACTCGCAGGATGGCAACAATCTCGGTGGCTACAACCGGCTCCAGAGCGGGTGGGTTCAGTACAACCCGTCGATCTTCCCTCCGATCAGGATCAACGGCACAAGCGCGGAGGGCCACTCGCCGCAGCTCGAGATCGGCGTCAAGTACCAGCTGTGGCAGGGCAACTGGTGGTTTGGCTTCAACAACAACGAGTCGGGACCTTGGATCTGGTTGGGCTACGACCCGGGCAGCCTGTTCGGCGGTGGATCGCCAACCAGGTCGGGTGGGCGGAGAGGTCTACAGTGCGCTCGCCAATCCATGTGTGCGACGACGGACCAGATGGGCAGTGGCCGCCACGCCGTCGACGGCTGGACGCACGCCTGCTACCAGCGCCCCATCCACAATCAGACGAATCCGGACGGCGCGCTTGCCAACTTCGACGGGATCGCGTCGGTCGACGTCGCCGCGAGCAACTGTCCTACCAACGCGTACACGATCGAGACGTTCATGAACAGCGGCTCGAGTTGGGGCAGGTACCAGTTCTTCGGCGGACCGGCGGCGTAGCGTTCAGCCCGCGCCGAGGCAGACGAAGCCGGCCGTCCCGAACGCTCCGGGGCGCACGGAATCCTGGGCTCTTGCCAGCGCGGCCGCCGGTGAGAGCCCTTCCGTCAGGTGCCGGTGCAGCGCGATCGCCAGTCGCTTGGCGGCTGCGTCGGGCACCGGCACGACGCTCGCGATGATCGTGCCGGCACCCATCCCGATGAGCGCAGCGGCGAACCCCAGCAGCTCGTCGCCGGGTCGCGTGTCGGAGCTTGCGAGGTCGCACGCTGAGAGCACGATCAGCTCGGGGACGCGGCGCAGGCGCTCGAGCTCGTACACGTTGAGCGGCCCATCGGCGAGCTCCAGGGAGGAGAACAGCGGGCTGTCGGCGCGAAAGCGCCCGTGGCAGGCGAGGTGCGCGATCGCTGCCCCCTCGAGCGCGCGGATCACATCGGCCACCGTTGCTCGCCGTCCGGTCAGCGTCGTGGCGCTCCCGTACAGAGCGCCGATCGCGGCGACCTCGGAGGCTGCGTGTCGCAGGCGAGGTCCGGCCACCAGCACGATTCTGGCGGCGCGTCGACGGGGCGCCTGCCGGCGCGCAGCCTCGAGCGAAAGCCATATGACCGCCGACGGCGTGACGACCAGGGGGCGCCCGCGCATGCTCGGCAGCGTCGACCAGGGCAGGGCGTGCAGCGAGCCCGTGGGCACGATCACCAGCGGCCGGTCGCCGACGGTTTCCGCGAGCGGTGCGATCAGCGTGCGGTCCAGCGACTCGGCGGACGCTCGCGCCCCCGCCAGCAGTCCAGCTCGCTGCGGCGCGTCGCGCCGGCCGCGCGCCAGGCGTGCGAGCGCGAATCGCAACCACTCCAGCTCGTCCGCGACGGGTGCGGCGAATCCGAGCTGGTGCCGGGTGAGCCGCGCCTCGACCAGCGTCAAGGCGGTCAGCGAGCCGTCGAGCTCGAGGAGCTCGACGAGCGCCGCAGCTCCGAGTGCGCGAGCGATCTCCTGCCGCCGGGGCCCGGAGGTCGATCGGCGGGAGCTTCCGGAGGCATGTCGCGACCGGCGGCGGATCGACACCTCGAGCGCGGTCTGGCGCGCGACGAGCGAGCGCGTGCTCCGTCCGGCCTGTTGCCGGCGCCGGAGCTCGGCTTCGACCTGGCGCAAGTCGGTCTGCATAGCTCGAAGCTCGGGGTTGCTCGGCGGCGTCACCGGCGCCAGCCTCAACGCGCTCGCGCGCAGCCGCTCAGACCAGCTGAGCATCGAGCTCGCATCCTCGCCGGCCAATGCGATTCTGAGACCGAGCTGAGCGAGCTCAATGCCGATCTCCGAAGCGGTTGCGCGCAGATCTGCGGATCCGAGCGTCTCCCGGTGGTCCTCGAGCAGCTCGAGCCCCGTACGTGCCGCCCGCTGGGCCCCGGCTCGATCGCCGCTACCGAGCCGCAGGAGAGCCTCGACGTGCCACACCTCGATCCGGTCGGTGACCGGGCCCCCGTGGTGCAGCGCCGAGCAGCCGGCCAGCTCGCGGCGGGCGACGCGAGGCGCTCCGAGCTCGACCGCGGCGCGGGCGACCGACAGCTGCACGCGCAGCGCCTCCTGCCGCCACCCAGCGCCGGCCAACGTCGCGGCGGCGCCGCGCCCTGAACGCAGCGCGGAACGCCGGACCGTTCCCGCAGCGACCGCGGCGGCGAGCGCAAGGCCGGCCGCGCGCGCCGCATGGACGTGGCTTCCCTGCGCCGCGAACGAGCGCTGCGCGCGACGCGCGAGCGCCTGCGCATGGGCTGGATCCCCCGCGAGCAGCGTCAGACGGACGACCTCGAGGCGTCCCTGCGGGTCATCGACGCGCCTCTGCCTCCACATCTCCTGTGCCGCCTGCAGCGCCTGGCGGGCCTCGCCCATCAAGCGCCCG
Organism: Solirubrobacteraceae bacterium; assembly: GCA_052148275.1. Classification (GTDB taxonomy): domain Bacteria; phylum Actinomycetota; class Thermoleophilia; order Solirubrobacterales; family Solirubrobacteraceae; genus Palsa-465. The sequence goes on from JBKQIR010000216.1 coordinate 58,025, forward strand.
GTGGCGAGCGCCTGCGCTCGGAGCAGCTCCAGCTCCGCGCTCTGATGTGGCGAGATCTGGGTTGGATCGACCGCGTCAAGGCGCGCCAGGCAGCTCGGGATATCTCCGCGCGCGAGCGCGATCAGCGCGAGCTGGATCGCGGCTGCGTTGGCAGCCTCGGTCGCGCCGAGCCCCGAATAGAGCGCGCGGGCGCGGGTGAGATCCCGTTCGGCGCCGGCGGCGTCGCCCCGCTCGCGCAGCAGCAGCCCCCGATTCTTGAGCAATCGCGCTTCCCAGATCGTGTCGCCTTTGCGGCGTAAGGTCTCGAGCGCCCGGTTTGACTGCGTCAACGTCGAGGGTGCCCGGCCCGAGAGGCTGAGCAGGCCGATCCGGAACACCTCCGACCGCGCCAGCTCGTGCGCGTCGAGCGATGCACAGGCGATCTCGAACTCGCGCAGGGCCGAGCCGATCGCTCCGGATTGCGCAAGGCAACCTGCGAGCGTCCGGCGCGCCCGGGCGGCGCGGTGCGCAAGACGGTGATGCTCGCCGGCGCGGACAGCCGCCCGCAAGGTCCGGATGGCGCGGGCGTCGCCGAGCTCATGCCGGGCAAAGCCCAGCGCGTGCAGCGCGGCAACCTCGGCCTCGGGCTCGCGCTGCGCGCGTGCCTGCGCGAGGGCCCGCTCAGCGATGATCGCCGCTCTGCTCACGTCCGCTTGGACGAGGGCATGTGCGGCGTTCGCGAGGGCGAGCGGATGACCCGCGAGGCGATCTGGCGCCACGCTTGACATGTATCAAGACTTGCGCACCCCCCTCATATTGTCCATAGGATTCATTGTTGAGGGCCTACGCACGGGAAAGGATCGGTAGTGAGCCCGAAAGTGGTTTTTCCGGTCGGTCAAGGTCCGACAAACCCGATTTGCGAGCGCATCCTCGAGCACCCTCGCGTGACGGTCGTTCTCGAGCAGCCTCTCGTGACCGTCGAGCGCGATCAGGGCGCCCTGATCGGCGCGATCAGGGATGAGCTGATCGTTCGCCGCTCCGCGCGCGAGGAATCACCGAGGCTCGACACCGAGCTCAAGGCGATCGCCCGCTACTGCGGCAACCTCGCCGGTGGCGAGGACGGCGCGCCCGGCGGCGATCCCGGGAGCCCACCGGGCGGCGATGCGCGTGCGGAGAACCCGCCCGCCGGGAAGTCGGGCGCCGCCGAGGGGGAGGGCGATGGGGGGACGGCAGGGACCTCCGGAGGCCCCAGCGACGTCGAGATCTGGCGCCTCACGGCCGACGGCCCAGACGATCCCGACTCGATCGAGGTCGCGCGCAGATTGCGCGAGCTCGCGCCGGAGCTCGAGGTGCCGACGCGCAACGGACCGGTCCTGCGCGTCCCCGCGGTCTCGCCCAACCACATCTGCGTCGTCGCAACCGCCCCCGACTGGTGCCCGGCTGGACCGCCGCACCCGGTGCCGCCTTTGAGCCCCGAGGTCAGTGGCGCCTTCGTCGAGCCCGCGGTCGACGGCCCACGGGCGAAGGTCGTGGTGATCGACACCGGCTACATCTACACGATCCCGCCCCACGCCGAGCTGGACCGCCGCGTGAAATCGGTGCCGGGACACTGGTACGACACCTCTGCGACCCCGCCCAGGTGGCGCGAGGATCCGCCCGACGAGCTCGATGCCGACCACGACGGCCGACTCGACGGCGTCGCCGGCCACGGCACGTTCATCGCCGGAATCGTCGCACACCACTGCCGACAGGCGGAGATCACCGTCGTCGGCCAGCGGCACGAGGTCATTCCCCTGGGGAACCTCGCCAACCCCGCCGATCAGGCAAAGCTGTTCACGACGGAGTTCTCGCTGGCCCGTTCGCTGCTCGTGCACGGCGACGCGGACGTTGTGTCGTGCGGGTTTGCGTTTCCGACACTCAGCATGTACCCATCGATCCCGTTCACTCCGGTCATCCAGTTCCTCACCGGCCCGGGGGCGCCCCGGTTGGGAGTCGCGATTGTCTCTCCGGCAGGAAACGAGAGCTCGACCGCCGAATACTGGCCGGCCGCTCACCCCGATGTTGTCGGTGTCGCAGCCACCAACCGTCGCGGGAATGCGCGAGCGTGGTTCTCCAACTGGGGCGACTGGGTCGACTGCTGCGCTCGCGGAGAATACGTCCTGTCGACGTTCATCCACTGGCTGGGGCCAGTCGAGGGCGAGCCTCTCACCGACATCGAGCGGTTCTGCGGTTGGGCTAGGTGGGATGGCACGTCGTTCGCCACGCCGAAGGTGTCAGCCGCGATCGCGGAGCTCGTTGCCGGCGACGCGACGCTGCTTCCCGTGGAGGCCTGGGAGGCGCTGCGCACCGGAACGGGCGGCGTCTACGTGAGCCAGCTCACCGACGCCTCCCTGTCGGGCCCACCCGGCGTGACGCTCCCGCACCTGCACCTGGGCTGATCACGGGATGATGCTGAAGGAACTGATCGACGCTGCGAAAGCAGGAGACGACGCGGCCTGGGGAGCGATCGTCGATCGCTTCTCCGGTCTCGTCTGGGCGACGACGCGCGCGCACCGGCTGGCGCCGGCAGAGGCGGCCGACGTCGCGCAGACCACCTGGCTGCGCCTGGTCGAGAATCTCGACCGCATCCGGGAGCCCGAGAGCGTCGGTGCGTGGCTCGCGACGACCGCGCGCCGAGAGTGCCTTCGCCACATTCGCCTGAGCGGGCGCGAGCTCCCCACCGCCGATGAATGGATGTTCGATGCGCCGTGTGACGAGCCAGTCGAGCGTGGACTTCTGACGCGGGAGCGCAACGACGCGCTGTGGAGCGCGCTCGCGACGATCGGCGAGCGCTGCCAAGCGCTGCTGCGCCTGCTCGCGGCTCCCGAGCCGCCGAGCTACGAGGAGATCGCGGCGGCGCTCGACATGCCGATCGGCGCGATCGGCCCGACGCGCGCGCGATGCCTCGAGAAGCTTCGCCGAAGCCTTGAACTATCCGGACTCGAAATACGGTAAGGACAGCCAGATGAACGATCACCACGACCCGGACGAACCGCTTGTCGGTCAGTTGCGGAGGTACTTTGCAGAGGTCGACCCGGTCCCGGAGGTGGTCACGCAGGCCGCCAAGGCCGCATTCGGCTGGAGGCGCCTCGATGCCGAGCTAGCTGAGCTGCTCAGCGACTCGGCGCTCGAGCACGAGGGTGCGCTCTCTTACGCCCGCGGGGCCGGCGCGCCCGTTCGATCAGTGAGCTTCAGCGCCGGTGAGCTGACGATCGAGCTCGAGATCCACGTCCAGGGAGACGACCGCATGCTGCTCGGGCAGCTCTTGCCGGCATCCGCGCGGAGAATCGAGATTCAGACGATGGACAACGCGGCGGTGGAATCTAAGCCAGACCCGCTGGGACGCTTCCGGGTGCGACTCAGCGCCGGCGGGCCGATCCGGCTCCGGCTCGGGCCCGCTGACCGCAGCTCGGCGGCGTGGGTCGAGACGAGCTGGATCACGATCTAGTTCCGAGTCTCGTGCGCCGCGACCGGTGCGCTCATCGGCACGAGCTCGCGCCACTGCTCGCGACCCGCGCTCACGACATCGCCGGGGGCCTGATCTCGCGCTTGAGGATCTTGCCCGTCGGTCCCTTCGGCAGACCGTCGACGAGCCACACGTGGCGCGGGTACTTGTACGCCGCGACCTGCTCCTTGACGTACTCGCGCAGCTCCTCGCAGGTCACGGTCGCGCCGTCCTTGAGCGCGACCGCCGCGCCGACCTCCTCGCCGTACTCGTCGTTCGGGAGCCCGATCACGGCCACCTCGAGCACGTCCGGGTGCTCGTAGAGGACCTCTTCGATCTCGCGCGGGTACACGTTGAATCCGCCACGGATGATCATGTCCTTCTTGCGGTCGACGATGAAGTAGTAGCCGTCCTCGTCCTTACGGGCCATGTCGCCGGTGTGGAACCAGCCGTCCCTGACCACCTCGGCGGTCGCATCGGGTTGGCCCCAGTAGCCCTTCATCACGTTGGGCCCGCGGATCACGATCTCGCCGACCTCGCCGGTCGGCACCTCCTTGTCCTCGTCGTCGACGAGCCTCATCTCGACACCCTCGATCGGTGTGCCGATCGAGCCGGGCTTGCGCTCGCGATCGGGGTGGTTGAACGACGCGACCGGGGATGTCTCCGACAGGCCGTAGCCCTCCAGGATCTTGCAGTCGAAAGCCGCCTCGAACCCGCGCAGCAACTCGACCGGGAGCGCCGCGCCGCCCGATGCGCACCGTTGCAGCGTGGTGGTGTCCCGGTGCTCGCGATCGGGGGCGTGCAGGATCGCGTTGTACATCGTCGGCACGCCCTCGAACACGTTCACGTGATCGCGCTCGATGATCTCGAGCGCCTTGCCCGCGTCGAAGCGCGGGATCAACGTCAGCGTGCCGCCGCCGGCGATCGTCGAGTTCATCGCGCACGTCTGGCCGAACGAGTGGAACAGCGGCAGCGCGCCGAGGATCACGGTGTCGGGCCCGGTGGCGAACAGCGACGCCGACGCCCGGCAGTTGCCCAGCAGATTCGCATGCGTCAGCTCGGCTCCCTTCGGCGTACCGGTCGTCCCCGATGTGTAGAGGATCACCGCGGTGTCGCTCGGGTCGCGGTCGACGACCTGCGCTGCCGGTTCCGCGCGCCCCAGCAGCTGCTCGAAGTCGCCCGGGGCGATCGCGATGAAGTCCGTCTCGGCGACGTCAGCTCCCGGCCAGGCCTCCGACATGAAGCCGTGCCACGCGAACAGCAGTGACGATCCGGAGTCACGCAGGAAGAACGTGACCTCACGTCGCTTGTTGAGCACGTTCATCGGCACCACCACGGCTCCGGCCCGCAGGATCCCGAAGTAGCAGATCGGGAAGTACGGCACGTTCGGGACCATCATCGAGACCCGGTCGCCCGGTCCGATCCCGCGATGGCGCAGCATCCCGGCGACGCGCGCGGATGCGTGGTCAAGCGCGGCGTAGGTGAGCTCCGCGTCGTCGAGCTTGATCGCGACGTGCTCCGGGTCGCGCTCGGCCGCCTCGGTCAGGATCTCGGCCAGGTTCATCGCAAGCCTCCCCCGTACATCGTCAAACGGTGTCCATTTTTCACCTTGTGTCGTCATTCTCCCTGGTTGTCATTCTCCCGTGAACTGAGCGGGGCGCTTGTGCAGGAAGGCCGCGACGCCCTCGACGAAATCCGATGTGTGGATCAGCTCCTGCTGCAACCTGGCCTCGAGATCGGCAGCGTCCGCCAGCTGCACGGCGGCGCTGTGGTTGAACGCGCGCTTGATCGCCGCGTACGAGCCGGGCGGTCCGGCGGCGAGCCTCGCTGCCAGCTCGCCGGCCGCCGAGGCGAGCTCCTCGTCGGCCACGACGCGATTCACGAGGCCCCACGCGAGTGCCCTGGGCGCGTCGATGCGCTCGGCGAGGAGCGCCATCTCGCTGGCGCGGGCGAGACCCACGCGGGTCAACAGAAGTGACGACGCGCCGCCGTCGAGCGCGAGGCCGATGTTCGCGAAGGCGAGCAGGAAGTACGCGGACTCGGCGGCGACGACGAGGTCGCAGGCGAGCGCCAGCGAGCACGCGATCCCCGCCGCCGGACCGTTGACCGCCGCCACGACCGGCTTGGTCAGAGTCCGCACCTGGAGGATCAGCGGGTTGTACGCCTGGCGCAGAAGGGTGAGAACGTCGAGCTTGCCATCGGGGTCGAACTCTCCGCCCTCCCGGAGATCGGCTCCGGAGGAGAACGCCACTCCCGCTCCGGTCAGCACCGCCGCGCGTATCTCCGGGTTGCGCTCTGCGCGGGTCAGCGCCGTGCTCAGCTCCTGTGCGAGCTCACGGGTCCAAGCGTTGAGGGTGCCGGGACGGTTCAGGGTGATCCACGCGACTCGCTCGACCACCTTCACCTCGACCGTCTCGAGATCGAGACCGGGCACATCACACCTCCTGGAGCGCTTGGGATATGCGCACGATACCGCCAGCACGTGCGGCCCGTGAGGACGTTTCACCGATCTCGAACGATCGCTGCTCGCGTTTCGGGGATGATGTACCGACCCGCCGATGGCTCCCCTGCTCAACACCCTGACCAAGCCGGCCGTGATGCTCGGCGCCGCCGCCCAGAACGCGCTCGAAGTGGCTCGCTTCGGCGGCCTGGCGATCGACGAGAGGCCCTCGCCGTACACGGTGCACAGCGAGCATCGGATCTTCCGCCTGCGCCGCTACCACGCCGACTCGATGGCTGAGGATGCGCCGCCCGTCGTGCTCGTGCCGCCGATGATGCTCGCCTCCGAGATCTACGACGTGTCGCCGCAGACGAGCGCCGTCACCACGCTGCACGAGCACGGCGCCGATCCATGGGTGATCGACTTCGGAGCGCCCGAGCACCAGCAGGGCGGGCTGGAGCGGAACTTCGCCGACCACGTGCTCGCGATCTCCGAAGCGGTCGATGCGGTGCGCGAGGAGACGGGCCGGGACGTGAACCTCTCAGGCTACTCCCAGGGCGGGATGTTCTGCTACCAGACGGCCGCCTACCGGCGCAACGCCGGGATCAGCTCCCTGATCACGTTCGGAAGCCCGGTCGACACGCGCGTGGCGATGCCACTCGGGCTGCCGAAGGGCTTCGCCGCGGGCGCCGCCGGTGTCGTCGGAGAGCGGTTCCGGGGCTGGGCGCTGCCGGCATGGGCGAGCCGCACCGGCTTCCGGCTGATCGACCCGGTCAAGTCGATGCGCAGTCGCATCGAGTTCATCTTGCAGCTGCACGATCGCGAGGCGTTGCTGCCGCGTGAGGGTCAGCGCCGCTTCCTGGAGGCCGACGGCTGGGTGGCGTGGCCCGGCCCCGCGATGGCCGACTTCCTGAGCCAGTTCGTCGCCCACAACCGGATGCTCGAGGGCGGCTTCGTCGTCGAGGACGTGGTCGCCACGCTCGCCGACATCGAGTGCCCGATCCTTTCGGTGCTGGGCACGATCGACCAGATCGCCCCCGCCGCGAGCGTCCGTGCGATCACGCAGGCCGCCCCGCGCGCCGACGTCTACGAGCTTGCGCTGCGCGCCGGGCACTTCGGCCTGGTGGTCGGATCGACCGCAACACTCACGACCTGGCCGGCGGTCGCCGGCTGGGCCCGGTGGCGTGCGAGCGCCGGCGAGCTGCCCGCTGGGCTGGAGCCGGTGAGCGCGCGCGGCGCGATTGAGGCGGCGACGTCGATGGAGGTGTCCAAGCGCCTCGGTTACGGCCTCGAGCTGGCCGGCGGCGTGAGCGCCGGGATCGCGCGGTCAGCCACGAGGACCGCCAGGCGCACGGCGGCCAGCGTCCGCGAGATCGGCCGCGAGGCGGCTGGCCAGCTGCCCCGGCTGATGCGCCTCGAGCAGGTGCAACCGGGAACCCGGATCTCGCTTGGGTTGCTCGTCGAGGAGCGCCGGCGCAGGACGGGCGAGGACATCTTCTTCATGTTCGGTGATCGCGCCTACAGCGCCAAGGACATCAACGAGCGGATCGATAACGTCGTTCTCGGATTGATTTCGATCGGAGTGCGGCAGGGTGAGCACATCGGCGTACTGATGGGCACGAGGCCCACGTCGCTGGCACTCGTGATCGCGATCAACCGTATCGGAGCAGTGGCCGTCCTGCTGCGTCCCGACGGAGACGTCCAGCGCGAGGCCCAACTCGGCCAGGTCCAGCGGATCATCGCTGACCCGGAGCGGGCGCCGCTCGCGGCAGGGCTCGGCACGGTGCACGCGTTCCTGCTCGGCGGCGGCGGGGGACCGCGTGACATCGGCATCCCGCTGAAGAGCGACATGGAGCAGATCGACGTCGAAGGGGTCGTACTGCCCGCCTGGTATGAACCGAACCCCGGGCGCGCGCGTGACCTCGCGTTCATCGTGTTCACCGGCGAGGGCGCCGGCACGCGCGTCAACCGCATCAACAACGGCCGATGGGTGATGTCGGCCTTCGGCACGGCGTCCTCCGCGGCGTTGTCGAGCGCTGACACCGTCTACAGCGGCACGCCCCTCTACCACCAGTCGGCGCTGATGATGAGCGTCGGCGGGGCGATCGCCGGCGGCGCGCGCCTGGCGATGGCGACCTCGTTCGACGCCGCGACGTTCTGGGATGAAGCTCGCCGCTATGGGGTCACCGTCGCGTCGTACACGTGGACGATGCTGCACGATCTGGTGAAGGCCCCGCAGCATCCGGGCGAGCGCCACCACTCGGTGCGGCTGTTCATCGGCTCCGGCATGCCGCGCGGACTGTGGCGGCGGGTGCAGCAGCGCTTCAAGCCGGCGCGCGTGCTCGAGTTCTATGCCGCCACCGAGGCGGGCGCGATCCTCGTCAACCTCAGCGGCGCCAAGATCGGCTGCGCCGGAAGACCGCTGCCGGGCAGCGCCGAGATCGCACTCGTCACCTACGACCTCGAGCTCGGTGGGCTCGTACTCGGCCCCGACGGCTATGCGCTGCCGGTCCCCACGGGTGAGGCCGGAATGCTGCTGGCCCGCGCCCGCGGAGGCCAGCATCCCGCCGCGACCCCGCTACGGGGGGTCTTCGAGCGCGGCGACTGGTGGCTGCAAACGGGCGACATGTTCAGGCGCGACGCCGACGGCGAGTACTGGTTCCTGAGCAGCGTCAACGACGTGATCAGGACCGCGGGCGGGCACGTCTTCGCGGGTCCGATCCGTGATGCCCTCGGGGTGTTGCCGGCGGTCGATCTCGCGGTCGCCTATGGTGTGAAGCCGGACGGGGCCGAGCACGAGATCGCGATCGGAGCGGTGACGCTGCGGCCCGGCGAGCGGCTGCAGGCGCGCGACCTGACGGGCACGCTCAGCTCACTTCCCGGCGGACAGCGTCCCACCCTGGTGCACGTCGTCGACGGGATCCCGGTGACGACCTGGTTCCGTCCGATCACCGGTCCGCTCCGCGAAGCCGGCGTTCCCGAGCCTGCTCCGGGCGTGCTTATCTGGCAGCTCGACGACGCGGGCGAGCGCTACGGCCCGATGAGCAAGTGAGCGGCTCCGAGGCGGGACTCGCGCTCGCCGTCTTCCTCGCCTGCACCGTGGAGGCGGTCGAGGCGCTGACGATCGTGCTCGCGGTCGGCACGACGCGGAGCTGGCGCTGGGCGCTGATCGGGCTCGGTGCGGCAGTGCTGCTGCTGACCGTCGTCACTGCGGCGCTCGGCCCGGCGCTCACCGCGCTGCCGATCGGCGTGCTGCGCGTCGCCGTTGGCGGGCTGCTGCTGATCTTCGGGTTGCAGTGGCTGCGCAAGGCGATCCTGCGGGCCTCCGGCCTCAAGGCGCTACACGACGAGGAGGCGGCGTACGCACGTGAGCGGGCGGCCGCCACCGCCGCCGGTGCCGTCGACACCGGCTTTGATCCGTACTCGTTCACGATCGCCTTCAAGGGCGTGTTCCTCGAGGGACTCGAGGTCGTTTTCATCGTGCTGACATTCGGCGCCAACCAGCACCGGGTGGGTCTGGCGGCGGCGGCGGCGGCCGCGGCGGTGCTGATCGTCACGCTCGCCGGGGTTGCGGTGCACGCCCCGCTCGCGCGCGTGCCGGAGAACACGATGAAGTTCGCCGTCGGCGTGATGCTCACCTCGTTCGGCGCCTTCTGGGGGGCGGAGGGCGCCGGGGCGCACTGGCCAGGCGGCGACGCGGCGCTGCTGGCCCTGATCCCGTTCACGTTCGTGTGCGCGCTCGGCCAGGTCGTTCTCCTCCGCCGGCGCGCCGTGGCTGCGCCGGCGGGCCAGACCGAGCTTGCGGGATGAGCAGGCTCGAGGCGCTCGCGCGCTTCGCCTGGGATTTCGTCGTCGGCGACGACTGGCGGATCGCCGCGGGGGTCGTCATCGCGATCGCTGTCACGGCGTTGGTCGCGAGCGCGGGCGGAGCGGCCTGGTGGGTGTTGCCGCCAGCGGTCGTCTCGCTGCTTGCGTGGTCAGTCTGGCGGGCGGCCCGCTGACGGTCCTGGGGTTCCGGATCCCGTTCGTCGACCCGCGCGCTGGGCGAATTTGTCCAGACATTCTTGACTTTTTCGCCCACGGGTCGCGGAGTCCGGCCGGGCCAGCCTGCGGGCAGCCCGGCCGGAAGCACCGCGCGCTGTCAGACGGGAAGCGTCTCGCCCGAGTACAGCTTTGTGATGGTGATCGTGCCCGCCGGTGCCGCGTGGATGCACAGCTGGCAGAGCACGCACTCGTCGAGGTGCTCATCAACCACCTGGACGCCGCCCGGACCGGCGTGGAAGATGTCGACGGGGCAGACCTCGGCGAGCTTGGCGGCCAGGGCATGGTCGTTCGCGATCGACGCATCGACCTCGATCGCGATGAACAGAGGCTTACTCATGCTCATGCACCAATCCTCTCCTTGACAAGTCCCGGGATATCGGAGATCTCCTCGGCGACGACGATTCCGGCTTCGGCCAGCCGCGCGATCTTCTCGGCCGCCGTGTCCGCCTTGCCTTCGACGATCGTGCCGGCGTGGCCGAAGCTCATGCCCGGCATCTCGTCCATGAAGCGGCCGGCCATGAACGCCACGATCGGCAGCCGCGAGTTGTTCTCGGTCACGTAGCGGGCGAGCTCGGCCTCCATGCGGCCGCCGGGCTCCGTGTAGATGACGATCGCCTTCGTCTGCTCGTCGGCCTCGAACAGCGGCATCAGCTCAGCGTAGGTGGAGCCGATGATCGCGTCACCGCCGATCGAGACGGCGGTCGACTGACCGAGTCCCGCCTGGGTCAAGGTATTGGACATCTCGGTGGTCATGCCGCCGCTGCGGGAGATCACGCCCACCGGACCTGGGGTGTATGACTTGGAGGCGTCCTTGGCGGGGCCGCCGATGCCGCCCATCTTGATCTCGTCGGGGACGATCATCCCGAGGCAGTTCGGTCCGATGATGCGCGACCCCTGCTCGGACGCGAACTCCACCATCTGCGCCACGTCGCCGCGCGGGATCCGCTCGGTGACGATCACGATCAGCTTGATGCCGTTCGCGAGCGCCTCCAGCACCGCGTCCTTCGTGAACGCGGGGGGGACGGTGACGACCGAGCCGATAATCGGCTCGCCGTGGTGCTCGACCGCCTGCGCGACGGTGTCGAACACCGGCACGCCGTGCACGTTGCGTCCGCGCCGGCCGGGCGTCACCCCGCCGACGACCTTCGCGCCCCTGCCGTAGTCCAGGCACTCGCGTGTTAGGTTCACGGCCTCGCGGCCGGTGATGCCCTGGACGATGAATGTTGTGTCTGCGTTGATCAGGATGGACATCAGGCGCTCGCGCTCCCTTGGATCTTGACAACCGCGCGGTGCGCCGCCTCGTGCAGCGACAGGCTCCGGTCGGCGTACTCGACCCCGTACTTGTCGAGGAGCTTGAAGCCCTCCTCCTCCCACGCTCCGGGGATGCGGAAGATCGCGATCTTCTCGGCGGGGTCATAGCCGAGCTCGACACATGCCTTGATGACGCCACGGGCGACGATGTCCACGCGCGTGTTGGAGACGATCGCCATCATCACCGCGATCTTGTCGACGCCCGGCTTCTGCAGCACGAGCTTGGCCAGCCCGCACGTCTTGCGCACCGACGGGTTGCCGCCGATCTCGCAGTAGTTGGCCGGCTCGCCGCCGTGGTGGCGGACCGCGTCGAACAGCGTCAGCGAGCCGCCGCCGGCGCCGATCACGAGGCCGACGTTGCCGTCGAACTCGGTGACGTTGCCGGCGACGCCGCGATGGTCCTGCGCGTCGACCTGCTCGCCCGCGAGCTCGAACGGGGTCGCCTCGCGCGCCTGACGGGTCTCCTCGTCACCGACGCCGAGCTCGTGCAGGAGCGCCCTCTGGCGTCCACGAGCCTCGTTCTCCATGTCCATGTGCGCGTCGAGCGCGACGAACGACCCGTCCATCAGCTCGCCCAGCGGGTTGATCTCCGCGAGCGTCATGTCGTACTCGAGGAACAGCTTTGCCAGGCGCGTGAGGATCGGCGTGAGGCGGTTGAGCGCCGAGCCGGTGATGCCCAGTGTGGCGATCAGCTGCTTGGCTTGCCAATCGGAGAACGGGCGCAGCGTCGAGAAGTGCGCACGCGCGACATGGTCGGGGTGCTCTTCGGCGACCTGCTCGATGTCGATTCCGCCCATGTCGGAGAACAGCATCACGGGGCGCTTGCGGATCCCGTCCCAGACGACGCCCGCGTAGTACTCGTGCTTGACCATCGCCCTGTGGTCGACCAGCACGCCGCGCGGCATGTGGCCGTTGATCTCGAGCTCCAGCACGTGCGTGGCGTGCCGCTCGGCCTGCTCGGGATCGTCGGCGAACTGCACGCCGCCGGCCTTCATGCGGCCGCCGCTGAGGACCTGCGATTTGATGACGACTGGTCCGGCGATCTGCTCGGCGATCTGCCGAGCCTCGTCCGGTGTCGTGGCGAAACCGTGCTGCGTGACCGGAATGCCGGCCTTGGCGACGATCGCCCGGGATTCGTATTCGAAGAAGCGCATGGCGGCCCGCAATCTATCGCTCATGTGGTATACGGCGCGGTCTGCCCCGCGCAAGCGAGCGGCTGCTCAGGCGGGCGCGGTGCCGGAGCGCGCGGTCGCGTCCGCCAGCGTGCTGCAGGCGCCCTCGAGGTGAGCGCGGATCGCGGCCACCGCAGCCTCGACGTCGCCCGCTCGGATGGCGTCCACGACGGCCGCGTGCTCGCGGGCGAGGCGCTCGCGGCCGAGCTCAGAGCGCGTCTGGATCATGCACAGGTGGATCTCGCCGAGCAATGACTCGTAGACGGCCTTGAGGCGAGGTGACCCATATTGCTCGACCAGCGCCCTGTGCAAGCGCAGATCGGCGGCGATGAAGCGGCTGGCGGACACGTCATCCGGCAGGCGTGCGAAGTCCCGCACCGCTTCCTCAACCGCAGGGGTTACGCTCGCCTTGGCTGCGAGCGTTCGCACGACCTCGACCTCGAGCGGGATCCGCACGCGATAGACGTCGAGCACGTCCTCGCGGTCGAGCGTCGGGACGTATGCAGAGCGATGGGCATCGCGGCGCAGCAATCCCGCCTGCACCAGCATCGTGATCGCGCTCTTCGCGGTGGGGCGCGAGACGCCGAACTCCGCGGCGATCTCCGTCTCCGGCACGAGCGAGCCCGCCGGGATCAGGCCGTCTAGCACCCGCTCGCGCAGACGCTGAGCGAGCGCCTCGACCACCGACACGGTTTCGAGCAATGCCATGCCCCCGAGGATAGCCCAAAGCGAGACAGTCTTTTGTGTATACATGCACTCTTGACAGACGTGTAATCTTGTCTTACAATCGCGGAAAATCTGCGGTGGAGAACCGGAAGGCGGATTGAAACTGGGGCTCAGGACCCCAAGACCTCTCTCCCTACCGCGCCACCCGTGAGCCCCACGGATGACGATTTCCACCGGTTCCCACAGGAGGAGAAGGTCATGTCGAGCACCAGCATCGAGTCGCCGACGTACGTCGGCGTGTCCAGCAACAACAAGGTCGTGCCGGCACCACAGGAGGTCGGGTGGGCCAACTCCGGTCCGCTCTGCCTGTTCGCCTTCGCGGCGACGACGTTCATGATCAGCATGGTCAACGCTGGGGCGATCAACAACGCGATCGTTCCGGTCGTGGTCGGAGTCGGATTGTTCTTCGGCGGCGGCACGCAGCTCGTCGGAGGCCTCATCCAGCTGCGGACCGGCAACGCGCTCAATGGCGCCCTGTTCTCGACGTTCGGCGCGTTCTGGATCGCGCTGGCGTCGATCATCGAGTGGTTCTCCAAGTCCGTGCCAGCCGCTCAGGTGGGACACGCGATGGGACTGCTGCTCTACACGTTCACGATCCTCGCGTTCGTCTTCCTGCTCTGCTCGCTGAAGACCACGCGAGCCTCCGTGATCGCCCTGATCACATTGACGGTGACGCTGTTCCTGCTGGCCGCCGGTAACTACGGCGACAGCTCCAACCTGCTCCATGTCGGCGGTTATCTCGGGATCGTCCTGGCCGGAATGGCCACCTACATGGGCGCCGCCGAGATCATGGAGTACAGCTACGGCCGCAGCGTTCTGCCGCTCGGCCCGCTCGGCGACAAGTAGCCCGCGAGCACCGGCTGGAGTGACCGGCGAATCGCCGGTCACTCCACGTGGCCGTCAATCAGCACAACATGAACGAGTAGATATGCGCGTTTCCCTGTTCATCACCTGCTTCAACGACACCTTGTTCCCGGAGACCGGGGAAGCGGTCGTGAGGCTGCTCGAGCAGCTCGGCGTGGGCGTCGACTTTCCGGCGCAGCAGACCTGCTGCGGGCAGATCCACGCGAATTCCGGCTATGGGTTGGAGGCGGTGCCGCTCGTGCGCCGGTTCGTGCGCGTGTTCGGCGACGCCGAGGCGATCGTCACGCCGTCGGGGTCGTGCGCCTCGACGGTGGTCGAGCAATACGCACGGCTCGCCGAGCTCGCCGGCGACCGGCCGCTCGCGAACGAAGTCGCGGCGCTGGCGCCGCGCGTGCACGAGTTCTCGTGCTTCATCGCGGACGAGCTCGGGATCGACTACGTCGGCGCACGCTTCCCACACCGGGTCGTCTATCACCCGTCGTGCCACGCGACTCGCATGATGCACATCGGCGACGCGCCCCTGCGCCTGCTGCGGGCAGTCGACGGAATCGACCTGATCGAGCTGCCCGACGGCGCCACCTGCTGCGGGTTCGGCGGGACCTTCGCGGTCAAGAACAGCGCGATGTCGACCGCGATGCTCGCCGACAAGATGAGCAACATCAAGGCGACGGGAGCCGAGGTCTGCACCGCCGTCGACAACTCCTGCCTGATGCACATCGGCGGTGGCCTGCAGCGACTGAACACGGGCATCCGCGTCCTGCACCTCGCGCGGATCCTGACGAGCGAGAGACTGACATGAACACAACGAAATCCGACTTTCCGGATGCGGCGGCGCGGGCGCTGGAGGACTCGCAGCTCCGCCACAACCTCCGCAACGCGACCCACACGATTCGTGACAAGCGTGGCAGGGCGGTCGCAGAGGTGCCCGAGTGGGAGCAGCTCCGACGCGACGCGGCGCGGATCAAGGACGAGGTCCTCGGCAACCTCGACGTCCATCTGCGGCGACTGGAGGAGACGGTGACGGCCGCCGGCGGCCAGGTGCACTGGGCCCGAGACGCTGCCGAGGCCTGTGTGATCGTGACCGGGCTGGTCCGGGCCGAGGGTGCCACCGAGGCGATCAAGATGAAGTCGCTGACGACCGATGAGATCGGCCTCAACACCGCCCTGCAGCGCGCCGGAGTCCAGGCCTGGGAGACGGACCTGGCCGAGATGATCATCCAGCTCGCCGGCGACAAGCCGTCACACATCCTCGTGCCCGCGATCCATCTCGGGCGCAGCGAGATCCGCGATCTGTTCGCCGCCAGCTTTGGCATCGAGGACCTCAGCGACGACCCGCACGAGCTCACCGCCGTGGCACGCGCGGTCCTGCGCGAGCGGTTCATGCGCGTGCCGGTCGGGATCAGCGGAGTGAACTTCGCGATCGCGGAGACGGGCACGATCGTCCTCGTCGAATCCGAGGGCAACGGACGCATGTGCACGACGCTGCCGCAGACGCTCATCTCGATCATGGGGATCGAGAAGGTGCTGCCCAGCCTCTCGGACCTCGGGGCGATGCTCGCGCTGCTGCCACGGTCATCTACCGGCGAGCGGATGAATCCCTACACGACGCTGTTCACCGGCGTGAGCAAGGGGGACGGGCCGCAGAAGTTCCACCTCGTCCTGCTCGACAACGGTCGCACGAACGCGCTCGCGGACCCGGTCGGTCGTGAGGCGCTGCGCTGCATCCGCTGCTCGGCCTGCATGAACATCTGTCCGATCTACGAGCGCGCGGGCGGGCACGCCTACGAATCGGTGTATCCGGGGCCGATCGGGGCGATCATCTCGCCCCAGCTCGCCGGCCTCCGCGAGCACCGCAGCCTGCCGTGGGCATCGAGCCTGTGCGGCGCCTGTGCCGAGGTCTGCCCGATGAAGATCGACATCCCGCGGCTGATCGTGCATCTGCGCGGCCGGATCGCGCACGAAACCGATGCCGAGCCTGCATCTGAGCGCGCCGCAATGAGGCTGTTGGCGCAGATCTTCCTGACGCGGAGGCGTTACGAGACGGCTCAGCGTGCGCTCGCGCTCGGCCGCACGCCGCTGCGCTCGAGCCGCGTCACACGGGCGCTCCCCGGTCCGCTCGCGGCATGGGCCGCTGCGCGGGAGCTCCCGCCGATCCCGCAGCACAGCTTCCGCGAATGGTGGGCGACCCACGAGGAAGGAGACGCGATCGCATGAGCGACTCCCGCGAGCACATGCTCAATCTCATTCACAACGCGGTCCGCATGGGCGCAGCCGCACAGCCGCCATACGACGGCAGCGCTGCACCGGGATCTGTGAACGGCACCGGACCCCAGCAGGCGCGAGCGGCCGCGGATGCCCGGCCGCGCTCACGGGCGGAGCTGGTCGATCTGTTCATCGAGCGCCTGCACGACTACGGGGCCTCGGTGACACGTTGCGAGCGGTCCGGCGTCCGTGAGGCGCTGCGAGCGGCCTGCGAGCGTCACAACGCCCTGCGAGTCGTGATCGCCCCCGGCATACCCGAAACGTGGCGGCCGGGCGGGATCGAGCTGATCGTCGATCAGAGGCTCGATCCACAGGCGCTAGACGCCGTCGATGGCGTGATCACGGGGTCCGCCGTCGCGATCGCCCTGAGCGGCACGATCGCACTCGACGCCGCTTCCGATCAGGGCCGCCGCGCGCTCTCGCTCATCCCGGACCTGCACCTCTGCGTGGTCGACGCCGAGAAAGTGGTGGAGGCCTTGCCCGAGGCGCTCGAGCTGCTCAGCCCCTCCATCCGTGAGGGTCGGCCGATCACGTTCATCTCCGGTCCGTCGGCAACGTCCGACATCGAGCTCCGTCGCGTCCAGGGCGTGCACGGACCGCGACGCCTGGAGGTGATCGTCACCGAGCCTTAACGGACCGAACCAAATATCATAGATGAAATGCATAAGATCGATGGACAAACTTCCTTCCGCGACATGAATGGGACAATGCATTTCTCCAAGCTTCATCGGGGCAGGCACCGAGGCGCCGTGGCGTTGCTCGCAGGCATCGCGCTGAGCACGGGGCTGGCGGCCTGCGGCGGCGCGGCCGACACGACGAGCAGCACCGGTTCCTCGTCCTCGTCCTCGTCCTCCTCAGCCGCGTCCAGCGGCGGCTCCACACAGCTGGCGCTGGTGGCCTACTCGACGCCCCAGGCCGCCTACGGCAAGTTGATCGCGGCGTTCGGCGACACCACCGCCGGACACGGGATTACGTTCACCACATCCTTCGGCGCTTCGGGGGCGCAGAGCCGCGCCGTCGACACCGGCCAGCCTGCGGACGTCGTCAACTTCTCGACGACGCCCGACATCACGCGGCTCGTCAAGGACGGGATCGTTGCGAAGAGCTGGGACGCGAACCCGCAGAAGGGGATCGTCGCCGATTCCGTCGTCGTGATGGTCGTGCGCAAGGGCAATCCGAAGGACATCACGGGCTGGGACGACCTGATCAAGCCGGGCATCAAGGTGATCACGCCGAACCCATCCACCTCCGGCAGCGCTCGCTGGAACATCCTCGCGGCCTACGGAGCGCAGCTGCAAGAGGGCAAGACGCCCGCCGAGGCGCTCGCCTACGTCCGCACGCTGCTCACCAAGAACGTCGTCGACCAGCCGTCGAGCGCGAGCGCGGCCCTGCAGGCCTTCACGAGCGGCGAGGGCGACGTGCTGCTCGACTACGAGAGCGATGCGGTCGCGGCCAAGAAAGCCGGCGATGCCGTCCAGTACATCATCCCCGACCAGACGATCCTGATCCAGACGCCGATCGCGGTGACGACGAAGAGCGCCCATGCGCCCGCGGCGCAGGCGTTCGTCAACTGGCTGTGGAGCTCGCAGGCGCAGACGATCTGGGCCCAGGAGGGCTACCGGCCGGTGCTGAGCTCCGTGCTCGCCGCGTACGCGAGCACGTTCCCGACGCCGCCCCAGTTGTTCACCATCAAGTCTCTCGGCGGCTGGACGAAGGTGAGCAAGACCTTCTTCGATCCCGCGACGGGATCGATCACGAAGATCGAGGCAGCAGCTGGGGTGCCAACTGCCGCCAGCTAGCACCTACGAGGCGCCGCGCGCGGTGCTCCGCACGCGGCGCCGGCTGACCGTCCACGGCCGCAGCGGGCTCGGGCTCGGGCTCGCAGTCCTCTACATGAGCGTGATCGTGTTGATCCCGCTCGCCGCCGTGGTAGCCAACGCGTTCTCTGGCGGCCTCGCCGGCTTCTGGGACTCGGTCACCGGCAGCGTCGCGCTGACGGCGCTCGGCGTGACGCTCGGCGCCTCGGCCGTCGTCGCCGCGATCGGCGCGGTGATGGGCACGCTCGTCGCCTGGGTGCTCGTGCGCGACGAGTTTCCGGGCAAGCGCCTGGTCGGCGCGCTGATCGACCTGCCGTTCGCGCTGCCGACGATCGTCGCCGGGCTGACATTGCTCGTCCTCTACGGACCGGACAGCCCGCTCGGCGTTCACCTCGCGTTCACCCGCGCAATCGTCGTCATCGCGCTGCTGTTCGTGACGCTTCCGTTCGTCGTGCGCTCGGTGCAGCCGGTCCTGATCGAGCTCGACCAGGAGATCGAGGAGGCGGCGGCTTCGCTCGGGGCCTCGAACTCCACGACGTTTCGCCGCATCGTGCTGCCGGCGCTACGGCCGGCGATCGTCTCCGGCGCGGCGCTCGCGTTCGCCCGCTCGGTCGGCGAGATCGGGACGCTCGTGCTGATCGCCGGAAAGGTCCAGATCGCGAGCATCGTCATCTACGCCGACATCGAGAGCGACGCGACGCAGTCGGCCGCAGCCCTCTCGACCGTGCTGTTGGCGATCTCGCTGGCGATCCTGCTGACGTTGCGCCGCTACGGGAGGGCGACCGTTGCGGGTTAGCCGCCGCACGAGGGTGTCGCTGCGCGTGGTCGCGCTCGGGTACCTGATGGCGTTGCTCGTGTTGCCCCTGGGCGTCGTGTTCGTCAAGACGTTCGAGCACGGCATCGGCACGGCTTGGGCGTGGGTCACGACGCCGGCGGCGATCAGCGCCTTCTGGTTGACGGTGATGATCGCCGCGATCGCCGTACCGCTCAACACGGTCTTCGGCGTCGGCTGCGCGCTCGTGCTCGTCCGCGGCCGCACGCGCGGACGGTCGCTGCTCGATGCGTTGATCGACCTGCCGTTCGCTGTCTCGCCGGTGATCGTCGGCCTCGCGCTGATCCTCGTCTACGGGCAGTCCGGGGTGTTCGGCACGTGGTTCGCGTCGCACGGGGTCCAGATCATCTATGCGCCGCTAGGAATGATCATCGCCACCGTGTTCGTGTCGCTGCCGTTCGTCGTGCGCGAGGTCGCACCGGTGCTGATCGAGGTCGGCGACGGGCAGGAGGAGGCCGCTGCGACGCTCGGGGCGTCATCGTGGCAGACGTTCTGGCGCGTGACGCTGCCGACGATTCGCTGGGGGGTGGCGTATGGGATCGTGCTGACGACCGCACGCGCACTTGGTGAAATCGGAGCGGTGCTCGTCGTGTCCTCCAACGTCGCCGGCTCGACGCTGACGCTGCCGCTGCTCGTCTACGACCGCAGCCAGCAGATCGGTCCGGCGGCGAGCACCGGGAGCTACGCGGTCGCGACCGAGCTCGCGCTGATGTCGCTCGCCGTACTTGGCATCATGACCGTGCTCGGAGCCAGACGGAAGGAGTCGGCGTGAAGATCGACGTGCAGGCGGTGTCGAAGCGCTTCGGCGAGTTCACGGCGCTCGAGGAGGTGACGCTCGAGATCCCTGAGGGCTCGCTCACGGCGCTGCTCGGGCCGAGCGGCTCGGGGAAATCGACGCTGCTGCGAGTGGTCGCCGGACTGGAGACGCCCGATGCCGGCGATGTGATGATCGACGGGGAGCTCGTCACGCACACACGCCCGCAGGATCGCGGGATCGGGTTCGTCTTCCAGCACTACGCCGCGTTCGCGCACATGACCGTGTTCGAGAACGTCGCGTTCGGGCTGCGCATCCGCAAGCGACCCCGCACAGAGCTCAACGCACGGGTGCAGGAGCTGCTGGCGCTCGTGGGGCTGACCAAGTGGGCGCAGCAGCGCCCACACCAGCTCTCCGGTGGTCAGCGCCAGCGCATGGCCCTCGCTCGCGCGCTGGCCGTCGAGCCGCGGGTGCTGCTGCTCGACGAGCCGTTCGGCGCACTCGACGCGACCGTCCGTGCCGAGCTCCGTGAGTGGCTGGCGCGCCTGCACGACGAGCAGGGTGTGACGACCGTGCTCGTCACGCACGACCAGGAGGAGGCGATGGAGGTTGCCGACCGGATCGCCGTGATGAACGCCGGCAGGATCGAGCAGGTCGGCTCCCCCCGCGAGATCTACGATCATCCGGCCTCGGAGTTCGTGATGGGCTTCGTCGGCCCCGTGAGCAGGCTGGCAGGACGCTTGGTGCGCCCGCACGACGTGAGCGTCTCGCTGGAGCCGGTGCCGGACGCGCTCGAGGCGATGGTGGTGCGCGTCATCCACCTCGGGTTCGAGGTGCGGATCGTGCTCGAGCTACCGTCCGGCGAGCTCGCGCGGGCGCAGCTCACTCGGGGGCAGACTGACGAGCTGGAGCTCGCACGCGGCGACATCGTCTATGTGCGCCCCCCGGCGGAGGTGAGCACCGTGAGCGCTTCGAAGCCGGCGCAACCGGACCCCGCCATGGCGGACTGACCGTCCGCGCCCGGGAGCGCGGCCTGCGCGATCAGCGCGTGACCCAGGCTTCGGGATCCTCGGCGAGCCTGTCGATCTCCGCCGGGATCTTGCCGCTCGCGAC
The DNA here is from genome assembly GCA_052148275.1 of Solirubrobacteraceae bacterium. Classification (GTDB taxonomy): domain Bacteria; phylum Actinomycetota; class Thermoleophilia; order Solirubrobacterales; family Solirubrobacteraceae; genus Palsa-465. Next base: position 78,823 of record JBKQIR010000216.1, read on the forward strand.
GTCCGCGACGGACACGTGCTCGACCACCTTGCGGAGGTTGGCCCGTACCGCAATCCACACCCGCGGCAGCGCTTCCGCCGCTCCGCCGTAGTTGGACTCCTCCGGCGGGCCGCCGCGGACGCTGGCGAGCGGCCCCTCGACCGCCCTGATCACGTCGGCGATCGTGATCGCCGACGCGGCCCTCGCGAGCCGGAAGCCACCCTCGGCGCCCCGGTGGGAGCGGACGATGCCCGCGTGGCGGAGCTCGCCGAGGATGTTCTCCAGGAAGTTGAGGGGGATGTCCTGGGCGGTCGCGATGCGCTCCGCCTTGATCGGCTTCTCGTCTCGTGCAGCGGCCAGCTCGACGGCCGCGCGCACCGCATAATCGGCTTTGGCGGAGATTCGCATGCGGAGTGACTTTACGGTGCGCGCGCCCACAAGGCCGGGCTGGATGCCCGGCCGTGGTAATTGCCGCGTGAACGAAGGGTCTCCGACTAAAACAAGGAGCGTAGCCAAGCGCGGCTTTGAGTCGAACGCGATTACAACCCGTAGGCGATGCGCAGATCCTCGTCGTTGGCGGCGAGCATCCTTGCCAATCCGACCATCACCTGGCATTGCTTCCAGCTGGCGTCGTCCTGCATCTTGCCGTCGATCATGTGCACGCCACGCCCGTCCGGGATCGCCTCGATGACCTTCATCGCGAACTTGACCTCGTCGGGATCGGGGCTGAACACCTTCTTGGCGATCGTGATCTGATTCGGGTGCAGCGACCAGGCGCCGACGCAGCCGAGCAGGAACGCGGCGCGGAACTGGGTCTGGCAACCCTCGAGGTCCCGGATGTCGCCGAACGGACCGTAGAACGGGAGGATGCCGGCGGTGACGCAGGCGTCGACCATGCGCGCGATCGAGTAGTGCCAGAGATCCTGCATCGCGCTCGGGCGCGGCGCATCCGGGTTCTCCGGATCCGGATCCTCGATCGTGCGGTAGCCGGGATGGCCGCCACCGATGCGGGTCGTCTTCATCCGCCGTGAGGCGGCCAGGTCGGCGGGACCGAAGCTCATGCCCTGCATGCGCGGCGATGCCATGGCGATCTCCTCGAGGTTGACGACGCCGGTGGCGTCCTCGAGGATCGCGTGGATGAGGATCGGCGTTCGCAGGCCGGCCTTCGCCTCGAGCTGTGCGAGCAACCGGTCGACGTAGTGGATATCCTGCGCGCCCTGGACCTTCGGCACCATGACCACGTCGATCTTGGCGCCGATCTCGCCGACGATCGCCATCAGGTCATCGAGCATCCACGGCGACTCGAGCGCGTTGATCCGCGTCCACAGCTGCGTGTCGCCGAGGTCCATCTCCTTGCCGACCCGGATCAGCCCCGCGCGGGCGGCCTCCTTGCGATCCACCGGGATCGCATCCTCCAGGTTGCCGAGCAGGATGTCGACTGTTGGGGCGATGGCGGGTGCCTTCGCGACCATCTTCTCGTTGGAGAAATCGAGGAAGTGGATCATGCGCGAGGGCTTGAACGGGATCTCCTGCAACGGCTCGGGAGCGCCGATCGCCAGTGGTTTGAGGAAGTCGCGGGGATTTCGCACGGTTGGTCTCCTTTCGGTGCCCGAACGCTATCGCCGACCCCGCCACTCGCGCTCCCCGGCAGCGTGTCGAGTGGCATCCTCTTTCCCGTCACCCACACCAAATGGAGATCCGATGAGCCAAGTCGAGACTGATCAAGCTGCCCGCGAGGCGGGAGGCGCGCACCCCTACGGTCGTTACCTCGAGGAGTTCGAGGTTGGGGCGATCTACAAGCACTGGCCCGCGAAGACGGTGACCGAGGCTGACGACCACCTGTTCTGCCTGATCACGATGAACCACCATCCGCTGCACCTCAACGACGTGTACGCGAAGAACTCGCAACAGGGCCGCAACGTCGTGGTCGGACCGCTCGTCTACTCGCTCGCGCTCGGGATGAGCGTCTCGGACGTCAGCGGCAAGGCGATCGCCAACCTCGCCACCGAGGAGCTCAGCCACCCCGCGCCGGTGTTCCACGGAGACACGCTGTTCTGCGAGTCGGAGGTACTCGAGGTCAAGGAGTCCAAGTCAAAGCTGGATCGGGGCACGGTCAAGGTCCACACACGGGTGCTCAACCAGGACGGCGTGCTCGTCGCGCAGTTCAAGCGGCTCGTGCTCGTCCCGCGCAGGGAGCACGGACCGACCGACATATCAGCAGCCGGCAACGTCGAGTAGAAACCCACACTCGGGTATCCGTATTTGTCCGAGGCGGCAGGCGCCGACCCAGCGGTAGCCTAGCCGTGTACATACATTTCCTGAGGAGTCCCTCACCATGTCCCACACTGCGTTTGCGCAGCAGGCCACGACCAAGAACGCCCGTCTGAAGGCGTGGGTCGAGGAGATGGCTGCGCTGGCTGAGCCCGACGATATTCACTGGTGCGACGGTTCCGCGGAGGAATACGACCAGATCGCGCAGATCCTGATCGAGTCCGGCACGTTCATGAGGCTGAACGACGAGAAGCGCCCCAACTCCTACCTGGGCTGGTCGGATCCCGGGGACGTTGCGCGTGTGGAGGATCGTACGTTCATCTGCTCCGAGAGCGAGGCCGACGCCGGCCCGACCAACAACTGGCGCGATCCGGTCGAGATGCGCACGGCGCTGACGGAGCTGTTCGAGGGCGCGATGAAGGGTCGGACGATGTACGTCGTGCCGTTCTCGATGGGCCCGCTCGGTTCGTCGATCTCCTACATCGGCGTGCAGCTGACGGACTCACCCTACGTCGTCGCGTCGATGCGGATCATGACCAGGATGGGGCAGGCCGCGCTCGATGTGCTCGGCCCCGACGGCAACTTCGTGCACTGCATGCACTCGGTCGGCATGCCGCTGAAGCCGGGTCAGGCGGACGTTCCGTGGCCGTGCAACGCCGACAACAAGTACATCGTGCACTACCCCGAGACGCGTGAGATCTGGTCGTTCGGCTCCGGCTACGGCGGCAACGCGCTGCTCGGCAAGAAGTGCTTCGCGCTGCGGATCGCATCCGTGATGGCCCGTGACGAGGGCTGGCTGGCGGAGCACATGCTGATCCTCAAGCTGACCTCGCCCGAGGGGGCGGTGAAGTACATCGCGGCGGCGTTCCCGAGCGCGTGCGGCAAGACCAACCTCGCGATGCTGATCCCCAGCCTCCCCGGTTGGAAGGTGGAGACGATCGGCGACGACATCGCGTGGATGAAGTTCGGCGAGGACGGCAGGCTTTACGCGGTGAACCCCGAGGCGGGCTTCTTCGGCGTCGCTCCCGGCACCGGCGCGGACACCAACCCGATGGCGATGGAGACGATCCGCGCCAACTCGATCTTCACCAACTGCGCGCTCACCCCCGACGGCGACATCTGGTGGGAGGGCATGTCGAAGCAGAAGCCCGAGAAGCTCACCGACTGGCACGGCAAGCAGTGGACGCCGGCGGCCGAGCACACATCCGCCCACGGCAACGCACGCTTTACGACGCCCGCGTCGCAGTGCCCGTGCATCGCGCCCGAGTGGGAGGATCCGGCGGGCGTGCCAATCGACGCGATCCTGTTCGGCGGGCGCCGGGCGAGCGTCATCCCGCTCGTCCACGAGGCGCGCTCCTGGAGCCACGGCGTGTTCATGGGCTCGATCATGTCCTCCGAGACGACGGCGGCAGCGGCCGGGGACGTCGGCCGGCTTCGCTGGGACCCGATGGCGATGCTGCCGTTCTGCGGCTATCACATGGCCGACTACTGGGCGCATTGGCTGAAGCTCGGCAAGCGCGACGGCGCACAGCTGCCCAAGGTGTTCTACGTCAACTGGTTCCGCAAGAGCGCCGAGGGCAAGTTCCTGTGGCCGGGCTACGGCGAGAACTCGAGGGTGCTGGCGTGGATCTTCCGCCGCTGCGAGGGCAAGGCGGAGGCGATCGACACGGTGATCGGCAAGCTGCCGCCGGTCGGCGAGGGCGGCATCGATGTCACCGGGCTCGACGTCAGCGCCGAGACGATGGAGCAACTGCTCTCAGTCGACACGGACGGCTGGAAGCACCAGCTCCCGCAGATGCACGAGCACTACGCGGCGTTCGCCGACAAGCTGCCGGGCGAGTTGCGCGAGCAGCTGGCCGTGCTCGAGACGCGCCTGCGCTGACACGCACGTCCCGGGTAGATCTGGCAGTTTCTGCCTCACGACGCGGCCCGGCGGGGGCCGCGTCCGGGCGGGGCGGGGGTGTCCCACCCGGGCAGGGGCGGGGGTGCCCCACCCGGGCAGGGCCGGGGGTGCCCCACCCGGGCAGGGCCGGGGGTGTCCCACCCGGGCAGGGCCCGGGCAGGGGCGGGGGTGCCCCACCCGGGCAGGGCCGGGGGTGTCCCACCCGGGCCGGGCCGGGTGCCCACTCTCTAGAGTGCCGACCGTGGCACTTCCGTTCATACCCTCTGACGCCGGCCTGCTCGCATTGCAGGCCGGCGTCGTCGCGGCGCCGCGCAAAGTCGGCCCGATCCGCCAGTTGCAGCGCTTGCGCGGTCCAGGCTGGGCGATCATTCCGGTCGCCTCGATCGTCGGCGTGATCTACGCGATCCGATACGCGTCGGGCACCGCCACCTGGCTCACCTACCTGGCGCTCGTCGCCGTGCCGATCCTCGCCGCGATCGCGCTCGGCTGGCTCTCATGGGGGTCATCGCCGCCGCTCGCGATCGTCGCCGTGGGCCTGTTCGTGCTCGTTTGGCGCTCGCCGCACTCGCTCGCCGGCGAGGCCGCCGAGGCGATCCTCTCGGGCCTCAGCTGCGTGACGCTCGGCGTGCTGCTCGCGGCGGTGACGCCACACGGCTGGCTGAAAGCGGGGATCATCGCGATGTCGTGCGCCGACGTGTGGCTGGTCGCCTCCGATCTGCTGCAGCATCCCAACTCCGTGCTGAGCGCGGCGGCGCCCGGCGCAGGCCTGCCGCAGCTGCAGAGCGAGCGCTTCGGCTCGGTCACGCTTGGCTATGGAGACCTGTTCGTGGCAGGGCTGCTGGGAGCGATCTACGCCGGGGACCGCAGGCTGCAGCTGACCGCGGCGCTGCTCACGTTCCTGTTCGCGTGCGCGTTCGACCTGCTGTTCTTCGTCGTCAACGAGCTTCCGGCGACGGTTCCGGTGGCGCTCGCCACGATCGCGCTGCAGGTTGGGGTCCTGCGGCGCGTGGTCGTGCGCTCGTCGTCGCCGTAGGCGACTCGCGGACCCTTAGTGCTGCGTGCCGCGCCCGGTCGAGGCCGGCGGCCGCGACTCCTCGGCCAGTGATGTGATCGCGAGCGTCCCGTGTGACGCCTCGACGAGCACCTCGGTCGCCTCCTCGGCGGAGCGGGCGTACAGCTCGACGAGGAGGTGCACGACGATCCGATCGTCGTCATGCTTGTGAAAGCGAACGTGCGTGAAGAACTCCCTGGTTCCGTGGTCGCCGAAGGCGGCGTAGGAGAGCGCATCGCCGGCCTCCGGGCCCGAGCACGTCTCGACGTCGTCAGCGTCGACGGTGACCGTGCAGGAGGCGACCCACGGCGTGCCCGTCACCATCCGCTCCCAGCGATCCTCGATCGGCTCGAGGCGGCCGTTGTGGAATCCGAGGTGCGGCTGATCGTGCATGCATTCACGGCACTGCACGACAGCCTCCTGCATCTCGTCGACAACCTCGCCGCGCTGGCCCGTCTCCGGGTCGATCCGGTGGATGCCCTCGTAATGGACCTGCACCTCGAGGTTCTGCGACCAGCAGCGGTAGCAGCGCAACCAGCTGCGGACGTCGGCTGAGCTCTCCATCGTCCTGATTCTACGAACACGCCATGATCGACCGGCGATTGGAGCGCGCCGCGTCGATCCGGGCGTTGCTCGCAGGTGGCCGCCGACCAGGCGGCGGCGGATGCGATGCTCGTCCGCGGGCCCTGCCAGCTACGGGATCAGCCGAACGTGAAGTCGTAGGCGTTGACCCCGGGTGGCAGCTGGACCGTGATCAGGAATTGCGCGTCGCTCGTCAGCTTGACGAGGTTGTACAGGCGCTCGCGCTTGACAGTGAAGTAGCCGCCGGGGCCCACGTCGGTGCCGCGATCGGCCGCCGGAATCGGCTCGCCACCGACCAGGACGCGTCCGGTGCGGGGCTCGTTGCCCGTGGAGGTCATCACGAGGTACACGTCGCGCGCCTGCACCCCGCCCGAGATCTCGGCGGTGGAGGAGACCGGGGTGATCGACTCCGCGCCGACGTGCCAGCGTCCGTTCAGAGCGAACTCGTTGAGGTGCAGGTCGCTGCTCGCGTGGTAATCGCCGACCCCGGGCGTCGGCTGGGTCTCGAAGCCGGACGCGCGCTCCGGGTCCAGGTAGGTCTCCGGCGTACCGAGCTCCGCGGAGGGAATGATCGCGTGGGCGCTCATCGGCGGCGGCAGGATGTGCGTGCCGGCCTCGTACAGAAGGGTCCGCACAGCGGCTTCGTCGGCCTTGTAGTCGCCCTCCCCGAACGCCGTATGGCGCACTTCGCCGCGCGCGTCGATGTAGTACTCGGCAGGCCAGTACTCGTTCTGGTATGCATTCCAGGTCCCGTAGCGGTTGTCCTGCACGACCGGATACGTGATCCCGTCGGAGGCGATCGCCTGCCGGACGTTGCTCGCGATCTGCTCGAATGTGAACTCCGGCGTCTCGACCCCGACGACGTCCAGGCCGTAGCGGTGGTAGTGCGCGTACAGCCCCTCGACGAACGGCAGCGTGCGGATGCAGTTGATGCACGTGTAGGTCCAGAAGTCGACCAGCACGACGCGTCCGCGCATGCTCGCGAGCGTCAGCGGCCGGTCGCCCGGGGTGTTGAACCACTGCTGGGTGTCGGTGAACTCGGGCGCCTGCCCGAGGTTGGGGAGCGACGGGGTCTTCACGCCCGGGATCGCGACTCCGAGCGCGTCGGCGACGGGCACGCCCTTCGCCGTCTTCTGAGCCTCCGCGAACCTCGAGGCCGGCCGCAGCGAGGCGAGCCGGTTCTGCACGTTCTGGGAGGTCTCGAGCGCGTGCGTCGGATCGATCAGGAAGGCGGGCAACGACTTGTCCTTCGCGAGCTGCTCTTCGAAGCGCACGTCGAGGTTGAACGCCATCGCCACGCCGGTGAGCAGCAGCACTGCTCCAAGGGCACGCTCGACGACGTGCCCGCGCGCGGCCGATCGGATCCGACCCAGGAGCGCGCGGCCGCCGAACGCGTACAGGAGCATCATCGCCGCGAGGCCGGCTGAGTACGACAGCGCGACGAGCACGATCCGAAGCGTGGGACCGCTCGAGGCGCTCACCGACGTCACGGCGGCGAGGATCGGTCCGGCGCACGGGGCGCACACGAAGCCGAGCGCACCGCCGACGCCGACTCCCGACCAAAAGCCGTCGCCGCGGGTCTTGGGACCGAAGCGCGCCAGCCGCGAGAGCGGTGCCTGGACGTACTTCGCGAGCTCCGGGATCAGCATCAGCAAACCGAACGCGATCAGCACGACGACCGCCAGCGTGCGGGCGGCGCCGCTCGCCAGGCCGACCCCCTGCACGAGCTGGGCGAGGGCGACGATCGCGATCGTGAACGTCGCGCCGAGCCCGACGACGATCCCGAGCGGACGCCGCGCCCCGCCGACGGCGCTCGCGGACAGCAGCGCAGGGAGCACCGGAAGGACACACGGGGTGATCGCGGTGCCGGCGCCTGCGATGAAGGCGAACAACATCAGCAGAACCATGTCCGCTAGGGATGATCCCCCCCGGTTATTGCCGATCGCTTAAGCGAATGTTGCGGCTAGCCGCCGATCGCCGACATCGTCCGCTCCGGCTGGACGAAGCCCGGCTCGCCGATCGCGTGCTTGAGCTCCTTGCGCCAGACCGCCTCACGGACGATCTGCTCCAGCTCAGCGTCGTCGGCACCGTCGCGCAGCGGACCGCGCAGGTCGGTCTCCCGCAGGGAGAACAGGCACGTGCGCAGGCGCCCGTCGGCGGTCAGCCGGATCCTGTTGCAGTCAGAGCAGAATGGCTCCGAGACCGGGTTGATGAAGCCGATCCGGCCCCGGCCGTCCGCGAACCGATACACCCGGGCGGTGGCGCTGGCGTCGCGGGGCAGGGGCTCCAACGGGTACACCGCGTTGATCGCCTCCAGCGTCTCGGCGCCGGTGAGGACCTGTTCGGCGCTCCATCCGTGATCGGCGTCGAGCGGCATGAACTCGATGAAGCGCACTTCGTAGCCCTCCTCGCGGGCGAGCCGCGCGAACGGGATCACCTCCTCCTCGGTGAACCCGCGGATCGCCACTGCGTTGATCTTGATCGGGTGCGCCAGCGGCAGGGAGGCGAGCGTCTCGAGGCCGCGCAGCACCTGTGGCAGCGCGTCGCGCCGGGTCAGCTCGTAGAAGCGGTCGCGCTGCAGCGAGTCGATCGAGACGTTGAAGCGATCCACGCCGGCGTCGACGAGCGCGGCCGCGTCGCGCTCCAGCAGATAGCCGTTGGTCGTCAGAGACAACTCGTGCACGTCGTCGAGCGAGGCGAGCATCGTCGCGAGCGTGGGGAAGTCGCGCCTGACGAGCGGCTCGCCTCCGGTCAGGCGGACGTGGTGGACGCCGAGCGTGCCGAGCAGCGCGACGATCCGCGTGATCTCCTCGAAGCTCAGGATCTCGCTGTGCTCGATCCACGGCATGCCCTCGGCCGGCATGCAGTACTGGCAGCGGAAGTTGCAGCGATCGGTGACCGACACCCGCAGGTCGCCGATCAACCGGCCATGCCCGTCACGCAGCGGCTCGGCTCTCATCTTCACAAGGCTACCCGTGCGCCGCGCCCGGCACGCGGCGTCGCGGGGTGCGGGGGGCGCGCGATTGACCGCGGGTCTGCCGCCGCCGGTTCAACGCGGCGTCGCGGTGCGCGATTCGAGCAGGCGGATCAGGCCCGGCACGTCCACGCCGGGGTCCTGCCCGGCGAGCCAGCGCTGCGCCTCGCGGCGCCCACCCAGTGCGCGCATCCCGCGCTCGCCGTACTCGGTGACGAAGTCCGCGAGCGCGTGCGCACGGCGTGAGGAAAGGCGCCGAGCCGCCAGGTCGAGTCCCGCGCGATGCTCATCCAGAGCATCGAGGAGCTCTTCGATGCCCAGCGGCGGGGGGACCGAGGACACGGCGACGATGCGTGTGTCCCGGGCTACGAGCGAGCGCAGCGCGGCCTGCAGGTCCGCCACCGCCCGCACGGCGACGCGGCCGAGGTCGGCCTTGGTCACAACGAGCACGTCGGGCACCTCCATGATCCCGGCCTTCAGGAACTGCAGCACGTCGCCCGAGCCCGGCTGCACGACGACGACGACGGAGTCGGCGACGTCGGCGATGTCGGTCTCGGATTGGCCCACGCCGACGGTCTCGATCACAACGACGTCGAACGCCACCGCGAGCGCGTCCGCCGCCGCGCGCGTCGCGGGGGCAAGGCCGCCGAGCCGCTCGCCGGCGGCCATCGAGCGGATGAACACGCTCCGGTCAGCGGGGTCGTAATCGATGCGGGCGCGGTCGCCGAGCAGCGATCCGCCGGATCGCTTCGAGCTCGGGTCTACGGCGAGCAGCGCGACGGCGCGTCCGCGCTCGCGCCAGCCGGACAGCATGCGTGAGAGCAGCGTCGACTTTCCGACTCCGGGCGGCCCGGTCACGCCGACGACGTGGGCGCCGGCCTCGCCGCCGGTCGCCGCCGGCGACAGCGCCGCCATCAGGGCGGCGGTCTGCTCCCGGCTCGCCGCGCTGCGGCTCTCGACCAGGTTGAGGACGGCCGGCGCCGCGCTCAGGTCGCGCGCGAGCAGGCGCTGCGCGAGCGCGTGACCGCCGTCGGCGCTCAAGCCGCGGCGGCTGGGGAGTCCACGCCGTTGCGCGTCGCCACCAGGCTGATGATGTCCCGCATCATCTGGTTGAGGTTCCAGTCCTTCGGCGTGTACACGGCCGCGACCCCGGCCTCTCTGAGCGCGGCCGCGTCGCTGTCGGGGATGATCCCGCCGACGACCACCGGAACGTCGCCCGCGCCCGCCTCGCGCAGCGCTTTCAGCACGGCCGGGATCAGCTCGCCATGCGAGCCCGACAGGATCGAGAGACCGACCACATGGACGCCCTCGTGAGCGGCGGAGGTGGCGATCTGCGATGGGGTCAGCCGGATCCCTTCGTAGACCACGTCCATCCCGGCGTCACGGGCTCGCACCGCGATCTGCTCGGCGCCGTTGGAGTGCCCGTCGAGTCCGGGCTTGCCGACGAGGAACTTCAGGCGCCGGCCGAGCGCTCCGCTGACGCGCTCCACCTCGTCGCGCAGCTCGGTCAGGTCGTCGCTGGAGACCGAGGCCGCCTCGCCGACCCCTGTCGGCGCCCGATACTCGCCGAACACGTCGCGCAGCGCCTGCGACCACTCGCCGGTGGTGACGCCTGCGCGCGCGGCGGCGATCGTGGCGGGCATGATGTTCTCGGAGTCGGCGCGCGCCACCCGAGCCAGCTCGGCGAGGGCGGCGTCGACCGCGGCCTGGTCACGCTCGGACCGCCACTGCTGCAGCGCGGCCTGCTGCTGGGCCTCGACCTTCGGGTCGACGACGAGGATTCCCCCGTCCGCGTCGGCGGTCAGCGGCGAGGGCTCGGTCGTCCGGAAGCGGTTCATGCCCACGATCGTGAGATCGCCGGACTCGATCCGCAGCCAGCGTTGGCGATGGGACTCCACGAGCGCCGACTTCATGTAGTCGACGGCCTCGACTGCCCCGCCGAGCTCCGACACGCGCGCCATCTCGGCGCGCGCGCCGTCGGCGAGCTCTGCGACCAGGCCGTCCATCACCTTGGACCCCTCAAAGATGTCCGGGTACTCGAGCAGGTCGGTTTCGTAGGCGAGGATCTGCTGCAGGCGCAGGGACCACTGCTGATCCCAGGGCCGCGGCAGGCCCAGGGCCTCGTTCCAGGCCGGAAGCTGGAGCGCCCGGGCGCGCGCACCGCGTCCGAGCGTCACCGCGAGCGCCTCGAGCGCGATCCGGTAGACGTTGTTCTCGGGCTGGGCCTCGGTGAGACCCAGCGAGTTGACCTGGACTCCGTAGCGGAAGCGCCGGAGCTTGGCGTCCTTGACCCCGTAGCGCTGCAATCCGAGCTCGTCCCAGAGCTCGCCCATCGCGCGCAGCTTGGCGTGCTCCTCGACGAAGCGCACGCCGGCGTTGACGAAGAACGAGATCCGGCCGAAGACGTCGCCCATGAGGTCTTCAGGCACCCGCTCGCGAACCGCGTCGAGCACAGCGATCGCGTTGCTCATCGCGTAGGCGATCTCCTGGACCGGCGTCGCGCCGGCCTCCTGGAGGTGGTAGGAGCAGAAGTTGATCGGATTCCACCGGGGGACGTTGGTGACCGTGTAGGCGATCGTGTCCGCGATCAGGCGCATGCTCGGCGCGGGCGGGAAGGCGTACGTGCCGCGGCTGAGGTACTCCTTGAGGATGTCGTTCTGGGTCGTGCCCTGGAGCGCCGACTCGGCCACACCCTGATCCTCGGCCGCGACGATGTAGAGCGCCATCAGCCAGGCGGCGGTCGCGTTGATCGTCATCGACGTGTTCATCTGGTCCAGCGGGATCCCCTGCATCAACGTGCGCATGTCCCCGACGTGCGCGACCGACACGCCGACCTTGCCCACCTCGCCGCGCGCGAGCTCGTGATCGGGGTCATAGCCCGTCTGCGTCGGCAGGTCGAACGCGACCGACAATCCCGTCTGACCCTTCGCGAGGTTGCGCCGGTAGAGCTCGTTGGAGCGCTTGGCGTCCGAGTGGCCCGCGTACGTGCGCATCAGCCACGGACGGTCGCGCTCGGGCAGGCGCGGGGAGGGTTCGGAACGGCTCTGCGGCATCGTCTCGGTCATCGACGCATTGTATGAGCAGGGGACCCGCGCGACGTCCGTGGTGACCGCCGACTTGCGAGCGCAGGCAGGCCACGTGCGACAATGAAGTGCTCCGATGCCCGATCAGAACTCTGCGGCGACCGAGCACGCGATCCTTCAGGAGATCACCCAGCCTCTCGACGCGCTGCCCGACGATCCGCTCGCCCTCGTGAACGCGGATTTCCCGGTCGCGCTGAGAGGCTATGACCGGGACGCAGTCGACGATTACGTGCGGCACACGAGGCAGCTCGTGGCCGAGCTGCAGGCCACTCGCTCGCCCGAGGCCGCAGTCCGCCGCGCGCTGGAGCGGGTCGGCGAGCAGATCTCGGGGATCCTGCAGCGGGCCCACGAGACCGCCGAGCAGATCACCGCTCAGTCGCGCAGCGAGGCCGAGGACCGGCTGGAGCAGGCACGCGCCGAGGCCAGGCAGATCGCCGATGCCGCCGAGGCGCGAGTCCGCGAGCTGGATGCCGACACCGATCGGATCTGGATCGAGCGGGAGCGGATCGTCGCCGACGCCGAGGATCTCGCCGCCCGGCTGCTGACGGTGGTGCGGACCGCGGCCGAGCGCTTCCCCGAGGACGAGGACGAGGACGAGGACGTCGAGGCCGAGCCGGAGGAGACCCGGACGATGATCTACGACGCCGAGCCGCCGACCGAGGTCGCGTCAGCGCCCGAGTCCGCGGATGGCCCCCAGGACGAGCTGCCGGCGGCCGAGCCGGAGCAGCTCGTATCGCCCTCCCCGCCCCCTGAGTACGCAGAGCCCGTCGTCGAGCGCGACCAGCCGACCGCCGAGCACGAC
>JBKQIR010000217.1:0-14483 GCA_052148275.1 Solirubrobacteraceae bacterium
CAGGTAGCGCCATCGTTCTCCCCGGCGGAACCCCCCACTTCCACTGGGCGCGGTCCGGTGACTACGTCACTCAAGTGACCGCGATCGGACCACTCGGCCTCGAGTACGTGGACCCAGACGATGACCCGCGAAACCACTGACCCAGCCGCTCCGGGTGAACATTCGGCGCCGGACAGTGTGCGTCGCCCCGCCGTCGGGCGGCTGCTGTCGGTCAACGTCGGCATGCCGAAGAGCGTGCCGTGGCAGGCCAAGACGGTTTTCACCGCTGTTTCAAGGACTCCGTCAGCGGTCCCCGCCGCGTCGGCAAGCTCAACGTCGAGGGCGATGGTCAAGGCGATCTCGCCGGGCACCGCGGCGAGCAGCGCGCGATGTTCGTCTACCAGATCGACTCGTATCGGTACTGGGAACGGAAGCTCGGAAGAGACGACTTCGTCTACGGCCAATTCGGTGAGAACTTCACCGTCGAGGGACTCGGCGACGACGAGGTATGCATCGGCGACCGCTACCAGATCGGCGCTGCCGCCTTCGAGGTCACGCAGCCGCGCGTCACCTGTTACCGCGTCGGGATCCGGATGAACGACCCACGGATGCCCGCCTTGCTCGTTTCACATCATCGCCTGGGCTTCTACTTCCGCGTGCTCGAAGAGGGCGAGGTACAAGCCGGAGACGAGATCATCAAGCTCCGCTCCGGCCCCGAACAGATGCGGGTCGCTGAGGCTGATGCTCTGCTCTACCTCCCCGGGCACCCTCGACAGCAGCTGCTGCGGGCGCTCCGGATCCCGGCCCTCAGCCACGGCTGGCAGGCCTCATTCCGAGCTCTGCTCGACGAAGAACCGGGCAGCGGCAACGCCGGGCTTGCGGTGACGAGCCCGCCTCCTGCCTGGTCGGGCTTCCGCCGGCTGTCCGTCACCGGAATCACCCGCGAAGCCGACTCGGTGATCTCGATACGATTCGAGGACCCCAATGGCGCTCCGCTTCCACCTGCGCGGCCGGGGCAGTACTTGACGTTGCGAGTCCAACCCGACAAGCAGCAGCGGTCAGTGCTCCGCAACTACTCCCTCTCCGGGCCGCCGGACGCCGGCTACTACCGCGTCGCCGTCAAGCGCGAACGCGATGGCGTCGCCAGCGGCTATCTCCACACGCGGCTTGCCGTCGGCGACCAACTCGACATCGCGGCACCCCGCGGCACCTTCAGCCTCGACCAGACCGATGCACCGGCGCTGCTGATCAGCGCCGGGATCGGTGCCACCCCAGTCCTCGCCATGCTTCATGCGCTCGCGGAGGAGCGCTCTGATCGCGAGGTTTGGGGCCTGCACTCCGCACGCAACAGACGCGAGCACTCGTTCGCCGCCGAGGCCAGGGCTCTGCTCGCGTCGCTCCCGAACGCACGCAGGCGCGTGTATTACAGCCGTCCAGGTCCGAACGATGTCGAAGGCCGTGACTTCGACATCGCGGGCCGTCTCACCGGGTCAGTGCTGGCTGACCTCAATCCACCCCGCGATGCCCAGGCATACCTGTGCGGCCCGGCCGGATTCATGGACGAGATCAGCGCCGCTCTCGCCGCGATCGGGATCGACGCCTCACGCATCCACACCGAGCCGTTCGGACCCGCCCCTGGACTAACCCCCGGCATCGCAGCAACACCCGCGAGGGCGCCGCACCCGCCCGCCGGCGAGCCCGGAAACGGCCCCATCATCGAGTTCGCCCGCAGCAACCTCTCCATCCCATGGGACAGCGGCTACGGCAGCCTGCTCGAACTCGCCGAAGCGTGCGACGTGCCCGTCCGCTGGTCCTGCCGGACCGGCGTCTGTCACACCTGCGAGACCACCCTCATCGCCGGCGATCTCAAATACAACCCTGAGCCGGTCGAACCCCCCGCCGACGGAAGCGTACTCATCTGCTGCTCACAACCAAGCGACGACGTGGTGCTGGACCTGTGACTGGCAGCAAGGGTGGATGGCGCCGCAACAGAATCGATTCCGAGAACGGAGGTCAGCATGAGCAACATCGACGAGGACGTGGTCTTGGCTCACTTCATTGTTTCAGACGATGTCGAGCGTTCCCGCCGCTTCTACGCCGAAGTACTCGGCGGCCGCCTGGCCTTCTCCGGCCCGGGAGGGCTGACCTATGTCGCACCGTCCAACAGCTGGGTCATCATCAATGGCGGCGGTGGACCGACGGACGACAAGCCGTCGGTCACCCTGGAGACGCCACGCGATCCCGACAGGGTCAGCAGCTTTCTCAATATCCGGGTGAAAGACATCGAGGCCGTGTACGCCGAATGGAGCGCGCGGGGCGCCAGTTTCCTGACGCCGCCGAAACAGCACCCTTACGAGATCCGTTGCTACATCCGGGACCCCGACGGACACCTGATCGAGGTCGGACAAACCACCGACGCAGACGGCGACTGGACGCCCGCACATTGGCCATCGAGTACGCTCCCAGAGGGGCTTGTGCTGACTCGCTTCATCGTCTCAGAAGATGTCGAGCGCTCTCGGCGCTTCTACACCGAAGTACTCGGCGGCAGGGTCGTCTTCTCCGGAAAGCCGTCCGGAGAGCCGACCAATGTCGCACTATCCAACAGCTTCATCGTCATCAGCGTCGGCGGCGGCCCGACGGACGACAAGCCTACGGTCACCCTGCAGACGCCACGCGATCCCGACCGGGTCAGCAGCTTCCTCAACATCCGGGTCAAAGACATCGCGGCCGTGCACGCCAAATGGAGCGCCAGGGGCGCCAATTTTCTGACGCCGCCCAAACAGCACCAGTACGAGATCCGTTGCTACGTCCGCGACCCCGACGGACACATCATCGAAGTCGGACAAACCACGGACCCAGAAGGGGACTGGACGCCCGCCCATTGGCCATCCGAGCAGACGACCTGAGAGACGGTTCGGGTCATGAGCATTGCGATCATCGGCACCGGAGGGCTCGGATCGGTCATCGCCCGCCGGCTCGCGTCAGGCGGCGAGCCCCTGCGTCTCTCGAGCGCCGACACAGAGTCGGGACGAACGCTGGCTGCGGCGATCGGGCGAGGTGCGGCCGCTGCCAGCGACAACCGCGACGCGTTGCAGGGCGCCGATGCCGTCATCCTCGCGCTGCGGTTTGGCGTGCTGAAGGGCGTCATCGAGGACATCGCCGACTCGCTAGCCGACAAGCTTGTGGTCGTTCCGAGCAACCCGGTCGGCCTCGATGCACAAGGGAAAATCGTGGGTGTGCTGCCGCAACGGCAATCCTCTGGGAAGGTTGTAGCTGGGTGGCTGCCGGAGGGGGCGCGCCTGGCCATGGCGTTTGGCAGCATGTCGGGCGATCTCCTCGAGTCCTCTAGCAACCGGTCACCGGAGCTGGCCGTTCTCTTTTACGTTACCGACGACGACCGGGCTGGCGAGGAAGTCGAGCGGTTGGTCCGCACCGCCGGTTTCGAGCCAGTGAAGGCCGGCGGGATCGAACAGTCGGGCCGACTCGAGGTGGGCGGCGACCTCCACGATCTCGTAATTGGCCCCGCAGGGGCGCGGTCACTGATCGGTGGCCGCTGATCGCTTCACTGCGCTGGCGTTCGTTGATTCCAACCTCCTGCCCGGTCTGTTTGGTTGCAAGTTCGACCGAGAAGCTGGTGGCGGCCGCCATCAAGCGGGAGTTGGATTCGACGGATCAGAGGCGTCGGAGGGCGCTTTCAGCAGGAGGCGTCTCTCGGAGTTCGCTCTCAGCTGGCCCAGGCTGCGTTGACGAGCCCGATGTGGCTGAAGGCTTGCGGAAAGTGGGGCCTGGGCGAGCCAGAAGGTGCACAGAAGGAATGTGCCTTCCTCGCCCTCGAGCGAGTCGCTGGGCCCGGTAGCGGTACACCAGTCCGCGATCATCAGTAAGGCGCTCTTCGGTCGCGTTGATCGTGGCCAGCACTCTGGGATCCTCGGCGGGGAGGAACCCCACCAAGGCCAGCATTAGGATTAGGCTGGAGGCGTCAAGATCGTCGGAGCCGAAGGACTGGGTGAATGCGCTGGCCGGTCGCTCCGGCCTCTGGTCAGGATCGCCTCACGGTCGATGGTCAGTGTCAAAGGAGCGGAGAGAACCAGCACGTCGGCGCCCCCTAGACCGGTCACTCCGCCGTCGACAGCATCAAGCAGCGGATGGACCAGCCCGTACTCGATCGAGCAGAGGCGGAACCACCGCTCTGCGGGTGCGGCTCTTCTGGAGGGACCGGGACGGCCAGGACGGAAGCGGGCAAATCTCCGGTAACCACGGGACTTTCGGGTCGCCGTCGGTCGGCTGTGGTCGTCGGAGCAGGGAGTCAATCCCAGCAGCCGCCGAGGCGGCATGCCACGTCAGGACTTGACCGCGGCTCCAGACGAGCAAAACGCGGGCAACCGCGCCCTCTGCTCCCCCGGATCGCCCGCAACTCCGGGGATTCTGCCTCACTCCAGAAGAGCCGCACCCTCCGAAAGGAACGTCGTCGAGCCGACATCCGACGTCAGTGGTTGTGGCGCCACGCGACGACGTTCTCGCTGCGACGGTCGGCGACGCTCGCGGCACGCCAGCGAGTCGCTCTTTCGCGTGACGGCGAGCATCGGGCGCACGGTCCCGACCCTCGACGACTTCGCGGCACCCAAGTGTGATTCCGCGCTGCGCATCGAGCGCGCCGGGGACTAAAGGAGGCGTCCGGCCTTCGCCTATGGTGCGCCTCTGGTCACTGACGGTGTCGTAGCGCGGGCTCGCCGTTCCAGCTCGTCGGCGGCGGCGGGCTTTGGTTCGCCGAGCAGGAACCCCTGGCCGAAGTCGCATCCGAGCGCCGCGAGGCGCTGCAGTTGGACAGGGCGTTCGATTCCCTCCGCGGTCACGGAGAGCCCGAGCGCGTGCGCGAACCTGATCACCGCCGAGACCATCGGCGAGTCGTCGTTGTCGGGGCCGAGCGCGGCGACGAGCGAGCGGTCGATCTTCAACTGGGTGAGCGGAAGCCGACGCAGATGCCCGAGTGAGGCGTACCCGGCGCCGAAATCGTCGAGCGCCACGCCGACGCCGAGGTCCGCGATCTCGCAGATCGTCTCGAATGCGTCGGGCTCGTCGTCGAAAAGGGTCCGTTCGCTCAGTTCGAGCGTGAGCCGCCTCGGGTCCAGGCCGGTCTGCCCGAGAACGTCGACGGTGTGCCGGCACAGGTCGCCGGCTCTGAGTCGCCCCGGCGACACGTTGACCGACACCGCCAGCGCGGAGTCCCATTCGCGCGCGTACCGGCACGCTTTGCTGAGCACCCACCGGTCGATCGTTTCAAGCAGCCCGGCGTCCTCCGCAAGCGGTAGGAAGCTCGCCGGTTCAAGCACGCCGTCGCGCGGATGGTCCCAGCGGACAAGCGCCTCGTAACCGACCATCGTCCCGGACGCGAGCTCGTGGTAGGGCTGGAAGGCGAGATACAGCTGGCCGGCGCGCATGCCACGCCGGAGATCGACCTCGAGCTGCTGGCGGCGTTTGTTGCGTTCCCCCAGCCCGGCCGTGAACCGTTCCACGCGCCCGCTCCCTCGCGCTTTCGCGCTGTACATCGCAGCATCCGCGCAGCGCAACAAGGACCGCACGTCCGTCCCGTCATGGGGGTACACAGCGATCCCGATGCTCGCGCTCACGGTCAGCTCATGGCCATCGATTGTCTGGTGGCCGGCGAGGGCGCCGAGCAGCTTGTCGGCGACCAGCGACGGGCCTCGAGCGTCTGAGGTTTCGGGGAGCAGGACGGCGAACTCGTCGCCCCCGAGCCGGGCGAGCGTGTCCTCGTCACGCAGAGCCGACCGCAGACGCCGCGCGACCGAGCCAAGCACGCGGTCGCCGATGTCATGCCCGAGACTGTCGTTGATGACTTTGAAGTGGTCGAGATCGAGGAAGAGCACAGCCAGCGGGCATTCTCGGCGGGATGCCATGACGAGCCCTTGCTCGACCCGGTCATAGAACAGCGCGCGGTTGGGCAAGCCCGTCAGCGAATCGGTGTACGCGAGGTGTCTCAGGTTGCGTTCAAGCTCGTAGCGTTCTGACACGTCGCGGAAGACGAGCACCTGGCCCGCTTTCGCGCCGCGGTTGTCGGTCAGGGGCGTGACCACGAGCTCGAGGCCCTCTCCGAGCACGAGGCCGTCGCGCTGCGCGTCGTGGCGTTCGGTTTCGGCGTGACCGTCGATCGATCGGTTATCCAGCAGCGTGTCGGCCGGGCAGCCGATCAACGCCGATGCGGAGATTCCGAGCAGCCGTTGCGCCGCCGGATTGACGTCGACCACCCGTCCGTGCGCGTCGGCGACGACGACGGCATCGCGCATCGTCTCCACAACGAGTGTGCGTGCCACGGGGCGCAGGTCGAGCAACCGGTAGCGGAGCACTCCGACGACGAGCACCCACGCCGCCAGCGAAGCGGCGACCGGCGTCGGGTCGAGCGTCTCGAACGGCGGAATGTTAAACGCCGACATGACATTCCCAAGGACCGGCACGCAGATTGCGATCAGCAGGACGATGCTCTGACGCCAGTACAGGCGCGAGATGCGCATCACGGTAACGAGCAGAATCGCGCTCGCGGCCACCACAAGCGCGCTGGTGTAGACGAAATGCAGCCAGTAAATGGCTCCAAGGCGGGCCTTGGAGACGTCCTGTGGTTGCCCCGGCGGGTAGGAGCGGATCAGCGCGCGTGTCGCCGGAATCGCCAGCAGCGACAGGACGAGCACCGGTTCGAGCGCTAGCGCGCCGAGCAGCCGCCGTCCGGGACGAGTGAGCCTCCCGGTGTACTGCAACGCGAATATGAGCCACGCCGGGGGGAGCAGGGTCGTGCCTACGAACTTGATCGCGCCCCACAGCACGCGGCCGGCGCCGGAGAGCTGCAGCGCGTACGCCAAACACCAGACGGCGGCCGCGAGCAGTACAACGCAAAGGCTGGCGCGACCGACGCGTCCTCGCCGGCGCCACACGCTGAACGCCGCCGCGATGTCCATGGCTCCGCTGGCGGCCAGCGCCACGACGTACGCGGATAGGTGATAGCCCATCGTTGG
The DNA here is from genome assembly GCA_052148275.1 of Solirubrobacteraceae bacterium. GTDB lineage: Bacteria > Actinomycetota > Thermoleophilia > Solirubrobacterales > Solirubrobacteraceae > Palsa-465. The sequence goes on from JBKQIR010000217.1 coordinate 7,002, forward strand.
CGTCTTCCGATTGCGATGCGCCTGTGCGTTGGGATCGGGCGCGGCGCAGAGCGTTGCACCATGCGACCGAACATCGGCCCGACAGCAGCATACCGTGTCAGCAGCGCGCGCGCTCTCGCTGCTGACGGCGTTCGTACGCGCCGCGTGTGCGGGCGCTCGGTTCCTGATCGTGCCACATCATCGTCTGCCGCGTCTGTGGCCACGAGGACGGCGCCGGACGCTCGATTACACGGTTCGGCTCCAATAACGATGAACCCGAGGACGAAGCGGCGGCGGCCGAGCGTGTGGCCCGTCGGCGCGGGCACCAGCGGATCCAGAAGTGGTATGTGCGACAAGCTCACCCTGCGTGACGTGGCGTTCCCGATCTACTCCGCCGAGAACTGGCACATACAGATCGGCGACGGCTTCGACACCCTGGCCAAACCGATCGGCGCAGCGTCCAAAGGTACGGGCGATGACGTCAGTCATCTCACGATCGATCACTTCACCTCCCTCGATGCCGACCGCTTCACGGACCGTCCCCGCTTGAAGGTCATGACGTCAGTCGACCACTCGCAGTTCGGGGACACTCAACTCGAGCATGCCCGCTGGGTGCTCGCGATCTGGCAGCACGACGGCCACACACCCTGGCCCCAGGTCTCCGACGCCGCCCTGAAGGTTTGGCTCGCCGCGCGCGATCGTGAACGACGCGCCGCCGTGCACACCAGCACCCAGAGCGAACGGCTCATCACGATCGACGGCTTCTCTCAACCGTTCCTCACACTGACGCCGCCCAGCGGTCGGCGGGTCGCCATCCGCTGACACGAGGGCGCTACGATCACGATCGCCGGCCGCGATCTTGACCCAACGACCCTCACGCTCGAACCCATCCCCCACCCCGCCGCCCGGCTCCTCGGCCCAGAGCCCGAGGAGCGGTGAAGCGGGCCAACAACGGCACAACCCCGCCGCGAGATATGCCGAGACGTGGATCGCGCCGGGCCACGCGATTCCTGGCGCTGGGGCGGGACGGCTGAGCCGTCTCACACACGAACGCTGGGCGAACGCGCTCTTGAGGCGCTCCGGAAGGCGTGCTGGCTCGTTAAGTGTGTTTCGGTGGCCGATGGTGAGCTAATCGAGCTGTTCGACGAGCAGTTCGCTTACTACCGCGCTCGCGCGGTCGAGTACGACCGTACCGCACGATTGACGGATGAGGACGGCTGCTTTCCAGGGCTGGTGGCCGCGCTTGAGCGATTTGCGCCACTGGGCGCGTGCTCGAACTGGCGTGCGGAACCGGTCGATGGACCAGGGAGCTCGTCGAGTACGCCACGGAGCCAACGGCGGTCGACGCGTCGGAGGAGATGATCGCGCTCAATCGCGTGCGCGTCGCGCGCCCAGACGGGGTCTATGTGCACGCGGACGAGTTCGCGTGGTCGCCTGCGGAACGCTATGACGTCGTGTTCTTCTCCGCGCGGCTGTCGCACGTCCCGCCGCAGCGGTTTGACGAGTTCTGCGCGCTCGTCGCTGGCTGCTTTGAGCGAGGATTGCCGCGTGTTCGTGATCGACGAGCTGCCGGCGGTCACGGCGCTCGAGCAACCGATCCCGGATGCTGTTGCGCCCGCGGTCGAGCGCTGGCTGACGACGGGTGAGCGCTTTCGTACCGTCAAGGTGTTCTATGCGCCGCGGCTGCTTGTGACCAAGCTCGCGGCGTTGGGCTGGCAGATCGAGGTCCACGCGATCGGATGGCGCTTCTTCTACGCCACGCCCAAACGAGGCAGTGGGTGTGACTAGTCAGCGATCGCCCAAGGTCGTCCCACTGTGCTCAGCAGCTCGTGTCCTTGGTGGGCGATCTGGAGCGCGTGCATGGCGTATTTGGTGTCATGCCGTGCTCGGAGGAGAGCTCTCGGGTGCGGGTCGCGTGCCGGGCGCCGATCAGGCCGCGGCGTTGCGCATCGACGTAGCCGAGGAACGCGCGTCCCGCTCGTTTGGAGACAAACGCCGGCGCGAGCCCTTGAAGTTCCTGCCCGAGTCGGTCGCGTTCGAGGAAGTGCTCGCCGTCGATGAAACAGAGCAGCAGGACGGTTGCGCAGCCCTTCGGCGCCATCCGGTGACCCGACGGCAGCGCGGCTGCCCGCGGGAAAGGTGGCGAGGGTCAGTCGATCAGTCCCAGGGCGCGGGCGCGGTTGACCGCGTCGGCGCGCTTGTGCACCCCGAGCTTCTTGTAGACACGATCAGCTCGTTCCTTTGCCGTCGAGCGAGAGATCCCCAGCTTGTCCGCGATCAGCGCGAAGGTCAAACGCGTGGGCAGGTAGCGCAGGACTCGCGCCTCAGCCACGGTGATCGACGCAGCGGCGACGTTCGAGGCCGCTGCGGCGATCGCTTCCGCCGCTGCTTGGTCGGCGTGGATCACCTCTGCCGCGTCTTGCGCGACGGCTTCGGCCATGGTCTGGCCGGCGCGTCGCACCGCCTCCGCCGCCGTGTAGTCGGCGGACCGCACCGCGGCGGCGTCCTCGGCGACGGCCTCGGCAGCGGCCTGGTCGGCGCTCCGCACCGCGGCGGCGTCCTCGGCGACGGCCTCCGCGGCGGCCTGGTCGGCCGCCGCGACCATCAGACCGGCGGCGTTCAAGGCCTCAACGGCCTCGTGCGCGGCGGCCTCCTGCACGATGCCGGCATCGATCAGGGCGCGAACCGCGACCGCGGCCGCACCGGCGACGATCACCTCTGAGGCGGCGATCGCCTCGCCTGCCTGTCTCTCTGCCGCCATCGCGGCCAGCGTCGCGCGGGCTTCGGCAGCCTGCGCGACCGCGATCACCTCGGCCGCCTCCTCCAGGGCCGCGACCTCGGCCCCCACGACCAACCCGGCCTCGGCAGTGAGAAAGCCCTCCCCCAACAGCGCCCCACCAGACTCAGCCACCGCATCAAATAGCGCCTGCGCCCAGCCGTGCTCGACCAGCAGCACCGCGAGCCCCGTCCCGGGCAACAAGGACTCAGCCAGCGCCCACGCGTCAGTCAGCGCAAACCCCGACGAGCCGACGGCCCCCGTCGGCTCGACCAGACCACCGCCGCCCAGCGGCAATATGCTCGACAAAAGAGCCCCGAGGTCGTCGTCGTCACCGCCGACGACCACCGGCTCGATCGTGCCGTCCTCATCCTTGGCGACGAACATCACGTCAAGCAGACGCAACACCCCTCGGCCCTCCAGTCGGTCGACCTCGGCCAACACCCGACCCTGGAAATCGGAACCGGAACTAAAGCTCACAGCGATCACCTGCAACGGACCCGGCATCAGTCGACCTCCCTTCGTTACGGGACACCAAGCCGTCCAAGCATCGCAGAGACCGGCCAAAGCAACCCGACACCGGACGCCCTATTCGTGAGATCCCACGTCCTCGCCCCGTGTGGTCACTGAAGCGTCGAGCGCGCCGACGGTCGGGCCTTCGCCGCTCATCCCCGGGGCTCCCGAGCTAAGGCGGTCCAACAGATAGGACGCGACGATGGCGGCGCCGATCTGGGCGGCCCCCAGCCGAGGGCCCTTCATCCGCGGGCATCAGCGCCGCGTCGACCGAGGGTCGACCCGGCCGCGTTCGGTGATCGCCACCGTGGCCACGATGATGGCAAGGCGCACTCGTAACCGCCCTGGGCGATCCATAGGCCGTGTTCGAGCAGGACGCGGCGGACGGCAGTGACCATCGTGGCCGACATCACCGTACCGGCCAGCGGCGTCAGGGCGCCCGCGGCCAGTAGCGAGCCGCCGACCATCTCGGCCGCGCCGGCCGCCAGCGCTTGACGCCGTCCGGGCCGCGGGCCCAGCGACTCGAAGTGCTGGCCGGTCCCTTCAAGATCATGGCCGCCGAACCAGCCAAACAGCTTCTGCGTGCCATGACGAACGAACAACAGACCCCGCACAACAAGAAGCAATGGAAAGACGAGTTCCATCTCGCTCTACCGAACCGCCTCAGCCCAAACGGCGCTGCAGATCCGCCTCCGACCTGCGCCTTAGTCGGCGAGCGCGTCGGCTGGCATGACCGAGTATCTTCAACGCCCTGGTCACTGTTGAGCTCGGCGCCGATAGCGCGTCCGCGTCGCAGACCGGGACGCTCAGCGAACGCCTGCGTGCCGCACGCCCCGAGCGATCGCCCGCGCCACGACCTTCGCGGCCAGGACCTCGACTGCGTCATACGGCGCCGCGAGTGCGCCGGTCGCGATGCAGAAGATCGTGTCGCCGTCGTACATCGTGTGTGCCGGACGCACGGCTCGGGCAATCCCGTCGTGGGCGACCGTCGCGACGCGGTTTGCCTGTTCCTTGGTGAGCTTCGCGTCGGTCGCGACCACGCCGATTGTCGTGTTCTGGCCAGGCAGCAGCTCGGTATTTGGGTTCCAGGTGGTCAGCGGCGCGATCCATTCGTGACGCTCGTCGTCCCAGATCCCGCCCACGCTGTTGGCGACCATCACGGCGCTGACGAGCGCCTCGCCGGCGCGGGCGCTCGCGATTCCGACGCCTCCGGGGGCGCGCTGGGAGGGGTCGCCCGCCTTGGCGACCGTCGCACCGGTGCCGGCACCAACGCCGCCGATCGCCGGCTCGGCGCTTGCCGCCACGCACGCTGCGTACCCATCCTCGGCGGTTGGCCTCGCCTTCGGATCCCCCTCGAGCAGATCAAACAGCACCGCACCGACAACCCCCGGAATCAGCATCGTTCCAAACGCAGCGCCGACGCCGCGCTCCTCCAGGTAGCGCATGACCCCAGTGGCCGCGGCCAGCCCGAACAAGCTGCCTCCTGTCAGCAGGATTCCGTGCGCCAACTCGATCACTGTCCCGGAGCGCAGCGCGTCCGTCGCAAACGTCCCTGGCGCCGCGCCGCGCACGTCGACCCCGGCCACACCGCCAGCCGGGCAGAGCAGCACCGTGCAGCCCGTGCGACCGACCGGGTCGCTGAGGTGCCCCAGCGTCACGCCGTCTGGCAGCAGCAGCTCAACCATCGACGAAGGTTGTACCGCGCACCGCGCCAAGCCGCCCCCACGCTCGCCCCCGCGTTCCGCGCCATCGCCCAACGGCAGCTCCGGAGCGTCCGTTCAGGCCGTCCTGTTCCGGCCTCAAGGCATCTCAGATCCCCAAGGGCATGCGGACGGCCGAAGTGAAGCCTTGAGCAGTCCTGGTGGGAGTCGAGAATGCCGGGGTCAGCTGGGGCGGCGGGCCAGGCAGAGCTCGGTCGATTGCGGCAGCGTGAGCGTCCCGCGGACCGCTTCGATCAGCGGCCGTGCCAGCACGCGCGTCGCGCGCCGCCGGTCGGGCATTTTGGGGCTGGGAATCAGGCGGGCCTGTGCCGACCTTCGCGCACCGGAACGGGTGCGAAAATCAGGAGGCCAGGCTCGCGCCGGCCACGTCGAACGCCGCGGATCGAAATCATGGCGTTGGGAGCGTCAGCCGCCGGTGACGTCAGCTGGCCGCGCGTTGTCGCGGAGGACAAGTTTGCACCGCGGCTGGAGTCGGGTCGGCGAGCTCCTGGACCGAAGCCAAGCGCTCGCGTTCGCTGCCAATCGCGCCCCGGGGCCCCGGGCCATAGTTGAGAGTTCCGTGCATTGGAGATAGTTCTTTTCAGTCGGGCGAGGTTCACGTCTCGGCGCGAAAAGGATGTCGCCGCGTCAACGACGCGGGAGCTGCTCTTCTGCATCCATCCGGCGATAGGGGTCCGCCGACGAGCCGTCGTCGCTCGTGCTGCTCGTCCCGAGCATCAGCGAGCTCGGGGTTGAGCTGGGCTTTGCGCACTGCCATCGCTGAGCCGCCGTCGAGCGCCCTGGCTCTGCGACGGTCGAGACTTGTGACGCCAATCACGATCAGCGCTGCGGAGAGCGTCGCGGACGCGGTCGCGTGGTGCAGCGCGCGCTTAGAGAGCGTTTCACGGCGTCTGGCAGTCTGTTCGGCGACCGATGACCGTCTACCGCTCTCGTCGCAGGCTCCGCTGGTGGGCGCTGCTCGCGCTCGCCGTCGCGGTCGCGCTCGTCTACAAGCTGCAGGCCTCCAGTGGGCCGCAGACGGTCGACCCGTCGGCGTTCAGCGCGGGCGCGTGCGTCGCCTACCCGCCTACGGCGGGCAACCGCGGCAAGAGCGTGTTCCTCGACGCCGGCCACGGCGGGATCGACCCTGGCGCGGTCGGCAGTACCGAGTCTGGCCAAACTATCTACGAGGCCGACGTGACCCTTCCGATCGAGCTCGACGCGATGCGGCTGCTGACGGCGGACGGGTTCCGCGTGATCGTCTCGCGCACACGCGCCGCCTCGGTCGTCAGCCTGACGAACGCCGACGTCTCGAGCGGCGTCCTGACGGCAGAGGGCGTGCACAACGATGTCGCCGCTCGCGACATCTGCGCCAACGACGCCGGCGCCGACATCCTGGTCGGGATCTACATGAACGCTAGCGGCGGCGGCGCCGGCAGCGTCACCGGCTATGACGCCGACCGCCCGTTCGCCGCCGCCAACCTGCGGCTGGCGACGCTCATCCAGGACGACGTGCTCGCCGCGATGAACGCGCGGGGGTGGCAGATCCCCGACCGCGGGGTGCAGCCAGACGCCGAACTCGGGTCGCTCAGCGATGCCGGGTCGGCGCTCGCCGCCAAGGCCGAGGCGTATGGCCACCTCCTGCTGCTCGGGCCCGCGGACCCAGGTTTCTTCTCGACGCCGAGCGAGATGCCCGGGGCGCTGATCGAGCCGCTGTTCATCACCGACCCGTTCGAGGGCTCGATCGCGGACAGCGCCCAAGGCCAGGAGGTGATCGCCGGCGCCATCGCCCAGGCGGTCGAGCGGTACTTCGGCGCTCATAGGCAGCACCGCGGTGTGTAGACGTACGGCGTCGCGGCGCCGCTGCCCAGCACCGCGATTCTGTAGAAGCCACGATCACCAGTGTGCGCATGTCGGCCAGGTCGAGGTCGAGCGTCACGGGTGTCGCGACCGTGACCGACTCCCCCCGCGTCGCCGACGCGTGCGCGACGACCGGGGGCTTCCCTCCCGACGCCGAGCCTCGCCCGGCTCCGTGCCGGCCACCCATTGGTGCAGCGCCACAACTCCGGCAACCGCGACTCGAGGTCGCGCCGAGCGGCCTCAAACCGGAACAGAGTCCTCTTCCCCGATCGATGGGCGCCGTTCACGGTCGCGGCCGGATGCGCGGAATTGTAGAAAGTCGGCATGGACCGCGGTCCACCCCCGATCGATGAAATGCTTTGGGTGACGCGTCGGGCGCGGTTGCCGGTTTTTTCTTGGAGGTAGTTGAGCCCGTCGAAAGTCTGGTGCTGGGCCGCGGGACCTCGGATTGTCGCTACGAGCACGAACCCAGATTCGGTTTTCACCAAGGTCCCTCCCCGGCGAGTCGGATCTCGTCAACCGTCGGGAAGGAGGCGAGCAGCGGATCAGATCTACGAACGGGTTGCTGGGCTGGATGTGCATCGTGACAGCGTTGTCGCGTGCTTTCGCAGGAGCGGCCCGCGGCGCGGGGTGGTGTTCGAGAAGGAGCGCTTC
>JBKQIR010000218.1:0-31592 GCA_052148275.1 Solirubrobacteraceae bacterium
GTCGCTCCCGTCGCGCAGCACGACGAACGCCTTGCAGACCTCGCCCCACTTCGCATCCGGGACACCGATGACGGCGACGTCGGTGACCGCCTCGTGGCGCAGCAGCGCCTGCTCGACCTCGATCGTCGAGATGTTCTCGCCGCCGGAGATGACAACGTCCTTGGCGCGATCGAGCAGCTGCACGTAGCCGTCCGGATGCATCACGCCGAGGTCGCCGGAGTGGAACCAGCCACCGTGGAACGCCTCCGTAGTCGCCCGCTCGTCGGCGTAGTAGCCCTTCATCACGTTGTTGCCCCGCATCACGATCTCACCCATCGTCATGCCGTCGGGGGCCACGTCGTTCATGTCTGCGTCGACCACCCGCGCGCGCTCCGCCTGGACCATGCCGACCCCCTGGCGCGCGAGCATCCGCGAACGCGTCGTGCTGTCCAGCTGCGCCCACGCGTCCTGGCGCTCGCAGATCGTGTACGGGCCGTAGGTCTCGGTGAGCCCGTAGACGTGTATCAGCTTCGCGCCGATCCGCTCCAGGGCCTCGATCACCGTCGGGCTCGGCGGCGCCCCCGCGACTGTGACCGTCAGCGGACCGGGCGCCTTCTTGCCGGTGGCGACCTCCCCGAGCGTGCTGAGCACGATCGGAGCGCCGCTCATGTGCGTCACCCGCTCCTCGGTGATCAGCTGCCACATGTGGTCGCCGCGGACGGCGGGGATGCACACGTGACGGCCGGCCGCGGCGGTGATCCCCCACGTGCAGCACCAGCCGTTGCAGTGGAACATCGGCAGCGTCCACAGGTAGACGGACTCGGTGCCGTGCCCGTTGTGTATGACCTCGCCGAGCGCGTTCAGGTAGGCGCCACGGTGCGAGTACATGACGCCCTTCGGCTTGCCCGTGGTGCCCGACGTGTAGTTGATCGCAATCGTCGCGAGCTCGTCCTCGACCGTGTGGCGCCGCGGCTCGTCGGAACCGCGCGCGAGCAGCTCGTCGTAGCCGAGGTGACGGGGGGACTCGCCGCCCACGACGACGATCTCCCTCACGGTGTCGAGCGGCTCGATGATCGCCTCCACGAGCGACAGCAGCGAGCGATCGACGATGAGCAGCTCGGCCCCCGAGTGGTCGCAGATGTACTTGATCTCCTCGGGGGAGAGGCGCGTGTTGATCGCGACGAGCACCGCGCCCGCCAGCGGCACCGCGAAGTGCGCGATCAGCATCGGCGCGGAGTTGGGGCATAGATAGGCGATCCTGCCGCCGGGCTGCACGCCGCTGGCCGCAAAGGCGTTCGCGAGCCGCGTCGCCTCGTCGGCGAACTCGCGATAGCTGATCCTGCGCTCGCCGTCGACGATCCCGATCTTGTCGGGGAACACGGCGGCCGAGCGCTCCAGGAAGCGCAGAGGGGTGAGTGCCGCGCCGGCGGCCGGGTCAATCGATGTCACTGAGAGAAGCTCCTGTTCGTGGGTGCCGCCCAATCCGCGACCATGATATGCCCGGTGCGCCCACTCGGTTACACGCGCCCTGCTGTGACAAACTCGTCGCCTGATGGCGAGCTCCGCGAACGAGACCGCGCGGGTCGTGCGTGACGTGCTGCTGCGAGACGGCTCCACCCTGCGCCTGCAGGCGCCGACACCCGATGACTTCGACGACATCAGGGTCTTCTACGAGGGCCTCTCGACGCAGAGCCGCTACTTCCGCTTCCACGGGTTCGGGCGGCTGGACACGATCGCGCGCGCAACGGCGGACGCCGGCGGCATCGAGCGCTTTGCGCTGATCGGCCGCCACGGCGGGCGCGTGGTGGCGGCATGCAATTACGAGGGCCTGCGGGAGCCCGGGGTCGCCGAGGTCGCGTTCGCGGTCGCGGACGACGACCAGCAGCGGGGCATCGGCACGCGGATGCTCGAGCAGCTGGCCGCCGTCGCGGCGGAGCGCGGCATTAGCCGCTTCGACGCGGCGGTGCTGGCGGAGAACCGGCCGATGATGCGGGTCTTCCAGAACGCCGGCTTCGCGATCCGTCGCGAGGGCTTCGGCGAGATCACCGTGTCGCTCGACATCACGCCCACGGAGGCCGTGATGGAGCGGATCGCCGAGCGCGATCACTTCGCCACGATCGAGTCGTTGCGGCCGGTCCTCGCCCCCGCCTCGGTGGCGGTCGTGGGCGCCACCGAGGAGCCGGGCAACGTTGGGCGGGCAATCGTCGCGAACATCAGCGGCGGCGGCTTTGCCGGCGTCGTGGTGCCCGTCAACCCGATGGGCGGTGTGGTGTGCTCGCGCCGCGCCGCCCGTGGTCTCGCCGAGCTCGAGGAGGCGCCGGACCTCGTGATCCTCGCCGTCGACGGTGAAGAGGTCCTGGCCTGGGCCGAGCATGCGGCTGTCGTCGGGGCGAGGGCGCTGCTCGTCGTGCCAGGTGGACCGGAGCGCGACGGCGCGGCCTCCCAGATGCGTGAGGAGCGCCTGCTGGAGATCGTGCGGGACGGGGGTCTGCGCCTGATCGGGCCCAACGCGCTCGGGCTGCTCAACACGGACCCCCGCGTGCGCATGAACGCCACATTCGTCGGCGCGCACGTGGAGCCCGGCGCGCTTGCGATCTGCTCGCCGTCCGGCGCGGTCGGGATCGGGCTGCTGGGGCATGCCGCCGCACGCGGCCTGGGGGTCTCGATGTTCGCCTCGCTCGGCAACCGCGCCGACGTGTCCGCCAACGACCTGCTCGAGTGCTGGGAGCAGGACGGGCGCACCAAGGTCGTGATCCTCTACATGGACACATTCGGCAACCCCGACCACTTCACCCGGCTCGCGCGCCGGATGTCACGCCGCAAGCCGATCCTCGCGATCAAGGGGCGGGCGGTGACGGGATCCGCACCGGCGCCGGCCGGCTCGCTCACGGCCGCCGCCCTGCGCGGGGACGAGATCGTCGACGCCCTGCTGCACCAGGCGGGGGTGCTCCGTTTCCGGGGTGGTGACGAGCTGTTCAATGCCGCCGAGTTCTTCGAGCACCAACCGCTTCCCAACGGGCGGCGGGTGGGGATCGTGAGCAATTCAGCCGGCGTGGCGACGCTCGCGGTGCAGGCGTGCGCGACGTGTGCGCTACAGGTGCGCGAGGGGGGCCACGAACCGAACCCGCTGCTCGTGGGAATGGGCGGGGGACCGCAGGACTACATGGACGGGACGACGCGGCTACTCGCCGATCCGGCGATCGACGCGGTGGTGGCGTATTACGTCGACGTGTATGGCGGCGAGCCGGACGCGGTGCTCGGTGCGATCTCGGCGGCGGCCTCGGGGCAGGCCAAGCCGGTGGTCGCCTGCGTGATGCGCTCGGACGGGCGCCGGCGCCCCCGCAGCCGCGCCGGCGTGCCGAACTTCCTGTTCCCAGAGGCGTGCGCGGCGGTGCTCGCGCATGCGGCCGAGCGCCGCGAATGGCTCTCACGTCCGCTCGGCGAGGCACCCGTTTACGTCGACCTGGATCCCAAGGCGGCTCGCGAGATCGTCTCGTCGTTCCTGGAGCGCTCGGCATCTGGGGGCTGGCTGGCCCCGGGCGAGGCCGACGCGCTGCTGAGCACACACGGGATCCCCGTCGCGGGGTCCTATCGCTGCGCCGACGTCGAGCGCGCCATCGAGGTCGCTGCCGAGCTCGACTACGAGGTGGCGGTCAAGGCGGACCTTGCGCCGCCTGCGCAGGCGGGCGACATCAACGCGGTGCTGCGGGGCCTCGAGGACGAGGAGGCCGTCCGGGCGGGATGGCGCGAGCTCGAGCGGCGCGTACGGGCGGCGGGGCAGCTGTGGACGGGCGCGATCGTCCAGCCCCTGTTCCTGCCGGGAGGCGCCGATGTGCTCGTCGGCGCCGTCGCTGATCCCGACCTCGGTCCGGTGCTGGCCGTAGGCCTCGGCGGCCACCACGCCGGGATCGGCACCACCGCCGCGTTCCGCCTGCTGCCGATCACCGACGCGGATGCCGACGAGCTGATCGACGCCTCCGAGAGCGTCGCCGCGGAGCTCGACGGCCTGCGCGGCAGCCCGCCGCTCGACCGGGAGGCGCTGCGCGAGCTGATCCTGCGCTTCGCGCTGCTGCTGAAGGCGGCTCCGGATGTCGTGGAGGTCGACCTCAATCCGATCCGCTGCATGCAGTCGGGATGCGTGGTGCTCGACACGCGGCTGCGGATCGAGCACCGGGCGCAGATCGAGCGCGTGAAGACCTGGTGATCGAGCCGGCGGGCATCCGGCGGGCATCCGGCGGGCGTCCGGCGCGTCCGGCGCGTCCGGCGCGTCCGGCGCTTCCGGCGCTTCCGGCGCTTCCGGCGCGACGACGCCGCCCGGTGAAATAGAATCGAATGTCTTGAAACAAATCGATGACTTCAAGAAACTCCCGCCGATCCGGCGCTACATCATGGTGTCCGTCTTCGTCGTCTCGCTCGGTTTGGTCGCGGTGGCCGAGCGCGACGTGCACAAGCGGCCGAGCTCGGGCGTACGCGGGCCCAAGCTGCTCTGGCAGCTGGTGTGCCTCAACGCGCTCGGCGCGCTGAGCTACTTCCGCTGGGGACGCCGGACGCCCCCGCCGCCCGCGGTGTAGACGCCTCGGCCGTCCGTTGACTCGGCCGTTCGCACGCATCTCGACGTGCAGCGGAGTGTCCGACGGTCATTGCGATGAGCAACTCATAGCGTGCGTGCCCGCATGACCGGGCGAATCCGCTGCCCGGCCGGGGCTCGCCGTCGCCGTTCCCGAAGATCGGCGTCGGGCTCGGCTACACCGCCGCCAACGCGATCGCCCACGTAGACGTCACATCACCTCCATCGGGCAGACGACCGGCGCCGCTATCGCCGGCATGCTCTGCTCGAGGTTGGTCGTCGACCATTCGATCGGATACGGGCTCGAGGCGCAGATCGGAGACGGCCTGCTCGGCCTCGCCTTCGCCAGCCCCCCGCAAGGTCCTGTACCCGCCGCCCGGCACGCCGCCGTTCTCCACGCACGACCCCGACTGCCCCGCGGCCTGGCCGCAGCGCGAGCCGTCGCGTTCCGGCCGCGGCGCCACGTTGACGCCCTGGCGGCGTCGCCGATGGTGCGCGCGGGTCAGTCGCCGATCGTGCGCGCGGTCAGTCGCCGATGATGTGCGCGCGCGTCCGTCGCTGACGATCCGCTGCGTGTGGTCAGCCTTATTGACTGTCAGGATTACGTCCGATACGCTGTCCGACAGCATCCGCTCACTCGAGGGCGCGCTGATCCGGCTCGTCGCACAGCACTCCCTCACCGGCCATCCGATCGACGCTGAGCTCACCCCCCGCTACGCATGCAGACCGACGCGACCCTCACCGAGAGCTGGCCCCTTCCCGGGCTCCTGCGCGCCGCGCGCAACGTCTACGGGACGAGGCTCAGGCGCTCGCTGTCGGATGCCGGCTGCGAGGACCTCCCGCTGAGCGGGAGCTTCGTGATCGTGGCGATCGCGCATGCCGGAGCGCCGCTTGCCGCGATCATCGATCAGCTCGGCGTCTCAAAGCAGACCGCCGGCCAACTCGTCGACACGCTCGTGAACCGGGGCTACCTGGAGCGTGCGACGGATCCAAACGATCGCCGCCGGCTGATCCTCACGCTCACCGAACGCGGCGAGGCTGCCGCGCGGGAGATCCGCAGAACCGTCCGCGCGATCGAGGCCGAGCTGAGCGTCCGGATCGGTCCCGAGCAGGTCGCCGCGCTGCGTGCGAACCTCGCCGAGCTCGCCGCGTTGGAGCGGCTCAATGGCTGCTGACCGGCCATCCGCGGCGCTCGCCCCGCACGGACTGCGCGATGCGTGAGCATGGACCCTCACTGACCGCACAGCGCGTCGCCGCCTACCGGCTCGGCTTCGATCGGATGCCCGCCCCGTTCGGCGACCCGGCGGCGGACGCGCTGCTCGCCGCCGACATCGCCGGCTCTCTGTGGCCGGCGTCCGGCGAACCTGCGCGCAGCGGGCAGTCCGCGGGCAACGCCAGGCCTGGTGAGCTCGTGTCGCGCTACATGCGGGGACGGACGATGTTCTTCGACCGGGTCGTCGTCGAGGCGATCGACGCGGGCGTCGGTCAGATCGCCTCGATCGCCGCAGGCTACGACGGCCGTTCGCTGAGATACGCGCAGCCCGAGGTGCGCTGGTTCGAGATCGACCATCACGCGACCCAAGCGGACAAGCGCGAACGGCTGCAGCGGCTCGGGATCCCCGCCTCGAACGTCACCTTCATCGCCGCCGACGTCCGCAACCCCGGCCTGCCCGCGGCGATGGCCGGCGGCGGATGGGACCCCGGTGCGGATTCGCTGCTGCTCTGCGAAGGGCTGGCCGTATACCTCGAGGTGCCCGTTCTGGAGTCGCTCATCTGGGATCTCAGGAAGGTGGCCAGGGCCGGCTCGCGCCTCGCGATCTCGCTGGCGACAGAGCCGTCAGGTTCTGATGCGCCCGCCCGCCGCGAGCGTTTCCGCGCGACGATAGACGCGCTTGGCGAGCCCGCGCGCAACGGGCTCAGCGCCGTGACCGCGAAGCCGCTCCTGACCGCCGCGCACTGGCGCATCACGGAGCTCAGCGAGCGCGCCCGGGCAGCGGGGTTCGTGGTCGCGGTGGCCGTATGAGCCTGCGTCGGCGACCACCCCGCGTCACGGGCATGAGCCGGCACGTCACGGGCATGAGCCGGCGCATCACGGGCATGAGCCGGCGCGTCACGGGCATGAGCCGGCACGTCATGGGCATGAGCCGGCGCGTCACGGGCATGAGCCGGCGCGCCACGGGCATGAGCCGCCGCGTCACACCACCGGCGCCCAGGTCCGGTGAACGCTGATGCTGCTGCGCCTGCTCCGTGGGCACCTCAAGGACTACCGGGGACTGATCTGGCTCGTCGTCGCGCTGCAGTTCCTGGCGACGCTCGCGTCGCTGTTCCTGCCGACGCTCAACGCCAACATCATCGACAACGGCGTCATCACCGGTGACACCGGCTACATCCTGCGAACCGGCGCGCTGATGCTTGCCGTGACGCTCTTGCAGATCACCTGCAGCATCACCGCCGTCTACTTCGGCAGCCGCACCGCGATGGGCTTTGGCCGCGACGTGCGCGACAACCTCTTCCGCCGGGTCGGCTCGTTCTCCAGCCGCGAGGTGCAGAGCTTCGGAGCGCCGTCGCTGATCACGCGCAACACGAACGACGTCCAGCAGGTGCAAATGCTGCTGCAGTTCGGAATGACACTGATGGTGACCGCGCCGATCACGCTCGTCGGCGGCGTCATCCTGGCACTGCATGAGGACGTCGGGCTCTCCTGGCTGATCGTCGTGTGCGTGCCGCTTCTCGCCGCCACCACCGGCCTGATCATCAGCCGGATGGTGCCGGCGTTCCGGCTAATGCAGACCCGCCTCGACGCCGTCAATCGGATCCTGCGCGAGCAGATCACCGGGATCCGCGTCGTGCGCGCCTTCGTGCGCGAGCCGGACGAGACCGCGCGCTTCGGGACCGCAAACAACGAGCTCACCGCCGTCGCGACGACGACCGGCCGGTGGATGGCGACGATGTTCCCGAGCGTCATGCTCATCATGAACATCTCGATCATCGGCGTCCTGTGGTTCGGCGGCCACAGGGTGGGCGACGGCACGCTCCAGATCGGCGCGCTGATCGCCTTCATGAACTACATCATGCAGATCCTGATGTCGGTGATGATGGCCACCTTCATGCTGGTCATGATCCCTCGTGCGTCGGTGTGCGCAGACCGGATCACGGAGGTACTGAGCACCGAGTCGTCGGTGAGCCCGCCGGTCACGCCGATCCGCACGCTCCCGCGGCGTGGAGAGCTCTCGTTCGACGCGGTCGAGTTCACCTACCCCGGCGCGAGCGACCCGGTGCTGCGCGACATCTCGTTCGTCGCGGCGCCGGGTGCGACGACCGCGATCATCGGCTCGACCGGCTCGGGCAAGTCGACGCTGCTCAACCTCATCCCGCGGCTCTACGACGCGACCGGCGGCACGGTGCGCGTCGACGGCTGCGACGTGCGCCAGCTCGAGCTCGAGCTGCTGTGGTCGACGATCGGCCTCGTGCCGCAGAAGGCGTACCTGTTCAGCGGCACGATCCGCTCCAACCTGCAGTACGGAAAGCCCGACGCGACCGAGGCGGAGATGTGGGCTGCGCTCGAGACCGCCCAGGCAGGCGACTTCGTGCGCGCGATGGCGGATGGGCTCGACGCCCCGGTCGCGCAGGGCGGGACGAACGTCTCCGGCGGGCAGCGACAGCGCCTCGCGATCGCTCGGGCGCTCATCAAGCGGGCTGAGATCTACCTGTTCGACGACGCCTTCTCGGCGCTCGACGTCGCGACCGATGCGCGCCTGCGTGCCGCGCTGAAGCCCGTCACCCGGCACGCGACCGTGCTGATCGTCGCGCAGCGCGTCTCCACGATCCTCGAGGCGGACCAGATCCTCGTGCTCGAGGACGGTGAGATCGTCGCCCGCGGCACCCACGCCTCGCTCGTGGCGCAGAGCGACACCTACCGGGAGATCGTGCGCTCGCAGCTGAGCACCGAGGAGGCGGCATGAGCCGCCGGCGCGCGCGCATGCGCGCCGGCGCCAACGGCAGCGCGCCGGACGACGCCGTGCGTGAGACGCGGGCCCCGACCGACCGCGCGGCGCCCGCCAAAGGCGAGTCGAGGCTGCGCGAGACCGAGCGGATCCAGGCGACGGGGGGCCCCGGTCGCGGCTGGGGCGGCGGGATGGTCGGCCAGAAGTCCGAGAACTTCGGCCCCTCTGCCCGGCGGCTGGCGGCGCGCATGCGGCCGCACGGTGCCAAGACGGCCGCGGTCCTCGCGCTCGCGCTGTTCTCGGTGGGTTGCTCGGTGGCGGGCCCGAAGATCCTCGCCAACGCGACGAACCTCATCTTCGCCGGGTTCTTCGGCCACAAGCTGCCCGCGGGCGCGACGAAGGCGCAGGTGATCGAGCACCTGCGCGCGACCCACCAGGACAAGCTCGCCTCGATGCTCACGACCATGAACGTCGTTCCCGGGCACGGCATCGACTACGCCTCGCTCGCGCGGGTGCTCGCCACCGCGCTCGCGGTTTACACCGCCGCCGCGATCGCCTCGTTCCTGCAGGGCTTCATCGTCAACGACGTCGTCCAGGCGACGATGCTGCGGATGCGCGCCGACGTCGAGGCGAAGGTCAACAGCCTGCCGCTGCGCTTCTTCGATCGCCAGCCGCGCGGCGAGCTGCTCTCGCGGGTGACGAACGACATCGACAACATCAGCCAGAGCCTCCAGCAGACGATGAGCCAGCTGCTCACCTCGGTGCTCACGGTCGTGGGCGTGCTCGTGGTGATGCTCACGATCTCGCCGCTGCTGGCGCTCGTCGCGCTCGTCACGGTGCCACTCAGCTTGATCATGGCCGCCGCGATCATGAAGCGCTCGCAGCGGCTGTTCATCGCCCAGTGGCGCACGACCGGCCAGCTCAACGCGCACATCGAGGAGACGTTCACCGGCCACGCGCTCGTCAAGGTGTTCGGCCGCACGCAGGCGGACGCGCGCACGTTCGAGGACCAGAACGAGGGCCTCTTCCGCTCCTCGTTCGGGGCCCAGTTCGCCTCGGGCCTGATCATGCCGGTGATGATGTTCTTCGGCAACCTCAACTACGTGATCGTCGCCGTCGTCGGCGGGCTGCGCGTGGCGAGCGGGACGCTGTCGCTGGGGGATGTGCAGGCGTTCATCCAGTACTCGAGGCAGTTCACCCAGCCGCTCACGCAGCTCGCCTCGATGGTCAACCTGCTGCAGTCCGGGGTGGCGTCGGCCGAGCGCGTGTTCGAGCTGCTCGACGCCGAGGAGCAGTCGGCGGATCCGAGCGTGCCGGCGCTCCCCGCCGGCAATCGGGGCGAAGTGCATTTCGAGCACGTGTCGTTCCGCTACCTCGAGGACAGGCCGCTGATCGAGGACCTCTCGCTCGTTGTGAAGCCCGGTCAGACGGTCGCGATCGTCGGCCCCACCGGCGCCGGCAAGACGACGCTGGTCAACCTGCTGATGCGCTTCTACGAGCTCGACGGCGGTCGCATCACGCTCGACGGCGTCGACACCGCGACGATGCGACGTGCCGATCTGCGTGAGCGGATCGGGATGGTGCTGCAGGACACATGGCTGTTCAAGGGCAGCATCGTCGACAACATCCGCTACGGGCGCCCGGACGCTTCGCACGCCGACGTGATCGAGGCGGCGACGGCGACGTTCGTCGATCGCTTCGTGCACACCCTGCCCGACGGCTATGAGACCGTCATCGACGAGGAGGGCTCGAACGTCAGCGCCGGGCAGCGGCAGCTGATCACGATCGCGCGGGCGTTCCTGTCCGAGCCGGCGCTGCTGATCCTCGATGAGGCGACCTCCTCGGTCGACACGCGCACGGAGCTGCTGCTGCAGAAGGCGATGGCATCGCTGCGCTGCGACCGCACATCGTTCGTCATCGCGCACCGACTATCCACGATCCGCGACGCCGACATGATCCTGATGATGGAGGACGGGCGCATCGTCGAGACCGGAACGCACGAGTCGCTGCTCGCCGCGGGCGGCGCGTACGCAGCGCTCTACCAGGCGCAGTTCACGGCCGAGCCCGAGGAGGAGGCGCTCACGGCTGCGGGCGCGTGAGAGTAGCGTTCGGGCAGGTGTCGGATCGACCACCGAAGAGCGCAAGCGGCGCGGACCGGCGCGGGAGCGTCGCGGCGGTCGACCTGCACTGCCACCTGCTGCCGGGCATCGATGACGGCGCCCGCGACATCGACGACACGGTCGCGATGGCGCAGCAGGCGGACGCCGACGGGATCGAGGCGATCTGCGCGACGCCGCACATCCGCCACGACCACGACGTGCGCATCGCCGAGCTGCCGGAGCGCCTGGCCGAGGTCGCGGCGGCGCTCCGCGCCGCCGGCTGCCGTGTCCGCGTGCTCGCGGGCGGGGAGGTCGCGGCGAGCGCGCTCGATGGCCTGCACGACCGTGAGCTCGCCGCGGTCTCGCTCGGCGGCGGGGGACGCTGGATCCTGCTGGAGCCGGAGCCCGGACCGCTCGACGAGCGACTCGAGCAGGCGGTCATCCGGCTGCGAGCCCGAGGCTACCGGGCCCTGATCGCGCACCCCGAACGCCACCAGACTCATGATCTGCGCGAGCGTCTCGCGCGGCTGGTGCAGGACGGCTGCCTCGTTCAGGCCACGGCCGCGTTCTTCCTCGACGCGCGCTCCGCCGAGGGGATGCTCGCGCTCGCGCGCGCGGGCGTGGTACACGTGCTCGGCAGCGACGCTCACTCCTCGCGCGCGGGGCGTCCGGTCGCGCTGTCGGCCGCTCACCGGGCGCTGGGGACGGTGGAGCCGACCGCCATGCACATCGACTGGATCACGCGGACGGGACCGGAGGCGATCGTCAGCGGCGAGGAGCTCACGGCCCCGTTCACGCCGCTCGCCGGCCGGCATTGATCCCGAGAAACAGGGCGCTCCTGACGTTTCCGTGGGTGGCGTGAGCGGCTGGGTGAGGGGCGCACGCGCGGTCGCGTGTAGGACTGAAGTGGTCGCTCGGGCGCTCGGCGCCGACTCTGCGGAGGGCGGCTCGAGCGCGTTTCAGCAGAGACCTGATCGACCGCGCAGCCGGCGCGAGAGGTCGCCTCCCGTCTGCAGCCTCTGCGGACGGTGCGTGACCGCCTCTGCGTACAGCCACAGAGCGGACTTCTGCTCGTCGTCGATCGGCGTCGGGCCGATCAGCACAGCGTCGATCAGGTTCAGATCGGCACCGGCCAATGCGGCCCGCGCGATCGCGCTACGAACTTCTGTGAACATTGCCTCTCCTACCCCCAGTTGATTTCGTCGGCGCCGTCCATGGCACCAAACGTCGACAAGCATAGAGCAGTCACCTTCGCGGTTGCTAAGAATTCGCTTCGTTCTTGTGAAAGCATCTCCGACGATAGTGGCGACAACAGTGGCAGCACAGCACAGCGTTAACGTTCACGATGTGGCCATCTCGGCGCCGCTTATACCCAAATGGTTTTGCGCTTCCCACGGCCGAGCTTCAGTTTCCGCGCTGACAGACGACTATGATGATCGTAAGCAGGCGGATGG
The DNA here is from genome assembly GCA_052148275.1 of Solirubrobacteraceae bacterium. GTDB lineage: Bacteria > Actinomycetota > Thermoleophilia > Solirubrobacterales > Solirubrobacteraceae > Palsa-465. The sequence goes on from JBKQIR010000218.1 coordinate 12,044, forward strand.
CGATGCACGCCGTCAGCTCGATGTACGGTGCACCTGAAACGTTGGGGCGCACGCACAAGGGACCAGACGATCATCTGGATTGGAGCAGGCTGACACATGACCATCACCGAGACGACGCCTGTTGGCACTCCGTCAACGGAGGAAACGAGCCCGCCGCGCCGCACGAAGATCGTCGCGACGCTCGGTCCCTCGACCGACGGCCTGATCGACGAGCTGGTCGCCGCGGGCCTCGACTGTGCCCGCCTGAACTGCTCCCACGGCACGGGCGATGAGCTCATCCAGAGATGCGCCGAGCTGCGCGCAGCGGCAGCACGCGCGGGCCGGCCCGTCGCGGTGATGTTCGACCTCCAGGGACCGAAGATCCGACTCAGCGGCGAGATCGAGCCGCGGATACTGCACAGCGGCGAGGAGGTCGTGATCTCGGACCCCGGTGAGGGCGTCGAGCGCGACGCCGGCGTGCTGACGGTCGCCTATCCCGACTTCTGCGAGCTGCTCACCGACCGCTCGGAGGTCGTGATCGGGGACGGGGCGCCGCGGCTACGCGTCACACGCGTCGAGGGCAACGTCGCCAGAGCGGTGGTCAGCGTGCCCGGAGAGGTGAGCGCCCGCAAAGGCGTCAACATCACCTATGCCCACATCATGGCGCCGGCGTTGACCGCCAAGGACGAGGCCGACGCGCGCATCGCGGTCAAGTGCGATGCCGACTTCATCGCGTTGTCGTTCGTGCGCGGCGCAGATGATGTCAACCGCCTCCGCGAGCTCTTGGACCGTCTGCGCAGCAGGGCGAAGATCGTTGCCAAGATCGAGAAGGTGGAGGCATTTGAGCATCTCGACTCGATCCTCGACGCCGCCGATGCTGTCATGGTCGCCCGTGGCGACTACGGCGTTGAGGCGGGAATCGCCTGTGTGCCGGAGATGCAGAAGGCGACGATCCACAGCGCGACGAGTCGCGGCAAGCTCGTGATCACGGCGACGCAGATGCTCGAGTCGATGATCAACTCGCCGCTGCCGACGAGAGCGGAGGCGGCGGACGTGTTCAATGCAATCGTGGACGGCACGAGCGCCGTGATGCTGTCGGGTGAGACGAGCATCGGCTCCTATCCCGCAGAGGCAGTCAAGATGATGGCCGAGATCGCAGAGATCGCAGAGCGCCAGGAGATCTACTGCCACCCTCACGCCGAGCCGCCGAAGCCTGACGAGGCAGTGATGCATGCAGCCGTGGCGCTCGCCCGCGACGTCGATGCGGCCGCGATCGTGGTTCCGACCACCACCGGACGCATGGCACGCCAGTGCGCGCGATACCGTCCACGCCGGCCCGTGCACGCGCTCTGCGAGGACGCGCGGGTCGCGCGTCAGCTGGCGCTCGAGTGGGGCGTGGTGCCGACGCTGTTCGCGGACTCGGCGGACACGGACGCGCTGCTCGACATGGCGATGCAGGTCTCGGCCGACCTCGGCGGACTCGATCCCGGCGACGCGGTTGTGATCACAGCCGGCCGGACGGTCGGCGCGAGCGGCGCCACGAACCTGATCACGCTGCGCTTCGTCCCCGGAGACCGGAGCCCGCTCGCGATTGATCAGCCGCCGTTGATGGACTACTGACCGAACGCCGACCGGCGCGCGCCTCTCAACCAGAGAGCGCCCTCGAACCGGAGAGCGCCCCGAACGACCGGAGCGCGCTCGCGATTGATCAGCCGCCGTTGATGAATGCCTGACCGTCGCTGTCCTGCCGACGGGCAGACCGCTCCCAGCCCGGAACCACGCGAACGATGCGATAGCGCCGGATCACCCGCGCGCCCGGCACCGGGGCCGGGCTTGCGGGGATGCGGGGTTGCGAGACCAGCAGCACCTTGGGGGATGTGATGCGAGAGGTCATGACGCGATGATCCACGCCGTTGCGCCGGCTCGCATTGGCCCCGCGGACAAGCTTTGCGATGTCATCATGGCCACAGGTCGGTGCCCCGCTCCGCGGTCGAAGCGATCGCAACTCCGGACCCGCGAGGAAAGCGCGCGCGGACCCTCGGCATGTTCACACACCTTGCGGCACGGCCGGACGCTCATACGCGTCCAGTTGAAACAGAGTGCTCATGCCAACGCGCTCATAGAGGCGCAGCGCGGGTGGATTGTCGGAGGCAACGCTGAGCTGTGCCTCGCGCAGCCCGGCGTCGGCGAAGCGCTGCAGCGCGGCGCATAGCAGCGTGATCCCGAGCCCGCGGCGCTGCCGGTCGGGATGCACCGCGAGCAGATCGACAAAGCCGACCCCCTCCGCTCGCCAGCGGCGCGTGAGCAGGAACCCCTGAACCTCGCCATCGTCGTCCTCGGCGACGAGGCTCAGGCCGGGGTCGAGATCGTGTGTACACAGGTGCTCCTCGACGAACGTGCCGAACGGCATCGGCAGATAGTCGGGGACGCTGGCAAAGCTCAGCCTGTCGAGCTCGAACAGGGCGGCGCTGTCGCGACCGGCATCGAGTGTGCGCACGCGAAAGCCCGTCTGCCGAGCTGCGAGCACGGTACGGCTGCCGCCGACGAGTGGCAGGACCTTGCGGCGGTAGCTGCGCACGTGCGCGTAGCCCCCCGAGCGCAGCAGCGCTTCGGCGCGTATGTTGCGGGACACGATCAGCTGGCGGTGCGCTGGGCGCCCGAGCTCCCGCTCGCGCGCCTGCACCCACTCCAGGAGGCGGCTGCCGACTCCCCTACCCTCGTGGTCGGGTGCCACCACCGCCAGGGCTCCCACGCGGCGCACCGCGGCATAACCTACGACCTGCCCGGCGTCTTGCACGACGAGCGCGTCATCGCGGAGATCCAACTCGGCCGCGCTCCATTCGTCGTGAAGATCCGCCAGCGTGTAGTCGGGCATGCCGAGATCGGCGACATCGCGCGCCACCAGCACGGCCAGCACGGCGGGCGCGTCTTCAGGAATCGGTGCTCGCAGCTGCACGATGTCTGTTCTAGCACCGCGACATCCCCCGGATTTGGGTAGGACGTTGCGCCCACGAGGCTCGGGAGGTAAGGTCCGCGTTCGACAATGTCGTACGGGGATCACGATTCGACCGAGCCTCGCATCGCCAAGATCGGCGAGTTCGGCCGTGCGTACGTGGAGGCGCTGCTCGCTTCCGACGAGCGGGGCGCGGAGATCGCAATCCGCGAGGCGATGGACGCCAAGCTCACCACGGCGGAGATCGACGACGAGGTCATCGCGCCCGCGCTGTGGCTGATCGGCGAGCTGTGGCAGAGGGGCGAGATCTCGATCGCGGACGAGCATCTTGCCACCGAGATCTCGCTGCGCGTGCTGGCGCTCCAGCGCGAGGCGCGGCGGACCATACGCGAGCGATCCTCCCACCGCGTGATGCTCGCCGTTCCCGCCGCTGATCGGCACGTGGTCGCGCTGCGGATGGTGGGCAACCTGCTGCGCGATGCGGGATACGACGTCCTGACGCTCGGCGCGGATGTGCCGCTCAGCGCGCTCGGTGCCTCCATCAGCCGCCATCAGCCCGACGTCGTCTGCGTGAGCGCGACGCTCGCGTCCGGGATCAGCGAGGTGCTCAGCGCGATCGACGAGGCTCAGCGCGACGCGCCCGGGATCGGCTTCGTGATCGGTGGCCGCGGGATCAGCGAGCGCGTGCTGGCGCGCCCGGGGGTGCGGATCTGCAGTCGTGTCTCCGAGGTCGTCGAGGCCGTCGACGCGATCGTCAAGCGCGCGGCGATGAATTAAGGATCAGGCTCACTGTCACTCGTGAGGTGAAGCTCCTTGTTGAGTGACGGTCGCACGGGCTGACGCTGCCTGTGCACTCACTACGGCCGTGCGAGTGCCCGTGACGAAGTGCACGTCCTTGAGCGCCTCCTCGTCTCGCAGGCAGATCGGCGCGGTCCCCTCGCAGCAGCCGCCCGATTGGAAGAACATCAACGGCCCGTGGGCGGCCTCGAGGCGAGTGATCACCTCGAGTGCCGCCGCTGTCGCCGTGACGCGCTCCGTCGCCGGCTCACCCACGGGTTGATACTCCCTCTGACATCAGTCGATTGACAGTGATTGACAGCCCTCGATCAGGGTGCCACTTCTGCGAACCTTTGACGGGCACTAGAAGAATCCGAGCGGGTTCGGGTCGTAGCTGACGAGCAGGCACTTCGTCTGGCTGTAGTGCTCGAGCATCATCCGGTGGTTCTCACGGCCGACGCCGGAGGCCTTGTAGCCGCCGAACGCCGCGTGCGCCGGATACTGGTGGTAGCAGTTGGTCCACACGCGTCCCGCCTTGATCGCGCGGCCCATCCGGAACGCGCGGCTGCCGTCGCGCGTCCATACGCCCGCACCGAGGCCGTACATCGTGTCGTTCGCGATCTCGAGCGCCTCGGCCTCGTCCTTGAACGTTGTCGCGGCGAGCACCGGGCCGAAGATCTCCTCCTGGAAGACGCGCATCGAGTTCCTGCCCTTGAGCACCGTCGGCTCGAAGTAGAAGCCGCCCGCGAGGCGACCGCTCAGCTTCGGGCGATGGCCGCCGATGAGGAGCGTCGCCCCCTCGTCGAGGCCGACCTTGACGTAGCTCTCGATCTTCTCACGCTGCGCGATCGAGACCTGCGGGCCGATCATCGTCTCACGGTCGAGCGGGTCGCCCTGCCTGATCGCGCGGATCCGCTCCAGGCAGCGCTCCATGAACTCGTCGAAGATCGACTCGTGGATGAGCGCCCGCGATGGGCAGGTGCAGACCTCGCCCTTGTTGAACGCGTACAGAACGAGCCCCTCGATCGCCTTGTCGAGGAACGCATCATCGGCCGCCATCACATCCTCGAAGAAGATGTTCGGCGACTTCCCGCCGAGCTCCGTGGTAGACGGGATCAGGTTCTGCGCGGCGTAGGTCATGATCAGCCGGCCGGTGACGGTCTCGCCGGTGAAACCGATCTTCGCGATCCGCTTGCTCGACGCGAGCGCCTTGCCGATCGCCGGACCGGGGCCGTTGACGACGTTGACGACGCCGGGCGGGATGATCTCGCCGATCACCTCCATCAGCTTGAGGATCGACCACGGAGTCGGGCTCGCCGGCTTGATCACCGTGCAGTTGCCGGCCGCCAGCGCCGGTGCCATCTTCCACGCCGCCATCAGCAGCGGGAAGTTGAACGGGATGATCTGGCCGACGACGCCGAGCGGCTCATGGAAGTGATAGGCGTAGGTCTTCTCGTCGATCTCCGAGATCCGCCCCTCCTCCGCACGCGCCGCCCCGGCGAAGTAGCGGAAGTGATCGGCGGACAGCGGGATGTCCGCCGCGAGCGTCTCGCGGACCGGCTTGCCGTTCTCGTAGCTCTCGGCGACGGCGAGCATCTCGAGGTTCTCGTCGATCGCGTCCGCGACCGCGTTCAGTACCTCCGCTCGCTCCGCCGGCGAGCGCGCGCCCCACGCATCCTTGGCCGCGTGCGCCGCGTCGAGCGCGAGCTCGATGTCATCGGGGGTCGAGTGCGCGACCTCGCAGAACGGCATGCCCGTCGAGGGCGTGGGGTTCTCGCGATACTCACGGCTGGTCGGCGGTCTCCACTCCCCGCCGATGAAGTTGCCGTATCTGCTGTGCAGCGATACCGGGCTTCCGGTCTCACCGGGTGGTGCATAGACGGTTGACTCTTGGGCCACAGCCATCGTGACCTCCTTTCGGGTAATCACACGCTTGTGAGCGCGTTCAGTGCAAACCTGGCACGCGACCGCGGCGCGCGCATCGGTTGCTCGCGGCCGAGTTGCTCAGTAGTTCGCCGCCGGTTAACGCATCCGGCTTGGGGGCCGCGCTTCGCTTCGCTGCAGGATTGAGTGGAGACCGCTCAGCTCGCGCGGCGCTCACCACGGCCGGGCATCCAGCCCGGTCGCGCATCCAGCTTGGGGGCCGCGCTTCGCTTCGCTGCAGGATTGAGTGGAGACCGCTCAGCTGGCGCGGCGCTCACCACGGCCGGGCATCCAGCCCGGCCTCGCATCCGGCCCGCCCCCCGGTCAAGAGGATTCGCGTGTGACGCGTCGAAATGATCGCAAGCCTCCCGCCGAGGCGGGGAGGGTTCTTTACTTCAACCAGGAGGATTGATGACTGTCAAGGCCGCAACGCCCGCCAAGAAGCGTGTCCGCACGACCGGTGTCACCACGACCCGAGTCAGCACGACCAAGCCCAAGGCGACGCGCCGCAGCCCGAACCACGGGGAGATCTCGGAGCGCGCGTACTACATTTTCCTCGAGGAGGGTGGATCGGACGAGCGCGAGAACTGGCTCCGTGCCGAGCGCGAGCTGATGGCCGCCTAGCGGACCGTCTTCGACCCGGGGCCAGTCGTCAAGCGCACGTTTCGCACCCGTGCGTGCGACGGAGCCCCGCGAGGCTCCCACCCGCGACGCGTGGCCGGGACGCTCGAGGTCGTCGCAGCGAACGACTGCTCATCTTCGCTGCGGCGACCTTCTCTTCTCTCGCTGCTGGTGCAATCGTGAGCAGCGCCAGGATCGCGGTTCGACTGCAGCCGCGAGCTTCCCGTGACGAGTTGGTCGAAATCCGGGACGGGGTGCTGATCGCGCGTGTTACGGCACCCGCCCTCGAGGGGCGGGCGAACCGCGCGCTGTGCCGCATGCTGGCCGAGCGGCTCGACGTTGCGCCCTCTCGGGTCGTGCTGGCGCGCGGTGAGCGCTCGCGCCAGAAGCTGATCGAGATTGACGGAATCGAGCAGGCGGAGCTCGGGCCCAGGCTCGGGCTCTAGTGGCTCGAACGTTCCGGGAGCTCCACTAGTCTGGGGCGAGGGAAGGATCGCGGGCGGGGCCACGGGCAAGCTCGTCGACCTGACCCGTTCGCCGCTCCTGCTCGGACAGCCAGCCGTGCACGAGCCACGCAATCGCGATCCCGAACGGCACGTCGCCGATGCTCCACATGATGCCGGCCGCGATCTGCTGGTCGGCGAGGGCGGAGATGCCTCCCGGTCGATCTGCCAGATGAACGTAATACGGGTACAGCGCTGTCGGGGAGAACGCCAGGATCGCGGCGAGCACGACGTTCGACGCAGATCCGGCCGCGGTGTAACCGATCCTTCCCAGGCGCGAGAGCGTCGCGGTGGCGGGCGGTGAAGCCGTCACCTGGGCCCAGAACAGAATCGCGCACACCATGAACGTGATGTGCTCGAGCGCGTGAACGTATGTGTTCGCAAGCGCGAGGTCGTAGGCCCCCGGCAGATGCCAGGCGTACAGGCCAACGGTGAACAGCAGCCACGCGCCGAGCGGCGTCGCAACCGCAGCGGCCGCGGCGCGGAGCGGGGCGAAGGCCGGCGAGCGGTAGACAGTACGCGCAACCTTGCGCCGAAAGCCGAGCGGGAGCGGGCGCCAGAGCGACCTCCACGGAGCGCCCAGCACGATCAGCGGCGCCGCCACCGTCAGCAGCAGCATGTGCTGGATCATGTGGACCCAGAGGAGCTTCTGGGAGAGCGCGTCGATCGGCGTCGCAAGCGCGACGACGATCGTCGCGAGCCCGGCGTAGAACGTGATCGCGCGCATGCGCGCACGCCGATCCCGGGGCCGTCCGGTCAGGATGACAGCCCGGCGCTCGCCGAGCAGGTGCAGCGCCAGCGCCGCACCGACGAGCGCCAACGGCAGGTACACGGCCATCTGGCGTTTCTCAGGCGATCGTCAGCATCAGCACCAGCATGATGACCGCGGTGATCCCGATCCATGTGAACCAGTAGCCGGTCGCCTGGACCACGTAGTCGCGCCCGGCGAGCCGGCCGCTCAGCAGGCGGCCGAGCACGAGCGCACCGATGAGCACGCCGACGATGAGGTGGCGGACCGCGTGATAGATCACGAACAGCGAGATGAAGCTGCCATAGGCGTGCAACGGCGAAGGATAATTGAGGCCCGTGAACACAAGGATGTCGCCCACGAGCGCGGCCAGCGAGATGAGCACGGCACCCGCCACCCCCACGCGCACACGCCGGCTGTCGCCCGAGCGCAAACCCCGCTGTCCCCAGGCGTAGACGACAGCGGCCAACACGGAGCCGACGGTGACGAGCACGCTTCCCAGCACCGGCGGTCGAGGCTCGGACGACGGCTTGAAAGCACCCTGCGTATGCAGCCCGTGCAGGTAGATGAACGCCATGTAGAACGCCAGCACGAACGTGGCGTCGGAGATGATCAGCATCCACACCGCGATGCGGACCGCCTTGGCGTGGCCCGGCGTGTCGATGTGTCGCACCTCCGGGTGCACCACGCCGGCCACGTCGACAGCGCCGCCGGCGATCGCCGGCGCACCCATCACCCGTGACCCGCCGACGCCGTAGTCGTATGGCCCTGAGGACACCACGACCGGACGCGTGAAGTTCTCCAGCGGCGGCGGACTCGGGACCGTCCACTCGAGCGTCCGGCCGCCCCACGGGTTCGCCGCCGCGACCTCGCCGGAGCGCCAGGTCATCACAATGTTGTAGGCGAGCACGGCGATCGAGGCGACGATCAGGACCGCGAACCCACTCGCGATCGAGTTCGCCGTGACGAACTGGCCGGCGATGTACGCCTGCCAGCGCGGCTCGCCCTGGAGCCCGGCGTAGAACAACGGCATGAACGTGCCGACGAACCCGATCTCCAGCAGCCAGAACTGGATCCTGCCGAGTCGCTCGTCGAGCTTGCGTCCGAACATCTTCGGGAACCAGTAGTAGAAGCCGCCGATGAAGCCGAACACGGCGGTGCCGACGAGCGTGAAGTGGAAGTGGGCGACGGTGAACATGTCGCCGTGATAGATAGTGTCGGTCGGCACGTCCGCCAGGTCCAGGCCGGTGACGCCGCCGATCAGGAAGTTCACGATGAACGCGAGCGCGAACAGCATCGGCACGTTGAATCGTGTTCGCCCTCGCCAGATCGTCCCGATCAGCGCGAAGAAGACCAGCCCCGTCGGGATCGAGATGATCTCGGTGCTGAGCATGATCGGCGTGTCGAGTGCCGTGTTCGCCCCCGACCAGTAGAGGTGATGCATCCACACGCCCATGCTGATCACGAAGATCGCGGCCATCGCCGCGACGACCAGCTTGTAGCCGAACAGCGGCTTGCGCGTGAACACCGGCACGATCTCGCAGATCGCGCCCACCGCCGGCAGCAGGATCACGTACACCTCGGGGTGACCCATGAACCAGAACAGCTCTTCGTATGCCCAGTTGTTTCCGCCCAGCGACGCTTGGTAGAACCCGGTGCCGAACACGCGGTCCAGCAGGGTCAGCACGACGGCCACCATGAACGCGGGAAACACGACCAGCCCCAGCGTCGTCGAGAACAGCGAGGCCCAGACGAACACGGGGAGCCTCGTCCAGGTCATCCCCGGCGCCCGCATCGTGATCACCGTGGCTGCGATGTTGATCGCCCCCAAGGCGATCGAGGTCCCGAGGAGGATGATCGTCACGCAGTAGGCGTCCATCCCCAGCGCCGCCTGATCAGCCAGCGGCGCGTAGCCGGTCCAGCCGGTCGGGAAGCCGCCCAGGACGATCGCGCTGAGCAGGATCGGGATGATCGGGAACAGCATCCAGTAGCTGAGGGCGTTGAGCCGCGGGAACGCCATGTCCTTGGCGCCGATCATGATCGGGATGATGTAGTTCCCGAACGGCGCGCTCAGCATGATGATCGTCGTCGCGATCATGATGATCCCGTGCATGCCCACGATCGTGTTGTAGGTACCGGGCGTGAACAGCTTGGCCCCCGATTGCGCCTGCTCGGCGCGGATCATCCACGACGCCAGCCCGCCGACGAGGAACAGGATCAGCACCGTGATCAGGTATTGCATCCCGACCACCTTGTGGTCGGTGCAGAAACGGAAGTAGCGCCAGATGCCCTGGTCCTTGCCGGCTAGCTCCTCTTCCTCCTCATGCGTCGTATCCGGTCGCCCGAGGCCCCAGCTGATCGGAAAGTTGAACGCACCGATGCCGACCAGGAAGAAGATCGCGAAGGCGACGTAGCCGGCGACCAGCGTCGTGTCTCCGGTCCGGGCGGGGGAGGCGATGCTGTGGAAGATGATCCCGGCGAGGATCGCCGCGACGAGGCCCACCACGAGCCCCGACACGACGCTCGGAAACAGGACGGGCCGCTTGCGCACCGGAGCGGCTGCGGGGGTGTCGGCGATCGCGCTCATGAGCTCGTCGTGCCTCCGTTCGTGTGGCCGCCGTTGGCAGTGACCCATGCCGCGAAGTTGGCTTTCGATACCACCTGGACCTTGGACCACATGTAGGTGTGGTAAAGGCCGCACAGCTCGACGCAGTGCGCGTAGTAGCTGCCGATCCGCGTCGGCGTGACGATCGGCGCCGTCGACCACCAACCGGGGTTGGCGTCCATCGCGACGCCCAGGGCGTCGATCACGAAGCCGTGCAGCACGTCCTTGGAGGTGACCCTGAACTTGACGGGGCGGCCCGTCGGTAGATAGAGCACGTTGCTGGTCACGCCTTGGGCCGGGTAGTTGTAGGTCCAGAGCCACTGCTGTCCGGTGACGTTCACGACGAGCGGGTTGGGCGGATTGGTCGTGGTCTGCTGGAAGAAGCCGAACATTCCCCACGCCACCGTCGTGAACGCGAGCACAGCCGTGATCACGAGCCACGCGACCTGCTGCCGGGTGCTCGCCTGGATGTTCGGTCCGTCCGGGAGCTCTTCGGCCGGCGTGTCCGGCGTGGGCTTCTCACGGAATGCGTAGAGGCTGTAGAAGACGAACGCGAGGACGAACATCACGACCGGCATCGCGAGCGCCGTGAAGACCACGTTGGTCGTGTTCGCGAAGCCGGCGACCGCGCTCGCCGACGTCGGGTTGATCAGCGGGAAGATGATCACGGTCGCAACGACGCTGACGACCGACAGCACGACCCATAGGATCAGGACGCGACGGACGTGCGAGACGCCCGTGGGACCCGCGGAGGCGCCCGTCCCCGGCGTCGGTGATGTGTCGGCGCTCATGTCAGGTCACCGTGAGGGTGCCGGCCATGTACCCGGTCGTCGCCATCGGCCCGCCGAAGTTGTTCTGGCCGTAGAGCCCGTCGCCGGCCAGGCCGGTGCCGCACGGCACGTAGCACTTCCAAACGTAGTCACCCGGCGCACCGGTGCGGAACCGGAAGACGATCACGTTCGGCCTTGGATACGGGTTGCCGTTGACCATCACGGCGGACTGGTTCGCATTGGCGGGGGTTCCCGCCAGGGGCACGTTGACGAACAGCTGGTCCTTGACGCCTGGCGGCGTCTGGATCGTGAACGTGTGGCCGAGCGCGTCGGGGGGGATCGACCGCAGCGTCCGGCCGTTCACGGTCATCGTGCCGCCGACTGTGCCCGAGACCTGCGAGAACCAGAAGTTGTGCAGCGTCGTCGAGCTGTCGTACTGCTTGATCGTGACCGTGATCGTGCTGTACGCGGGCACCTTGATCGACGTGCTCGGGCAGTAGGTGACCCACTCGGGGTGCGGGCCGCCGCCGCTGCCGTGACAGACCATGCTGTCGGGAAACACGCCGAGCGAGATGCTGGGGCCGGTGGTGGCGCTCGTCGCCCCCGGCTCGAAGCCGAGTCCGCCGATCGCCCGGACACCCTCGACTGCCCCGAAGAACAAGACGGCGAGAATGACGAACACGGCCACCGCGCCGAGCAGAGGTGGGCGACGGTACTCGGACAACTCAGCTCCCGATCTCGTTGTGTCTCAGAGCCGATGCGCGCTGAGTTGGTGGGAACAGAGTGCCGGGTCCGTGGGACCTGCAGTTTTTGTGCAACGCAGATGCGCAGCCCCTGCGGTTTTTGTGCAAAACAGACGGGCGAGCCCTCATTAGGTCGGGTAACCTATGAGATGGGACGGTGGGAGTCAAGAGACTCGAAGGGATTCGTGTTGCTCGGAGAGATCCTTAGGCTCGAAGGGTGTCCTCATGCTCTGGGACGCGTACGATTCGAGTTGTGTCGCGGCCAACCGCCGTACCCGCGCCGCGTCGTCTGCGGCGACCCTCCACGGCCTGGGCCGGCGGTCGCGAATCAGCGTTGAGAGCAGAGCAGGCATGAGATCATCGTTGATGGCGGCCCTGGCCGCGGCCGCATTGCTCGGGATCGCGCTGGCGGCGTGCGGGTCCTCCGCTACGTCATCGTCCTCCGCGACGAACGCGAGCCGCGTGAGCGCCCGGATGAACTCCGGTCTGATCGGCGGGCTCGTCCTGCAGCCCTCCGAGGCGGCGCCGCCGCTGGCGCTGCCCAACTACACGGGCGCGCCCGTGTCGCTTGCGGCTCTCAAGGGCGACGCGGTGTTCGTCACGTTCGTCTACACGCATTGCCCCAACGTCTGCCCGTTGATCGTCAGCAACCTGGCGCAGGCACAGCGAGAGATCGGCGCAGACGCGACCAAGGTGCGCTTCATCGCTGTGACCGTCGATCCGAAGCGAGACACCCCGGCGATCGTGAGGAAGTTCCTGACGGCGCGCGGCGCGATCGGACGGATGGACTACCTGCTCGGGGCCCGCGCCCAGCTCGCGCCGGTCTGGAGGGCCTGGCACGTGACGATCACGCTCAACACCACGACCTTCCAGCACAGCGACCTGACATACGGCATCACCGCGAGCGGGAAGCTCGCGATCGTGTTCCCGAGCAACTTCAACCCGCAGCAGATCGTTCACGACGCGGCGCTGCTGCAGCGCTCCTGACGCGCCGGCGGCGCGCCTGCGTACGCGTCGTCGCAGCGGCGGCGAGCCGGAAGACGGCCGGCAGCAGCGCGGCGCCGGCGCCCAGGCAGGCGACCGCCGCGACCCGCACCACGAAACCCGGCAGTGCGAGCAGCGCGAAGCCGTGCGTGAGCGTCGGGAACAGCACGAGCCCCTCCCACAGCGCGAGCAGCGCGATCACCAGGCACAGGAAGTAGCCGGGAGGGGCGCGCAGGATGCGCCACAGGCCCCACGCGACGAACACGGCGGTGACGGCGAGCTCGGCGAGCTGCACAACCGTCACCGACGGGCGTCCGTGCAGGTCCTGAGCGGCGGCGCCGAGCGCGAACGCGATCAGCGCGCCGGCCGCGAGGCTCCGTGCCATGCGCTCGTCGAGCGCCGGGCGGCGCACCCGCCAGGCGGCGAGCGCGCAGGCGAACACGACGACGACAAACCAGAGCCAGACGAGCGACGGCGCTCCCGCGTGAAACACGCCGCCGGAGACGCTCGCGCGGCGCCCATCCAGCACCAGCGCGATGCTCCAGGGCCCGACACGGGAGGTGGTGTCAGGCGGCAACGCGATGTCGGCCAGGGCTCCCAGCCTGGAGTCGTGCCATGTGTACGCGTGGCCGCTGCTCACCGTCTCCCAGCTCGGCGGCGTGCTCCGCGTCAGATTGGCGGGCGGCGTCTGCGCCAGCGGCAGTGCGTTGAGGTAGTACATGTCCGAGTTGCGGTTCACCTGCACGCCGGCGCGAGAGAAGCGCAGGTAGGGGGCGCCGCGGTAGTCGAGCACGAGCACCGTCATCGCGGGCGGGACCTGTAGCCACATCTGCAGATCACCGTCGACGACCCTGGCCTGGACGCCGGCGGGTGAATGCTCGACACGCGCCACGAAGTCGGTCGCGACCGGCACGCTCGGGCCGTGAGCCTCCGCGGCGAGCGGATCGGCCGCCAGCAGCATGAGGACTGCGACCAGCGTCGCGAGCATCAACTTGGGCGAACGGAGCATCGGCTGCTGCCGGACGTTACAACTCGAGCAGCTCTTCCCCGGGCTGCTCCCACGCCGACTCGGGGCGCTGCGCCGGGAAGCGCGCGCCGCCATCGACGTGCACGCGCACGCTCTCCCCGACCGCCGGCGCGGGCAGCGACGCAATCGTCGAGAGCCGGCCGCGACGATCCGCCGGCTCGAGCTCCAGGCGGAGCCCGTCCTCGAGCGGCACCGCGCGGGTGACGTGTGCCCTCAGCGCCCCTGCGGGGTCGAGCGTCACGTGTGCAGGGCGCGTCAGCAGCAGTTCGCCATCGTCCACGAGCCAGCCGTCGTAGCCCAGGAAGTGCGCGACGCGGGCGCTCTGTGGCGCCGCGAGCAGCTCGCGCGGGGCTCCGGAGGCGACCAGCTCGCCGCCGATCAGGACGAGCATGCGATCCGCCAGCGCCCACGCTTCGGCGCGGTCGTGCACGACGACGAGCGTCGCACGCGTCGGCGAGCGCAGCGCCGAGACGCTGTCGCTCAGCAGATGCGCGCCTGTCTGCGGATCGAGCCCCGTGAACGGCTCGTCGAGCTGCAGCGCGTCGGGCGCAACCGCGATCGCGCGCGCTAGGTGCACGCGCCGGCGCTCGCCGCCGGACAGCGACAGCGCCGGGCGCCCGGCGAGCTGCCCGGCACCGAACGCAGCCAGCGCCGCCCGCGCACGCGCCTCACGCTCGCCGCGCGGCACCCCCCACCAGGCGAGCGCGAGCATCACGTTCGCCAGCACGCTGCAGCGCGCGAGGTCCCCGGACTGCAGCGCTACCGCCACACGGCCGTGCCGCTGGATCGTTCCGGCGGCAGGCGCGAGCCCGCCCGACAGCGCGTCGAGCAGCGTGCTCTTGCCGGCGCCATTGGGCCCGAGCAGCGCCACCAGCTCTCCGGCGCGCAGCTGCAGGCCGACCTCGCGGACGACCTCGCGCCGGCCCCGGCGCACGCACAAACCCTCGCATTCGAGCACGGCCCCGTTTGGGGTCATGCCGCCGGCCGGAAGCGCATGTGGATCCCGTCGCCGTGCTGCTGCAACGCGCCCAGAGCGCCGCGACGACGGTGATCATCGAGACGCGCTGACCCGCGAGGGCGTAGGGGCAGCGCTCAGATCCTGGCCGAAAAACGACGGACATAGGGACGTTTCTCGGCCAGGGGTGTTCAGGGCACCGACCCGCAGCCTGATCTCACAATCGGGCGGAGCTCTACGTTCAATGCGTGTGGCACCTCCTACACAGCTCGATGAGGCCGGGCGGCGTGAGCGCCTGACGGTGATCGCGGCGCTCGGAGTAACCGTGACGCTCTGGGCCTCGGCGTTCGTGGCGATCCGGTACGCGGGGCGGGCGCTCGCACCGGGCCCACTCGCGCTGGGTCGCCTGATGGTCGCCGCGATCGCGCTCGGCATCGTCATGCGCGTGCGCTCCGAGCCGCTGCCTCCCCGCCGTACGCTCGGCTCCATCGCCATCTGCGGTGTGCTGTGGCTCGGCGTCTACAACGTCGCGTTGAACGCCGCCGAGCGGCGGATCGATGCGGGGACGGCGTCGCTGCTCGTCAATACCGCGCCGATCTTCCTCGCGATCCTCGCCGGCACGATCCTGCGCGAGGGCTTCCCGCGCGCGCTGATCGTCGGCTGCGCGATCTCGTTCGTCGGTTGTGCGCTGATCGCGCTCGGGGTCTCGCGTAATGGTCTGCAGGCGACCTGGGGCGCGGCGCTGTGCATCGTCGCGGCGCTCGCGTACGCGTTCGGGGTGGTCGCTCAGAAGCCCGCCCTCCGTCACGCCTCGGCGCTGTCGGTCACGTGGCTCGCGTGCGTCGTGGGCGCCGTCGCCTGCCTGCCCTACGCGCCGAACCTCGCTGGAGAGCTCAGCCGTGTGCACACCTCCGCGATCGTGTGGATGGTCTACCTCGGACTGGGCCCGACCTCGATCGGCTTCGTCGGATGGGCGTACGCACTGGCGCGCACCGACGCCGGCCGGCTCGGCTCGACGACGTACCTAGTGCCGCCGCTTGCGGTCCTCATGGGCTGTGCGCTGCTCAGCGAGGTGCCACCGCTGCTCACGCTGCCGGGCGGGATCCTGAGCCTCGTCGGAGTCGCGATCGCGCGCCGCCGCGCCCACCCGGCGACCCGTCGGGCCGCAGCGCCGGAAGTGCTCGCCGCGCAGCAGTCGGACCTGGCCGCCAGCACTTAGCCAGCACTTAGCCCGCGAGGGGGTTTCGCCGGCTGAGTCCAGCTCACGACCTGGTGGACTGACGCACCCGGAGATCGAAGAACAGCAAAGCCGAGACGAGCGCCTGAAAGGACTGCGTGAGCGTGGCTGCGACGATGCCGACGGCGACGTCGAGCGCACTCGCGCCGTGCTTGCCGACGATCGCGGAGCCGCCGCTCGTGATCAGCACGGTCACCCCGTAGACGCACAGGAGCAGCCCGAAGATGCGCAGGTAGCTCCCGCGCGTGAGCGCGGCGCTGCGGCGCAACGCGCCCGGCCAGTCGGTGCGCTCGATCGCGGCCACCTGCGCGACGACGGCAAACCGCAGCGCCAGGAACACCCCCGGGACGATGAACAGGACGAAGCCGATGCCGATCCCGATGCCGGCGATGATCTGTGCAGCCGCCACCACCGGCAGGGCCTGCAAGCCCTGCCGGACCACCGTCGTGATCGACGGGCGCTGCTGCTCTCCGATCGCCACCAGTGCGTTGACGTACAGCGCCGAGACGAGCGGCCCGACGAGCGCGAACGCCACCAGCAGCAGGATGATCGTCGTCTCGACGCTCGCCGACTGCTGCTGCAGAGGCGATGTCTTGGTCAACGCATACACGATCAGCTCGTAGGGGGCCACGACCGCCAGCGACAGGATGAGCAGCACGACCGGGTAGCGCGCATACAACGAGAGCGCGCCGGACAGAATCTGGGCCACCGTTCGGGGCTGCCGTAGGTCAACGGGCGACGGTGGTCGATGCGCGTCCACGGGACCTATCCAGTTGTCGGGATGACGGTCATCGCGAGCGGTCAGTGTCGCAGCTTGCGGGTCCGAGGGCCCGGAGCGGCGTCAGCTCGGCGCTTGGAAGGCGTGCCATTCGCAGTCGCCCAAGCGCCGGTAGCCGACCGAGGCGTAGATCGCGTTGGACGTCGGGTTGGCGAGGTCCGTGTACAGCATGCACCTGCGCGCCCCGCTGGACAGCAGGTGACGGCTGAGCGCAGCGACCGCGCTGCTCGCGTAGCCGCGCCGGCGGTGCTCCGGAGGCGTGTAGACCGGGCCGATGCGGGCCGTCCCGGCGATCAGCGCCGCTACCACGACCGTCGCTACCGGTCCATCGTGATCCCACAGGAACTGGCTGCCGGCGGCGAGCCTCCGGTCGACTGTCTCGTCCTCCTGGCCGGGGACCCCGACACCAGCTTCGACGACGAACGCCCGCTCGTATTCGATCAGGAGGTCGCGGTCATCGCGGGCGGCGACGCGCAGCCGGCCCCGAGCCGGGCGCGGCGGCTCCCTGCCAACGCCGAGCACGTGTGCCGCTTCGCGCATGCGGCACCGCGTGCTGCCCCCCGTCACCTGCGCCCATGCCTCAGCGATCGCGCGCGCGGTCAGCGGCTCGGCGTTGATCCCGGGGACCCCGGGGTCTTGCGCCAGCCATGCGCGCATGAGCTCGCGCGCGGACGCCTGATCGCCGAATCCGCTCGCGAGCAGAGGCCAAGGCGGCGTACGCAGCGCCGCGGCCACCGCGCGCCCGTCTCCATCCAGCCGGTAGGCGAAGATCGCACCCTCAGCCGGGCTGAATCGGCCTCCGGCCCGCAAGCTCGCGAGGATCCCGGCCATGATGTTGCGCTCCATCTCCAGGGCGAGAAACGCCTCCGTGTGGGCGGCAAACTCCTCGCGGTCGCGGGTCACCACCAAGCGCATGAGCATCATCCTCGCAAACGCCGCGCTGCTCCATGCGGTGCGTCCAGGTCCGGCCGCCGTGCGGCGCGTCCAGGTCCGGCCGCCGTGCGCCCGCGTCCGACGGTCGCGTGCCAGGTCCGCTGCAGCCTATCGCCAGGCGCGGTACCCTCATTTCCTGCGCCCTCTTAGCTCAGCTGGTAGAGCACTTCCATGGTAAGGAAGGGGTCGACGGTTCGAGTCCGTCAGAGGGCTTGGGCTCATTTGCAGGGCTTTTGTCGAGGGCGGCAGAAGCGGCGCGAGAGCTTGGTGCAATGTGGGTGCAAGTCTGGCCCGAAAATACGCCGCCTTCCGCTCGATCCGAGCCCGCTTCACGACGCTTCGGTACGGCCGAGTGCGCATCCTCCGGCGGTGCTGTTGGGCGTCTTGGGCCCCGTCGTTTCGCGGGTCGTGGCGCGCCACTCGGCGCGTTTCGCGGCGCCTCTCCACGGGCGTTCGTCAGCGTGGAAGGGTTCAGTTGGGTCGACGAACACTTCTCGCGTGAGCGGTGCCGTCGGCGGCTTCGCGGCACCTCGGCGTCACCGGGGGAGGCCCAGTGATCCGCGCCATGAACCACGAGGCGCCCCTCGGCGAGAACCTCTTCCCACTCACCGGCGCTGATCCAAACGCCGGCGGCGGCCTAGACTCGTGGTCCGAGGAGCGTGAGCGGGACTCTGTCACGCCGGAGGTCGCGGGTTCAAGTCCCGTCGCTCCCGTAAGTCACAGCGAGCCAGAACGCGCCAATAGCAGGCATGTTCTGGCTCGCCGCGCACTGGGCGGTCGCCACCGCGAGTCGCTCGAAGTCAGATCGAGACGGAAAAACGGTGACCAAAACGGTGACCAGCTTCCGTCCTCGGAGCCGGGGTGGGCGCGATGAGCGACCGCCGCGCTTGGCTTGAGGAGTGGTGTCCGTGCTGCCGGGCGGCGCCTGGCTCTCGCTGCCGGCTCGGTCGGCATTCATCTGCGAAGCGCCCAAGCCCGTCGCAGAGCCTGCATGTTGCGCGGGGATGGCGAGAGCGAACGTGCCCGGCGTGCAGGGCGCGGCCAGGCGACCCGTGCCATACGCGGTCGGGTCGTGAGGCTTCCCAGCCGCACATCGCCCGGCTGAGGTCCGGGCGGGGCGAGCTGGCGATTCGCCAGGCTGCGTGGGAGGAGCTCGAGCGCCGCGGCGCGACGGTTGCGGTGATGCCGTTCTCCGGCCGCGCTGGCGATGGGGGCAGGACCGGCACGATCACGCTGTGCCGCCTGGAAGGGCAGGAGCTCGTCCAGATCGATTGCTGGAGCGTTTCTGAGGAGCTGGTGTTCGCGCTCGAGGCGCCGGTCTGGGACCGTTACGGCCGGTTTGCCGGCCATCCCCAGGTCCGCGGCACGGTCACGTGGACGCTCTCCGAGCGGCGCATCGTGCTCAGCGGTCAGCGCGGCGGCGTGTTCCTTCGAGGAGACGCTCGCATGAGCCCCTGGCTCGGTCGTCGGTGGGGCGGGTTGGAGCGGGTGCCCGTGTGCAGGGGTCCACCACGCGCGGCTTCGCTCGCAGAACGAGAAAGACCGGGTTGCCGCCCGGTCTCCCGAAACATAGGCGCCGTCAGCGCCAAACCAAAGATCTGCTGCGCAGTCTAGCCGACTGGCGGACGGACTCCCCCGCTCTGCCGTGGTGGTCTGCGTTCTCCGCTGGCTGGTGAGCGTCATCGCGAGCGCCGCGCACACGGGCGCTGGCGATGGCTTTCAACCACCAGCGAGGCCTCCATCGGCTCTCTGCGCTCACGCGCGCGCGTGGAGCGCAGAGCGCCGGCGAGCGCAGCTCGCCGCCGCGGCGCCTTCTCCCGTTCTTCGGGGGCTTATGTGCGCCCGGTTCGGGTGTCCCGCTGGGCGACTCGTTGTCCAACAACCACAGGAGCGCTCCGATGCCAGTTGTTCCACCAGGCTGTAAAGACGACCGTAAAGACAGACATGTAGACAGACGTACAGACGGAGGTGTAGATGGAGGTGTAGACGGACGTAAAGAGGCGTGTAACGACG
>JBKQIR010000219.1:0-36941 GCA_052148275.1 Solirubrobacteraceae bacterium
AACAAGGTCAAGCTCATCACCCGCCGCGCCTACGGGTTTCACTCCGCAGAAGCCGCACTCTCGCTCGTTCACCTCACCTGCGGACCAATCACCCTGACACTCCCATACGAACAAGCGTTCGCATAAATCCACCTACGATTATGCATTATGCCCAGAGAGCCGAAAACAGGCGACCAGCTCGTGGATTGAAAGCGAGCGTTAGCCCCCTGCCGTGACGCTCGCATGCCTGGCAAGCCAAGCGCTGGCAGTGATTTGCTGCCGACGCTTCGGCGCGCACTGCGGCTTGGCGAGGGACTTCTCGGCGTTCGTAAGGCCTCCGTGCATCGGGTCACGACGACGTTGCCGTGGGAGAACGTCGAGGCATTAGCCGGAAGTTTTTGATGAAGAACTTCCGATTAGTTGGTCGGCGGCCATGATATTTGGTGTGGATCCTGAGCGACGATCTCGCGCACCTACCGCCGGTAGCTGGACCGGTCCTATCGGCCAGCCGTCATCACCCGTGTGGCCCGCCCTCGCCCGTCCGCGAGAGCCGCAGACGCTGAGGGCACATTGGTGCTGCAAACGGGCAGAAACGAGAAACGAGTGGGTGAGGACGGGGTGTGTTCGGCCCGTCGGCGCCGCGGCAGACTGATGATCGGCAGCAGTGCCGCCATGCGCGGCGAAATGATCGAGTGCGCCGTCTGCTTGGCTCGCATACGTCGTGCTTGGCGTGCTCGTCGCCTCCCACCACGACTAGGCTGCCTACCCGTTCACGGAGCTGAACGCCGAACGTATCGCCGCGGTGATTGATCGCGTCCGGGTGTTCGGCTTTCATGACGAGATCGCATCGACCTGCAGGGTGAAGCTGACAGCGGACCGTAATGCAGACCGCTGCTTCACCTGGCAAGTGCGTCCAGGTTCCCAGAGGTGGAGAGTTCCTTAAGGCAAGGTTGAACGCATGATGACCAACGACGTGGTACTGATCGACGCCCGCTCGGGCGATTGGCTGAACAACTATCTCAATCGACAGGCGGCACGCTCTGCGTGGCACGGCATTCCGCGACGGATGCAGGACCAACAGGCTCTGGTCATTGTCGACGGTGGCGGGCTTATCGTCTCGGTGTTGGAGGGTGTGCCGAGCGACGGTGTGCAGCGGGTCGGCAGCCAGCGGGCGTAGCGGTGGGAGGGCAGCGCCCTACCGACCGGTCGCGCTCATGGCAGCCGATTCCGAGTCCGAGTTCTCGTCCTGACCGCTTCAACGTCTACGCGCGATCAGCGGCAAGCATCACCAACTTCGTTCCTTGCGTGGCCTGATCCGCGTTGGCGTCGAGCAGCGCGTGCTGATAGGCGTCGCAGGCGGCAAGCTCGCAGGGTTGCTGGTAGGCCGCGCAGATATGCGCCACCAGCTCGGCTTCCGCGAGCGTTTCGCAGCTCACGCGGCTGTCCTGGGTCGCGGTGCGGTTGCCGGTCATACGCACAGCCCGCGATCGGCGTCGGAGTATGCGGCCGCATCCTCGAAGCTGTCGATGAGCTTGCGGTGCACGACGCGGTGGTAGGCGTCGAACATGACGACCTCGCAGGGATGCCAGTGGGCCGCGAGCCGATACGCCGCGCGCCTTGCTTCGTCGAGGGATTTGCAGTTGATTGGGTCGAGTCCGACAGGAAGCGTGATCTCCCAGGCTGCGCGTGTGTTTAGGTCCACGCGTATCGTGCGAGTGCTCATCGCGGGAGCTCCTGAAGTCGCCTCGGGTGCAGGTCGGCGCTCGTCCACTGCCGCTCGGTCACCGACCGGCAGTCCGTCGGTGGCTCGTCTGCCGGGGGAGGGCGGCAGACAGTGGCGACCCGCGGGGGCGCCTGAGGAGACGAGCGTCGCGACGCTCTCCGACTGCTCGTCGGGAGAGCCGGGGGGAAACCGAGCACGGACGTGAACATCGATCACCGAACCTAGCGAGGTGGATCCAAAGAACCGGACCGAGCGGTTAGACACGGGCCGCGTCCGTTGCAGAGTTCACGCCAGTGCCGACCGAGCGTCGCACCAACGTCGCTGCATACTACACCGCTTCACGATAGCCGGCCTCCAGAGGACTCGCCAGCGTCCTGGCGCTCTGCAGTGCTGTTCGTGGAGTCGATATCAACGGCGCGGCGGTGTGGCGGGGTTCGGCGTAGCTGGCGACCCGTCGCCGGAGGAGAGGCGACGGATCGCGGCCCTGGGCCGGCGGAGGGGGCGTTGACGGGAGGGTGAGATCAGTCGCGATTCTCGGGGGGGAGCTCGCGCTCCTGCGATTCGCACTCCTTGCGGTCACGGGCGGCGCGAACCTCGGCGAACGACAGCCGCTCGTCGGCGGTGCCCGTCATCGCGAAAGCGATTGCGTCGGGGGGCTCATCATTAATCTCCTTGGAAAGCGTAAAGCTTCGTTCTGCTTGGAAAAGTGGTGTTCTGCCTTGTAAACCAGCGGGCTGGGGGCGAGGCCAGGCGTGGCTGATAAACGGCCGCGACGGCCGTTTCTCCGCAATTCTCGTTGGAAACTCGGATCCATTAGCGACGCAAATCGACGGCTGTTCGTGGGTCTCGATCATCGCGCCTCGCCTGCTACGGTCACACTCCAGTATCGAAAACATCGCAGTCAGTTCGGCGGGCCGACGCCGGGCGCGAGTCCCGGTCTGATTCTCACGCGATCCGAGGCCGCCGCTGTTGCACTGGTCGATGAGCTACCGGGCGGCTTGGGGCTTTGCCCCGTCGCGGATCCTCAGCGACTTGGCAGCGCTGTCGATGACACTGCGCAGGAACTCATGCTGCGCGTGGACCAGCCGGTCGGCCATCTGCAGGCCCGACCTGGTTATCCTTCTTGCGATGTTGGGCGTGTCCGCGACTTCTTGTGGGAACGCCTCCTCGATCGTGATCACGACCTGCCCGAAGGCCTCGATCGCAGCCCGCTGCTGAGTGGTCATTTCGGTCTTCACGACCGGGAGAGGCTTGGTCGTCATCTCAGCCGCTGGTACTCCTTCCAGAACACAAAAACCGTGCCGACCTAGCTTATTGATCGTTGGAGATGATCCTGACGCTCGATGAGTCGCTGTGCGCTTGCCGGTCATAGGCACAGCCCGAGATCGGCGTGGGAGTAGTGATCGGAATACGCGGCTGCATCCTCATAGCTGTCGATCAGCTCGCGGTGCACGACGCGGTGGTAGGCGTCGCACATGACGACCTCGCAGGGATGCCAGTGGGCCGCGAACCGAGACGCGACGCGCCTTGCTTCGTAAAGGGATCCGCAGTTGATTGGGTCGAGTCCGACGGGAAGCGTGATCTCCCAGGCTCCGTGCCGGTTTAGGTCCACGCGTATCGTTCGGGGGCTCATTGCGAGAGCTCCTGTAGTCGCCTCGCGTCAAACTCGCCGGTCGTCCGCAGCCGCTCGGTCAACGACCGGCAGTCTCGGGTGGCTCGTCTAGCGGGGGGAGGGCGGCAGACCGTGGCGAGCCGCCGGAGGGCCTGAGGAGACGAGCGTCGCGACGCTCCTGGGCTGCTCGTCGCGAGCGCTCGGGAGACACCGAGCACGGACGTGAACATCGATCACCGAACCTAACGAGGAGGGGATGCAACGAGCCGACCCGAGCGGTAGACCCGGTCCGCGTCCGTTATCCAGAGTTCACGCTAGTGCCGACCGGCGCGGCGCACCAACGCACAGGAAACTACACCGATTCGCGGGATCCGGTTACAACGGAACCTCGACCCGCCTGCGGACAAGGACTACACTGAACGTGCGCCTGTTCGCTGGGTCCTTCATCGGCCAGCTCTCAATCCTCCGTGCAGGGCCACATTCGCTGAGAGCGCCGAATCGGAGCAGCACCATGACAGTGGCACCCCGCCCGCGCGATCACCCAACCCAGCGCCGACCCCGCCGCACCCCAAGCAGCTTGCTTGCGTGCGCGCGGCGGGGCAGCTGATGCCCGCGCAAGCCCCTCTCACCGGCGGCGAGCTCAACGCCGCGGTCACCCGCGCGCTCGTCGGGATCCAGAACGAATACGTTGGCCGTGGCCCCAGGACCGCCTCCACCTTCTACCACGACAACGTGATCGTGACGCTCATGCACGACGTTCTCAACCGCGCCGAGCTGACGCTCGCGAGGTCCGACCGCCGCGGCGACGTGACGACGATCCGCCACCTCTACCAGGAAACGATGCAAGCCGACTTCACAGAGGCCATCGAACGGCTCACCGGCCACAAAGTGATCGCGTTCATCAGCGGCAACCACGCCGACCCCGACATCGCCTCAGAACTATTCGTCCTCGACGCCCCGATCTAGCAGCCAACAGTTGCGTTCGCGGCCCGGTTACGCTGCGAGGTCCCGCTCCTGCCGTTCGTCGAACGGCGCACTGCCGAGCGACCGGGGCGTGTGGTGATCGCCGGGCGCTTGGTCGCAGGTTCGCTGCCCGAGCCAGTCGTTGCGATGACCGCCGATTCGCTGCGACTAAAAGCGGCTTAACCTTGGCTACTCGCGATCAGGCGTGCGGCCACGGACTCGGCGACTGGCCGGCGCATCTCTGCGTAGGACCACGCGTATAGCTAAGCCGCATCCGCGAGCTCGTCGTCGTGCTCAGCGCCGTGAGGGCGACGTCGGTCGCGCTGCCGGGGGACGTGACGATAGCTGCCGAGGTTCTCATCGACGATGCGCTCGCTCAGCGGCCGCCGGCGTCGCTCGCCGTCGTCATGAACGGCTTTTAGGGCCATTCTGGCCATTGGCGTTTCCTTTAGCTGGCCGAGGGGTTGTCGAGGGCTCCTCCGACCTGGAGCCGGACAAGTGGCATGGCGTTTGGCGAAGAATAGGAAGGGATCCGGGCCGCACAGCACCGACCCCGGGGGCGCGAACGAGCCCGCCGACGGATGCGTCTCATCCGTCCAGGCGCACGCGCGCCCGACTCTAGCAGCGGTTCAGATCAGCAGAGCCGCAAGGCCGAGCACAACGCGCGCCGGGTCCGCATGAGCCCCACAGGGCTTTGGCTGGCTATCGGTATATGCACGATCAATCACGCTAGAGATCACCGGCCGCCGTGTCAATAGGGGTCGAGTATGTCAACTTACACAAGGTTTAGTCCTCGACGATTGACGCGATCCAAGCGATATAACGGTCCGCGCGAGGCTTGTCGACCACAGGGTCTCTTTACCCTGCCAATTGGCAAGTTTAGAAGTTTAGGCAGCGATCGTCAGGCGTGCGCCACGCACCTACAACTCACCAGCTACACCTACCCTTAGCCTCAACGGCGCCGACGCTCAGCGTTGCGTAGCGCACGCCTTTGCTCAGATCCGGCGTGACACGCCTGTTCGTCCAGGGCCTGGCGGTCCCCCTTTGCGCGGAAGGCAGGGCTGCAGGAGCGCTCCCGGACGCTCGCTTTTGTGTTTCAGGACGGGCCTTCTCCAGCGTCTGGTTGGCGACGATTGCGCCAGCGGCGGGTGCGGCTCTTCTGGAGTAAGGCAGAATCCCCGGAGTTGCGGGCGATCCGGGGGAGCAGAGGGCGCGGTTGCCCCGCGTTTTGCTCGTCTGGAGCCGCGGTCAAGTCCTGACGTGGCATGCCCGCCTCGGCGGCTGCTGGGATTGGCTCCCTGCTCCGACGACCACAGCGACCGACGGCGACCCGAAATTCCCGTGGTTACGGGAGATTTGCCTGTTTCCGTCCTGGCCTTCCCGGTCCCTCCAGAAGAGCCGCACCCGCCAGCGGCGCAGCGCTTGCTGAAGATCGCGATCGACGGCACGTTGCAAGCACCGAGCGTCATCGACGACCCCGCTTCCGTCGCCTGATCCGGCAGCACCGCCGCCCCTCGGACGATGCATGCGTCATCCATCGCAATCTAGCTCGACGTCTCGCCGACGATGCGTGTGGTTAATACGGACCTGGTCTGCACGAGCCTACGGATAGCAAGCGCCTGCTCGCGCGGTATCATCGCGAGGGCGTTGGTGCGCCGCGCGGTTTGGCATCGGCGTGAACTCTGCAACGGACGCGGCCCGGGTCGGACGGCGCGGCTCGGTTCGGTTCGTTGGATGTACCTCGCTAGGTTTGGTGATGAATGATGTTCACGTCCGTGCTCGGTGTCTCCGGGGCTATCGTGACGAGCAGTCCAGGAGCGTCGCGATGCTCCTCTACTCAGGCACCCCGGCGGATCTCCACGGTCTGCCGCCCTCCCCCGGCCAGGGAGCCAGCCGAGGGCTGCCGGTCGCTGATCGAGCCGCCGCGGAGGACCGCTGGCCTTCACGCAGCCGGCCGACACGAGCTCTCGCGATCAGCGCTCGAACGGTGAGCGTGGACCGAAACAGACGGGGAAGCTGGGAGATCACACTTCCTGCTGAACACGACCCGATTTCCTACGGAACGCTCGAAGAAGCACGGCTCGAGGCGTACCGGCTCGCGGCCCACTGGCATCCATGCGAGATCGTGATGCTCGACGCCTACAACCGCGTCGTGCACCGCAAGTCCATCGGCTGCCGCGAGGATGCAGCCGTGTACCCCGATTACTTCCTCGCCGATCTCGAGCAGTGCGCATGACCAGCGACCCCACCACGACTCAGGACAGCCGCATGGCCTGCGAAACGCTCAAGGAAGCCGAGCGGGTTGCGCATATCTGCGCGGCCTACCAGCAACTCTGCGGGCTTGCCTGCGACGCCTATCACCGCGTGCTGCTCGACACCAACGCCGATCAGGCCGCGCAAGCACGAGAGTTGGTGATGCTTGCCGCTGATACCGCCTAAAGACGCCCAAGCATGATCGCGAGCCGTCGGACACCGAGGTGCCCGGGGAGCACGTACCACGTAGGCAGTTGAGCAGGAGACGACATCGGCGCGATCCTGACGCGCTGCCGCTGATGGTTGCCGACTGGGATAGGGATATGCGTCGCAGTCGGTGGTGCGTCGTTTGTCGTCGCGACTTCTCGCGGCCGCAGGCGTCGCGCTGACGACGATCAATTGTCGAAACTAGATTTTCTGATGGTCCCATCATCAATCATCCTTCTCTGCACGCCCGCGTTCGGTCCGGGGCTGGCGATGAACACGCTCGCGAGTCTCAACGGAGTGGGCGCAACACAGCGTCCGATGAGGAGCTAGAGCCCTGGTCATCAGGCGGCTCCGGCCGATTGTCGGGTGTCGTGCGCAAAGGATCCCCTCGGGTGCTGAGCACATCTCTCACAAGGTCTGCGCGCGATGCGCGTGTGGGTTGCGGGTCTGCACCGATGCTCTCGGAGCTGGCGCCTGGCAGGCTCCGGACATGGACGGGGATCATCGCGTAACCGCCGGGTCCGGTGAGCGTCCGATTGAGGCTGAGCGCGAACCGGTCGGCCCACATAGCACCGTCGAGGCCGAATGCGAGCAGTCGAGCAGGATCCTTGCCGGCGCTCTCGCTGCGCGCCCCGCGGATCGCGGTCGACCTCCAAGTCCCACCACGATGCGCGCCGGCCACGCCGGTGGCGCGATGCCCACCACGGGAGGGGAGTGTCCGGCTGAGATTGCGCTGAGCCGAGGCCGGGTCACGATCGGCGTCGTGCGCGTTCAAGATACGGTCCGTCGCCCGCACACGCAGGTATCGCCGTTCAGCGAGCGACTGCTTCGCGAGCTTGAGTCTGCCGGGTTCCGTGGTGCTCCGCGCTGGCTGGGCGTTGATCCCCGCGGCCGCGACACACTCAGCTGGCTGCCCGGGCGGGTGGCCGCGGTCGACGAGCGACTGTCCGATGCTCAGGTGGGCGCTGCTGGACGGCTCTTGCGCGGCTTTCACGATGCGACATGCGGCAGCACCTTGGCGGGGGAGCACGAAACGGTATGCCATGGCGACCCCGGGCCCTACAACATGGTCTTCGGTGCCGACGACTTGCCCTACGCGTTGATCGACTACGATCTCGCCGGCCCCGGCTACGCCCTTGAGGACGTCGGCTTGGCGGCCTGGCTGTGCACCATCAACTCTCGGTGGCAGGCGCCGATGCCGATCGCCGCCCAAGCGCGGCAGTTACGCCTCTTTGCTGACACCTACGGGCTAGACTCCATCCGACGCCACCAGCTTCTAGACGCAACCGCCTCATGCCAGCTGCTCATGATTCAGTGGGCCCGAGTCGCCTTGGCGACCAACGGGCTGGCCAGCGGGTTGCGCGCCCACGCCTCCACAACATTGAACGGATGCGAGCGCGAACACGCGTTCCTTTGCGCGCACCGCCGGACTTTCCAAGCCGCGCTGCAGTAGCCGGCAGCGTGATGCCTGCACGGCCGCTCGTTGGGCGCGTCGACACCCGACTGCGGAGCCGGCGTCGCAGGCACCCAGTGTAAGAGCCGGCCGTCTTCGACGGTCCCGCAACCCGTTGGTTGCAACAGCCATCGGTGGGCCCGGGCCGCACAGGCTACTCTTGCGTGCCCAAGCTTCTGGTTTGCGTATCCGACAGGGCCATCGCGATCAACGCAAACCGAGGAGCGAGCCAGACCGCCCGTCGAGGTGGCGGCGGGAGGAAACCAGACCAGTCGGGCCAGCACGTGCCGCGCGGTCCAGGCGCCTCCCGCCGACCCTACAGCACTTCGGAGAGAAGCGACGACCTCGAGACGGAAGTCGACGTCGTTGCAAATGGCTCGGACCACCGACGCTGAGTCGGCTGGGTGCCTGCCGCGGGTATGAGCCTAAGCCGCCGCGCGGCGCTTGTCGGAGGCGGCTGGAATGCGGTGGTCATGGAGTAGTTCGGGCGCCGGGTCCAGCCCGTTGGGCCAGACGATCGTCCGAAAGTCGTGGTCGACCCGAACTTGGCAGAAGTAGTCGGGCTCGCGTAGCGGCTCGCCGAGGGTGCCGTGCAAGAGGAACGAGCAGTCGATCTCGCGCACGACGCCGTCGTTGAACTCCACGCGGAGGTGGGAGTCCTCAAGGGGTGTGACGGCCGTGATTCTCAGCATCTCTTGCTGATCCTACGGCAGCGGGTCGATCGGGACCAGCGGCTCGAGTGCCTGCGCGAGCTCCCAGTTGGCAGCGAGCTCCTCGCCGTGCAGCGCCGCCCATTCACGCTCGCACGCTTCTTTGAGCGCCAGCCAGGATGTGGTGCTGTCAACGCTCGCCGCGCAGCTTTGCGCAGCGAGGCTATCCGTCCTGCGGGAGGCGATATCGATGTCCGAGAAGGTCTTGTTGGACAAGACCGGACGGCGGCGCTCGCCGGCGCTGATGCCGGGCTACCGGGCGGGGTGCGCGCCGGCGAACAAGGGGATGCGCTACCCACCGGATCCGCCGAGGGTGGAGGAGATCATCGCGGTCATGCGCCACGCCGGCGAGGGGCGCCACGCGCTACGGATGCGCGGGTTGATCGTCGTGCTCTGGCGCGCCGGGCTGCGGATCGGCGAAGCGCTGGCGCTCACCGAGACCGACCTTGACTCCACGACCGGGTCGCTGCTGGTGCGCCGCGGCAAAGTCGGCCGGCGACGTGTCGTGGGAATGGACGCCTGGGCTGGGCGCACCTCAACGCGTGGGTCCAGGTGCGCGTCACGCTCCCGGTCGGCCCGCTGTTCTGCATCCTGGACGGCCCGACCAAAGGGCGCGTGTGGTCGGCCAACTGCGCCCGCAGTGAACTCGAGCGCCTCGCCGCAAAAGCGGGGGTTCGGCGGCGGTTCGCGCCCCACCAGCTCCACCATGCTCACGCCGTCGAGCTCGCCCGCGAGGCCATTTCGCTGCCCGTCATCCAGCGCCAGCTCGGACACGCCCACCTCGAGTCACGAGTGTCTACCTGGGTGGCATCGATCCCAGCGAGATCGTCGACACGGTCAACGCCCGCCGTCCGCCCGTGATCTCGGCCAGCGCCGGCCTGAACCTGTAGCGAGACTCCGTAACCCGGACGGGTTGGTGCCGGCGCCGCTCTCGGTCGCGTGCGAGTTGCTTTCGGCCACCGATCCCGAGCCGCCCCAGTTGTACTTGACGCCGCCGCGGATAACAGTGTTCTGCGACGACATGCCGAGCTTGATCAGGACGGCCGTCTGCAGCTTGACGTAGATCGGGATCTCGCCCGGGATCGTGTAGTCGATCCCGACCGGCAGGTGAAACACGGGCGGATCGCCGCCGGAGTCAGGGTCGGTCCCGCGCGCGCCCGTGTAGGTGATCTGCAAGTGCGCCGAGATCGCCTTCAGTGAGAAGCTGGTCCCGGTGATCCGACCACCGTTGACGGTGACCGACGCATTGCTGGAGCCGGCATCGATGTAACCGCTCAGGTTCGCCTCCAGCGACAGCCCGTTCGATGGCCCGTTGCTGCAGATCGAGCCCCACTGAAAGCAGATCACGCCGGCGATGTCGAGGTGGCTGTTGCTCGCGGGGGTAAACGAGAGCGAGTATCCAAACGGCGCCGACGCGGCACTTCCCTGAACGGAGAAGGTGAAGCCGCCCGCGGCGTGCGCGCCGGATCGCAGCCACGCTGCCGTGCCGATATATGGGTAGCTTGGCCGGACGAGGTCGGCATGCTCGTTGAAGCCGTTCCCGGTGACGGTCGGCGCGACGAACCCCTGCCCAAAGTTGATCGGGCCGTTGAAGGTGATCTTGCCGGAGCTGATCACCTGCCCAAGAGTCGCCGCTTTTGAGCTGATCAGCAGGTGCCCGGCATCGTGGCTGATCGAGGTCACGACCACGGCATCGGAGCCCTGCAGGACCATCACCGAGCCCTTGTGGAGCGCGTCCAGCGGGCCGCCGGGATGCTTGAACTCGTAGACGCCGGCCGTTGAGACGCCGATCAGGTTCGCGTTCACGAAGGAGCGCGAGAGCGTCACGGTCCCGCGCGCGAACGTGATCCCGGACTCGTGCACCGCCATCGTCCTTTGGGACACCGCCGCTTGCACCCCGCGCGGGTGTGCGGCCGAAGCGATCGCGCCCGCGAAGCTCACGAGAACAACCGCGATCAAGCCGAACGAGAGACGCCGCGCCACGGCGCGATCCTAACAGCGCTGGGGTGGCCTCCGGGATTGTTCAGACGCCTCAACGCGCGCGGCAACATCGCGAAACCGAACTACCTGGCCTGCCCGCCCAATCGAAGGCTCTTGCAGGACGCAGACCGCCCGATCGACGACCTGATCACGGCGGCCAGGCGACGCACGCGCTTCGGTCCCGAGCCGAAAGCTGCTCGCCAACTTCGCCCGCCGACCTCCGCTCGAGCAGCGAGCGAAAGGTGACGTGAGCGAACGTGAATGCGTTGTCGTTCTCCCAGATCCTGCGCCCAATAGAACATCTCGTCGGTGAGCTTCGGCCGGGCAGAGCACCTCATCAGCGAGTCGGAGCGCGACAGGCCAGGCTTCTTCTCGCGTCCACACAGAAAACAGCGAGCGCAGGAGCTAACGATCCTCTGGCGCCGCGCAGCGCGCACGAGCGTCGGCGACCTCCGATCGTCAACTGGCGCTACGCCCATCTTGATGCGCCCCCGCCCGAGACTGTGGATTGCGCCACAAGCGACGACGTCGCATTTGGTCCTGAGGTCGTTCGCTTCTCTTCGAAGTGCTTGCTGAAGCGCAGCAAGCACGAGCGGGCTCTTTGAGCCGCTTGTCCGACGAATGGGATCGCTTCGGCTGGAACGAGCCGACGACTGGCTTCACGCGGAGGCTGAAGTCCGACTGGCGCGGCCCTGACGAGCGCGTTCCGCACAAGCAGTAGTCCGACGCCTTACCGAAGCAGTAGCGCGGCCAGTGAAAGTCGGCGTCGACCGGGGTTTTGCTTGCGATCCTCCGGGCGATGCAGCAGCCCGGACGCGCGCGGGAAGACAGCTGGCTGCGTTACAAAGGGATCACGCCAACTCGTGCCGGCGGACGATCGCTCGCCATCATCGATAGCGATCGTCCCGACGTCGCGGAGAGGCTCCTCGTAACTGAATTTGATGAACGAGGGCTTGCCCGGGCGATGTAGGGCATGCCGTGATCGACGCGCATGGGCAGCTGTTCGGATATCAGAAGCTGCTGATCACCGCCCGCTCAGCGCTACTTGTCAATCTGCCAACCCGGGCGTGAATCCGAGCCTAGCCTGGCGATCACCGCGCTGGCGGAGCAGTCTATCCTCGAGTGCGCCGCCAACGCCCCCCGAACGCGTCAACAGTACGCCGTGCGGTTCGTCGAGGTAGGACGCTGGTTGGGGTACCGTGTCGGTCCTTTGCCAGCGTCCCCCTCCACCCGACGCGCATGCTCCCGCGATCAGAGCGCGTCAAGCATCGGCTCGCACCAAGCGCAATCGCACCGAGCTCCTGCTAGAGCCCGAATGTGTCCGTTCCCTGGTACGCCGACGCGATCGGCTGGAGGAAGCCTAGTACCGAGGGGTCGATGCGGCTGATGATTGATTTCGTTGACGGCGGTCCGAGCGCGGACGTGTAGTCGAGCGCCTCCGCGATGCCGCCGGTGTCGAATGATCCGAGGTGCAGGCGGGCGTTGAGGATCCCCTGCCGCGTGAGGTCCTTGTCCGCGATCGCCTTGTTGAGGATCGCCGCCGCGAGGTGCGCCTGCATCCACGCTAACTCGAAGTGGACACTTGGGAGCTGGTTGGGGTCATACTTCTTGACGGCCGCGAGCATCGCGGCCATCCCCGGTGCGTTGGGGTTGCCCCATGGCGTCGCGAACGCCATGACGTAAGTGCTCTTGGCGGGCGCGGGCGGCGATCGGTGTCGCCGGCGCGCCGAGTGCACCGGTCTTGGTCATCAGCTGCTCGAGCCAGGCCGGGCCTTGGAACAGGTAGGTCGGGAAGTAGCCAAGTGTGGCGGTGGTGCCCACGATCGGCCCCGACGCGCTCGGCAGCGCCGTGAGCACGACGATCTGCGCGCCTGCCGCCTTCATCTTCTCCACCTGGGCGGTGAAGTCGGTGTCGGTGACCGCAAAAGTGGCTTGCGCGACGTTGTCGAGATGGTCGCCCGCGACGGCTGCTTTGAAGCCGCGCAGGCCATCGGCGCCGTACGCGTCGTCCTGGTAGATGATCCCGACCTTAGTGCCGAGGTGCTTGACCTTCTCGAGGTAGTCCAGGCCGTTGGCGATGTCGTATGCGTACGGTGTGCCGAGCGGCGCGAGGTCTGGCACGCTGTCCCAGGCGGAGTCCCACGACTGCGGCATGACGAGCACGTCGTCGGCCTTGACCGCGGGCAGGATCGCCAACGTCGTCGGGCTGCCGAAGTTGATCACCATCGCGACCGACGACTGCATGCCGTTGAACGCGGTGACCGCGTTCTGCGGGACGTAGCCCGCGTCCTGAACGTCGAGTTTGAGCTTGAAGCCGTCGACCCCGCCGGCTGCGTTGATCGCCTTCACGGCGGTTTGCGTCCCCGCGAGCGCGGGCAAACCGAGCGAAGCAGCTGGCCCCGAAAGCGCCGCGATGTTGCCGAGCGTGATCGTCTTGGTAGCCAGGTCGACACCAGGTCCAGCCTTTAGATCGGCTGCGGTGCTGCTCGAGGCGCTGCTCGAACTGGTGCTGGTGCCGCAGGCAGCCACCGCGAGCACGGCTGCGCCGGCGGCGCAGATCGCTAAGAGCTGATACAGGTAGCGTTTCATCATGGCAGTACTCGTTCTCCTGTTGTTGAATTGGCCTCGGAAGACGGACCTCTGGGGCCGGAGTAACCGCGACGGCGCCGCCGTTCCCCAAGCAGCGACGCCAAGCGGTCGCCGAGCCCGACGATCCCGCGGGGCTCGGCGACCAGGAACGCGACGATCAGAACGCCGTAGATGATGTTCGAGAGGTCGCCGGGGGTGATCCCGCCCGTCCCGTTGGTATTGACGAATGAGATGTGCTGGATGGCGTCCGGCAGCGCGAACACCACGATGCTGCCGAGGACCGGGCCGAGAACCGTGCCCATCCCGCCGACGATGATCGCGGCCACGAACTGACCCGACAGCAGCAGGTCCCATTGCGTGGGGACCACGTAGGACAGGTAGCTCGCGAACAGCGCGCCGCTGATCCCGGCCAGGAAGCTCGAGATGACGAACGCGGCGACCTTCGTGCGCGCGAGATCCAGCCCCATCACCGAGGCCGCGAGCTCGCGCTCGCGTACCGCCTGAAAAGCGCGACCGATCCGTGTGCGCTGGAGGTTGAACGTGAAGGCGACCGCGAGCCAGAGGATCAGCAGCGCCAGGAAGTAGTAGAGCGCGTTGCTGTCGAGTGTGAGTCCGGCGAGTTGGAGCTGATTGCCGGGCGAGAAGTTGAGGCTTGACCCGAACGCGACCGCGGGGAACGCTCGTCCCGGCGGCCCGCCGGTGACGCCGGTCAGGTTGTAGAAGAGGTACTGGCCGATGTACACCAAACCGAGCGTCACGATCGCGAGGTAGAGCCCCCGCAGCCGCAACGCGATCGGCCCGACAAGAGCCCCGAACAGGGCTGCCACAATGCCCGCCGCCGGCAACCAGATCGCCGCCGTCAGGTGATGATCGCCTCCCACGACCGCGCCGGTATATGCCCCGACCGCCAGGAAGAACGCGTGCCCGAGCGAGATCTGCCCCGCGTAACCGGTGAGGACGTTCAATCCGACTGCGCCGATCGCTGCGATCACGACAAATACGGCGGTCGACAGCCCCCCCGCGCTGAGCAGAAATGGCAGCACGAGCGAGAACGCCCCGAGCGCGATCCAGCGTGCCCGCCGCAACCGCCGATCGGAGCCCCGCTGAAGGGTCACAGGCGCTCCGCTGGCCGCGTGCCGAACAGGCCGTAGGGCTTGATCAGCAGCACCGCGATCATCACGAGGTACGGCGCGACCTCATAGAAGTTGTTGCCTGTCCAGCCGGGTGCGTACCCGGAGGTGAGGACCTGGACGACGCCGATGATGATCCCGCCGAGGGCGGCGCCGACGGGCGAGTCGAGACCCCCGAGGATGACCGCGGGGAAAGCCAGCAGCGCCGCGTCACCCAGTTGCGGGTTGGGCGAGTTCGGGAAGCCCGCGAGGAACAGCCCGCCGATCGTTGCCACCGCCCCGGCGATCCCCCACGCGAGCGCGTGCACGCGTCGGACCGGGACGCCGACGGCCAGCGCGGCCTCCGGGTCGGCTGCGGTGGCTCGCATCGCTAGCCCGTAGCGCGAGTAGCGATCGAACGCGAAGAACGCCGCTAGCAGCGCGAACGCGGAGATCACACCCCAGACCTTTACCCAAGTGAACACGACGGCGCCCACCTGAAAGGCGCTCGATCCCCAGGGGTCGCCGAGAAGCCGCTGCTCGGGGCCGAAGACGGCGTCGACGCCCGCCGTAATCGCGACGCTGAGGCCGATCGTGATCATCACGATCGTGAACAGCGGCGCTCCGAGCGTGCGTCGCAGCACCAACATCTGGAACAGCATCCCGCTGGCGGCGAGAATCGCGACAGCCAGGATCGCTGAGCACCAGAACGGCAGGCCCGCATAAGCGGCGAGCAGCGACACGAGGTAGGCGCCCAGAAGCAGCATCGCGCCCTGGGCGAAGTTGATCACCTGGCTTGCGCGATAGACCACAGCGAAACCGAGCGCGACGAGCGCGTACACGCACCCGAGCGCGAAGCCGTTAAACGCAAGCTGCAAGAACTGGCTCACGCGGGCCCTTGGCTGCGGGCCGCCACGGTTTGGTCGGGATCCTGGCCCAGATATGCGCGGATCACGTGCTCGTTGCGTTGCACCTCGGCGGGCGGTCCGCAGGCGATCACACGACCGAAGTCCATCACCATCACCCGCTGAGCGACCTGCATGACCATCCCCATGTCATGCTCGATCAACAACATCGTCAGGCCGCGTTCGTGCAGCCGGCGCACCAACTCGGTCATCTCCGAGCGCTCGGCTGCGCTCATCCCCGCGACCGGCTCATCAAGCATCAGCAGGCGTGGCTCCATCGCCAGCGCCCGCGCCAGCTCGACCCGCTTCCGCAACCCGTAGGGCAGCGTCTGCACAGGTGCGGCGGCGAGCGGCGTGATGCCGACGAACTCGAGCGCCTCACTCGCCTTCGCCCGGTGCTCGCGCTCCTCCCGGCTGGCTAAGCCCAACCAGAGACCGGCCCGCACCGTGCCCGCGCGCATCAAGTGATGGCGGCCGATAAGGACGTTCTCGAGCACGCTCAGGTGCGCGAACAAACCGAGGTTCTGGAACGTTCTGGCGACACCGATGCCCGCCAGCTGCGAGGCGCGGAGCGAGAGCACGTCGTGCTCTCGCACCCACACGCCTCCAGCATTGGGCCGGTACACGCGTGAAAGCACGTTGAACAGCGACGTCTTGCCGGCTCCGTTAGGTAAGCCCGAGGTCGCGCGGCTGATCAAGCAGCGCGGCTGGCGCGATGCGCACGAGGATTTCGTGCTCGCGTGCGAGCACGCCAGCGGCGGAAACCCGTTCCTGCTCGGAGAGCTGCTGGGGGCTCTGCGAGCCGATTGTGCCGGCGCCGGCACGTCTGACGCCGCGCGCGTTGCGCAGATCGCGCCGGCGAGCATCGCGCGGGCGGTGCTCGCGCGTCTGGTCGCGCTGGGCGCCGACGCGCAGCGGCTGGCGAGCGCGTTCGCAGTGCTCGGCGCGGGCGCGCCGCTG
Source organism: Solirubrobacteraceae bacterium (assembly GCA_052148275.1). GTDB lineage: Bacteria > Actinomycetota > Thermoleophilia > Solirubrobacterales > Solirubrobacteraceae > Palsa-465. The sequence continues at coordinate 16,444 of JBKQIR010000219.1, forward strand.
GGCGACGCGACTGCGCTCGCGGAGCTGGCCCCGCCGGCGGTCGCTACCGCGGTGGACGCGTTGGTCGGCGCACAGATCGTGACCGCCGAGCGGCCCTACGGGTTTGTGCACCCGCTGGTTCAGGGCGCGATTCATGACGGCCTGCCGCCCGGCGCGCGCGCGGAGTCGCATGCGCGAGCCGCCCGCCTGACGGCGCAGGCGGGCGCGCCGCTGGGACGCGTCGCCGCGCACCTGCTGGCGGCCGACCCGGCGGGCGACGCTTGGGCGACCCAGACGCTGCGCGCCGCCGCGCGCGAGGCCAGCGCCAACGCAGCGCCCGCCTCGGCCGCCAGCTATCTGCAACGCGCGCTGCGTGAGTCCCCTGAGCTCGAGCTACGCGCCGAGCTGCTGCTCGAGCTCGGGGAGGCGCAGCTGCACGCTGGCATCCCGGGCGCCGCCGAGCACATCCGCGCGACGCTGGAACTGCAGGATGATCCGCGTCGTCGGGCTGAGATCTGCCTGAAACTCGGCCACGCGCTGGTCTACACGGGGGACTACGCGGCTGGGCGCGATGCCTTCAGCGAAGGACTCGCGCAGCTCGACGGCACCGAAGACGACCTCTTTCTGGAGCTGCGCGGGCGTTACATCAACGCGGCGCGCGATGATTCGCAGTCGCGGCAGGTGGGACTGGAGCGCCTGCAGCCGATCCTGGAGAGCGACGCGCCGGGCCGCACCCCGACGGAGCGATATCTACTGGCCCAACTCGCATACGAATGGGCACACTCGGGCGAGCAGCCGCGCGAGAACGTCGCGAGACTTGCCCACCGTGCGTTGGCGCAAGGAGCGCTACTCAACGACGCCCGGAACGACCAAGGGCGGGTGGTGTTTGACGTTGCTGTTCGTGGGCGAGCCCGACGCCGCGATCGCGGCGCTCAACGCCGCGATCGAGTCCTACCAGCGCCGCGGGTCACGGGTCGCTTTCGGCTTGGCCTCGATGTTTCGCGGCGTCGCCCGCTACATGCGAGGGGAACTGTTCGACGCGATCGCTGACCTCGAAAGCGCAAGCGACGCCTACAACGACGCGTACGCACTGGGGTTGCCCCTCACGCGGGCGTTCCTGGCGCTGTGTGTGCTCGAGCGCGGCGATCTCGCGGGCGCCGCGCAGCACCTCGCGCTGCCCGGTGGCCAGGAACCATGGGCCTCACAAAACGCGTCGTTCGGCAACTATCTATTTGCGCTAGGTCACCTCCAAGGAGTCACGGGCGAACCGCGCGTGGGCCTGGACACGCTGCTCGAATGCGGGCGGCGCCTGAAAGCGTTGAACTCGACAAACCCGGCCGCGAACCTCCCGTGGCGCTCGGACGCCGCGCTACTCGCCACACACCTCGGACAGCAAGACCAAGCCGCAGAGCTCGTCGACGAGGAGCTCACGCTCGCCAGCACGTTCGGCGCACCCCAGGCGATCGGCATCGCGCTGCGAGCCGCCGGACTCATCCAGGGCGGCCCCGCGGGGCTTGAGCGTCTCGCGCGAGCGGTCGCGGTGCTCGACGGCACCGGAATCGACCTCGAGCTCGCACGCGCGCTGACCGACCACGGCGCCGCGCTGCGGCGCGGCGGCTACCCCCGCGACGCGCGCGAACCGCTGCGCCGCGGGCTCGACCTCGCGCTCACCTGCGGCGCGCTCGCGCTCGCCGACCGCGCCCGCGAAGAGCTCACCGCCGCCGGCGCCCGACCCCGCCGCCAGCGCATCAGCGGCGCCGACGCGCTCACCGCCAGCGAACGCCGCGTCGCGCGCATGGCCGCCCAAGGGATGACCAACCGCCAGATCGCCCAAGCGCTGTTCATCACCCCCAACACCGTCGCCACCCACCTCACCCACACCTACCAAAAGCTCGACATCCAATCGCGCACACAACTCCCAGACGCGCTCACCAACCCCGCCAGCGCCACTCACCAAGCCACGCCAAGCCACTGACCCCGCCACCCCACGGACAGCACATCCCCAAACGCAACAAAGCCAGCGCCTGTCGGCGGGCGGTGCGCCGCGACTAGCCCGCAGCGAGCAAACGAGCAGGCGTCGAGACAGAAGAGTCCGGTAGACGCCAGCGATCCCAACGGAAGGACTCGGCTGCAGCGAGGAGCGACGCATCGGCCCGACGCGCTCGACCGCGTTCGTTAAGCGTTGGGTACTGCGACGCGATCGCCGCCGCTTCGAGCCCTCGGCGTCGGCCCTCGGTGAGTGCCGTCACGGCGTCGTCCGCTTACCCTCCAAGCACGCTCCCAGCAAGCAGCCGCCCTGTTACCAAGACTGGCGCGATTCCAGACCGCTGCAAGCGACCTGGGGCGACCTCGGACAGCTATCCCTTGCGCGAAGCAGAGGCGTCAGTGTGCCCGGCGGCGTGATCGCCATCGACGGGATGCGACCGCCCGGACGACTCGGTGCTCGCGATCGCGATGCCACGCACTCAGCAGTCTCCGGTGGCCGGCCGGACGACTGCATCACCCCGAGGATCCGCAAGCCGACGCGCGCCACGCCGAGGTCGCCGGCTGCGCTACTGCTTCCGTGGGGCACCGGACGACTGCTTCTGCCGAACGCATTCGTCAGGACCCGACCGGCGGAGCTTGAGCTTCCGCGTGCAAGCCATAGCGAGTCGGCCGCTGGCCGCGAGGTGCGCCGGCACCCGCCGGCCCGCTATCCCTCTCACGCGATAGGGATAGTCAGGTCGCGAGCGATCGCGTGATGATCGCTGTCCGTCGGAAGCGATAGCGCCGACGTAGCGGGGCGGACGCAGGCGACCGGGGCGATTACGAGCATCTCGGAAATGCCGGCTGTGCTAGCTCACTGGAGTCAGAGTCGATCCCCCGCAAGCGGTCGCGGATCTCCGAGGGACTGGCGTCAGGCGCTTGCTGGCCCGCGCTGGTCGGCTAACGCACGGAAGCGCCGGCTTCTGCCGTGCCGCGGAGCGGCAGTCGGGTCCGCGCCGGCTCGCGGGCCGCTGAGATTGCTCAATAGCGATAGAGACGAGTGGTCCTTCTGCTGCGCCGCGCGGAGGGGAAGTGATCGAACATGGGCTCGACAGTGCCCGGTTCGTTCCCGAGCGGCAGCGTCCGGTAGCCCGAGCGGTTCGATCGAGATTGCTGCCGGCAGCTCGGAGGAGGCGTCTGCTGCGCCCGCCCGAGAGTGGCCTGTTCGCGTGTTGAGGCAACCGTCGATCGGGGGGTTGGGGAGGAGTTCCCCTGGCGGTGGTCGTAGGCGGGGCGGCTGCGAATGGGGTAGGGTGCGCGTGTTCGTGGGGCGTTTTAGAGCCGAGGAGAGTGTTCGTGGTGCGTGTCCATCGTGGGTTTGCCGGGTTGGCGTCGGTGCTGGTGGTTGGTGGTGTGATCCTTGGTGGCGCGTCGGAGGCGTCGGCGAGCGCGACGTGCGGCACGAGTGGTTCGCCCTCGTCCTCGGGTTCGACGGCGACCTGCACCTACACGACCGCGGGGAGCGACACCTTCACGGTTCCCGCTGGTGTCAGCTCGCTTGACGTGACGGCGGTCGGAGCCGCCGGAGGATACGGCTACGACCATGTCCTATACCCGAGCTATGGGGCCGCTGGCGGGGCGGGGGCCTCGGTGGAGGACACCGCCGTGCCCGTGACGGGCACCCAGGTGTTGACGGTGCGGGTTGGCAGCCCCGGCGGTCCCGGTACCGGCGGGACTGGCGGGTCCGATGGTGGCGCGGGTGGCTTCCCGGGCGGCGGTGCCGGTGGCGACTACCCGGACGGCAACGACACCCTCGGCGGCACTAACGGTGACGGTGGCGGTGGCGGCGGTTACTCGGGTCTGCTCGACCCATCATCCAACCCGCTCGTGATCGCGGCCGGCGGCGGCGGCGGCGGCACCGGCAGTGGGGGTGCTGGTGGCGCTGGCGATGTCGGGGGTGGCGGCGGCAATGGCAATGGCGGCACCTCCTGCACCGGCTACGACGACGGTGGCACCGGCGCGGTGGGTAGCACGGCTGGTTCGGGTGGTGCAGGCGAATATGCGCTTACCTCGGGGGCCTATCCTGGGGGTACGGGAGCGCCGGGCGGGTACCTGAGTGGCGGCCAGGGCGGGGCTTCGAATGCTACGAACACCCTGAGCGCCGTGAGTGGTGGCGGTGGTGGCGGCGGTTATTACGGCGGCGGTGGCGGCGGCGGTGGCGACTGCAGTGCTGGTGGTGGTGGCGGCTCGAGCTACGGGGTCGCCCCGGGCCTCACGAACGAACAGACCGCCCCTGGCGCGGCGGAGGTCATGATCAGCTACACCATGACGGTGTCCGAGTGCTCGCCGGGAGACTGGTCGGCGTCGGGTGATACGCCATGCGCGGCCGCCGACGCGGGCTCGTTTGTCGCCGGCAGCGGTGCGATGTCTGAGACGCAGTGCCTCGCGGGCACCTACCAGCCGTACACGGGGCAGACGTCGTGCCTGTCGGCCGATGTCGGCAACTTCGTCGCGAATGCGGGGTCTGCGTCTGAGACGCAGTGCCTCGCGGGGACCTACCAGCCGAAGACCGGGCAGACGTCGTGCCTGTCGGCGGATGTCGGCAACTTCGTCGCGAATGCGGGGTCTGCGTCTGAGTCGCAGTGCCTCGCGGGCACCTACCAGCCGCACACGGGTCAGTCCGCGTGCCTGCCGGCCGCAAACGACTACTACGTGGCCAGTGAGGGGCAGACGAGCGAGACTGCCTGCCCGGCTGGGACGTCCAACACTGGGACCGGGAACACGTCCTGCACCGCGTCGGCTTCGTTGAGCTACACCGGGCCTAGCCAGGTCGCGGTCAGCTCGAGCTTCACGCCGGCCGCGACCTTGAGCAGTCCGGTGTCGGCCTGCGAGAGTTCGCAGCCGGTCAATTTCAGCGTCTCGCCAGATCCGCTCAACTCCAGCGTTTCCTCGCTTAGCCTCGGGACCCCGAGCACTAATGCTTCGGGTGCGGCGAGCGTGTCGGGGGTGAGCACTTCGGGCTGGGCGGACGGGGTGTACACGATCAGCGTCACCTATGACGGGACGAGCACCGGGACGACGCTGTGCGCTGCGTCGGTGAGCACCGCCTCGTTGGCCGTCACCGCCACGGGGCAGTTCGCGTTCGGCTACGGCTCCTACACCCCGGGGGTGAGCGTTGGTCCGACGGGCTTCGGGTTTGTGGTCTCCCAGATCAAGCACGGCAGCAGCACCGCCTACGAGGGGCAGCTGGCCCTCGTCACACCGGGCAAATGGCTGTTCCAGGCCAACGTGACGAGCTTCGGGCTGACCAGCAGCACCCAGGGGCTGCTCGGCGGCACGGGCAGCCTGTACTGGTGGAAGTCGACCCTCAACAAGGGCCGGGGAGGCTGGCAACTGGCCGCCTCGGGCGTGGCCTACAAGGCCACAGCCAACGCCGCCACCAAGACCACCCCCGTCTCGTTCGGGATCACGATCACCTACACCCCCGTTGCTCCCCAGCCGAGTTCCCTGCCGAATTCCTCGCCCGTCACCCTGACCAAGGGAGCCATCACCATCACCTAAGCCGGACACGGCGCCGACCGGGCCTCGAGCACAGGCTCCGGTCGGCGCCTCCGTACGAGATTCTCGACCCAACCGCCGCAGGCTCGGCTCACTGCTTCCGGTGCGATTCGAGCGATCCGGTCTGCGATGAGTAGCTGGCCGCTCTTGGGTACGAAGCAGGCACGGCGTGACCGTCGGGGGCGGCAGGACGGCGGGCCCGCTTTGCGGCGCTGACTGAGCAGTGCCGTGAGATGACTGGTTCCGCGATCGGCCGACCTGAAGCAGCCGTCTCATGCGACCTTCCCGGGGTTCGGATCGCTGCCGCAATGGAACACGACCGGCTCTGACCAGAGGCGGCGGCGAGACAGCCGGATGCACCCGGCAAGGCGGCCGTGAGACGTCGGCCAACAGCGCGTCCAGCGCCGTCGTTAGCCGGGCCCCGCCGAACTGCAAGCACGAGAGCAGCACTCTCAGCGCCGACAACGAGACAGCTGTTCATGGTCCAAGGCAGCAGCCAGACCGAGTGCCGATCGCACGAGTTGCGGACGATTCCGCCGCTGCTGCGTTTCTCTGCCGGCGATCACGCGGCTGGCTCTCGCATTCGCGTGAAGGGGGGTATCAACTTGACTCAGGTTCGGCCCCTTTCCGCACCCTCGCGCGCGTCCGATTAGGGCATGGGCCCTGAGAAACCGGGCGGGCGGACTCTCTCGGCAAAGAACGCTCTGGGCGCACTGCGGGCAGCTTCGTTCGCCCGCGGAGCGCCAGCCGCTACCTTAGTTTAGTTAGATAGATACCCCCCTTCGCGTGAAAGCACTCGCCACGGGGTCGCGCTCGCGGACGCCCCCTATGCTACGAATCCGATCGCACGCGCGGGCGTCGACGACAGGGAGGCGGACGACTCCTTGCGGTCATCGAGCCGTCCGGCGGGACGACTGCTTCCGGGCTCAGCGGGCCGAAAGGAGAAGTGTCGAGCGGCCAAATCGAGCGCCGCAACACGCCTGCTGTGGAACGATTCCAGAAGTCCAGGCGGTCGTGGGGACCGCGGCTGCGACGCCCCTGCTGCCCTTTCGATGCGGAAGTCTGATGGCGGTCGCCTGCTGCGCCTGAGGCTTCTCCTAGCACGCGAGAGCAGTCGCGCGGCGCGGGCGGAGGCTGTCGATCGGGAACGCTAGAGGATGTCTTGACGGACGGTCGTGCCGCGCCGGAGCCCTGCACCCAAGTCGAGGTTCGATCAACCGAACTGGCTCGGACCGCACACGGGCAGCCCGAGCCAAGATCGCGCGTCTGACCGCTAGGACTCGACCAGTATCACCAGGGTTTCGGGGATGACGCCGTCGTGCTCCATCGCGTAGGTCTTGATCTCGGTGACGTCGAGAGGCCCGAAGAACTCCTCGCGCTGTGGCGAGGAGAGCCAGTGCTGGACGTCCTCGACCTCGTGAAATCCGAGTATGCGCGGCATGCTGAGCAGCTCCCTGTTGGTGATAGCCGCGTCGAGCATAGGCCGCCTGCACCGGCACCCGGGAAACCCTTTCAACGGCGGCGCAGCGCGGCGGCCATCGGGGATCAGCATTAGCCCGAAGCTGATCGAAAGCCTGAACATCGCCTACAAGCCCAACCTTCACATCACAGCGCTGTCGCTCAGCGCGAAACGCAGAAGCGAGACCGTCAGTGCCCGGTTTGAGCACCACCAGAAGTCTCGAAGCCGGAGCAGACGACGCTGCCGCTCCGCAGCGATAGCAGAAGCCGGCGCTTCCGTGCGTAAGCCGGACCAGCGCGGGCCAGCAAGCGCCCTGACGGCAGTCCCGCGGAGATCTGCGACCGCTTGCGGGGATCGACTCTGACTCCGATGAGCTAGCACAGCCGGCATCTCCGAGATGCTCGTAATCGCCCCCGTCGCAAGCGTCCGCCCCGCTACGTCGGCGCTATCGCTTGCGACGGACAGCGATCACGCGATCGCTCGCGAGCTGACTATTCCTATCGCGTGGCAGCGATCACGCGAGCGTTCAGCCCGGATCGATGCCGCCGGTCGAAAGAGGCGGAGGAAGAAGACGGTTCTGCTTGCAGGAGCGCGGCAACGCGTCGACGTGAAGCTGCACCGGCGGCAGCGGCTGCGCAGACGACTTGGTTGGTTCAAGCCACGATCCCGAACCTTGCTCGCTCTCTTCCGTTCTTGAGACCGGCCGCGGCGGTAGCGCTGTCGGATTGCGCGCGGGCTCGGACGTGAGCTCGCGGCCGGGCGAGCTGGCGCGAGTACGTCGATGACCTGCGTCCAGGACGCGAGCCCGGTCGCGCCGGGCGATGCGTCCGCTCTTGATTAGGCTCCTGGTGCGATGAGCAAAGGCAGGCTTGAGGCGTTCAGCGACGGAGTGCTGGCGATCATTATCACGATCATGGTGCTGGAGCTGAGCCCGCCGGCTGGCGCGACATTCGGCGCGCTTGGCCATGAGTGGCACAGGTTCGCGATCTATGCGCTCTCGTTCACCTACATCGGGATCTACTGGAACAACCACCACCACACGTTCCAGGCGACGAAGATGATCGACTCCCGGGTGCTGTGGGCTAACCTGCACCTGCTCTTCTGGCTGTCGCTCGTGCCATTCTCAAGCGACTGGATGGGCGAGCACCACTTCGCGCAGGCGCCGACGATGATTTACGCGTTCAACCTGCTCGCTTGCGCGATCGCCTACACGCTGATGCTGCTGGCCTTGATCGGCTGCCACGGACGCGACAGTTACCTGGCGCGGGCGATCGGCACCGACCAGAAGGGCAAGATCTCGATCGCGCTGTACCTCGCTGGGATAGCGGCCGCGTGGCTCATTACGCCACTGGTCGGGTTCGCGTTGACGGTCGTGCCGGCACTGATCTGGCTGGTGCCGGACCGCCGGATGGAACGCGCGATGCAGCTCGCGGCGCAGGACGCCGAAGGGGCGCCCGACCAGGGCTGAGCGCCACGCACGTTGACGCATCGGTTCGGACCGAGCTGTCCAGCTCCTACGCGAGTCCAGCCCTCTCGGGCCATCGAATTTATAGTCGTCAGACTGCCGCTCTGGCTCTACGACCACCCGGTGCAGCAGTCGACGCTCATGGTGCTGAGGCGACTACCCAAGGGGCAGTGACCCGGTCGGCGACCGAGACAGCCGCATGACGCGGCTTCGCCGACGTTGAAGGCGACGCCACGTCGTCGCTGCCCGGTGGTGCTCGCGAAAGAGGAGCAAGCAGTGGAAGCCGTTTCCGGCCGCTTAATGCGCTGGCTGGGCTCGTCGAGGGGCCGGGGAACACATGAGCGCTTCCACGCGATAGCCATCGTCAGCTTGATCGAGCCGGGACGATCGCCTTCTCGCGAAACCAGCAGCCCGATGGCCAACAAAGCAGCAACTCGCGGCTGACATCAGCCTCGCGCGGTTTGGCTTGCACATCATCCGGGCAAAGCAGCCGTCCGCCGCGCGCGTCGCGACTGCTGCCTACGTGGCATTGCGATCACGCCGACCAGCGAGGCCGCACGAGCGCTTGCCGTCGAAACCGATCGTCCCGACGCGACGGCCGTGGCTGCCGGACACGCGACTGCGGCAGGCCCTGCCACGGTCTAATCGCGGGGTCCGGCCGGCGACCCTGGCTTCTAACCCTTCGGTGCCCGCGCCTGCGCTGGGTGCCCATCGGCGGATGCACGTCCGAGCGCAGCTGCAATCTCCCGACGGCCCGAGATGTCGAGCTTCTGGTAGGTGCGCGCCAGGTGTGCCTCGACTGTGCGGATTGAGATGACGAGTGCCTCGGCGATCTGCTGGTTGCTGTAGCCGTCGGCGGCAAGCTCAGCGACGCGACGCTCGCTGACGGTCAGCTCGTCAACGCCTGACCGCACGCTCCGGCGGCTCCGCGACCCGAGCACGCGCAGCTCGATGTCGGCCTCCCGGGCGAGGGGAACGGCACCACTGACGCGCGCCAGCCGCAGGCCGCCCGTGAGCGTCTCGCGGGCCCGAGCTCGCTGGCCGGCCCGACGCTGCGCGGAGCCGAGTGCCACGAGCGCTCGCGCCCGCGTCAGCAGGGCGGGCGAGCCGTCTAGCACGGCGACGGCTTCCTCGAGGAGTTCCGGTTCGCCTGAGATCGTCCCCTCGATCGTCAAGGCCGCGCCAAGCGCGCGCGGAGATCCGAACGCCCGCGCCGCCCGAGTGCCGCCCGCCGCGTGGGCCGCGGCGTCGTCGGCCCGCTCCAGCGCCGCCAGCTCGATCGCCGCCAGCGAACGCCAGTTGTCGACCGCCGGCGTGTCCATCTGCCACTCGGCTGCCGGCCGCCCGCAATCGAGCTGGTCGGCGAGCGCGGCCTCGTGGTCGCCGGTGACCGAGCGCAGCCGGCCGCGCGCATGCTGCACGATATTCGTGATCAGCGCATCGGGCAGCGGACCGGCGGCATCGAACTCCTCGAGAGCCCGGGCGGCCTGCCCGAGCTCGCCGCGATCGACCAGCGCATTGATCAGGAACGCCGTGGCGAAGATCGCGCGCAACGGCGCGGTGGTCACGCTCACTCCGGACAGCGACGAGCGCGCCAGCTCCTTCGCCTCCCGCAGCGACCCGCGGCGGTAGGCGACCCCGGCGAGGAAGCCCTCCGCCGTCGCGACCATGCCGGGCAGCCCGGTCTCGCGTCCGTAGCCGAGCGCCTCGGTGTATGCGTGCTCGGCCTCGTCGAGATGGTCGCTGTAGAGCAGGATGATCGCCGTGGGGAAGAAGAGGACGACAGCGGCTCCTTCGTCGCGCATGAGCGCCCCGTCGTCGAGCGCGCGCAGGGCGAGTCGGCCCGCCTCCGCCGCGCTGCCGCGGTTCATCTCCACGTCGGCGCGGCTCGCCAGCGCGAGCCGCTCGGAGTGGTCTTGGGGCGCGCTCTCGTCGGTGCGAGGGAACCGCAGGGCGCGTCCGCGGACCGTGCGGCCGGCCGGCCCGCTCAGATGGGCGATCACCTCGAGCTCGGCCTCCAACCTGCGGCCCAGCTGCGCCTCGCTGTCGGGCAAAGCGTCGAGCGCGTCCACCAACACCGTCATCGCCTCACGTGAGCGGCCCGTCCTGACGAGCGCGAGCGACAAGGCGATCGCCAGTGCGCCTCGGAGCACGGGATCCTGCGTCGCCTCGAGTCCGGCGCGTGCTGACGCAGCGGCCGCCGTCTGGTCACCCAGGCGCGACTGTGCCTCGGCGAGGCGGGCGAGCAGCGCGCCGGCCTGGTCCGCGGCGGGTGGCTCGGCCACCGCCCGCTGCAGATAGCGGCAGGCGGCCCCGGCGGCGCCCTGAGCGAGCGCCCGGTCGCCGGCCTCGCCCAATCGCTCGGCCACCCACGGCTCGGCGCCTGGACGCGTCAGGATCAGATGTCCAGCGACGTCCTCGCGATCGGCACCCGGAGCCGCCGCGAGCAGCTGCGCCGCGCGCCGGTGCGCGCGGTCACGCTGGCTCGTTGGCAGATCTTCGTAGATCGCCATCCGGATGATCGAATGCTGAAACGCCGGTGCGTGGCCGGCGGCGACGACCCCGGCGTCGCCGAGGAGGTCGAACGCCTCCGCGAGCTCGCTGCGCTCGAGCTCGGCGAGCTCGGCCAGGACGTTCCAGTCGGCCTCGCCGCCCAGCACGGCCAGTGCCCCCGCGGCCCGGCGGGCCGCGGGTGTCAGGCGGGCGAGGCGCGCAAGCACCGTGCGCGAGATGCCCGGCGGCACATATCCCGACATCCTCGCGACGTTCTCGGCGGTCGGGCGAATCCCGTTTGCTTCGAGCGTGCGGATCAACTCGACGCAGAGAAACGGGTTCCCGCCGGTCGCCGCGACACAGGCGACGACGAACGACTCGTCCGGGGCCGCGCCGAACTGCCCATGCAGCAGCGTCGCGACTGCAGCCGCGGACAGCGGCGCGGGCCTCAGAGCCGTCGTCGCCTCGTCGGCTGCCAGCAGCGCCAAAAGCTCCCGCGGTGCGCCGGGTTCGCGCTCGCGCGCGCCCAGCAACAGGAGCAGCGCCGTTCCTGCGCCCGGCGCGCGAGCGCGGCGAGGAACCGCAACGTCTCGGAGTCGACCCAATGGGCATCGTCGACCGCCACGAGCAGAGGCTGTGCCTGCGCCTCCGCGAGCACGAGCTCGCACAGCGCGGTGAGCACCGGAAACGACGGCTCGCTTGGATGGCCCGGCATCGGAGGCGCCGCGGGGTCGAACAGCGGGGCCGCCGCGGCGGCGATCCGGGGCAGCGGCTCGCCGGCGGCCGCCCGCCGCGCGACGATCGGGCGCAGCAACGTGCGGGTGACTCCGTAGGCATGGCCGTGCTCAAGCACGCCTCCGCGGACGCTCCACACGTCCAGCCCCGCAGCGGCCGCGCGCTCACGGCTGGCGGCGAGGAGCTGGGTCTTGCCGATCCCGGCCTGCCCCTCGACGAGGATGACGCCCCCGCCACCCTCGACCGCACGTGCGATCGCGCGGTCGATGAGAGCCAGCTCCCGCTCACGCTCCAGGAGGCCTCCTGCGCGCTGGAACCCCACGCGGACAATCTAGCGCCGGTCGGCCCCCGGATGTCTAGGTAGCGAAATGGCAGTAGCCGGCACCGATGCGAAGCCTGCCCCGCCGCCGCGACCCTTTCGCCGATGAGATCAGGCCGCAACCACGCTAAACGGTTGAGCTCGCGTCGGGTGATCCTGCAGCTCGACAGCGACACCGAGCCGGTCAGCGGGACGCTGCACATCGGTCCCGGACCGGGCCGCCGGTTCGAGGGATACGTCGGGCTGATCAGCGCACTCGAGGTCGCGCTCGGGCACGCGAGGTCAGCCGGCGAGCGACTCGACGAGTCCGAGCAACGCGGCGACCCAGCTCAGGACCGATGAACCAACGCTGAGGAAGTGATGGAGATGCCGAAAACACTCGCACGCTCCGCCTCGGCCGAGCGAATGACCATCCCGCCGCACCGGGTCCTTCCCGTGGTCGGCATCGTGATCGCCGCGCTGCTCACGACGCTCGCCGCCGCCGCTCCTGCCCTCGCTGCGCGCGCGTCGTCCGTGCGCGCACGCACCTCCGCGTCCACCTCTGGTGGCAATCCGGGATTCGTGTACGGCTGGGGCGAGGAGTACAACGGGAACCTCGAAGAGGCGGGTTGCGGTAAGGCGAGCTCCGCCCACGCGGTCGCCACGCCCGTCGCGATCCCAATGCCCGGCAACACGCCGGTCACCTCGGTGCAGGCCGGGAACAACTTCGCGTTTTCCGTGACCGCGGACGGGCATGGCTACGCGTGGGGAGCTGTTGCCGGCCAGCTCGACGACCAGCTCGATCTGCCGGCGTCAGCGCTCACCGGCAACAATGCCTGTGCGCCCTCCGAGATGCAGGGCTTTTCAGGCAATTTGAGCGGGACGTTCACCAGCCTCACCCCGGTCGGCCTCGACGACAGCATGCTGCAGAGCGCCGAGGGGACCGGGTACTCGGCCGGCTTCGAGAACAACTCGGGCGCGGGGGGCGCGGCGTTCTTTGCGAGCAACACCGACAATCTGAGCTCGACTCCTGCGCCCGACCTGCTGCCCTCCGGCGCGACCGACATGGCGTCGAGCACGAACGGCACCGTGTCGTACGCGGTGACCGCCAGCGGGCAGGTGGTGGCGGCGGGCGACGGCGCGTACGGCGACCTTGGTCCCAACGCCACCTCGAGCGGGAAAGGCTACGACGCCGCCGTTCCGCTGCCCTCCGGAGAGACCGCCACGCAGGTCGCGGCCGGGTATGAGTTCGGGCTGGCGCTGACCTCCGACGGAAAGGTGTACGGGTGGGGCTCGGACGCCTCCGGTCAGCTCGGAGACGGTCAGCAGCAGGCGAGCTCCGGGGTTGTGCAGATTCCGTTCCCGCAGGGCGTGCAGATCGTCCAGATCGCCGCCGGGAACGGCCTCCTCAGATCGCAGAGCACGGGGGCGCCGCCCGGGTTCGGGCTGGCGCTGAGCTCGACGGGCGCCGTGTACGCCTGGGGCGATGACTCCGACGCCGAGCAGGGCGACGGCACGACGGGCAGCACGCCCGAGACACCCCACGTCATCGGTGGGCTCCCCGTCCTGACGCAGATCGCGGCGGGCTCGGGGTTCGGTCTGGCGCTCACACCTGGCGGGACGCTCTACAGCTGGGGTTCGAGCACCTATGGCGCGCTCGGAAACGGCGCGGGCGCTGGCAATCCGGGTCAGACCGAGCAGCAGCTGAGTCCCGGGCTCGTCACCTTCCCGGCGGGCGACACGGTTCAGTCGGTGTCGGCGAACGGCGGCAACACCATCTACGCGGTCGTGCAGCCCGGCGTTCCCGTGGTCGGCGCCGGAGCGACCGATGTGCTCGGCGAGACGGCGACCTTCGACGGCTCCGTGTTCGCCCCCCGTGCAATCACCGTGTCCGGCACACCGACGTGCGCGTTCGTCTACGGCACCGACAGCACCCTGACCAGCGGGACGGTTACGGTCTCCGCGTCCTGCGCGAGCATCGCATCGAACGCGGTGAACGACTTCAGCGCGTCGAACTCGGCGCCGCTCGCGCTCTCGACGAAGTACTACCTCGAGGCGCAGGTGACGATCGACGGGCAGTTGTACACGAGCCCGATCACGAGCTTCACAACGACGAACGGGATCGACCTGTCCGCGACAGCAGCGACTTCCGTCGGCCCGACCAGCGCGCAGCTGAACGGAAGCGCGACGATCGAGCCCGCGGTGAACGCCACGAGCGCGACGTGCGCGTTCGTGTACTCGACGAGCGCGTCGATCCCGCAGGGCGCGCCCACGATCACCGCGCCATGCTCCACGAGCGGGAGCGCAACGCTCACCGCACAGGCGAGCGGCCTGCTGAGCGACACCACGTACTACTACGAGGTCGAGGCGACGGTCGACGGCAACGACTACACCTCTTCGGCTGAGGACTTCACGACGACGATCCCCACGCCGACGACGGTCACAACCGGCTCCGCCGGCAGCGTCAGCTCGAGCTCCGCAACGCTCAGCGGGACGGTCACGTTCCCCTCCGGTCCCGACTTCGCATCAACGCAGTGCGGCGTCGAGATTAGCGAGGATCCCACGCTGAGCTCGGGCGCCGTGACGGTACAGGACACGACCGGCGCCTGCCAATCCCCCAGCGGCAGCGTCGCAATCTCCGCGACAGCATCGAACCTGAGCGCGAACACGACCTACTTCTACCGAGCGTACGCGGTCACGAGGTACGCCGGAGCGACGCCCACCTACGGCTCGATCGAGTCCTTCCAGACGAGCCCGGCGGCCGGATCGCCGCCGGGTTCCGGTGGCGGGACGGGCGCCGTCAGCCCGCCACCGAGCGGAACCTCGACGGCGCCGTCGACCGGACCGAACGGAGCGGGACCGGCCCCGGGAACGGCAAACACGAGTGCGCTGAGCCCGACGACGTGCACGAACACGACCGAGATCATCGGAGCGGTCGGCGGCGCCTTCCAGGTCACCGGCTGCATCTACGGCGACAACGACGGGCACTTTCTCGTTCAGGGGAGTTCACCCTCAACGGACTGACCGTCACCCCCGACGGATCCGCGACATCCAAGCCACAGGCGGTGTTCGCGTGTAACGACGGGAACGCCCAGTGCCTGACGCTGCTCGCCACGTACACGCTCGCGAGCCAGCCGCTGTTCAGAATCGACGTGCCGGATTCGAAGGTCGCCGGGACGCAGTCGTACAAGATCGCGACCGGCTCGACGACGCTCTATGACGGCGTCCTGCAGTCCCCGGGCTCCACCGGTGCCGGTGCGACGTTCGCGCCGACCGTGTCCGGCCAGGACCCGAACTCAGGGCCGGCGATCTACCTAAACGGCACGAGCCCGGTAGCACCCTCCCTGCACGGACTACCGATCGTCAGCCCGATCGTCATCTTCCCGCAGGACACAAGCGGGGCCGAGATCCAGCTCAACCTCAAGGTGCCGATCGCCAACCTCGTCGGCTCCGCGACGCTCGACGTCAGCCCGACGGGCAGCGAGGACCTGCGCGCGCTGTCGCTGACCGTCCCGGACCTCTCGATCCCGGGCACGCCGATCGACTTCGGTACCGTCAGCTTCTCATTCAACCTTGACACCGACGAGTGGACGGGCAAGCCGGCTTCAAGGTGCCAGGCACGGGCGTCACCGTCGAGGTGACGATCTCGATCAAGGACGGAGCGTTCAACGGCGCCGAGGGCGAGGCCGACGGCATCGACGTTCCCGTGCCGGGCACTGAGGGTCTGCTCAACATCGACTCGATCGGCGCCGGCTTCACGATCAACCCGGTCGCGTTCGCGGGGAGCATCGGCCTGTCCGGAGGTCCGGAGATCCTCGGTCACGCGGCCATCTCGGACGACGGCGGGTTCGACATCGCGTTCAACGCGCCGATCACGGTCGGCCCGATCGGGGACATCATCCCGCAGCCGATCACCTACGACAACGTTCCGTTCTACTTCTCGGTCCACGGCAGCACCGAGCTCGCCGGCGAGATCCCGCTCGGGAGCTCGATCTTCAACCTGCTCGTCGGCCCCGGGTTCACCCCGGTCGTGACCTTCGCGGGCGGGATCGGACCGCTCGGCGGGCCGGGATGCGACCCCAACAACCCGCTCGTCTCGGCGACGTGCACACCGCAGGGCTACAGCATCTCCGTCGCCGGCCTAACTCTCGCGCAGCTCCAGCTGACGCTCGACGGAGTGCTGTACGGCGACCACTTCAACGCCGAGGGATCGGGCAGCGTCTCCGTGCTCGGCCTCGGCCTCTCCGGCGAGGCGCTCATCTCGACAAAGGGCCTCGCCGCGTGCGCACAGCTCGGCTCCCTGAAGCTGGCCAGCGACGCTCGGGCGGCGGCCGCCGGATCCGGCGCAGCCGGCGCCGGAGCGCGTGCGTTCGCCGCCGACGTCGTCGCAAGCGCGCAACCGCGTGCGCTCGCTGCGCTCAGCGGCCCGCGGCGCAGCTCGCAGCTGGCGCTCGACGAGTCGGAGCTGAGCCACCTGCAAGCCGAGCAGGCCGCGTTCACAACGGCGACCGAGAATCAGATCCAAGCGATCGTCTCGAGCGCCGAGCGCAACCTCGCGTCGAGCGCAAGCAGCGCCCATTCGGGCGTGCTCGGCTCGGCGCGCGGCTACGCAAGCGGTCGCGCGACCCAGGAAACGGCGCTGAACGGCCTGCTCACGGACGCGTCCAACGGATCGGCGGCGCTCCAGGCCGACGCCATCAACGCAACCAACGCGCTCCAGCAGCTGCGCAACCGCACGCTCACGCAGCTGCAGGCCTACTCACAGCAGATCGATGCGCTCCAAGCGCAGATCGACCTCCTGCAGGGCGACGGAGCGCGCATCGCGTCCGACGATGTGATCGCCACCGAGGCCAGCATTGGCGGCGACATCGCCGGCATCTTCAAGAAGGGGTGGGACGACCTCACGGGCGCGCTCGCCGGCGCGGCCAAGGACGTCGGCGACGCGATCTCGAGCGCCGCGCAGACAATCGGCGGCCTCGCCAGCGACGCCGCGGCCAACTTCCAGACGGCGCTGCAGCCGCTCCTCCAGGACATCGCCCAGCTCGGCCAGCAGGCCGAGCAGGCTCTCGAGCAGTTCGCGGAAGACGTCAAGAGCGCCGCGATCACGATCGCCGACGACGTCGCCAACCTGTTCGACGGCAACATCGGCGTCGGTTACACGTGGGGCGGCACGCCGACCTTCTACCCAACCGGCGGCTGCAGCGTCGGCCCATACGTCGACGAGACCGGCCTGCAACCTCAGCGCGCGGCACTCCTGCACTCCGACATTGCGAGCGTTCGCGCGCACGCCGCAGCGGCCTCGACGTTCAAGCTGACGAGCGGGACCCAGTTCGTAGTGCTGAGGTTCGCCGGCCGGCGCGCCGCCGATCGTGGATCTCAGCGGTCCCGGCGGGCTTAGCCTCACGACGCCGACGAGCGCGCTCGCGGCGGTCGAGGATGGTGGCCGGGCGTTCGTCAACCGTGATCCGACGACGAACAGCACGTTCATCCAGCTCCAGCCGGCGACCGGAACGTACACCGCGACGCTCGCGGCCGGCTCCGCGGCGGTCACCGCCACATCGCAGTCCACGGCGTTGCCCCAACCCCAGATCAGCGCAAGCGTCACCGGTCCGGGCACACGCCGGACACTGCACTGGAGCGCGACCGCGATCCCGGGCCAGACGCTGTCGTTCGTCGTGCAGAGCTCGAGCGGGACCGTGCCCGTGACGACGACCTCGGCGACGCGGGGCGCCGTCGGCTTCACGATCGCGCCCGGGCTGCCGGGACTGGCGACCGTCACCGTGCAAGTCCAGGAGGACGGGTTCGAGCGCGGAGCGTTCGAGGTTGCAACCTTCCCCGCCCCGACTGTCCCCCCGCCGCATGCTCCATCCGGGTTGTCGATCGCGCGTCACGGCTCGATCGTGACGATCGAGTGGCGCTCGGGCGGCGCGAGCATCGTCGATTACGACGTCGAAGTCACCACCACGAGCGGCGTTCACGAGGTCGTCGACCTACGAGCCCCGGTCTCAGGCTCCTGAACATCGCGCCGGCGACCGCAGTGTCGGTCGAGGTGCTTGCGGTCGATCGCTTCGGCCAGACGAGCGCCCCCGCGGTTCGGGCCCTCGCCGGCCACGGCGCGAGCGCGTGCCTGGCGCCGAAGACGATCACGCTCGTCCTACACGCCACCGGCGGGCTCCGATCCGCCGTCGCGCTGCTCGGACCCACACCAGTGGCGAACACCGGACGGACCGCGACCACGCTCGTCGTGCCGCTCGCCGGGACGCTTGGCGGCTCGACCGTGCTGACCGTCGAGGGTACGACGAAGAGCGGCCACCGCGTCAAGGCCACCGACATCGTCCCGCTGTGCTCCGGCCGGGCGATCCCCACGCGCCTGAGTCTCGATCTGCGGTGACTCGGGCTACGAATCCGTGGCGCTGATTGACACCGTCGGCGTTTTCAGTGTTTCATTGGGGTGCAGGTCCATTGGAGGGAGTTATGCGGGCGTCGGGATGACGCCGAGGGCGTAGCGTGATGCGTGAACGCGGCGGTGTTCTTGGGCGAGGTGGAAGGTCCAGTAACTGTCGAAGTCGCCGTTGCTGATGAGCGCGCGGAGTGCCAGGATCGCCTCGGCGCCAGCGAGACCCCAGCGGGCGCCGGTGATGTCCATGCGGTCCTTGACTAAATGGCGACAGGCGCCTTCGATCACGCCGGTCGCGATCGGTGAGCCGGTCCTGAGCGCGGTGGGGTAGTCGAGGTAGGGACGTTTCGCGAGGAGGTAGTCGGCGGCGCGGTCGGCGTTCTTGCGCTGGTTGGCGTCCAAGCCAAGCGTGGTCGCTTTGCGGCGGATCGCGGCAGCGACGATCCCTGGCCTGCCGTCGAGCACCTGTCGCGCTTTGTCGCTGACCCATCGCTCGGCGGCGGGGTCACCCTCCGCAAAGAAGCACCAGCAACCTGACCATAGGTATTCGAGAACGTGGATGAAGTCAACCACGGTCGGGATCGTGATCTTGCGTTTGCGGGCTTCGACCTTGATCCGGTCGATCTGGTGATTGTTGCCATCCACCAGCGCGACCCAGGTGAGTTTATGCTCTGGATCGCGGCGGTCGGCCTCGTTGAACATCTCGGCGATGAGCGCGCTGGCGTCGTCGCTGACGCTCGCCTTGAGCCATTTGTTCTTGGGTGTGGCTCGTCTGGAGGGACTGTAGTAACCAGTGGTTACTGAGCTTTCGCGGGTTGGAGAATGTCGCGAGAGGGCGTTTTGGAGGAAGTTTGCCTGCGGTGGCGTGATAGGTCGCAGGAAAGCGGGAGCGGGATGCCGAAGTCGGCGTTGCTAACCAGCGTCAACCGAAAGGTGGCTGCCGTGATCGCCGACTCCGGCTCCGATGAACGGGAGGGTTCCCTGTGTAGTGATGAAGTCCTGCCTGACGGGGGTGCTGCTGATCGTGGGGTGCGCGATTTCGCGTGCGAGGATGGTGTGGTGGAGGACTCGTTCGCTTGTGCGCGCGAGCGCTTTGAGGAGATCGTCACCTGGCTTGGCGATCAGGATGCAGCGGCGCTTGAGCATGGGGAGTTCGAGTCTCGGTTGGCGAGGCAGGGACGGGAGCTGTTGTGTGGGCTCTTTGGAGATCATCTTGCGTTGCGCGCTGAGCGCGAGCGACGGCTGGACGGGGTCGCTGATGCTGATGGCGTGGAGCGCCGGGCGGTTGAGCGTGATCATGAGCGTCCGCTGGCGAGCGTGTTTGGGGAGGTGACGGTCAGCCGGCTGGCGTACCGCGCGCGTGGCGAGGAGAACCTGTATGTCGCTGACGGGGTGTTGAACCTCCCGGTCGAGCATGCCTCGCGCGGGGTCAGGCGCCTCGCGGCGCTGGAGTCCGCCGCGGGGTCCTCTGAGCATGCCACCAGCCAGGTGCGGGAGCGCACGGGGCTGGCGTTGGGCAAGCGCCAGGTCGAGGAGTTGACGGTGCGTGCCGCGCTCGATGTCGAGTCGTTCTATACCAGCATCGTCCGCTCGCACGACGACGTTGACAGCGCGAGCGGCGACCGGGTGCTGGTGCTTTCCGCGGATGGCAAGGGGATCGTGATGCGCTCAGAGGCGCTGCGGGAGGCGACCGCCAGAGCGGCGCAACGCGCCTCACCGAAGCTCAAAACCCGCCTCTCCAGAGGGGAGAAGTCCAACCGCAAGCGGATCGCTGAGGTCGGCCCGGTCTACGAGCTTGAGCCCGCGTCGCGCACGGCGGCCGACGTACTGGCCCCAACCCAGGACAAGACGCTGCCAGCGCCGAAGGCCACCAACAAGTGGCTGACCGCCTCCGTGGTCGAGGACGCCGCCAGCGTCGTGGCCGACATCTTCGACGAAGCCGAGCGCCGCGACCCCAACCACGAGCGGGCATGGGTCGCGCTCGTTGATGGCAACAACCACCAGATCGATCGGATCAAAACCGAGGCTCCGAGGGTGATCGTAGGTGAGTCTGCCTGGTGGGCCGGGCTGGGTTTGCTTGGGCTGGGTAGGCTTTCTTCGCTTTCGCGGGGGTGTTGAGCGAGATGCTGGATGGTGAGGGCGGGCGCGT
>JBKQIR010000220.1:0-7142 GCA_052148275.1 Solirubrobacteraceae bacterium
GAAGTAAGCATGGGCGCCCGCGCGCAAACCATCCGCCCGACCCAACGCTCCCACCCACCCCCCAAACGATGACATAAACCAAACGCAACCAGGATGAGCCTTGACACAGGGCCGCCGGATAAGTAAGCGATCATCCGAGCTCGTGTGGGGCTCGCGTGACCGACAGCCCGGGTCGTGAGCCCAGGGCCCTCTCGTTGGGTAGCTGTCCGCAGCCGCAAAGTAGGCCCGACGCTCGCGGCTCATCCGACGTGTTAGATGGCGGGTAGGTGGTGGACAGGCGACGGAAGAGGTTCGGCGCTGGTGTGGTGTGATGCCGGACTCGTGCAGCGACGACTAGCTGCGCATCTGCGCGCGCTGACTTTCGGCTGCCCCTCGCGGAGCCGACCGCGGCGCGGCGACCTGCGTGCCGTCCAGCGAGAAGCTGGTCACACACCCCCGGCGGCGTTGCGTGAATCGTGAGGGGTGGCGTTGGCGTCCCACCGATCGCGCGGTACGATCGCTGTCGCGCTGCTGGGCGCCGACTGTCTTGAATGGTCTTTCTCCGCCGCTTTGTCGAATGGAGTCCCCGATGTCCCTCCTTACGCTTCCCGATCGGCTCTCGGAGCCGGCGCGTGCGTTTGCGTCGCGCGCGCAGTTGCTGTTGATCGACGGCGAGCGCTTGCCTGCAGCGGACGGCCGCACCTTCGAGACGGTCGATCCGGCGACAGCACGACCGATCACGGCAGTTGCGCAGGCCGGCGCCGCTGACGTCGACAGAGCGGTGCGGGCAGCGAGGCGAGCATTCGATGAGGGGCCGTGGCCCCGGGCGCCCGCCGCCGAGCGTGCAAGGCTGATCAACCGGTTCGCGGATCTGGTGGAGTCGTTTGCCGACGAGCTCGCGCAGCTCGAGTCACTCGACAACGGTAAGCCCCTACGGATCGCCAAGACCGTCGACGTCGATTACACCGTCGCGCACCTGCGGAACTTCGCCGGCTGGCCCGAACGCCTGTACGGCGCCACGATCCCTGTCAGGCAGCCGGACATGCTCTGCTACACACGCAAGGAGCCGGTCGGCGTCTGCGCACAGATCATCCCCTGGAACTTCCCCCTGCTGATGGCCTCGTGGAAGCTCGCGCCGGCACTCGCGGCTGGCTGCACCGTTGTCCTCAAGCCGGCTGAGCAGACTCCACTGACAGCACTGCGGCTCGGGGAGCTTGCGCTCGAGGCCGGGATCCCGGCGGGGGTGATCAACGTCCTCACCGGCGACGGGGAGACCGGCGCAGCGCTCGTCGAGCACCCGAACGTGGACAAGATCGCGTTCACCGGGTCGATCGAGGTCGGCCGGGAGATCGCCGCGAAGGCCGGCCGAGCGCTCAAGCGCGTCACGCTCGAGCTTGGCGGCAAGTCGCCGAACATCATCCTTCCGGATGCGGACCTCGCCGCTGCGATCGCTGGGTCATTTCAGGCGATCTACTTCAACTCGGGCCAGGCATGCAACGCAGGCAGCCGCCTATACGTCCACCGCGACCAATTCGACGAGGTGGTGGCGGGATTGGCCGCGCGGGCGCGAGCGACCCGCCTCGGGCCCGGCCTCGACCCGGACACAGAGCTCGGCCCGGTCATCTCGCGCGAGCAACACGAGCGAGTCCTGTCCTACATCGAATCCGGCCGCGCCGAAGGGGCAGAACTCGTCGCCGGCGACGAGGCGGCTGTTTCTCGGGAGGGTTACTTCGTCCAACCAACGCTGTTCACCGCCACCAGCGACGATCTCAAGATCGCGCGAGAGGAGATCTTCGGCCCGGTGCTTGTGGCGATGCCGTACGAGTCCCTCGAAGAGGTGGCAGCGCGTGCGAACGACACCGACTATGGCTTGGCGGCTGGAGTGTGGACCCGCGACGTCGCCACCGCCCACACGCTCGCGGGACTCCTGAGGGCAGGCACGGTGTACGTGAACTGCTGGTCCAAAACCGACGCCGGCGCCCCATTCGGGGGATACAAGGCCTCCGGCGTAGGCCGCGAGCATGGTCGCGAGGGCCTCGAGGCCTACCTCGAGACGAAGACCGTGTGGACGAGTCTCACCTGAACCGCTCCAGTACGACACGAGCCTTGAGCATCACCTGCCGATCTGCGGGATCCGCCAAACGCGTCAACGCCAGGTACAAGGCCCTCTCCTTGCGGCTAACGGACATGGCCACGGGGATTCAGGTATTGATTGAGCATGAATCGTGAGGACACGATCGCAGTGCTGATTAGCGATCTGCCTTGGCAGATCGATGAGCTCCAGCTGCGAGGATGAAGGACAGCGCCGGTGGCTCGACAAGTTCGAGCAGAACCGGAGACGTCCGTGACCCGGGCGGTTCTGGTTCACGGCAACCCGGAGACGGCCGCGATCTGGCAGCCCATGGTCGCGGCCCTGGCCCATCCGGATGTGCTGACCCTCTCCCCTCCCGGCTTCGGCGCTCCGGTCCCGGAGGGATTCGGCGCCACCGCCGACGAGTACGCGGCGTGGTTGGTCTCAGAGCTCGAGAAGGAGGACGCCCAGGTCGATCTGGTCGGTCACGACTGGGGCGGTGGCCACGTCGTACGAGTCGGGATCGAACGCCCTGACCTGATCCGATCGTGGTCGATCGACATCGGCGGCTGTCTCGCGCCCGACTATCAGTGGCACGACTTGGCCCAGGTGTGGCAGACGCCCGGTGCGGGCGAGGAAGCGGTAGCCGGGACGGTGTCCGCGCCGGTCGGGGAGCGAGCCTCATTATTCGAGTCCCTGGGGATGACCCCTTCGGTCGCCCGAGCCGTGGCGGAGGCACGCGACCAGACGATGGGCCGTTGCATTCTGGCTCTCTACCGCTCAGCTGCCCAACCGGCAATGGCGGAGCTCGGCCGACGGCTCGAAGCCGCCAGGGCCCGTCCCGGCCTGGTGATCATCCCCACCGAGGACCAGTACACGGGCGGCGAAGCGCGAGCCCGATGGGCGGCCGAGCAGGCGGGCGCCGACGTGGCGGTGCTTCAAGGGCTCGGGCACTGGTGGATGCTCCAGGACCCTGCGGCCGGAGCGGCGGCATTGAGGAACTTCTGGTCCGCGATCTGACGCTGCGAGGAGAGGCTCAGCTGTAATGCGACGTGTCGCCGAGGACCTCGCCGACGGCGGCCGACACGTCACCGATCCTACGCGGCTTGGTCGAGGTTCTCGGCGGCGGCGAGATGGCGGTCGAGCGTGGTGCGTCCGATGCGCAGCGTGCGGGCGACCGCGGCCTTGGGCTCGCCGCCGGCGATCATCGCGCGCGCCTGGCGCAGCTGCTCGTCGCTGAGCGCGGGCGAGATCGCTACTTTGCCCCTCGTGACACGGCCCCGAGCACCGGGCCCGGTTGGTCGCCTTGCTCATCGAGCGCGAGGTCGGTGCTTGAGCGACCCGGAGCCGACGTCTTCAACACGCGGCGGCAGCCGGCTTGCTTGAGCGAGTCGAGCTGCAGCGCGAGGTTCTGCTCGTCGGTGGAGACGCCCGTGTCTAAAAGCAGTATCGCGGAGGGCGCGCGTTCGTCGGGCTGAGAACGGCGGCCGTAGTCTTCTCAGGCGTTGGCGTTGGCGTTGGCGTTGGCGTTGGCGTTGGCGTTGGCGTTGGCGTTGGCGTTGGCGTTGGCGTTGGCGTTGGCGTTGGCGTTGGCGTTGGCGTTGGCGTTGGCGTTGCGCTCGCGGATTGTGTTGGCGTGCGCTGAGGGACACGCAAGCAAGGATGTCGCTGCTACGTGCGGGGTCTCAGCGGCGACAGTCGGGAACTGCCGTCGGCGGTTTTGTGAGCTGCGGCTGGACGGGCTGTGTGATGAGCCGCGTCCGGGTCGTCCGGCGACGCTCACCGCCGAGGACGTCGAGAAAGTCGTCGTCACGACACTGGAGTCGGTGCCCAAAAACGCGGCGCACTGGTCGCGCTCCAGGACGGCCGAACGCTCGGGGCTCTGGAAGTCGACGATCGGGCGTATCTGGCGGGCGTTCGGGCTCCAGCCACACCGCACCGAAAGCTTCAAGCTCTCCAGCGACCCGCTGTTCGTCGAGAAGGTCTACGACATCGACGGCCCGTACATCGATCCGCCCGAGTCGGCGGTGGTGCTGTGCGTGGATGGTAGTTCTCTCTGCTCGTCCGCGCGCCATCCAAAAGCTGACCGCGGCTGCGACCCACCCCGGCGAGCCTGTGCCTGATGAGTGCACCGCCATCGCGACCGCTCGTTGCGTGCGTCGCCTCTGGCCACGTACAGGATCGTCGTCGCACGGTCCGCCGCCGGCGACGTCCGCAGGCACGGCGGAGCGCCAGCACGGTCAGGATCGCCTGACTCGGAAAGCAGCGTCGGCTCGGGCCAAATCTCGTCCGGCCACTGCAAACCGCACGCCCCGTAAGTGTATGCGTCACGTCCGTAAAAGTCGTTGGGGTTGCGCTGATATGCTCCGCCGTGGATGGACCGGAACCGCAGACGTTGGGGATTCGAAGCGCTGCTCGTCGGCGTGCTTGCGAGCATGGTCGTGGCATTCAGCCAAGCGATCGCTGTCGCACAGACGCCGAGCGCTCCCACGCCGCCGTTCACGCAATGCCCCGCGATCAACGACTCGCAGAGCTGCGAAATTCTGCTTGTTGTCAACCCGGATGACAGCATCAGCGTTGACAACGATCCTTCTGTGGGACCGTTCGATGGCAGCGACGACACTCTGGTCGGCATCGTCAACGACTCGAACACGCCGGTGACGGCGATCACGGTCTCCGGGCCCGGTTCTGGCCTGTCCGAATTTGACGGCGATGGCATCTGCAGCGGCGACTACGCAGCCTGGAACGGGTCGGCGGGGTGCCCCTACGGACCCACCGGCTACGAAGGACCTGGGACATCGTTCGTAACCGACCCGTCTCTGCCTGATTCTGCAGAAGTCGACTTCAGCCCGGCCCTTGCCCCGGGCGCCTCGGGGTACTTCTCTCTCGAGGGAGCGCTCGCCTCGGCTCAACTGCTCGGGCGCCAGGGACCCGAGGAAGGCGACCTCGTCACGGCCGTCACGTTCCAACAGCTGAACGTCGCCAGCGGCAACACTGAAACGATCACGAACACGGTCGACGGGAATCAGGTCGATGTGATAGCGACGCTGCAGAACAACTCCGATGCGGCCCAGACTACCGACGTGAGCTTCGGCGATCCGGTGACCGACAGCGCCACCGTCGGCGCCACCGAACCAGACGTCACCGTCCCGGCTGGCTCTTCGCTAAGTGTCGACGAGGTGCTCGACACGAATGGGCTGGCATGGGGCCCGAATTTCACGCCCATGCCCCAGCGGGTCATCGCGGTCTCGCTCTCGGACGGCTCGAAGGCTTCGGCAACGCTCAATGTGGCTCCCAAACCGGTGATCCTCGTACACGGGCTGAACAGCAACTACGCGACCTGGAACGCCTACGGCCTCGCCGTCGACGGCGCTGGCGGGTTTCTTGGGCAAGTCAACCCGCTATGGAAGGGCTATGCAGTTGGCGATGCGTCCGCTCCGGGTCTCGTCATGAACACCAGTCCATTCGGAACCGGGTACACGATCGCGCAAAACGCGAACGTCGAGGCGAGTTACATCCAGAGCGTGCGTGATCTCACCGATGCCGAGCATGTCGACATCGTCGCGCACTCGATGGGCGGGCTGATCTCCCGCTATTACATACAAAACCTGATGCCGAGCCCGCCGCTGCGAGACCGACGGCCGGTGGTCTCGCATTTGGTGATGCTCGGGACCCCGAACCTAGGCTCCGACTGCGCATATCCGGCGCTAGAAGCAGAGGCCCTCTGGGGCGGCGGCGTGTTTTCGCCCATCAATCAACCTTTGCTGCAACTCACACCCGCCTACCTGAAGCAGTTCAATAAGCAGGTCACAAACGCCGAGGGCGTTCCTTTCTCGATCCTGGCAGGCGACCCCGACCACAGCTATTCTTGTACTGGATATCGCGACAATGACGGAGTCGTCGGGGTACCAAGCGCTCTTTGGAATATCCCCGATAGAACCGTCGAGCCGTTGTTTCATACCGATATGACGAGCTCCCAGCCTGCTTTCAAGAGCTATGTCATGCCGCATTTGGCGCTGGGGCCGACATTGGCGGGCGGCGGCTTGTACGAGGGGTCGCTCGACTCGAGCGCACAGCCCGCTGCTGAGGGGGATGCCACTGTGCGGGCCCAGAATGCCCGGTTCGACCGCGCACGAGCGGGAGTGGCTCCGGCAGCGACCGGAAACGCCTGTCTGGCCGCGACGTCGATGCCAGCGCTCGCTGCTGGGGAGACAGCGACCGTTGGAGACGGAAGGGGGATCGCGCTCGCAATCCCGGTTCGTCCGGACGCGGGAACGCTCAGTGTCGTGGTCCTTGCCGACCCGAGGGTGACAACGCGTTTGCTCGATCCGCGCGGCCACGCCGCGCAGACGATCGTGGCGGGATCGTCGTTAGCGAGCGGTCTGTTCCGCACCCTGTCCGTCCGATCGCCCCGCGCCGGCACATGGCACCTAGACGCGACCCCGGCGGCCGGCGCCGGCGCAAGCCAGGTAGCGATCGCGGTGGAATTCGCCCGCTCGCCGGTTAACGTCAGGCTCACTGTCGCAGAAGTCCATCAGCGCGCCAGGCGTGCCGGCACGCTGCGGTTCACCGCACAAGTCACCGCCA
The DNA here is from genome assembly GCA_052148275.1 of Solirubrobacteraceae bacterium. GTDB lineage: Bacteria > Actinomycetota > Thermoleophilia > Solirubrobacterales > Solirubrobacteraceae > Palsa-465. Next base: position 6,638 of record JBKQIR010000220.1, read on the forward strand.
ACGACCGCGCGGCTAGCGACGCTCGCGTGACCGTCGAACTTCTCCTTGCGGCACAGCGCACCGTCGTGCTGCACCTGCGCGCGGTACGGGGTCACGCAGGCCGGTACAACGCCCAGACCGCACTGGCTAACGGCGACGCGCCGGCTGTCGTCCTCGAACGCACCGTCACGCGCGTTGGCACGACAACAACAACTCTCCAGCTCGAGCCCAGCTGTCAGGGGTAAGGGGCCTTCCAGCCGTCGAGCTCACTTTGCGCCAGAACCGTGGCAGGACACACGACATCCGCCACGAAGCGAGGCCGGGCGCGTCGGCTCGATCGGCTCCCATCAACGCCGTCGATGACGTTGTGTAGGTCATCGGATCTCGATTGGATCGGCAATGTCCGGCATCTCCTGGACATCGACGCGCTGGCGCCCACGGCCCGCAGTGATCAACACCTGCTTGATCAGGGCGCGGACCAGATCGCGCTGCTCCCCGAGCGACAAGCTCTCCCAAGGACCAGTCG
>JBKQIR010000221.1:0-78355 GCA_052148275.1 Solirubrobacteraceae bacterium
GGGATGACCTCCAGCAGCTCTAGGCCATCGCGCTCGCACTCGACTTCGATGCGTTGGCGCTGCTTGTCGGGACTGGCGAAGCTCTCGCCGTCACGGCCCGACACGCGGGACACGCGGACGATGCCGATTGCTCGGCGTTGAGGTCTGCCATGCTTTGGGTTCTCCGAGCTTGCCATGTTGACTCCCTGATCCTGACTATGCAGAAACGATACCACCTCACCACGTTCGGCTGCCAGATGAACGAGCACGACTCCGAGCACATGAAGGGGATGCTCGAGTCGCTGGGTTACACCGAGGCAGCGGAGCGCGGGGCGGCGGACCTGATCCTGTTCAACACGTGCTCGATCCGCGAGTCGGCCGACAGCCGGTTCGTCGCGCACCTCGGCGAGGCCAAACGCCTCAAGCACGAACAGCCCGAGCGGATCGTCGGCGTCGGCGGTTGCTGGGCGCAGTCGCTCAAGGACGAGGTGTTCGAGCGGTTTCCGTTCGTGGACGTGGCGTTCGGTCCAGGGCCGGTGCACAAGCTCGCCGAGTTCCTCACGAGCGATTCCCTCACCGCCCAGGGTTACTTCGAGTTCGAGGGCTTCACCGGCCATCTGCCCGCACGGCGCGCGCGCCCCTTTCAGGGGTGGTTGCAGATCAGCGTCGGCTGCAACTGCGCGTGCTCGTACTGCATCGTGCCCTCCACGCGCGGACGCGAGGTCTCACGACCCCAGGACGAGCTCGTCGCAGAGGTCGAGGCGATGGCGGAAGACGGCGTGTGTGAGGTGACGCTGCTCGGGCAGAACGTCAACTCCTACGGCCGCGACCTCTCCGGCCCCCGGCGCACGACGTTCGCGCAGCTGCTCGAGACGATCGACGCGATCGACGGGATCGATCGGATCCGCTATACGAGCCCGCATCCGAAGGACATGCGCGAGGACGTGATTCGGGCGCACGCGGAGCTCCCGTCGCTGTGCGAGCACATCCATCTGCCGCTGCAGTCCGGTTCCAACGCGGTGCTCAGGCGGATGCGCCGCACCTACATGCGCGAGCGCTACCTCGATCGCGTCGCGCTGATCCGCGAGCACGTGCCCGACTGCGCGATCACGACCGACATCATCGTCGGCTTCCCCGGGGAGACCGAGGAGGACTTCGAGCAGACGCTGCAAGTCGCCGAGGAGGTCGGCTACGACGGCGCCTTCACGTTCATCTACTCGCCGAGGCGCGGCACCGAGGCCGCCGCGTTCAGCGAACGGGTCCCGCACGAGGTCAGCGTGGCGCGGATGACGCGGCTGGTGGAGGTGATCCAGCGCTGCGCGAGCGCGCGCGCGCAACGGTTCGTCGGCCGCTCGGTCCAGGTGCTCGTCGAAGGACCGTCGCGCAACGACCCGGATCGTCTGCGCGGACGCTCGCGCCACAACAAGGTCGTCAACTTCACCGGCCAAGCTCAGCCCGGAGAGCTCGTCGACGTGCTCATCAGCCATGCAACGAGCCAGACCCTGATGGGGGCCGCAGCGGTGACGGCCGATCCGGGACAGCCTGTCAACTACACAAGCGTTTGATGGTACGATTGGGTATAATCGCCTGTAACGTGCCGACACCGCCCGTAACGTGACCGACACCGCCCGTAACGTGACCGACACCGCCCGCACGAGCACCGTCCGACACCCCCTGCCCGAGCCGCTGATCGAGCTCGTCGCGCAGCGCTTCCGTGTCCTCGGCGAACCGATGCGGATCAAGCTGCTCGACCAGCTGCGTCAGGGCGAGGCGACCGTCGGCGAGCTGCAGGAGGCGCTCGGCGCCTCCCAGCAGAATGTCTCCAAGCACCTCGGGATCCTCCATGCGGCGGGCATGGTCACCCGTCGCAAGGACGGCAACCACGCGCGCTACGCGATCGGTGACCCCGGCGTCTTCGACCTCTGTGAGCAGGTCTGCGGCGGCGTCCAGCGCCAGCTGCGCGAGCTCGGGGCGCTGATGGAGCCGGCCGCCTGACCTGCGCCGCAACAGCCGGGGAGCCCGACGGCCGGCGTGCTCTGGGGGCGAGAGAGCCCCGGCTATGCTGGATCCCGTGAGCAAGCGAAAGCGCAAGCAAGAGCCCAAACGCCTGCGCGAGATGCGCCACAACGGCATGTTCGAGACGCGCAGCGAGGCGTGGGAGGCCGCCGGGCTCTCGCTCGAGGTCGACGAGCACGCCGCACGACGCGCCTGGCGCGATCTCGCGCTGCTCGTTCCGCTCCTGATCGCGGTCGTGGTCGCACACGCCCTGGCCATCGATCACCTTAACAACCTCAAGAAGGGGCAGTCGTGGTTCATCGGCGAGACACCCCTCGACCTCCTCGCCGCAGTCGCCGTGCTCATCCTCGGTTGGCTCATGTCGCGTGACATCGCGTTGATCGCGCCGACGTTTTTCAAGCGCATGGATCCATCGATGGCCGGAACGGTCGAGTTCCTGACCCGCTTCGTGGCGGTCGCCGCGACCGTGCTCGGCGCCCTGTACATCGGTGGGATCAACCCGGCGACGCTCGCCGTCGGCGGCGCGTTCACGGCCGTCGTGCTCGGCCTCGCCGCCCAGCAGACGCTCGGCAACCTGTTCGCGGGCATGGTGCTCTTGACCGCGCGCCCGTTCCAGGTCGGCGAGCGCGTACGCCTCCAGGCCGGCGCCGTCGGCGGCTTCACCGAGGGGATCGTGAGCTCGCTCGGGCTGCTCTACACGACGCTCGCGCGTGGCGAGGACCGGAGCATGATCCCGAACAGCGTCGTGCTCTCCGCCGTCGTCGTGCCACTGCGCGAGCCGAAGGGGGTCGACGTCCGGGTACGGCTCAGCTCCGGGACCAGGCCGAGCCAGGTTCAGGCCATCCTGGCGAGTGCGATTTCCACCGAGACGCGGCCGCCCGGTCCGGACATCATGCTGGAGGAGATCGACGGCGACCAGGTGGTCGTGCGCGTCCAGGCGACGCCCGAGCACGCAGCCGACGGGGCCAAGCTGGCGGACGAGATCATCGAGGCGCTCGCGAACGTCACCGGCGAGCACCCAGTCGTCACCGACGGCGCGCGAGACGGCACGGCCGACCACTCAGTGGCGCCGCACAGCACACACGACGGCGAGGTGGCGCCGCACAGCACACACGACGGCGAGGTGGCGCCGGACAGCGCACACGACGGCGGGAAGGCGCCGGACAGCGCCCACGACGACCGGGAGGCGCCAGACAGCGCGCACGATGGGCGGGAGGCGCCGACCAGGCGGACGGCCGGCTGAGGCGGCTCAGGGCCGCTTCGGGATCTGCTTCGCGGCGATCTCGCCGGCGACCCTGTCGCCGCCCGCGAGGCGCTTGACGGTCGAGGCGAGTGACGGCGCGAGCGTCGCGAGCGTCACGCCGACGCGGACGAGCACGGGCGCGACGGTGACCTCACCGCGGTTGTGCTCGATCGCGCCGATCACAGCGTCCGCGACCTCAGACGGGGCACTCGTGCCCATCCCCGGCGGCAGCTTCACGCCGGTGTCCGCGAACATGCCGGCGTCGCGGATGAACCCCGGCGCGATCACGGACACGCCGACACCCGCGGGATGCAGGTCCTCGCGCAGGCCGAGCGCGAACCCGCGCATGCCGAACTTCGTCGCGCTGTACATCGAGGATGTCGTGGAGGCGGTCCTGCCGGCGAGTGATGAGATGAACACGAGGTGGCCGCGTCGGCGCTCGATCATCCCGGGCGCGAGCGCCCGCGTAAGCATGATCGGCGCACGCAGGTTGACGTCGAGGATCGCGTCGAGCTGGGCCGCCGTCAGGGCGGTCAGCTCGCCGCTGGCGGGGAGCGCGGCGTTGGCGATCAGGATGTCGATCTCGCCGGCCTGCTCGATCAGGCGCTCGACCTCCTCGCGCTGTGCGAGGTCGCAGGAGATCGCGCGCGCGGCGAGCTGCGCGCAGAGCGGCTCGAGCACCTCCAGGCGCCGCCCGGTGAGCGTCAGCTGCGCGCCGCGCGCGTGCAGCGCGCGGGCGATCGCCTCACCGAGGCCACCGGTCGCGCCGGTCAGGAGCACGCGCGCGCCGGCGAGTCGCAGCGCTTGACGCGTTTCACCCCCTGGCGGCACGCTGCCACGATACTGCACGCATGCGGAGCCGGGAGGTCATCGCGCTGTTCGGGCCGACCGGCGTCGGCAAGACCGCGGTCGCGGTCGCGCTCGCGCGAGAGCTGCGCGTGCGCGGCGAGCGCCCCGTCGCGGTGTCCGCGGACGCGCTGCAGGTCTACATCGGGCTCGAGGTGCTCACCGGAGCCGCGGGCGTGGCCGAGCGCGCCGAGCTCGAGCACCGGCTGACCTCCTTCCTGCCCGTCGACGCAGTGTTCAGCGCCGGACAGTACGCCGAGCTGGCGCACGCGGAGATCGACGCGCTGCTCGCGGCCGGGCAGCGGCCGATCGTCGTCGGCGGGACCGGCCTCTACCTGCGCGCGGCGCTCACCGAGCTGAGCCTGCGGCCGCCGCCCCCCGAGGGCGTGCGGGAGCGCTGGCTCTCGGAGCTGGCCGAGCGCGGGCCGGCGGCGCTGCACGCGATTCTCTCCAGCCGAGCGCCGTGGGCGGCGACCGAGATCGAGCCCGGTGACCGCCAGCGGATCGTGCGCGCGCTGGAGCTGCTCGACGCCGGCGAGCTCGAGCCCCCGGAGGGCGAGTCGGAGCTGTGGACCGATACGACGCGCCGGCCGACGCTGCTGGTCGGGCTCGTGCGCGAGCGCGAGGAGCTCTACGCCCGGATCGACGCGCGCGTCGATCGGATGATCGCGGCGGGCGCACTCGAGGAGGTCCGGCGGGCGAGCAGTGCCGGAGCGAGCCTCACGGCGCGCAAGGCACTCGGCTTCGAGGAGCTGCTCGCCGGGGACATCGACGGCATGAAGCGGCGTACGCGCAACTTCGCGCGCAGGCAGATGACCTGGATGCGCAAGCTCGCGGGCGTCCGCGTGATCGACATCGCCGGGCGCCCGCCGGAGGCGGTCGCGCACGAGCTGCTCGAGCTGTGGCTCAGCGGCTGATCGGCGCGCGCCGGGGGTCGCTCGCCGCGAAGCTCACCAGTTGATCGGCACGAACGGGTACATGATCACCGCCGCCGAGACGACCGCGACGACGTACACCCAGACGATCCACCGCCACCGTCTCAGGGTCAGCACGAGCGCCGCGACGGCCAGATAGATGCCCGGCATGACGATGATCATGTAGTACAGGTAGCTCGTTCGCGCCAGGAAGAGGCTGAGCGCCTCGAACGGCACCCACGTGCCGAGGAACCACGCGAGGCCGAGCGTCGCGGCCGCGCCACGCGTCAGATCCGAGGGCGGCGACGCGCTCTTGCCGGCGTCCGGCCCGCGGGCCGGACGCCGGAACCGCAGCTCCCGCCAGATCCGCCACGCCGCCAGCCCGAGCGCCGGCAGCGCGAGCAGCATGATCACCGGGTTGATCATGCCCAGGAACAGCGACTCGGGATGGTCGTGAACGAACGCCGGTGACGGATGGCCGGGGGAGATGCTGAGGTAGACAATCGGCTTGTAGTCGACCAGCCACTCCCACGGGTAGGAGGCGATCCCCTGCGGGCCGTTCGGGCTCGTGAGCGTCGCCGCATAGCTGATCATGTGTCCCAGGTGGCCGATCGCGCCGCCGGTCACGAGCGCCCCCGTGCCGGGGTCATACGGCGGCGCGATCGCGCCCATCAGCGCGAGCAGACCGATGAACACGGCGGCCGCGCCGGCTGCCAGCACCGCGACGCGCCCGGCGGCCCACGCAAGCTCGCGACGGGGTGGCCGCGCCTGCAGCGCGGTGAAGCACTCGTAGAGCAGCGCGACGAGCAGCGCGTACACGGCGACCTCCTTGCACGCGGCCCCGATCCCGAGCACGACCGCGGCCGCGACGGTTCTTCGTCGCGCGTAGAGGGCAATCGCCCACACCATCGCGGCGACGGCGTAGATGTCGAGCGTCCCGATCCGGCCGGCGACGAGCAGCAGGTTGTCGGTGGCCATCAGCCCGGCTGCGCCGAACGCAAGCCAGCGCCCCGCGCCGGCGGCGCGCGCGAGCGCCCACATGCCGAGGATCGCGATCGAGCCGGCGATCAGGCTGCCGAGCCGCCAGGCGAGCGGTCCGTCGCCGAACAGCTCGATGCCGGCTGCGATCGCGAGCTTGACGAGCTGCGGGTGCTCGGAGTTGGGATCGTCACCAAGCGGCGCGAGCGCGTAGTGTGAGCCGGGCGGCGGCGTGATCCCGGCGATCACCCGCGCGGCGTTGACGTAGTAGACCTCGTCGAACACCAGCAGGTGCTGATCGGCCGTCGTGCACGGCCCCTGGCACGGGTAGCCGAGCCACGCCGCGCGAGCGCCGAGCGACAGCACGGACAGCACCGCCAGCAGGATGATCGGCAGCGGCACGGACCGCAGTCGGGCGCTCATGGGGCGCGGACCCTACAGCGCCGCGCTTCGCACCGAACCCCGGCCAGCCGGGGACTGGCGCGAGCGACGCGACGAGCCGGGCCCCTAAACTCCCGCGCCGTGGACTTCGAGAAGTGGCACGCGCTCGGCAACGACTACATGATCCTCGAGCGACGGGCGCTGCCGTTCGAGCTCACGCCGCCCCGGATCCGGCGAATCTGCGCCTCGCACACCGGCGTCGGCAGCGACGGGATCCTGCTGCTGGAGCCGTCGCCGGGGAGCGGCGCCGTCGCGCGGATGCGGATCTTCAACCCGGACGGGTCGGAGTCCGCGCTGTCGGGCAACGGCGCGCGCGAGGCGATCCTCTACCTGCGCCGCCGCGGCTGGACGCGTGAGGAGCGCTTCTCGCTGCTGACGGCTGCGGGGGAGATCCGCGCCCGCGTCACGTCGGATTCGACGTCCACGATCGACATGGGGGCCGCCGCCCTGCAGAGCGCGGACTATCCCGCCGGCGCCCCGCGGGGCGCCGGCGTGCTGAGCGCCGCCGGCCGCGAGTGGCGCTTTCAGCACGTCGCCGTCGGCAACCCGCAGTGCGTGATCGTGGTCGGCTCCCAGGATGAGCTGGAGGCGCTCGATCTCGGCGCGATCGGCCCGCCGATCGAGCACCACGAGCTGTTCCCGAACCGCACGAACGTGTCGTGGTACGCGGTGCTCGCGCCGAACCGGATCCGCGCGCGGATCTTCGAGCGGGGCGTCGGTGAGACCTCGGCGAGCGGCACCGGCGCGACCGGCGCCGCGGTGGCCCATGTGCTGGCCGGCGGTCGCTCGCCGGCATGCGTCCAGCTCGACGGCGGCGAGCTGGAGGTGGAGGTGGGGGAGGAGCTGGAGATCAGATTGAGTGGCTGGGCGGTGCCCGTGTTCGCGGGCGCGCTCGCCCCCGAGTTCGTGGAGGAGCTGCATGCGACCGAGTAGGCGCCTTGACCAGATCGCCCCGTACCTGTTCGCCGAGCTGGAGCGCAAGATCGCGGCCAAGCGCGCCGCGGGGATCGACGTCATCAGCCTCGGGATCGGCGACCCTGACACGCCGACCTACGCGCCGATCGTCGCCGCGGCGCACGCGGCGATCGACGACCCGAGCACGCACACGTACCCGAGCAACCGCGGTCGCGCCGAATTTCGCGAGGCGATCGCGGCGTTCTACGCGCGGCGCTTCGGTGTTGTGCTGAATCCGGACACCGAGGTGATGCCCGCACTCGGCGCGAAGGAGTGCATCTTCAACCTCAACCTCGCCTTCCTGGACCCGGGCGACGTCGCGCTCGCGTCCGATCCCGGCTACCCCGTGTACACGGGCGGGCCGCTGCTCGCCGGCGCCGAGGCGGTGCTGATGCCGCTCGTGCCGGAGCTTGGGTTCGAGCCCGATCTGGACGCGATCGACGCCGACGCGCTGCGCCGCGCGCGGCTGATGTTCATCAACTACCCGAACAACCCGACCGGGGCGATCCTCCCGGACGGGCTGTTCGAGCGGGTGATCGCGCTCGCCCGTGAGCACGAATTCCTCGTCGTGCACGACAGCGCGTACAGCGAGACGACCTACGACGGCTACGTGGCGCCGTCGTTCCTCGCGACGCCGGGCGCCAAGGAGGTCGGCGTCGAGGTGTTCTCGCTGTCGAAGGGCTACAACATGACCGGCTGGCGGTGCGCGGCGATCAGCGGCAACGCCGAGGCGATCGCCCAGTATTGGCGGCTGAAGTCGAACGTCGACTCGGGGCTGTTCGAGGCCGTCCAGCTCGCCGGGGCCGCGGCGCTGGCGCTGTCGGTCGATCCCTACGTGCGCGACATGAACGCCGTCTACGCGCGCCGGCGGGATCTCGTGTGCGAGGCGCTCGCCCACGCCGGAGTGACGGTGACGCCACCGAAGGGCACGATCTACATCTGGGCGCCGGTGCCCGAGGGGTTCGCGTCCTCGGCCGCGTACTGCGAGCACGTCCTCGAGGAGGCTGCGGTGGTGATCTCGCCAGGCGGTGCGTATGGACCGTCGGGCGAGGGGTACTTTCGTATCTCCTTGACGACGCCGGACGAACGGTTGCTCGAGGCTGTGGAACGCCTGCGTCGCCTCTAGCGACTCTCGGGGGAGACTCTGGGCGAAAATGTCCAGACATACTTGACTTTTTCGCCCAGCCCCATGCGGACTACCATCCGTGGTGTGGAAACGAGACGATCCAACGGCAGGGCGAGGCAGCGGGCGTTTCTCATCGCCGCTCCGCAGGAGGCGCAGGAGCACGACTTCTCGGAGCTGCGCGAGTTGCTGCTCACGGCCGGGGTCGCGAGCGTCGGCGAGCTCGTGCAGCAGCGCGAGCAGCCGCACCCCAACTCGTACCTCGGGCGGGGCAAGCTCGATGAGCTGAAGGCGCTCGCGACGCAGGCCGACGCGAACGTGATCGCCTGCGACGACGAGCTCTCGCCGCGTCAGGAGCGACAGCTCGAGCAGGCGCTCGGGATGCCGGTGATCGACCGCACCGCCGTGATCCTCGACATCTTCGCCGCGCACGCCCACAGCGCCGAGGGCAAGCTGCAGGTGGAGCTCGCGCAGCTCGAGTACAACCTCGCGCGGATGCGCGGCTTGTGGTCGCACCTCGAGCGCCTCGGGGGCGGCATCGGCACGCGTGGACCGGGCGAGACGCAGATCGAGACCGACCGCCGGCTGGCGCGCGACCGGATCGCGGCGCTGAAGCGCAAGCTCTCGCGTGTGCGCTCCACCCGCGAAGTGATGCGCGCCGAGCGCGACCGCGCGCAGCTGCCCTCGGTGGCGCTCGCTGGGTATACGAACGCCGGCAAGTCGACGCTGCTCAACGCGCTCACCGGCTCCGACGTCGGGGTGCGCGACCGGCTGTTTCACACGCTCGACCCGACCACCCGGGTGCTGCGCGCCGGCGGACGCGACTACCTGCTGACCGACACCGTCGGGTTCATCCGCAAGCTGCCCCACCAGCTCGTCGAGGCATTCGCCGCGACCCTGGCGGAGACGCGGCTGGCAGAGGTGATCCTCCACGTCGTCGACGCCTCCGCGCCGGAGGACGAGATGCTGGCGATGATGCGCGCGGTCGAGGACGTGCTGGAGGAGATCGGCGCCGGCGAGGCGCCGCGCGTGCTCGTGCTCGGGAAGGGCGACCTGATCGACGATGAGCGCCGCGCCGAGCTCGCCAACCGTCACCCCGACGCGGTGGTCGTCTCGGCGTTCACGGGTGAGGGGCTGGGCGCGCTGGTCGAGCGGATCGAACGGGAGTTCGCGCGGACCCTGCAGCGCACCGAGCTGCTGATCCCCTACCGCGACGGCGGACGCCTGTCGGAGCTCCACGAGCTCGACGGCGAGCTCGTGCGGGAGGAGACGCCCGAGGGCGTGCGCGTCACCGCGATGCTGCGCCCGGCCGTGGCGGCCCGCTACGAGCCGTTCGCGCTGAGCACGAACGGGAGCGCGAGCAACGGGAGCCCCGGCACCGAGGATGGCCGCTGATGGCCGCGAACCGCCCGTTGCGAGGAGGAGCGGTGGCGGCGGCGCAGGAGCCGGCGCGCGCCGTCGCGGTCAAGCGCTTGGATCCGGGCGCGCGCCTACCCACCCGCGCGCATCCCGGCGACGCCGGGCTCGATCTCCACGCGCTCGAAGGTTGCGTGATGGAGCCGGGCGCGCGGGCGTCGCTGCGCACCGGGATCGCCGTGCAGATCCCCGAGGGACAGGCTGGGCTCGTGCTGCCGCGCTCCGGTCTCGCCGCGCGTCACGGGATCGCGCTCGTCAACGCACCCGGGCTGATCGACGCGGGCTACCGGGGCGAGCTGCACGTGCTGCTGCTCAACACCGATCGCGACCACGCATACGCGATCGCGGCGGGCGACCGGATCGCCCAGCTCGTGCTCGTCGATGTGAGCGCGCCGGACGTGCGGGAGGTAGGCGAGCTCGACACCTCACAGCGCGGCGACGGCGGCTTCGGCTCAACCGGCTTCTGATCGCGCGCGGGCACGGTGCCAGGCGGCTCAGCCGGCTTCCGCGGGGAGGACGTCGCTCTCGATCGCGGCCCGCAGGCCGCGCTCGGCAGCGAGCCGCTGCAGCATCAGCGCAGTATCCGCGATCGCGACGCCCGTGAGATGCTCGGTGCGCTGCTCGAAGTCGTGCACGATCCCGGCCAGCGCCTGCTCGTAGGCGGCGCGGTCGTCCCGCGCCACCGCGATGATCGCCTCAGCGGTGCGCGCGAACGCCGGCGGGCCCTCGCGCATGCGCGACGCCCAGGTGGCGGCGGCGCCGTCGTCGCCGCTGATCAGCGCGGTGAGCGCGCGGGCATAGGCGGACGTCGGCGATTCCCAGGCGGGGTCACCGTGCGAGGGGAGTGCCGCCTGCGCATACCGGGCCGCCTCCTCGGCGCGGCCGGCGAGCACGGCGGCCTTGAGCATGCCGATCAGGCGGCCGAAGCTCCCGGGCGGGGCCGCCTCCCACGATTCGCGGTAGAGCCCGGCGGCGGCCGCAAAAGCCTCCCCGGCCGCGTCGCGATCCCCCGCCAGCAGCGCGCGCTGCGCGTCGGTCTCTCGGGCCAGTGCGTCCTGCATCAGCTCCTGGTCGGTCGTTGCCATGCGTGAATCGTAGGCCGGGCTGCTCGGCGAGGCGACGGTGCACCGCCGACGGTGACGCGCTCAAGCCGCAGGTGTCGACACGGTCCCGGGCAAGTCGTCGAGCTGCTCGATCGAGCGTACACCGGGCACCAGCAACGCGGCGAACGTGACCGCGGCGCCCAGCACGCCGGCGCCGATCAGCGTCGTGCGGACGCCGACGGCGGCGCTGACGGGGCCCGTCAGCGCGTAGGAGAGCGGCAGCAGTCCGATCGAGATCAGCCAGTCCAGGCTCGAGACGCGGCCGAGCAGCGACCCCGGGACGTTGCTCTGCTTCGCGGTGGCCCAGGTGATCGTGCCGACCGTCTCCAGCGAGTTGAACACGAGGCTCGTCAGCATCAGGCCCCACAACGCCCGCGCGATGCCGTACCCGGCGACCGTGAGCGTGGCGAGCGTCCAGACTCCGTAGGTGAACGTGATCACGCGACGCGGTAGGCCGTGCTGGGCGAACAGGATCGCGCAGAGCAGCGAACCGAGGCCGCCGGTCGCGTAAACGAGGCCGAGGCCGAGGGCGCCGGCTCGCATCTGGTTCTTGACGATGAACGGAACGAGGACCTCGGTGGGACCGATGAACAGCAGGTAGGCGACGGCCGCGCTCGCGAACGTCGCCCAGAGCCACGGGTGGCTGCGCACGTAGCGCAGGCCCTCGCCGATCTGGCGGGTGAAGGAGCGATCACCGCCGCCGCCGGGGTGGGGGTGGGGCGTCATCGCGACCAGCGCCGCCGCCGAGACGGCGAACGAGGCGGCGTCGAGCGCGAACGCCCATCCGGCGCCGATCACGGCGACGAGCACGCCTCCCAGAGCCGGTCCCACGATCCTCAGCGCGAGCGGCCGCACGAGCTGATCGAGCGAGTTCGCCTGGGCGAGCGCGGAGCTCGGCAGCACCTCCGGCACGATCGCGTCGAAAGAGGGGTCGAAGAACGCGGTGCCGGTCCCGTAGAGCGCTCCGAGCGCCATCACCTGCCAGAGCTCGAGCGATCCGGCGATCGACAGGATCGCCATCGTCCCGACCGCCGCCGCGCGGGCGCAGTCGGCGATCAGCATCACACGCCGGCGGTCGAAGCGGTCGCTGACCACGCCGCCGAGCAGCAGGCACACGATCGTCGGTACCGTGATCGCGATCCCGACGGTCGCGAGCGCGGTCGGTGCGTTCGAGAGGGCGTACACCTGCCAGGCGAGCGCGACGAGGAACAGGCCGTCGCCCGCCAGCGACACGCACATGCCGCTCCACAGAAGACTGAAGTCGCGGTGCGCGAGCGGCGCGAAGATCCGGACGCGGCTGAAGCCGCCCTCGCGGTCGAGCCGCTCGTAGCCGGAGTGCATCGGCGACTATGCGGATAAGGGGCCGGGGGCGGCGGCGTCGACCTCCGAGGCCTGCGCCTCGAGGTAGGCCACGATGCGATCCTGCTCCATGGGCCTGGCGAAGTAGAAGCCCTGCCCGAGCTCGCACCCGAGGTCACGCAGGGTCGTCCACTGCTCCGGGTACTCGATTCCCTCCGCGATCACGTCGATCGCGAACGTCTGCCCGAGTCCGAGGACGGCGCTTGCGAGTCCCGACGTCACCGGGGATTCGCCGGCCGCCAGCAGCGAGCGGTCCATCTTGAGCACGTCGATCGGGAAGCGGCTGAGGTAGCTGAGCGACGAGTAGCCGGTGCCGAAGTCATCCATCGCGAGCCGGACGCCGAGCGCCTTCAGGTCGGCGAGGCGCTGCACCGCGAGCACGGTGTCGGTCATCATCACCGACTCGGTGATCTCGAGCGTCAGCGCGCCCGGCTCGAGCCCGGACGCGGCGAGGGCGTCCGCGACGTCGGCGACGATGTCGTTGTGGAACAGCTGCTTGACCGAGAGGTTGATGCAGATCGACATGTGCTCGTAGCCGCTCATCGCGCGGATCGACTGGGCGCGCAGGCATCCCTCCTGCAGCACCCAGCGGCCGAGCGGGACGATCAGCCCGCTCTCCTCGGCAAACGGGATGAACTCGTCGGGTGGGACGATCCCGCGCTCGGGATGGTGCCAGCGCAGCAGTGCCTCGAGGCCGGTGACGCTGCGATCCTGCAGGCGCACGACCGGCTGGTAGTAGAGCTCGAACTGCTGCTCGGCGAGCGCCCGCTGCAGGTCGGCTCTCAGCTCGAGGCGTGCCAGCACGCGCTCGTGCATCGCCGGCTCGAACAACCGGTAGCCGCCCTTGCCCTCCGCCTTGGCGATGTACATCGCCGCGTCGGCGTTGCGCACGAGCTCCTCGGCGTCGGTCGGGAGGTCGGCCTCGGCGACCGAGATCCCGAGGCTGGCGCGGAGGATCACATCCTTCTGCTCTAGGTGCAGGGGCTCGGCGAGCGCCGCCAGGATCCGCTCGGCGACCTCGGCGGCGGCCTGTGGACCCTCGACGTCCTCGAGCAGTACGGCGAACTCGTCGCCGCCGAACCGTGCCGCGGTGTCACCTCCACGGGTGATCCCGGCGAGGCGCCGCGCGACCTCCAGAAGCACGCGGTCGCCGGCCGCGTGTCCGAGGCTGTCGTTGACGGTCTTGAAGTCGTCGAGGTCGAGGAAGACGACCGCCATGCCGACGTGCTCGCGCAGCGACCGGGCCACGGCGTGACGCACGCGCTCGCTGAACAGCGCCCGATTGGCCAGGTGCGTGACCGGGTCGTGGAATGCCTGGTGGGCGAGTTGCTCCTCGAACGCCTTGCGCTCGCTGACGTCGCGACCGTTGAGCACGACGCCCTGCACGCGTCCGTCGTCGAGCAGGTTGGTGTGCACGATCTCGAAATGACGGAGGCTGCCGTCCTTGTGGGCCAGCAGGCAGTCGACGGCGTTCCCCTGGCCGCGGGCGGCGGCGCCGCTCTCCATCAGCCGGCGCAAAAGCCGGCCCTTCTCGCTCGGATGCAGGAGGCGCTCGAACGGCCCGCCGGCGATCTCCTCCGGCCGGTAGCCGAGCACGCGCTCGATCGAGGGGCTCTGGTAGACAACGTTCGTCTTCGCGTCGAGCACTGTGATCAGGTCGCTGGAGTTCTCGACAAGCGAGCTGATCCATGCCTCGGTCGCCTGCCGGTGCATCTCCTCGGTGAGGACCGCGCTCTCGAGCGCGAGCGACACCTGGGTCGCGAGCGTGCGCAGCCCGCTCAGCGCGGCCTCGACCGCTGCCGACTCGCCGGCGATGATCAGCAGGCCGCCGGTGGCGCTCCGCACCGAGAGCTCGAGGGTCCACAGCCGCTCGCCGTCGGCCAGCTTGAGGTGATCGTGCAGCTCGGCGCTCGGCGCCGGCGGCTCGCCATCCGCTACGGGGGGGAGCGGCGATGAGGTGAGCGGTGCGGTCCAATCGGCGACGCGGTGGCCGTCGCCGGCAGGGGCGAACACCCGCACCTGTTCCTCGTCGAACAGGCAGAGGCGGGGGCTCACGCTGGGGCCGACGAGCGACCGTAGCGCCTGGAGGGCGGCCGCGGCGATCTGCTCGCGAGAGCTCGCCGAGACGAGCAGGCCACCGGCGTCGGTCAGCGTGTGCTCGCGCGCAACCGAGCGCTCGCGCTGGCGCACGAGGCCGGCCATCCGCAGGACGACCAATCCGAACAGGACCGCCGAGGCGGCGATCGTGACGATCAGGTCGACGTTACTGCGCTGCGACTCCTTCACGAGCTCGATCGCCGGCGCGATCAGCGTGGCGCCGGTGAGCAGCGCGAGGCGGGCGCGGGTCAGACGCGGCTCGCGATTGGGCTCGGCCTGGTCGAGCTGGCGCATCGACGGGTGCAGCGCCGCCGCGCCCCACCCCACGTACAGGTAGATCCAGCCGCTGTCCAGCCAGAACTGGTGGTTATATGTGTTGTCGAGCGTCATGACCCCGTAGACGAAGTCCGTGACCAGGACAGCGACGATGCTCGAGATCAGCAGGTAGAAGGCGGGCTTGCGCGTGCCGCCGTCCACGGCGAGCCTGATCGCGGCTGCGAGCAGGATGATGTCCCCTGCCGGGTAGCCAATCGACACCAGCTTGGGCACGAGCGACATCGAGGCATCGTGGATGTACGGGGTGATCAGGTAAATCCACACCAGCAGCGACAGGCCGAGCGTGATGATCAGCGAGTCGATTACGGCAGCGCTGTCCTCGCCCCCCCGGTTGCGGCGGCGCACGAGCAGCAACAGGCCCCACATCAGCAGCGGATAGACGCACAGATAGACGGCGTCGCCCCACGAGGGGAACGGGATGCTCGCCTTGAACAGGATCCGGTAGCTGTAGGTGTAGGTGTCGCCGACGAGCTGCAGGAACAGGCCGCCGGCGAAGCACCACCACGCCAGCTGTGCCTTCGGACGGTTGCGGCGGATGCCGACGAGGACGGCGACCACGCCTGAGAGCCCGAGCAGGTTCATCAGCGGCCCGGAGCCCTTGAATGGCGGCACGAGTACGTACAGCGCCGTCATCAGCAGGGCGACGGCGAGATAAACCTGCCACAGCGGCCGCCGCCACGCTCCGGCGACCCCCCCAGATCCCGGTGCGTCGATGGTGCTCATCTCACGCCATGTCTCGGTTCGGTCAGGCCGCGCGTCGCCGCTGGGTCTGCAGGGTGAGCGGTACCTCACGAAGCTCGCCGGCCGCCGCGAGCTCCTCGAGCGCGGCGATCAGCGCGTCGACCTCCGCGTCGGTGTTCGCGGCCGTGAGCTGAATTCGGAATCCCACATCGTTCTTGGGCACAAGTGGGAACGCGGCGAGCGTCACGTAGACGCCGCGCTCGAACAGCAGACGCCCGACCTCGGCGATCCGGCGGTGATCGCGCAGCGGCACCTCGACGATCGGGAATCCCGAGCGGTTCGGGGTATCGACGCCGAGCCGCGCGAGGCACGCGACCACGCGGCTGGTGTGCCGCCAGATGGTCCGGCGCAGCTCGTCCCCGCGTCGCTCGTTGACGTCGAACCCGGCGAGGACCGTCGCCAGCGAGGCGACCGGTGAGGGACCGGAGTAGAGGTAGGGGGACGCCGTCACCTTGAGCAGGTCCTTAACGTCGCTCGGGCACGCGATGAACGCGAGCAGCGAGGAGTACGCCTTCGAGAAGCCGGCGACGAGGATCAAGTTGTCGTAGCTCTCGCCGAAGTGACGGACGATGCTGTTGCCACGCACCCCGTAGGGCGAGCTCTCGTCGTGAGCTCGCTCCCCCACGACTCCGAAGCCGTGGGCGTCGTCGACGTAGAGCAACGCACCGTGGCGCCTGGCGACGGCCGCGAACGCGGGCAGGTCCGGAGGGTTGCCGGTCATGCTGTTGACGCCGTCCATGCAGGCCAGGTGGGGGCCCTCGGGCTCGGCCCGCAGCAACTCGTCGAGGTGATCGGGATCCTCGAACCGGAACCGCTTGACGGACACGCCGCGCAGGCGCGCGATCTCGCAGCCGTCGAACATCGTCTTGTGTGCCCTCGCGTCGAGGAAGATCGTTCCCGACCTCGCCAGCATCGGGATCACCGACATGTGGATGTGCGTGATCGTCGGCAGGACGAGCGAGTCCTCGCAGCCGAGCAGGTCCGTGAGGCGCTCCTCGATCTGCTCGTAGAGCACGGGGCTGCCGAGCAGGCGCGACCAGCTCGGATGCGTGCCCCAGCGATCGAGGTACGCGGGAACCGCCTCGATGATCTCCCGGTCGAGATCGAAGCCGAGGTAGTTGCAGGACGCGAAGTCGGCCAGCCACTGCGAGCCGACGCGGATCATGCGACCGTCGATCTCGTCGATGACCGCGTCCATCATCGGGTGCGATGTCTGCAGCTCCTGCAGGTCCCGGCACGTCTCGAGCCACCGATCCAGCCACGCGCGCCGACCGGAGCCACCAGGGCAGGGCGATACCGACAGTCCGCGTGTCTCGACCGGGCTCATCGAACCCGTGTATCGGTCGCTGAGCCAGCGCACTTAAGCCAACCTACCGGGCAGTTACGGGCGCTTTGGCCCGCAGGCGATGGGTTCAGGCGAGCATTTCCCGCGGTGATGGGGACTTTGGACAGGGAATCCGACCTTCACTGGCCGCTCTAGGACATATGTCGAGTTGGGATCCAACCGAGCGGACGATGAGGGAAGGGCAGCTGAGGCCCATGCTCGGGAGCTGCGAGCGGCGGTGAGCGGGGCGCTCAGGAGCCGCTGATGGGCAGCAGGCCGTGATCCTCCAGAAAGACCGTGGCGACATGCGTCGGCGTCTCGTGCTCGAGGTCCACCTCGGCGTTGAGCTCGCGTATCACGGTCGTGGTGAGCAGCGCGTCCACCTGCTCGATCGTCGCCGTGAACGCCGGGCCCTCGGCACTGATCACGGCACCCGTGGCGACCGGAACCACGTTGCCGAACCCGAACACGTGGCGGGGGTCCGCCAGCAGCGTGTACTGCGCGAGCGACAGTTGGCCGTCGGTCGTGGTCACGTAGGCGGCCTGGATCGTGCCGGCGCTCAGGTCCGCGTACTGATCCCCGGGGTTGACCGGCTCGACGCTCGCGGGCAGGAACCCGTACGCCTGCTCGATCGCGGGCAGGCCGATCGCGCTCGTCTGGAACTCGAGCGGAGCCCCGAGCGTCATCGCGGACGCCACTCGGCGCAGGCCGTAGAGCGTCCGCAGGCCGTTCTGCTGAGCGTACGCGGTGCTGACGCCGATCCCGGCGGTGTCGCTGAACGGCGTCGGTGGGAGCAGCACCATCCCGTTCGCCGCAGCCCAGTCCTGCGCGGCCGCGTCCGCGCCCGACAGCGAGGAGAACGGCTTCGTGTCGTCCGCGATCGAGTCGTCGAAGACGTTGAGGTACTCGGGATAGACGTCGAGCGTCCCGTCCTTCATCGCCTGGATCGACACCGACGTGGCTCCGATGTTCTGGTTGAGCATCACGCTGAACCCCTCGGCCGCGAGCGCCAGCTCGTAGAGCTCGCCGAGGATGAACTGCTCGGTGTAGTTCTGGTCGCCGATCACGACCGCCGGGCGCCCCGTCCCAGGCAGCAGCTGCGAGAGCGTCGTGGTCGTGGACGTGGTCGTTGAGGTCGTCGTCGTCGAGGGGGTCGTCGTCGAGGGGGTCGTCGTCGAGGAGGTCGTGGTGGAGGCGGTCGTGGGCGCCGGGGCGGTCGCCGCCGCGCGGACGGCCTTCGTGAGCGAGGTGGTCGCGGCCGTCGTGCTCGAGCCGCAGCCGGCGAGCGCGACGGCGAGCGTGGAACCGGTAGCGAGCGCGACGGACAGCGACTGAAGGACGCGGCGCACGTTCACACTCCCGCGGCACGGCAGGCGTCGGCATGGGCGAGGCGTTCGAGCTCGTCGTCGAGCTCGACCAGCGGCTGCTCGAGACCGAGCGCGGTGCCGATCAGCCAGTCGGCGAACCAGACGTTCTTCGGCAGCAGCGGGCCATGCAGATAGGTGCCGATCACGGTGCCGGCGCGGGCACCCTCCATGTGGTCGACACCGTTGTTGCCGTGGCCCTTCAGAACACGGCCGAGCGGCGCGGCCCCCGGGCCGAGGTGCGTGCGGCCGCCGTGGTTCTCGAAGCCGGCGAGCGTTCTCCGCTCGCCGTCCCGGAGCGTCACCTCGATCGCCACGTTGCCGATCAGGCGCGGTCCGTCGGAGCGGACCGTGCGCAGCTCCAGCAGCCCGGCGCCCGGCAACGTCTCGGCGCCCATCTCGTAGCTATGCCCCAGCAGCTGATAGCCGCCGCAGACCGCAAGCACGACAGCTCCGCGCGCGGCAGCGCTCGCGAGCGGCTCGCGCTTGCGCTCGGCGAGATCGCGCGCGCACAGCGCCTGGTCTCGATCCTGGCCGCCGCCGACGTAGAACAGGTCGGCCGCGTCGGGATCGAGGTCATCGCCCAGCCCGCAGCCGGTGAGCGTGAACTCGATCCCGCGCCAGCGGCAACGGCGCTCCAGCACCAGCAGGTTGCCACGGTCGGCGTAGATGTTCATCAGATCGGGATACAGCGCGCAAACGCGAAGATGCGTGACGCAATCAGGCACCGAGCATCACCACCTCGCTGCCGACGTGATCGTCCGTCGGCGGAATCCGCCGCACCGCCAGCGGGCGCAGCCCCGCCTGCTTCGCCTCGGCCTGCAGGTCCCTGACCGTGACACGGTCGAGCCGGATCGTGTCCTGCTCGCAGACGCGCTCACCGGCCGGGCTTACCGTCTCGCGCCGGCGCGCGAGCACGAACGCGTCACCGTCGCGCCGGACGGCAGTCGGCTGGCTGAAGTAGACGAAGCCATCGTGCTCGCTGACGTCCGGCAGCGGTCCTGGCTCGCCGTCGTCGAGCTCGAAGCACTCGAGCCTCGTCGCGATCGCGACAGCCAGCACCCCGTGCTCGAGGAGGTGACCGCGCGCGCACGTGAGGAATGCTCGGCGGCCCTCAAGGCCGCCGAGCAGCTGGACCGTCTGCATCGGGACGATCACCAGCGGGAAGCGCTCACCGAGCTCAAACGCACGGGCATCGCCGGCGGCGGTCCGCAGCGGCAGTCCGGCCGCGCGACGCTCGAGCTCGGCGAGCAGGTCGGCGTCGCGATCGAGCGCCGTGACCTCGAACCCCGCGCGCGCGAGCGTGAGCGCGACGCGGCCCGTGCCCGCGCCGACGTCGAGCACCGGCCCGCCGCGCTCCGCAGCCAGCGCGAGCCACAACGAGAGATCCTGCCGGTAGGAGCCGCACTCGACGTCGTGCCAGATCACCGCGTCGGTCACGGTGTTCGCTCCTGCACCCAGAACTGCGCCACATGACCGCGAGTCGAAAGCTGGGCACGCAGCGCCAGCAGCGCCGTATAGGTCGGCAGCGCGAACAGCCGGCCGCCATCGGTTGCGGCGATCGCGGCGTCGAGCGCCGCGGGGAGATCGGGGACCAGGCCCAACCGCGCAACGTCCACGCCCGCGTACTTCAGGCGCACCGCCAGCTCCGCCGCGCGCGTGCCCGAGCATGTGACATGCCGCACGCGCGGGGCGATCAGCTCGAAGTCGGCGTCCCACACCCACGAGACGTCACGGCCATCGGCGATGAGGTCGTTGAGGATCACCAGCAGGTCGAGCTCACCGTCCTCGAGCGAGAGCGTGCGCAAGAGCTCGTTGGCGCCGGCCGGGTTCTTCATCAGCAGGATCGACAGCTCGCCGCCGCCGACGCGGACTGTCTCGGCGCGGCCGAACGCGGCGCTCACGGCACCCAGTCCGGCGACGACGTCGGACAGCGGCACCTCCAGGGCCGTGCACAGCGCCGCGGCCGCCAGCGCGTTGTAGACGTTGTAAAGGCCGGGCAGCGGCAGCTGGACCGCGGCGGCCCCGGCGGGCGTGCGCAGCTCGAAGCTCGCGGCTGAGGTGCCGTGCAGCGCGATCTGCCCGGCGGTCACGGCCGGCTCCGGACGGCGCGCACCGCAGCTCGGGCAGTGGTAGTGGCCGAGGTGCCCCAGGAGGATCGCGTCGTATTCGTACGGCGCGCCGCAGCGACGGCAGTGCTTTGAGTCGGCCGCATGCTGCATCGCGCGCAACGCGAGCGAGCGGTCCTCGACGCCGAAGTAGATGCAGTGCTCGGCGTCGCGGCCGAGGTCCGCGATCAGCGGGTCGTCGGCGTTGAGCACGAGAATGCTCCCCGGAGCCAGCTCGCGCACGACCTCGCCCCAGCGCCCGGCGATCGTCTCGAGCTCGCCGTAGCGATCGAGCTGATCACGGAACAGGTTGGACAGCAGCAACGCGCGGGGCCGCAGCTCGATGGCGACACGCTCCAGCCAGAACTCGTCGACCTCGAACAGGCCGAGCTCACCGTCGATCCCGCCGCGCCGGCGGGCACTGGTGAGCAGCGTCGAGGCGATCCCACCGGCCATGTTCGCGCCGGCACGGTTGTGGACGAGGTCGATGCCCGTGTGACGGAGCACCGAGGCCGTCATCGCCGCGGTGGTCGTCTTGCCGTTGGTGGCGGAGATCACCACGGATCCCTGCGGCAGGCGGCGCGAGAGCTCGCTGATCGCGTTCGGCTCGAGCGCCATCAGGACCCGTCCGGGGAGGCTGGTGCCGCCGCCGCGTCCGGCACGGCGAACGATCTCGCCCACGGCACGCGCGGCGACGATCTTCGCTGGCAACGTGCTCATGTTCCTCGTTGCGGGACGATCACGTTGAGCGCTCCCCGCAGGCAGGTGAGCGTGACCGGAAGGTCCGCGATCGGATCGCCGTCTGCATACATCGTAAACGCCCGCGACGCTCGCACCTCGACCTCGCGCGCACGCAGGACCTCGACGTGGCGCAGCTGCACGTGCGTGCCCCTGAACACGCGGGGCAGGCTCCACAGGAACTGCAGCCGGGAGACGTCCTCGATCAGCACGACGTCGAATAGGCCGTCGTCGAGACGGGCGCAGGGCGCGAGCCGCATGCCGCCCCCGTAGGTCGAGGAGTTGGCGACCGCGACGGTGACCGCCCGCAGCGTCCGGCGCTCGCCGTCGAGCGTCAGCTCGAAGGCGGCCGGGCGCCAGCTGAGCAGCGCCCGCAGCCCGGCGTAGGTGTAGACGAAGTTGCCGCGGAACAGCCGGGTCTCGTTTGCGATTCGATTGGCCGTCGAGTCGTAGCCGCAGCTGGCGATCGATACGAACGTCTCCGACCCCGAGTCCGACCGAGCCTGGCCGAGATCGAGCGCCGCGACCCGGCCGTGAGCCAGGACCGCGCACGCCGCCGCCGGGTCCTGCGGGATCCCGAGCACGCGCGCGAAGTCGTTGCCGCGCCCGCCCGGCAGCACGCCGAGGACGCCGGGGGTGTGCCTGAGCGCCGACGCGAGCGCACGCACGAGCCCGTCCCCGCCGAGCGCCACGGCCATCTCGCCGCGCTGCTGGGCGGACCGCGCCAGCTCGCGAGCGTGATCGATGCTGCGCGTGCGCTCTACATGGAACTCGAGCCGGTGGGCGCAGAGCGCAGCCTCCACGTCGGGCAGCACCCGCCCGGCGCGCCCAGCGGCCGACGCCGGGTTGACGATCAGCGAGATCACCGGGCCCCGAGCACGAGCGTCGCGAGGTCGACGGCGATCGCCACGGGCGCCGGATCTCGCGCAAGCTCGGCCTGCTCGCGGGTCGTGACGCCGCTCAGCACGATCGCGCCGTCGAGGCCGGCGGCGGCCGCGCCGGCGAGGTCGGCGTCCAGCCGGTCGCCGACGACGAGCGTGCGACCGTCGCCGAGACGCTCGAGCGCCGCCCGGAAGATCTCCGGGTCGGGCTTGCCGACGGTGCGGGCGGTGCGCTTGGTCGCGAACTCGAGTGCGGCGAGGAGCGAGCCGGTGCCCGGGCTCGGGCCACCCGCGTCCGGGAAGCTCGCGTCGCGCCCGCCCCCGAGAATCTGTGCGCCGTTTGCGACGGCGCGGACGGCGGTGCGCAACTCGGCGTAGTTGAAGTCGTCGTGGCCGACGACCACGACGATGTCGGCCTGCTCGGCCAGTGGAGTCGCGTTGAGGATCCGGAACCCGCCGTCGGCAACGTGGCGAAAGACAGCGCGGGCGCCGATCACGAAGGCTCCGCCGGGGGGCGTCTCGGCGAGCACCGACTGGATCGCGCTGCCGACGGTCACGACGTCCTCGGCCGAGGCGCGGCATCCGATCGACCACAGCACGCGCACGTACTCCTCCGGCGAACGACGCCCGTCGTTGGTGAGGAACCCCACCCGCATGCCCGCCCGGCGCAGCTCGTCGAGCGCCTCCGGCGCTCGAGAGGTCGCCAGGCCGCCGACCCAGACGCAGCCGTCGAGGTCGAGGATCACCTGGTCATAGGCGCGCAGGAGAGGGGAGAGCGGCACGGCGTTCACGATTATCACGGCAGCGAGGCGACATCGCGCCCTTGCGCTCTGATGCGAGCGATGCGCAGGCCGATGCTCGTCACCGTCTCGGAATCCCGAAAGCCTCGAACTGTGAGCTTTCAGCCGCGCAAGCCTTCAGCACAGCGAGATGCTCAGAAGAGAGCGGTCTGCCGATCCTCGACTGGATCGGCGAGGCATTCGGGGCCGTCGTAGCGGGCGTCGTTGACGGCCGGACCGACCGCGCGAAGCTCGGTGGCGAGGTTCGGCGAGCGCAGGATCACGTCGGTCAGCATCGGGGCCGGCGTCGAGCTGTCGAGCCAGGCGCGCTCGGCGTCGCGGTGCAGGATTACCGGCATGCGGTCGTGCAGGGCGGTGATCGCTCCGGTCGCGGCGGTCGTGACGATCGCGCACGAGCGCAGAGCCGGCTGCGACATGTTCGCCTCGGGTGGCGTGGCGGCGTCGATCGCGGCGGCGGATGGACGCCCGCCGGCATCGCCGGCCGCCGGGTGCCAGACGGACCACAGGCCCGCGAACGCGAACGGCTCGTGGTCCGGGCGCGTGATGTGAAACGCCTGCTTGCGGCCCGAGTCCAGCCGCCGCCACTCGTAGAAGCCGTCGGCGATGATCAGGCAGCGCATATGCGCGAACGCGGTGCGGAATGCCGGCTTGTCCGCCACCGTCTCCGCCCGGGCGTTGATGAGCTTGAGGCCGATGTCGGGGCTCTTCGCCCACGAGGGGATGAGGCCCCAGCGCAGCAGCTGGCCGCGAGGCGTCCCGTCGCGCGCGGCGGTGACCGCCAGCACGTCATCAGCCGGGGCGACGTTGTAGCGCCGGCGGATCTCGACGCTCTCGCCGACCGGGAAGCGGGCACGAAGCTGGGCGAGATCGGGTCCCGCCAGGGTGTAGCGACCACACACCGCCGACGCGCGCTCAGCGGCGCTGGTAGACGAGCGGCATGGCGCCGAGTCTACGCCACGGCGAGAGACCCGCAGTCCGCGTGGCCGTCAGGCGCACCCGCGGTCCCGCCGGCCCGGCGACGACGGGACAGTGGTGCCGGCACCACTGTCGCCGCGGGGCAAGTCGTGACAGCATGGCCTTGCGGGATCACAACTCGAGAGAAGGCGATCAAGATGGCGACCACGACCGGAGAGACCGGCACGAACGGCACTGAGCACTCGACCGCGGCGAGCGCCCGTGTGGTCCACCTGTCGGTCGCGGAGCGCGTCGCGCTCGGAAAAGCGACCCGGTCCGAGGCGCCGCGCTCGAGCCATGCGGCGTTCGAGCCGGCGGCCGACCGCACCGATCCGATCGAGCTTCTCGAGCGCCAGGCAAGCGCGCGCGTGCCCGAGCTGGTACCGATCCGCTACGGCAGAATGCTCGTCTCGCCGTTCACCTTCTATCGCGGAGCGGCGCTGATCATGGCGGCGGACCTTGCGTCGACACCGCGGTCGGGTCTCACCGTCCAGTGCTGCGGCGACGCTCACCTGTCGAACTTCGGTGTGTTCGCCTCTCCGGAGCGGCGGCTCATGTTCGACATCAACGACTTCGACGAGACACTCCCCGGACCGTGGGAGTGGGATGTCAAGCGCCTGGCCGCGAGCATGCTGATCGCCGCGCGCGACGGTAACTTCGGCGTCAGCGACCAGGAGCGGATCGTGCTCGACACGGTCGCCCAGTACCGCACCGCGATGAATGAGTTCGCCGGGATGCGCAACCTCGACGTCTGGTACTCGCATCTCGAGGTTGAGTCACTGCTGCAGGAGCGCGCCGCGGAGTTCCAGCCGAGGATGGTCAAGCGGACCGAGAGGGAGCTCGCGAAGGCGCGGACCAAGGACAGCATGACCGCTTTCTCGAAGCTCGCCCATATGGTTGACGGCGATGCCAGGATCGTCGACGAGTCGCCGCTGATCGTGCCGATCGACCAGCTCGCCGGGAGTGGCGGGCGTGACGAGCTCTTCGAGCAGTTGGGCGAACTGATGCGCTCCTATCGGGGGACGCTGCAGTTCGACCGGCGGGTGCTGCTCAGCCAGTTCAGGCTGACCGACTTCGCGCGGAAGGTCGTCGGCGTCGGCAGCGTCGGGACGCGCGCGTGGATCGCACTGCTGCTCGGCCGCGACGGCGAGGACCCGCTGTTCCTGCAGATGAAGGAGGCCGAGGCGTCGGTGCTCGAGGAGTTCGTCGGAGGAAGCGAGTTCTCCAACCACGGCGAGCGCGTCGTCACCGGACAGCGGCTGATGCAGGCCACCAGCGACATCTTCCTCGGCTGGGTGCACATCGAAGCCGGGCTCGACGGCAGGCCTCGCGACTTCTACGGCCGCCAGCTCAAGGACTGGAAGGGCTCGGCGGTGATCGAGCAGATGGTCCCCGAGGGCATGGCGGTGTACGGCAAGCTCTGCGGATGGACGCTCGCGCGGGCACACGCCCGCAGCGGTGACCACGTCGCGATCGCGGCCTACCTCGGCAACGGTCCGAGCTTCGACCGTGCGATCCTGGAGTTCTCGGAGCGCTACGCCGAACAGAACGAACGCGACTACCAGGCCCTCAAGGCCGCGGTCAAGTCGGGCAGAATCGTGGCTCGCGAAGGTCTCTGACCGGGCCGCATCAGAGTGCCGTTGGTGCCCGTCATGATCCATACTCTCGTGTGCCATGCGCGCCTGTCGTCGACCGGCGCGAGAGGTCAACCCGAAAGGCAGGTGGATGAGTGGTCTTCTTATTCGCGGTCATCTACTTCGTGCTGCTCGTAACGCTGGGCGTGATGACCTGGCGTAAGCGCCATATGATCCTGTTCTTCGTCGGGATCATCTTCCCGATCCTCTGGCTGATCGGCGCGATCATGCCGCCGGCGCGGCGGGCGGGCTGAGACTCTGGTGGTCCTCAGGCGCGGACGCTTGACGGCGCGCCATCGCGAGCGTGCTCAGATATGCGACGACGACGCCGACGATGATCAGCGGACCGGTACCCGGGCCCGACTTGCCGGCCAGGAGCGTCGCGACGACGACTGCCGATAGGGGCAGTCTCAGGGCCGCGGCGAACGAGGCCCCCATGCAGACGACCACTGCCGCCGTGAGATCGAAGCCCGGTAGGCGCGAGGCGAGGATGCCGCCCGCGGCGCCCAGGAACAGCGACGGGAAGGTCGGACCGCCGCGGAAGCTGCCGAGCGAGATGGCCCAGGCAACTCCCTTGAAGCCCAGCAGCAGCAGCAGCGCCGAGATCGACCAGGTCGAGGCACCGGACACCAGTCCCGGGAGTTGATCCTGACCCGAGAACAGCACCTCGCTGACGCTCTTTCCCGCGGCGTGCGAGAAGGCGATCGCGAGACCGGCGACGATCATGCCCGCGGCGGGCGCGATCACCAGGATGCGGGGGACCGCCACCCGCTGCACGCCTGCCGCCAACCGGTAGATGACGACGACGATCACGGCCGCGACGATGCCGACCAGCACGGTCCAGCCGAACTCGGCGGCGTCCGGACGCCCGAACGCGGGTAACGGCAGCGCGCCGAGCGCGTAGGCGCTCGTGCTGAGCCCGGTGAACGATCCCATCCCGATCGAGACCAGCGACCCGACGCCGGCGGCCGTCATGCCGGGGATCAGCACCAGCGGCAGCGTCCGCCTGTCCAGACCCAGCGCCTCGAGCAGGATCACCGCTGCGATCAGCGGCTGCTCAAAGATGAACGACATTGCCGCGAAGCTGCCCGCGGCGGCCAGCAGCGTCTGTGCCTGCAGCGGTGCGTCTCGTCGCGCCGTCCGGATCGCGAACACGCCGAGGCCGCCGCCGAGGGCCAGCAGGGGGGCTTCGGGGCCGAGCACGAGCCCCAGCGCAATCGTGGCGAACCCCGCCAGGACGATCCCGGGCAATTCGTTCGGCTGGACCAGCCCTCCTCCGACCTTGAGGCCCTCAGCCGGGATGTGTCCGCCACGACCGGGCAGCCGTTCGATCGCCAACGCGACGACCACGCCGGCGACACCCAGCACCAGCAGGAGCCACCACCAGGGCGGAGCGTGATATCCCATGTCGCTCGGGAGGTCGGTGAACACCGCTGTCTGCGTCTGGTGGATCAGCTCCAGGAAGCACCACGATGCCAACGAGACGACGATCCCCACGAGCGCCGCGAGCACGGTCAGGACGGCCAACTGCCTGACAGGCGGGGAAGGGCTCGGCGGCGCCTCCGGTGCCTCAGCCATACGGAGCCGTCCGTCTGCGTGGCGGCCGGCCCGACGAGCCTGGTCCGACCGTGCTGTGGCGGTGCGGCTGATCAGCAGGGAACATCAGGCGCAAGGTAGCACCCGCTGCACGAGAGGCCTCATCCAAATGAGGTGATCATCGTGGCCGCTCCGCGCCGTGCTCGACGATCTCCTGCACGCCGAGCTCGGCGACGCGTTCCAGCTCGTGCAGGCGCCGCAGTCGCATTGACTTCAACGTTGCGCCCGTCACCAACGTGGCCGTCGCGCACGCGAGGAAGCACGCCGCACCGAGCGCCGTGTTCCAGTTCGCGGCGGCCTGGTCGAGCATCGAACCGGTCGCGGGAACGACGTAGCCCGCGACGGCCGAGATGCCGAAGAAGATGCACCCGAGCAGGTTGACCGACGGCTCCCACCATCCCCGACCGCCACGCTCCGGCAGCCAGCCGTGACGGGCGCTCGCCTGGTAGGCGATCGCTCCGGAGAGAAGGAAGCAGACCGAGCCGAGGGCGTCGGGTCGCCATACGAGCCTGTTGTACTCGGTGCTGCTGAGGGCCGTGTGCATCGCCCGATAGGTGGTCACGTTGAAGAAGAGAGTGCCGGCGGATTGGATCACCGCGGCCCACCAGGCCGCGCGCCCAGCGCCCCTCGACGCGCGGTCGGGAAAGGCGAGGACGCTCTGCAGGCCGCCACCGGCGGTGAACAGGACCGAGCCGACGAAGAACGTGATCGCGTCGGCGGTGTCCCCGACGAGGTTCGCGTAGCCCGGAAACGGGCCGATGAAGAAGCACGCCGAGCCGGTCGCGAACAACAGCGCCATCCAACGCTCGCGCGTCATCGCCGGATCGCCGTTCCAGGGGCGCGCATCACGGCGGCCCGGCCGGCCGGGCCGGCCGCCGTCACGTCGGAGCTCCACAACCCGTTGCCCACGCCACCTCCGATATTCAACCAGCGGCGCCCCTCGCGATCGGCGAACCGACGGTCTGACTTGCGGCGGAGCGCGCTGCGTTCTCGAACAGGAGCGCGACGAGGCCTGTCCAGCCGGTCTGGTGGGCCGCTCCCAGGCCGGCGCCGTTATCCCCGTGGAAGTACTCGTGGAATTGGAGCAGTTGGTTCCAGTTCGGATCGGACTGGAACCGCTCGATCCCGCCGAACACGGGCCGGCGACCGGTCTCGTCGCGCAGGAAGATGGACATCAGGCGACGACCGATCTCGTCGGCGACCTCCTGCAGGTTCAGCTCGTTGCCGGAGCCGGTCGGGCACTCGACCTTCAGGTTGTCTCCGTAGTACTTGTGGAGCTCTCTGAGGCCGCGGAGGATCACGATGTTCATCGGGAACCACACCGGTCCGCGCCAGTTCGAGTTCCCGCCGAACATCCCCGTGTGGGACTCGGCCGGCTCGTAGTCGACGCGGAACTCCTGCCCGTTGATGTCGAAGATGTACGGGTGCTCGGCGTGATACCGCGAGATCGCACGAATCCCGTGGGCGCCGAGGAACTCCGACTCGTCGAGCATGATTGCGAGGATCCGCCGTATCCGCTCCTCACCGACGAGCGACGCCAGCCGTTGGCCGCTCACGCTCGGCCCGGGGCGCTGGGCGAGCGCCGGGATCGAATCCCGATACTTGGCGACGAACTCCTCCCACTGCCCCATCAGCTCGGGCAGGCGCTCGAGCAGCTCCGGCTCGATCACCGTCGCCGCGCACAGCGGCAGCAGTCCCACGAGCGATCGCACCCGCAGCTGCTGGGTGCTGCCGTCCGGCATCCTCATCACGTCGTAATAGAACCCGTCCTGCTCGTCCCAAAGCGCATCGCCGTCGGGCGGGTTCGTGGCGGCCGCGATCCACACGAAGTGCATCGCGAACTTGACGGCCATGGTCCCGTAGGGGAGATCGCGTCGGGTCAGCTCGAGCGCGATCTGGAGCATCGCCTGGCAGAAGAGGGCCATCCACGCCGTTCCGTCCGCCTGTTCGAGCGAGCCTCCGCCGGGTAGCGGCGCCGAGCGGTCGAACACGCCGATGTTGTCGAGACCGAGGAACCCGCCCTGGAACAGGTTGCGGCCGTCCGGGTCCTTGCGGTTGACCCACCACGTGAATCCCGGCAGCAGTCGCTGGAAGATGCGCTCGAGGAACTCGATGTCGCCCTCGCCGCGGATCTGGCGTTCGCGCTCGTAGACGTAGAGCACGGCCCATGCGTGCAGCGGCGGGTTGACGTCGCCGAAGTTCCATTCGTAGGCCGGGATCGCCCCGTTGGGATGCAGGTAGCGGTCGTTGAGGATCAACTCCAGCTGTGCCTTGGCGAAGTCGATATCGACGAGCGACAGCGGCACGGTCTGCAGCGCGAGGTCCCACGCGGCAAACCACGGGTACTCCCACTTGTCGGGCATCGAGATGACGTCGTGGGCATCGAGGTGGAACCACGACGCGTTGCGCACATTGGTGTTCTGGGCGTGCACCGACCACGGATGGATGCCGTGCTCGCCCAGCCACGTGTCGACGTCGTACTCGAAGTACTGCTTTCCCCACAGCATGCCGGCGAGCGCCTGTCGCATGACGTTGCCGGCGTCCTCACCGAGCGACGGCGAGACCACCGTCGCGTAGAACTCGTCGGCCTCCTGCCGCCGCGCCCCGAGCACGCGGTTGAAGCCGGCGCCGAGCGGCTTGGCGCCGGCTCGGGCCGCTGCCGAGCTCAGCCGCACGCGGACGCGAGCGCTGCCGCCGGCCTCCACCTCGAGCCTGTGCAGCGCTGCCATCTTCGTTCCGGTGTGCGCCGGATTGACCGCCTCGACCGCACCGGAGACGACGAAATCGTTGATGCCGTCCTTGACATACGGGGTCAGGTTCGGAACCCCAAACAGGCGCTGGTTGTTCGTCTCGTTGTCGCAGAACACCAGCTCGGCCGAAGCGTCACAGCTCAGTAGCCACTCGCCCAACTGAGGGTGGGAGGCGCGCGCGCCGGCGGCCCCACCGGCCGTCTCGGTCTGCTGGATCGACGGCGGCTGACCCCCCGGAGCCCATCTCCACGTGTTGCGGAACCAGAGCGTCGGCAGCACATCCAGCATCGCGGCGGCGGGACCGCGGTTGTGGACGGTCACTTCGACGAGGATGTCCTCGGGGGCGGCCTTGGCGTACTCGACGAACACGTCGAAGTAGCGGTCCTCGTCAAAGATGCCGGTGTCGATCAGCTCGTACTCGAACTCGTCCTTGCCACGCCGCCCGTTAGTGGCAACCAGATCGGTGTAGGGGAACGCGCGCTGCGGGTACTTGTAGAGCAGCTTCATGTACGAGTGGGTGGGCGTGCTATCGAGGTAGAACCAGTACTCCTTGACGTCCTCGCCGTGATTGCCCTGGCCGTTGGTCAGCCCGAACATCCGCTCCTTGAGGATCGGATCAACCCCGTTCCACAACGCGAGCGAGAAGCACAGGCGCTGGCGCGCGTCGCTGATCCCCGCGATCCCGTCCTCGCCCCAGCGATAGGCGCGAGAGCGCGCCTGCTCGTGCGGGAAGTAGTCCCAGGCGTCGCCTCCGTCGCTGTAGTCCTCCCGCACGGTGCCCCACTGGCGCTCACTGAGGTAGGGGCCCCATGCAAGCCAATCGGCAGTGTGCGTACGGCTCTCCTCGAGTCGCCGGTGCTCAGCGGTCATTGCTCCACCTCTGTGAGTCGCTTCGCCTTGAGCGGCCCAGCGCGGCCGCGGGAGTCGAGGTTCCCACTCATGCCCGCAACCGGCAATGGTGCGCTCTTGCCTGGCTCAGGGAGGCCAACACCCCGCGGCTGCACCTTCTCGGCCGGCGAAGACGGATTCGCTGCGAGGCTGTAGCAGGCTGGCAGACGGCATTCACGTGATCCGTAATAAGCCGATTGCGTAATCGCCCTGCGCTACGGATGTTTGCTAACCCGGGCCGTGACACGGTAGCTCCGTAAATGCCGACGCTCGCCGATCGGCGGCGGGCGCGGCGATTCACAAAGCGGGAGGTCGCAATGAGTACCACCACCCCGTCTCCCCAGAGCACTGCGCAAGCGGCTCGAGGGGGCGTACCGGATGTTTACTACAGAGACGCCGATCGCGGCTACGGCTGGGTCATGTTCGCGGGCGTGATGCTGCTGTTGCTGGGGACTCTCAACTTCATCGAGGGTCTCGCGGCGATCGGCAACGCGCACTTCTTCGTCGCCAACACCCACTACATCGCGGGCAGCCTGAACACGTGGGGCTGGGTCGTGCTGTGCATCGGCGTGCTCCAGTGGGCCGTCGGATGTGGCGTATTCGTAAAGAACCCGTTTGCACGGTGGACCGGCGTGATCGTGCTCGGGCTCAACGCCATCGCGCAGCTGTTGATGATGCCGGCATACCCGTTCTGGTCGCTGTCGCTCTTCGCGATCGACATCCTCGCGATCTTCGGGCTGATCGTCTACGGCGGGCGGATCGCGAGCAACAGCTGACGGAGGAGCGCCTGACGCAGGGGCTCGGTGCGAGGCGCCATCTCCGTCGGCTCGAGACGGTACCCGTCCGCCGATGGCGTCTCGCATCCGGCAGCCCAACAGGATGCCAGATCAGCGCGCCCCGCAACGCCCGAGACGATCAGAAACCGAGCGGGTGCTCGGTCTCGGGCAGCCGCGCGAGCGTCTGCCGCAAGCTCGCCAGCGCTCGACCGCCGGAACGCTCAGCACGCACGCACGCGAGCGCGACGGGGACGTTCCACGTGGCGAACACCGGAGCGCCGATGCTGATCGCGACGACGAGCGGTACCGCAGCGAGGGGGGCCGGTGCGAGAATCGCCGCGACGCAGACCGCGGCGCTGATCAGCGTCGTGAACACAGCCACGACCAGCACCAGACGAGGCGCAGCCCGCATCGGCGGTCGATCCGTGACGAACGCTCGTTTCTCAGTTGATGGCCACAGGTCGCCCACGTTGCGCTCCTCCTCCTCCGTGAGACTTCGAGGTGAACACGCGATTGTAGACGTGCGCTGACCCGTTT
Organism: Solirubrobacteraceae bacterium; assembly: GCA_052148275.1. Taxonomy (GTDB): domain Bacteria; phylum Actinomycetota; class Thermoleophilia; order Solirubrobacterales; family Solirubrobacteraceae; genus Palsa-465. The sequence goes on from JBKQIR010000221.1 coordinate 31,897, forward strand.
CGGATGATGTTGGACGGTCCCCTGCGATCTGTGTTCATGAGCTCCCGCGGGACCGCCCAAGCCTATGACGAAGATCTGCGGGCGGTGAAGTTTCCGATCAGCAAGCCGATCACGGTCACGAGGTAGAGCTGGCCGGTGAGCATCTCGATGACCGCGATCGCGTGTCCGGCCGGAGTTGCAGGCGTGAAGTCTCCGAAGCCCGTCGTCGTCAGGACCGTGAACGAGTAGTAGACCTTGTCGCCTTGAGTGCCGTTCGTGTTCTGGGCGAAGAAGTGGGTGCCGGTGCCGCCGACGGCCGCCACAAAGCCGATGACCCAGGCGAAGATGAGGCCGATCGACAGGTAGATCGCGAGTGAGCCGGCGACGGCGGCCAGCGTGACGCCCTGCTCGCGCAGCAGTCGCACGAGTCCGCGGACGAGCGCGATCGGCACCGAAGCCGTGACCCCCAGCGCGATCAGGGCGATCAGCCAGCCGGGAACGACTCCGACCGCGATCAGCACCACGGTCGCGAGCACTCCGATTCCGACGATGAGCGCTCGGTGCCGGCGGACGCGCTCCCGCTGGCTCGAGGTCGCGACGGTCACGACGAGCGCCGCTCCATCGATCGTGATCGCCGCCGCACGCGACCAGTCCGCCGTGGGTGCCGCGATCAGGAAGATGGACACGACGAGGATGAGCGCGAGCACCACGAAGTAGCGATGCTTCGGCTCGCGACCGTGGTGCCCCCCGCTGCCGCCTCGCCTCGCGTCGCCGCCCCTCACCGCGGCCATCGCGTCGCTAGGCCGATCCACGCGCCGACAGCCGTCCAAGCTCCAGGATCGCGGCCAGCGCACCGGCCGGCACGTTCGCCGAGGGCGAGGCACCGGGATGTTGCGGGGCGATCCGCACTCGCAGCGCCGCCGGGAGCGTCCGGAAGCGCAGAGGAGGATCGAGTGCCACAGACTCACCGTCGATCCCGGCCGCCACCGTCCGATCCGATTCCACCTCGAGCTCCGGCGTGGTCCATTCCTGAACCCGTCGTGAGAGCTTGCGCTGAGTGTCGTGAGATCCAATCACCGCGATGCCCAGGTGCCCCGCGTCCAGGCGTGGACGAGTGCCGGAGCCGATTGCGCGCCCGAGCCTATACGGGTCGTTCGAGACAAGCAACACCACGCTCGTCCTCCGGCGGCGACCATCGGGGCCGGTCCAGCGCAGGTCGAGCCCCGCTGCGCCCGGGCCGAGCACGTCCGGCGCGGTTTCCGTCAGCGTCCGCAGCTTGGCGTCACGGTAGGACGAGCGCTTGACCGCCTCGGCATAGACACCGAGCGACACATTGTTGACGAAGATGCGACCGTTCACCTCGGCGAGGTCGACGATCCGCTCGCGGCCTGCGGTGAACGCGTCGAGCGCCCCGACCACGTCGTCGCGATCGACGCCGAGGTCGAGGGCGAAATGGTTGCGGGTCCCGGCCGGCACGCAGACGTAGGGCAGCCCGTGCTCAGCCGCGATACCGGCGACGATCGCCTGTGAGCCGTCGCCACCGGCCATCCCCACCGCGTCGGCGCCCCGCGCGATCGCCTCGCGCACGATCGCGGAAAGGTCATCGCCGCGTTGCAGCTCGATCGGCTCGATCCCGCGTGCGCGTGCCTCGCCGGCGACGTCGAAGCGCTCCGCCTTGCCGCCGCCCGATTTCGGGTTGTAGAGGAGCACCGGATGGGCCGGCGGCTGGGCGCTCGGCCAGTCTGAGCGCGTCGCGAACGCCTCGCGGGCGCAGGCCAGCGAGAGCAGGACGCCGGCGATGATCAGCGAATCCTCGATTGGACGCCCTTCAAGCACGACAATGACGACCGCTCCGGCCAGGAGCAGCGCCGCAACGCCGAAGCCGAGCAGGCGCGCGGCATTGCGACGCAGCAGGCCCCACCATGCCGCGCCAACTGCCAGCAGGATGCAGGCGAGCACCGACAGACCGCGCGGAAACGCCTGCACGGCGAGGACGACCGCGAGCACGACCGATGCGCCCATCAGCAGGAGCGCCGCGGTCGCTGTCAGCCGCCGATTCACCGCGGCTCATCCGCTTCGACGGACGTCCAACGACCGAGCGCGCCGCGCTCCAGGGCACGACCGGTCACCTGCGCGAAAGCGCCCCCGAGCAGTGCGCCTGCCAGCACGTCGCCAGGGTAGTGAACGCCGGTGTGCACGCGCGAGTAGGCCACCAGCGCCGCGAGCGCCCGGAGCGGAAACCCGGCTGCGGGCAGCACCTGCCCGACTCCGGTTGCGAACGCGAACGCCGCGGCCGAATGCCCTGATGGGAACGAGGTGGAGGAGGGCATCGGCACCTGGCGCGGCAGCGGAACCTCGCTCGCGGCGCGGTCCGGGCGCCGCCGGTGGACGATCGGCTTGACGCCGAGGTTCATCGACGCCGACGTCACGGCGACCGAAGCCAGGCCCGCCGCGGCCGCACGGCGGCCGCGGCGACCTCCGGTCAGAGCCAGAACCGCCGCGGACGCGATCGAAAGCCGAGAGTAGTTCGCAGCGCGGCTGAGCCCGCTGAGCGCGCGATCGAGACTCGGGGTCGGCGTGGACGCGACCGTGGAATAGACGGCAACGTCGAGTCGCCGCGTCTCCTCGGCGGCGCGGGAGACCCATGCACGACGGGGAGCGTCAGCTGGCCGTGCGTCGCGTGCGGTCACAGTCGGGCTTCATGGTCGCTCAGAAGGCTGTCAGCCACACAGGCGTTCCGCAGCGCCGGCGGTCTCGACATCGGCGCCCCCGTCGCGCGGCGCTGCCCCCGGCAGGTTGGAGAAACAATCGAGCGGGATGCTCCCGCTCACAACCGTGCCACTCCCCGGACGCGACATGACCGTGAACGTTCCGCCGACCGCCTCGATCCGGTCACGCATGTTGAGCAGACCTCTGCCGGACCGGGCCTGCGCGGCGTCGAACCCACGCCCGGAGTCGCGGACGGAAAAGCACAGTCTTTGCCCCTGCTGCCACACGCGGACGGCTGCAGGCGGGCCGGTCCCCGCGTGCTTGGCGACGTTCTGGAGCGCCTCCAGGCAACAGAAGTACACCGCCACCTCGACCTCTTCGGGGTAGCGGCCGATCTGCCCGCCCTGAACGGATGCCGGCGCCTCGGAGCGGCGCGTGGCGGACCCGAGCGCTTCGACGATGCCGTGGCGCTCGAGAACCGCCGGGTAGATGCCCCTCGCCAGGCTGCGCAGCTCGTCGAGGAGATCGTCCATCTGGCGCGCCGCGGCGCCCAGCAGCTCGCCTGCGCGCTCCGGCTCATGAGTGATCGTCTCGGCGATCGTGTCGAGCCCGATCCGCAGCACGAGGACGTCCTGTTGGATCCCATCGTGGAGGTCCCGTTCGATGCGTCGGCGCTCTGCATGAGCCGTCTCGATCAATCTTGCGCGCGAGGCGGCCAGGTCGGTCGCCGAGGCGCGGAGATCGGCCTCCAGCTGGGTCTTCTCCAGGCGCATCATCGCGGCTGCCCCAGCCGCATGGACCAGACATTCCTGGCCAGTCAGCTCACGATCGTAACTCACCGCCGCGATCGCGAGCTGATCGCGCTCGATCCACGTGACCGCCCGCTCTGCGTCTGCCGTCGGCGCTTTGGCGCAGGCACCCGCTGCGTCCACATACGTTCCGAGGGCGGGCCTTCGATACACGATCCTCAACGAAGGATCGTGCAGGACGCCCGAGATCAGCGATTGCGGATCCGCCCGCGGGAATCGCGCCAGCTGCTCGACGATCTCCGCCAGCGCCCGGCCCATGAACAGTCGCTCCAAGGTGAGACCCACGAGAATCGCGAGCGGGATCGACAGATAAAGCTCGATGTAGGTCGCTTCGAACCGACGGCCAAGGCCCGATCCGGCCAGTCGGACGATCAGGGAGGCGACCAAGCACAGCGCGATTGCAATGGCGATGGCCCGGACCGGAGCCAGCGCTCGTCGCAGCGGCGCCAAGGCCGAGCGGCTGCGCCGGGTGATCAGTACGGCCGTACCGATCGCCAATACGATCCAACAGGACAGCACCACGGTGTTCAGGACAGGGACCCAAGCCGCCGCGTCGACGTGCAGGAACAGCGAGTTGCCGGGACAGCGCGCAGAGCACGCCACCAAGGGAGTTCGCACCGGCGGCTGCGCCGAGGTCAGCATCACGAGCGTCCATGGCGCCGCGGTCGCGCCACATGCGATCGCCAGGAACCGCCGGTCGGTCCGCGAGCTCAGCCGACCCGTCGGATGCGCGAGCACCAGATACGCGAACACGGCGGGCGCCAGCCCCAGGCACAGCACTCCCATGCTCGAGACCAACGCATCACTCGATCCAGTCAATATCCACAGCCCCGAGTAGGCGCCGGAGGCGGCGAGCAGTGCTCCCATCTGGGGCTGGATGCCGTCGGCTCGCACGTACACGCCGGCTCCGATCAGTGCCATGGCGATCGCGACATGCGCCACAAGCGCGGAGTCCTGCAGCCCGTTGGCCGGTTTCTCCCACACCAGATAACCGACGCCGGCCGCCATCAGCCCAACGACAACGGTCGCATAGAGCCAGCGATCCCGAGAGCCACGCGACTCGCGGTGGACAACTGCCGTCCGCGGGAGCGCCCGCCGCGAAATCGCTACGGCTTCGTCGGTCACACGTCCCGCTGCCGTCGGCGCTCTCGATGTGCCCGCGACCAGCCGGAGGTGACGATGTGGCTATGCATGTTTCCGGTCAATAGACCGCCGCTCAGTCCGGGTGCACGCTACTCGTGCCAGCGGCCTCGGTCAAAGTGAATTCGGGGGCGCGAGTTGCTTTCGAACTAGACATGTTCAATGGGACAGACACACCGCTTTGGCCTATGCCGCGGCCGCCCTCTCCCCACCGTACACGATCAGACCGTGCAGCACAAAGATGCACAGTGCGAAGATCGCCAGCGACCACCACGGGTGTGTTCCCCCGATCGACAGGAGCGACTCGATCGCGCCGATGCTGGCGGCGACGATCCCGATTACGACGCCGAACGCACCCCCGGTCATGAGTGAGACGCCGGCGCCGAGCTGGATGACACCGATGATGATCGTGATCCAGCCCCAGGTGTGAAGGCTCGAGAACACATATTGGGTGTTTGCAAAGAAATGCGCGTTGCCCACCGCGGCGATCCCGTAAATAACGTTCAGGATGCCGGCGATGAGTAACAGAATTGCGACGAACATCGCCCTGCCGAGACCTTTCAAGGTGTGTCCTTTCGTCGTGCAGTGTGGACCCAGCTTGCTGGTGCGAGCGCTGCCGTGCATCACTCGAATCGGGTGAGCGGGGCACACCGGAACCGGCGAAGCCGACCAGCCGCGCTTCACCCGATTCGGGCGAAGCGTCACGACGGCTCGGTCTCTAGCCTTGATATCGATGATCGTCTCGGTGACGGCACCGTGAGCCCGCCCGCAAACCAGCTTCTGGCCTATCGCTTTGGATCCGACGCTTCCTTCGAGGGACAGCTCGGCGGGGCACTGGAGCGAATCGAGACCGGCGGCTCGATGCGCGTTGTCGACTGTCTGTTCGTGGGACGATTGCCCGAGAGCGGTGAGGTCGTTGCGATTGCGCTGAGTTCCCGCGGGGCCGCCAACATGACCGGCAGGCTGATCGGGTTCCGTCTCGACGCGCGCGAGCGCCAAGCTGCGACGCGCCGTGCGCGTGAGGGCGCCGCAGGCGAGTTCATCGACGAGCTCGGCGCTCTGCTCAAGCCCGGAACGGCGATCGTGGCCGTCCTCGTCGAGCACGTCTGGCTGCGCGCCCTCGAGGATGCGGTGACGAGAATCGGCGGCGTCGGGCTCGCCAGCGAGTTTCTCGACGCGGACGCCATCGCCGAGATCTTGCCGCGTCTGCGCGCCGTCATCGCGCAGACCGCCTGAGTTGCCGAGGGCTGCGCCTCAGCGGCTGCGTGCGGCGATCTGCTCTGCGCGCTTTGCCTGCGCACTCCTCTGGCGACGACGTCCGAAGTAAACGGCGGCACCGCCGGCAACGAGCACCAGGACCATCGTCCAGAAGATCCTCAGGTCCAGCGAGATCCCGACCACAGCCCCGATGAGGCTGACGATCCCGAAGGCGATCGCCAGGATCAGCAAGACCAGCACGAGCACGATCACGATCCCGCGCAGCCGGGGAAAGAGCCCCGCGCTCTTCGGCGGTGCGATCAGGCCGAGCAGCTGCAGGCCGCGGAGCTGCTTCTTGCTCGGAGCCTCCACGCCGAGGCGCTCCGCGGCGATCTTGACGTCGTCGGCGCGTCGCTCGGCGATCGCAAGCGCGTGGTCGGCGACGCGGCGGAACTGCATCCGCTCCTGCGGGCGAGCCGCGATCAGCGCGCGCTGGAAGTGCGCCCGGGCGGTCTTCGCATCCATCCGCTCGGCGGCCCTCGAGCCGAGCACGAGCTGTGCGTGGGCCTTGTACTTGGTCTCGGCCTCGAGCTCCTCGTCGGTGCGCGATTCGAGCTGCTGGATCGCGGCCATCTGACTCTTCTGCTCGATGCGGACGGCACGCTGCTGCTTCGCCATGGCCCCAAGTCTAGTCCGGTCGACCGGATACATTGCGCGATGTGCACACCGAGCGGAGCCGGGGGGCGTTCGCCTCGCCCTCGCGGCCTGTCGACGACAGGCGTAAGGGGAATTCGCTCAGCGCCGTGGCCGCCTTCGCAACCGTTCTGTGTGGGATCGCCGTGGCGCTGCTCGCCGCGGTGGTGCTGGCCGGATGGCTCCTGCCGGCCCGATCTGCAAGCTCCCTGCTACCGGGACTGCCGACCGAGAAGACGAACGCGGCGATCGCGTTCCTCGCCGCCGGAATCTCGCTGATCTGCCTGCGCCCCGGGTCCTCCGAGTGGGAGCGCCGCGGGGGCGTCGCGCTCGGGATCCTGATCGCGGCATTCGGGCTGGCGGTCTGCGTCGAGTACGCGACCGGCTCCATCGGCTTCGACCAGCTCGTGTTGCACGACAGCGTCGCGCACCTGCCCGGACGGCCATCGTCGCTGGTCGCGGTCGGCATGGTCGGGCTCGGCGGCGCGCTTGCGATCGTCGATGCACGCCGGCCGCCGCGGTGGTGCCACGAGGCGCTCGTCGCGCTGACGGCGTCCTGCACGCTGCTCGGACTCGTCGGGTGGATCAGCGGACTCTCGTATGCGCGCGGGACAGCCGACATCAGCGGCATCGCGCTTCCCGATCTCCTGTGCCTGACGCTCGCGACAAGCGGCGCAATCGCACTTCGCCCCGGCCGTGGCCTCGGACGCTACCTCGCCGGGGGCGACCCGAGCTCGCGGTTCGGGCGGCTGGCGCCCGCGCTCGTCGCCGTCGGTCCGATCGTCCTGGCCGCCGCCGCGGTCGGCCTGCATCGCGCGGGCGAGTCGGCTCCACACGCAGCCCTCGCGCTGTGTTGGATGCTGATCGTGGGCGGTATCGCGAGCACGATGATCGCGCTGATGCGCTACATCGGGAGCGTCGACGCGACGGTCGCGCGGCTGGCCGCGATCGTCGACTCATCGCACGACGCGATCATCGGAACGACGCTGCAGGGGATCATCACGAGCTGGAACTCCGCCGCCGAGCGGCTCTACGGATATGAGGCCGAAGCGGCCATCGGCCGGCCGGTCTCGATCCTGTTCGGCGCCGAGGCGCTCACGGGCGCCCCCTGCATGCCCGACCACACCTGGAACGGCGAGGAGCTGCACGCCGTGGAGCTCTCGCGCCGCGCCAGGGACGGCCGCACGATCTATGTCGACATGACCGTCTCGCCGGTGCGCGATCAGCACGGGCTCGTCGTCGGCGTGTCGGAGCTCTCACGCGACGTCACCGAGCGCGCGCAGGCGACGGAAGCGCTCAGGAAGGCCCAGGAGCTGGACGCGCTGACCGGGCTCCTGAACCGCCGCGCACTGGCCCGCGAGCTCGAGTCCCACGCGACGCTCGTCGCCCGCTACGGCTCGGTCGGAGCGGTGCTGGTGATCGACCTGGACCACTTCAAGTTCGTCAACGACACGCTCGGCCATCAGACGGGTGACGAGCTGATCGTCCATGCCGCGCGGCTGCTCGCAGGGCGCCTGCGCGGCAGCGATGTGATCTCAAGGCTCGGCGGGGATGAGTTCGGGGTGCTGCTCCGCTCATCGACGGAGGCCGACGCGCTCGAGGTCGCGCACGACCTACTCGCCGCGCTGCGCGACCACGAGCCGCAGGTCGGCGGCCCCAAACGGAGGATCACCGCCAGCATCGGTGTCGCGACGTTCGCCGCGCGGCGTGGCATGAGTGGCGACGACGTGCTCGTCAACGCCGACCTGGCGATGTACGACGCCAAGGAGGAGGGTCGCGACCGCGTGTGCATGTTCCAGGTGGACGACCAGGAGCCGGCGCGGACGAAGGGACGCATCACCTGGGCCTACCGGATCCAGGAAGCGCTCGAGCACGACCGCTTCACATTGCTCGCGCAGCCGATCGTCGATCTCCGCACGCAGCTCCCCACCCAGTACGAGATGCTTCTGCGAATGCGCGACGCAGGCGGTGAGCTGCTCGGCCCGGATCTGTTCATCACGATCGCCGAGCGCCTCGGGATGATGCAGCAGATCGACGCCTGGGTGATCAGCCACGCACTCCAGCTGTTGGCCGAGCTGGACCAACAGATCTCGCCCGCGCCTGCGCTGGAGATCAACCTCTCGGGCGGATCGCTCGGGGATCCGATGCTCCTGGCGCATATCGAGAGGGAGGTGCAGCAGACCGGTATCGATCCGGCGCGGCTGATCTTTGAGGTCACCGAGACGGTCGCGCTCGCGAGCGTCAACGAGGCGCGGGCGTTCGGCGAGCGGATCTCCCAGATGGGCTGCCGCTTCGCGCTGGACGACTTTGGCGCCGGCTTCGGCTCCTTCTCCTACCTCAAGCACCTGCACTACGACCTGATCAAGATCGACGGCGAGTTCGTGCGCAACTGCACCACCAGCGACGTCGACCAGCTGCTGATCGCGTCGCTCGTGCAGATCGCCCGAAGGCTCGGCAAGCACACGATCGCCGAGTGCATCGGCGATCACCAGACCACCGAGCTGGTCGCCAAGCTCGGCGTCGACTACGGCCAGGGCTTCCATCTCGGCAGCCCCGAGCCGCTCACCCGCTACGTGTGCCTCAACCACAGGGTCGCAGACGACGCCGGCAACCGCAGCGCCGCCAACGGCGCCTTCGACGGCGGCGGCGTGCTGGCGACCCAGATCTAGTGGTCCAACGCCATGACCACCCAACCTGATCGGAGGACCGACTGATGGCAAAGTTCCTCGTGACCTACCACCGCCAAGCCGCCCCCGCGGACGCTGCCTCCGCCGAGCTGACCCGCACCGCGATCGACGCGTGGGTAGCCGCGGCCGGAAGCGCGGTGATCGACCCCGGTGCGCCGCTGCGAGCCGTCACCCAGCTGTCCGGCGACGATCCCGAGCCTGACGAGGCGACCGGCGCCTTCCAGGCGATCGACGGCTACTGCGTGATCGAGGTCGGCTCGATCGAGGCCGCCTCCGATCAGCTGCGCTCACACCCGCTGCTGGCGAGTGGCGGCACGCTGCAGATCAACGAGGTTCTCGGCGGCTGGTAGGAGGTCTACCGGCGAACCGCGATGGGCAATGTCGAGCTGACCAAGGACGTGTCGGTCCCGATCTTCGTCCGTGGTCGCCACTGGGGCAGCCTGCGCACCGTGTACGTCGACCCCTAGAGAACGACGCGCCGGCGCTCAAGGGGCGCGGACCTCGCGCGCCAGCACGGCATCGATCGCGGTGCGCCAGCTTTCCAGGAAGGAGCCGTAACCGGCTGCGAATGTCGCGAGCTCCTCGTCGGCGCCGGCCGAGAGCGCCGTCACGTCATACGTCACGTGCGCGATGCTCGTCCCGTCGACCGCGGTCTCGCAGACGACGTGGACGAGGCTTGCGCGGATGTTCTCCGACATGTTCGCGTAGCTCACCGATCGCCCCGGCTCGCGCGCGACGACCACCCAGGTGACGTTCCGGCCGTGATGGCTCGTGAGGAACACGGTGCCGGGCTCGGTTTCATCGCCGGTGGCTGCCGGGAACTCCGGGTCCCAGCCGGGAGCCCACAGCCGCTCGCCGCTCGGCGTGAACAGAAGGAGCGCCTCGTCTGGCGCGACGGCCACCGGGAAGGCGCCCTCGAGTCGAACCCTCTGGCGAGAGCTGTCGCGCGACTCCGCGCCGACCTCAGTCAGCCGGTGGCTGTCGCGCGCCGTGAGCTCCAGGCCGTAGACGCCTCTGAGTTTCTCGATCACCGAGAGCGTGTCCTGGCCGAACGCCGGCTTGCCCTCGAACGCGTGCAGCACGATGCCCTCGAACAGGTCACCGAGCGACATGTCGAGGTACTCCGCAAGCGCCTTGAGGACCTTGAGCAGACGCGACTCGACGCGGACTCCGGTTTGAACGCGGGAGACTTGTACCATGTGATCAGAGTACCACGGTAGCCACGGCGCCGCCGGGACGGCTCTGATCGCCGTGACGAGCGAACGCCGAGCCGTTTCACTAGCCATCCGGCGTTTCGTACGATGGCTCTCGATGACGCTGCCGCCCGGCCCGAGCGCCCCCGCCCTGTGGCAGACGATGGCGTGGATGGCGCGTCCGGCCGCGTTCCTGCAACGCGCGCATGGGCGCTTCGGCGATCCGCTCACGATCCACACGTACTGGACCGAGGAGCCGATGGTGCTCTTCTCGCATCCGGACGCAGTGCGCGAGGTGTTCGCGCTCGATCCGGCGATCGCGCCCGCCGGCCAGAGCTGGGAGTTCCTACGCGCCTTCGCAGGGCCCTACTCGATATTGCTGCTCGACGGGGAGGAGCATCTGCGCGAGCGGCGCCTGCTCCAGACACAGTTCCACGGCGAGCGCATGCGAGCGTTCGCGCCGATGATCGCCGACCTCGCGCGAAGGGAGCTGGGGACGTGGTCAGGCCGCGTGAACGCCTTGGAGCGGATGCGGCAGCTGACGCTCGAGGTGATCCTGCGCGTCGTCTTCGGCGCCCGCGACGAGGCCGAGATCCGCCGGCTGCGCGCGGCGATCGACCAGGCGCTGGCAGGTGTCCGCTCGCTCCCGCAGGTGCTGGCGATGGCGCTCGTGCGCCGCGATCTCGGCCCGCGCAGCCCGTGGGGTCGATTCCGGGTTGCGGTTGAGCGCTTCGACGCCGTCCTGTTCGACCTGCTCGCGCGCCGGCGGGCGGAGCATGGGGAGGAGTCCGTGCTGGCGCTGATGATGCAGCAGCGCGACGCCGGCGGCACGCTGCCCGGCGACCAGCAGCTGCGCGACGAGCTCGTCGCGCTGCTGGTCGGTGGCCACGACAGCTCCGCGGCCTCATTAGCGTGGGCGTTCGAGCGGCTCGCGCGCCATCCCGCCGTGCACGCACGGCTCGCCGGCGGCGACCCCGCGTATCTCGATGCCGTCGTCAAGGAGGTGATGCGCGTCCGCCCGGCGTTGACGATCGCGCCGCGCCTGCTCCGCGAGCCGGTGCGGATCGGCGGTCACCCGTTGCCCGCCGGCGTCCAGGTCGCGGCCTGTCTATGGCTCGCGATGCGCAGGGAGGATCTGTGGCTGCAGGCGTCGGTGTTTCGCCCGGAGCGGTGGCTCGAAGGGCCGAAGCCCAGCCCGCTGTCCTGGATCCCGTTTGGGGGTGGAGTGCGCCGCTGCGCGGGAGCACCGTTTGCCGAGATGGAGATGCGTGAGGTGCTGCGCGCAGCCGCGCAGCTGAAGTTGCGGCCGGCCCGGCCGGAAGGCGAGCGAGCGCGCCGCAGCATGCTCGTCGTCGTCCCGGATCGCGGCGCCGAGGTGCTCGTCGGCTGAAAGGGCGCCGGCGCCGGCGCGATCTATGGTGTACGGGGTGTACGAGATGCCCAAGCGGCAAGGCCCCACCCGCGTCGTCGTCGCCGACGACGCGTACCTGATCCGCGAGTTCCTGTCCGCGACGCTGTCCTCGGCACCGCAGATCGAGCTGCTCGCCATCTGCTCGAATGGCAAGGAGCTCGACGCCGCAATCGCCGCGGAGCGGCCGGACGTCGTCGTCACCGATATCCGCATGCCGCCGTCCGGGGAGGACGAGGGGATCCGCATCGCCGCTCAGCTGCGCGACAGCCAGCCCGAGGTAGGCGTCGTCGTACTGAGCCACTATGCCGAGCCCGCATATGTCCTGACCCTGTTCGAGCGGGGCTCGCATCGGCGAGCCTACCTCCTCAAGGAGCGGATTCGCAACAGCAGTGAGCTGATCGCTGCAATCGACGCGGTCCAGCGCGGCGGTTCCGTCATCGATCCCAAGATCGTCGATGTCCTCATCGCGGGCCGCATGCGAGCCGCGAAGTCACGGCTTGCGGAGCTGACGCCGAGAGAGCTGCAGCTGCTGGCCGAGATCGCCGCCGGCAAGAGCAACGGCGCGATCGCGGCTTCGCTCGTGTTGACCAAGCGCGCGGTCGAGAAGCACGTGAATTCGATCTTCTCAAAGCTCAACCTGCACGAGGATGAAGACGTCAGCCGCCGTGTCATGGCGACGCTGCTCTATCTCTCAGAGCGGGACGGCCCGGCTCGTTCTTGAGCATGCCCGCTCGGTCATCCCCTTTGGGCGATGAAACGCACGAGCATCGGAGCAGCATGAGGTGGCAGCGATGAGCACAGAGACGCGAGGCAAAGCGTATGAGCTGCTCCGCCGGCTCGCGGCCAACGACGAGCGCTTGCTGCGGGCCGTCCTGATGCCAGCGGAGGTTGGAGGCCCGTCACCGGTCGAGTCGATCCTCGACCGCCGCACGCGGATGCTGGTTCGCCTGAGCGCGCTGCTTGCGATCGGTGCTCCCACGACGACGCTGTACTGGGCCGTCGATCTGCTGTCCGCCGCAGGGGTCGACGAAGCCGCCGTGGTCCGGGTTCTGGTATGCGCGGCCCCCGCCGTGGGCTCGGCTCAGGTGATCTCGAGCGCCCAACGTCTCGCGCTCTCCCTCGGGTTCGATCTGGAGCTGCGCGGTTGGGATGGTTGCTGAGGCCCTACTGTCCGAGCAGACCGGCTTCGGAAGCACGCGCGACCGCTTCTGATCTCGACGCCGCGCCGAGCTTGCGGTACACGGCATGGGCCTGCGTCTTGACCGTGTTGGTCGACACACCGAGCTGCGCGGCGATCTCACGCAACGACCGATGGCTCGGCAGGAATCGCAGCACCCTCAGCTCGGCGATCGTCAGTGACGAGGGCCCGATCAGGCTTGTCTCCGCGACGGTGTCCATGTATGACCACGCGTCCGCAAACCAGCGCTCAAAGATCACGGCATCGGGCATCCTGCGCGCGAGGCGAGACGCCTGGGCGAGCAAGGTCCGAGCGCCGATCACATCGGCGAGCCAGAGCGATGCGTGCGCCAGAAGCAGGCGCGTCTCGGCACCGTACCAGGGGATCGAATCGCCGCGGGCGGCGAGAAGATCCATGCTGCTGCGGAGACTTCGCTTGGCCTCGTCGGCGTGACCCTGATGGGCCTGCGAGGCCGCCGACGCGGCGAGCGCCAGCGCTGTGATCGGGTCAGCTTCGAGCTCGTGTTGGGCGATGATGGCCACGGCGCGCGAGGTGAGCTCAGCGGCCAGCTCCCAATCCTTCTCCTCGAATGCGATCATGGCGCGCTGCGCGATGCCCAGCGTCGTCACACTCGGCTGCGCGGCGGCGCTGAGATCGATGCTCTCCTGCAGCAGCGGCTTGGCCACTTCCCTGTCGCCGGCCAGGTGGAGTGCCGTGCCTCGTAGGAATAGGCACATCGAGCGCCACGGGCCGTCCCTCGGCTCCAGCGCGCACGCGTGTGCGGCAGTCTCGGCCATGCCGGAGGCCCCGGTCCGCCCGATCATCGCCTCGAGGCCGGCAAGCCCGGCGTCGAGCGACGTGATCGTGGCAGAGGGCCGTCGGCGCTCCAATCCAGCGGCGGCCGCGACGGCCCAATGGTGCGCCTCGTCGGCGTTGCCGGCTGCGAGGAAGCAATGGGCAGCCGAGAGTGCGAGCGGCGCATATCGCGCGAGCTCGTCGTGGTTGAAGCAGCTCAGCCAGCGCCGCACGACCTCGTTGCGCCCACGCGTCACATACTCGGTGATGTTGGCCCACAGCAGATCTCCGGTGCGTACGAGATCGTGCTCGGCAGCAGCGTGCTCGATCGTGCGGTCGAGATCTCCCTGCTCCTGATACCACGCGCTCGCGCGGTGATGAAGCGAGTGGGCGAGCTCCGGCTCTGTTCGCCGCAGCTCCGCGCTCAGCACGTCGCGGACGAGGCGGTGCCAGCGATACCGCTCGTGTGCCGTGTCCACCGCTCTCAGCAGGGGGGTCACGCGCCCCAGCTCGGTGAGCGTGAGCGCCGACCCCGATTGGCCCAGCACGACGTTGCAGACAGGCCCCGACAGCTCGTCGAGCACGGAGCTGCGGACGGCGAAGTCCAGCAGGTCGACCGGCAGCACCGCGAGCACCTCCTCCCGGACGTACTCCGCGAAGCGGTGATCGTCCCCGCGGAAGCCCTTCAATGCCGTTGCCATGTCCTCCTGCTCACGCAGTGCAAGCGCGGCCAGGTAAAGCGCCGCCGGCCATCCCTCGGTCCGCCGCACGAGGGCCTTCACGGCGCCCAGGTCGATCTCGAGACCGGCCCGGCGCAGTAGGGCGTCCGCTTCGACTGGCGTCATCGCCAGCTCATGGGTACGGATCTCGACGAGCCGTCTGTAAGCCCGCAGGCGTCCACAGGGAAGTGCGGGTTCGCTGCGCGACGCCACCGCAACGATCGACTGTCGAGGCAGTTCCCTCAGCACGATGCCGATAAGACCATGGAGGACAGCCGGAGCAACATCGTTTGCGTCGTCGAGCAGGAGCACGAAACTGCGGTTCTCAGCTCTGAGCGAGCGCATCAGGACCACGAGGCGGTCCAATTGGCCGCCCATCGTGCAGTCCATCGGGCCCGGCACCGATCCCAGGCCGAAACGGCTGCTCTGCATGAACGCGTCGAGCCCGTGCGTGGGGGCCTGGCTGAGAACATCGGCGCCGCGACCCGAGAATGTGACACTGATGAAGGTCCGCTCGTCACTCTGCGCCCACTGCGAGAGCAGCGTCGTCTTTCCGTATCCCGGGGGAGCAACGACAAGCGCCAGCGCCGCGTCTCGAGCTTCGACCAGCCGACGGACCAGAGCGGGGCGCGGGATCAGCCCGTCGCATGTGGCCGGAGCGCCCGGCGGCGACCCGACTAGGACATCGTCTCGCGCCTCAGAGCCGTCGGCGGGTGGTGGACGTCGTGGAGGTGGGGCGTTTGTGCCGGGGAGCATCGGACGAGCGCTGGTCTGAAAGGCGTATGCGTGTACAGCCCGATTTGTCGCTCATCGCTCGAGCGTCCACAAGGGCGCCGGCCTCCATGTTCGCGGAGGCTGGCACCACGTACCGCGGCCGCGAGCGTCGCGGGGCCTCGAACTTCGTCACCCGCTTCGGACGATGCGCGTGGCTGCATCGCGCATACGTTCGTCGTTGTGGATGACACCGAACGCCTCCTGCGCCGCCTGGCGCTCAACGACGAGCAGGCGGTTTCGATGGTGCTCCTGGGCGGATCGGGCTCGACGGGCGAGGTGCAACCTCCGGCAAAGGTCGACCTGCTCGTCCAACTGGGCGCCCTGCTGGCGCTCGGCGCGTCGACGACGTCGTTGCGAGCGACCGTCGACAATGCGATCGTCGCCGGGGCGACCGAGGAGGAGATCGTCGGTGTGCTGATTGCGATCGCCCCGGCTGTGGGGCTTGCCCGGGTCGTCGCAACTGCCCCGAAGCTCGCGCTCGCCATCGGCTACGACCTCGACGCTGACGGTTAGTCCTCCTCGAGCTCCGCCAATTCGAGCTTGAGGGCGAAGGCACGCGCCATCTTGCCGGCCGCGGCAACGACGCGCGCTGTGCCGACGATCGGCGCGACCGCCGCGAGGACGTCGAGCACCTGCTGCTCGGTCACACCGCTCATTCCGGCGGCGCGGAGGTTCATCAGGTACGACGCCGGCGGGGCGTCAACGGCGACGAGCGCACCGATGCGCACGAGCATCAGCGTCTCGGAATCGAGCTCGCAGGTCTCCAGTGAGCTCTCGGTCATGCTCGCGAGCAGGCCAATGATCGGTGACCCCTCAGGTTGAGCTGACATCTGTGCCTCCTTTGCAGGGCATTCGGTGTGGCTGACACTATCGGATCGCGCCATTGCGCTCATCACCTGATGCGGGTGAGCCGGCCGGCGTCGTCGATCGACGAGCTCCGCACCGGCGAGATTGCGAGGTACGTCGCTGCGATCTCGTCGATGCTCACAGCTCCAACTGGAGCTCGACGACATCGTCGTCGTATTCGAGCACGTTGAGGCGGCCGAGCTGACGTGCGAGGCATCGGAGAGTAGGCGATCAGCGCCTCGTGGTGCCAGTGATCTGCGCGGGTCAGCCGCTCGACCTCGCCGGGCAGGTGTGGGTTGGGACCGAAGTACCGGAGGTAGCGCGAGCGCTTGCTGAGGTGGTAGAGCAGAAACGACAGTGCGTGACGGTCGGCGGGGATCAGTGGGCGGATCAGGATCCCGGCGGGAGGTGGGACCTCGCGGAGCGGCACACGCGACGGCGCCGGCACGTCAGCTCGGGCCCTGGGAGAGAATGAGCGCCCGGGCGCCCTCCCGTCCGGTCTCGAACAGATGGGGTGCGTCGGCCGGGAATGAGGCGTAGTCGCCCGCTCCCAGCTCCGTGCTGCGCTCGACCGGCCCGGCGATCAGCTTCCCGTCGATCACGTACAGGTGGGCGCGCGAGCCGCGGGCCAACGGCTGCGCCTCGTGGATGTGACGCGCCGGGAACGTGAGCTCCGAGACGTCGATGCTGCCGCTCGGAGCCAGTCCGTCGAGCAACCGCCGCACGATGCCGTCCTGCCGGCGCCCCGCATGCTTGGTCGCACGGACGATCCGCATCTCGCCGAGGGTGAGCTCCTCCAAGAGCTCGCCGATCGAGACGCGCAGCGCGTCGGCCAGCGTGGCCAGCGTCTCGATCGTCGGATTGGCTCGGGCGTTCTCGATGCCGGAGAGCGTCGCCTTGCTCATCCCTGTCGCCCGCGCCAGCTCCGACAGCGACAGGTGGCGGGCGATCCTGAGCCGTCGGAGGTTCGCCGCCAGCAGATCCCGTAGAGGGTTTATATCACCAGCGTGTACCATTACGAACGTATCGTTCAGTATAGCGAACAGCGGGGATACGCACTCATGGCACGGATCACGTTCTACTTCGATGTCGGCTCGCCCTACGCCTACCTGGCGGCCGAGCGGCTGCACTTGCTCCTCCCCGAGCCGGTGGAGTGGCAACCCGTGTTCCTCGGCGGGCTGTTCAAGCTCACCGGCCGTCGCTCGTGGGCGCTTGGCGACTACCGCCGCCGCCAGGCGGGAATGGCGACCATCGAGCGGCGCGCGCTGCAGTACGGATTGCCACCGATCCACTGGCCGGACCCATGGCCGACCGATTACCTGATCGCGATGCGTGCCGCCACGTTCGCGTTCGCCGTCGGTTGCGGGCGTGAGTTCACGATGCAGGCGTTCCGCGACGCGTTCCAGAAGGGCCGGGAGCTCAGCATCGCCGCGCACGTGCTCGAAGCCGGGGTCCAGTCGGGCATCGAGCGCTCCGAGTTGGAGCACGCGATCGCAGCTCCCGAGATCAAGCGAGCGCTCAGAGAGGCAACGGACTCGGCGCACGAACTGGGCGTATTCGGGGTTCCCACGATCGCGGTCGGGGATGAGCTGTTCTGGGGCGATGACCGCCTCGAGGATGCCGCGGTCCACCTCGAGGCCGTGAGCGCTGCGTAGATGGCACAGCGCTTCGACCTCACCCGGCTCCGTGAGCCGATCGTCCAGGCGCCGATGGCCGGCGGACCCTCGACACCGGCACTCGCGCTCGCCGTCTGCGAGGCAGGCGGACTTGGGTTCCTGGCGGCCGGATACAAGCAGGCGCAGGACGTCCGCGCCGAGATCGAGGCTCTGCGCGGCGCCACGACGCGGGATTTCGGGGTCAACCTGTTCGTGCCCGGCGCCACCCGCGCCGATCCCGAGCGCCTGCGCGACTACCTGCGCGAGCTCGCGCCCGAAGCTGAGCGCCAGGGGACGGAGCTCGGGGAGCCGCTGCACGACGACGATCAGTGGGAGCCCAAGCTCGACCTCATCTGCGAGGCCCGGGTGCCCGTGGCGTCGTTCACCTTCGGCTGCCCGTCGGGCGCGGTGTGCGATCGCCTGCACGATGCGGCGATCGCGGCCTGGGTGACGGTCACAAGCCCCGACGAGGCACGACAGGCACGAGATGCGGGCGCCGACGCCCTGATCGTCCAGGGGATCGAGGCGGGCGGTCATCGCGGCAGCTTCATCGACGAGGCGTCCTCGGAGGGAACCGGCCTGCTGGCGCTGCTGCGGCTCATCGCGCACCAGATCTCGCTCCCGCTGATCGCCAGCGGTGGGATCGCGGATGGTCCCGCGCTTGCAGCCGTCCTGTGCGCCGGCGCGAGTGCGGCGCAGATCGGTACGGCGCTGATGCTCACACCCGAGGCGGGAACGACCGACGTTCATCGGTCGCTCCTGAGCCGGCCGCTGCCGACTGTTCTGACTCGTGCCTTCACCGGCCGGCTCGCCCGAGGTCTGGTCAACCGCTTCCTGATCGAGCACACCGACACCGCGCCAGCCGCCTACCCGGAGGTCCAAAACGCCACCAGCGCGCTGCGCGCCGCGGCGCGCAGGCGAGGCGATCCCGACGCGGTGAACCTGTGGGCAGGGCAAGCTCACCAGCTTGCGCAGATGCTGCCGGCGGGCGAGATCGTGCGCACGATCGGTGCCGACGCGCGCAGCGCGCTGCGGGACGCCGACAGGCGACTCGGGCGAGGCGAGTGATCGAACAGACGCCCGGCGAAGCCGGAATCAGGGCAGGATGATGTGGCTGTCGCCGAACTCGTGCCAGAGGTATCCCGTGTCGAGCGCCTCGCGGTAGGAGCGCGCGAGCAGATCGATCCCCGCCACGGCCTCCAGCAGCAACAGATGCGAGGCCTCCGGCTCGTGCCAGCCGGTGATCAGGCCGTCGACTGCACGCAGCTCGTGATCTGGGCCGATCACAAGATCGGCCCAACCTGCCCGCGCCCGGATCCCCGAGCGGGGTCGGGCTGCACTCTCGAGCGCTCGCAGGACGCTGGTGCCGACCGCGATCACACGACCGTGCCAAGCCCGTGTCGCCGCGACCAGCCTGGCGGTCTGGTCCGGGACCGCGTACTGCTCGGGGAAGGGCGGCTCATGGCGCTCCAGTGAGGACACGCCGCAGTGCAGCACGATCGGCGCGATCTGCACGCCGCGGGAGACGAGCCGGGTGATCAGCTCGGCCGTGAAGGGCCGCCCGGCGGAGGCCATCTCGGAGCTTCCCGGAATGCTTGCGTACACGTTCTGGTAGGTCGCCAGCGGCCAGTGGCGACGGAGATGACCGTATTTGATCGGCTCGCCGCCTCGCCACAGGTGCTCATCAACACTGCTCGCGCCGTCGTGGCGGGTGAGCCACAGCCGCGTGCTCCCGGCGTACGGTGCGACCAGCTCCAGGCTTCCACCGCCGCCTGCAAGCGTCAACCGCTGCCCGATCGCGCCCCGTTCCGGGCGCGATCCGTCCGCGCTTCGCAGCTCGACGGTACGCCAGCGCGAGCCGAGTCCGGGTGGCCGCGTCGAGACATGAAGTCGAACCTCACTGCCGTCAGCGCGAACGGCAGTGGTCGCCGCCGGTAGCGTCGATGAGACGTTGAGGACCAGCAGGTCGCCGGCGCGGAGGTGATCCGGGAGCTCGGGGAAGCGAGCGTGCTCGATGTGACCCTCGCTCCGGCTCGCCACCATCAGGCGGACGTCGTCGCGTCCGCGGCCCCGTATCTCGGGAGGCTCCCGCGCCTCCAGCGCAGCGGGGAGCTGGAACGAGATCGAACGCTCGAGCTCCGGCACGGCCGTCGGCCGGCGGACGGCGGCGATCATGACCCCGCCTCGGCGGTCGCGGACGCGATCGCGCATGACCCCGCCTCGGCGGTCGCGGACGCGATCGCGAGCTCCCGCGCACGGTAGCGGCCGCTCGGGTGGACGCCGTCGATCAGCGCGAGCAGGCCGGGAACGCTGGACTCGGGGATCGGGCGGTCGCTGATGTCCTCGCCGGGAAAGGCCTCCTGGTGCATCTGCGTGCGCATGTCGCCGGGATCGACGGCGTAGACGCCGAGCCTGGGTGTCTCGGCGCCGAGGATCGCACCGAGTTGCTCGAGTGCCGCCTTCGACGATCCGTAACCACCCCAGCCGGGGTATGGCTCGCCCGCCGCGTCGGAGGTGATGTTGATGATCGTGGCACCGTCCGGCATCAGCGGCATCGCCAGCTGGGAGAGCGCGAGTGGTGCCAGCGCGTTGACGGCGTAGACGCGCTCCAGCTGCGCGACGGGGAACCGGGCGAGCGGCGGCTGCGGACTCGGGCCCAGGATGCTGGCGTTATTCACGAGCAGATCGATCGGCGCCCCGGCGGCGCTGACAAGCGCGCGGCGGTGGCGCTCATCGGCAACGTCGCCCGGGATCGCGTGAACGTCCGTCAACGCTGAGAGCTCAGCGGCGGCGGCCCGCAGCTGATCGGCCCCCCGCGCGTCGATCACGAGCGTCCAACCCCTCTGTGCGAGCGCCTGCGCGAGGGCGAGTCCGAGCCCGCGGGACGCTCCGGTGATGATGGCCATTGGCATGTTGCCAAGGTAGGGCGCCGCCGGTCCCGATTACCAGGCGCAATTGGTCCTAGGACCGAACAGCCCGCGGCTGCTCTGACACCAGCCCCTCCTTGACCGCCAGCAGCGCGGCCTGGGTTCGATCGGCGACGCCGAGCTTGGCGAGCACCCGGCCGACGTGCGCCTTGACGGTCTTCTCGGAGATGCCCAGCTCGAGCGCGATCCGCTTGTTCGATCGGCCGCCCACGATCAGCGCCAGCACCTCCCGCTCGCGCCGGGTCAGGCGCCCCGGCTCGGGCGTCTGGATCCGATCGGGATCGGCGAGTCTGCTCACGAGCCGCGCCGCCACGGTCGGATCGAGGATCGCCTCGCCGCGCGCCGCGGCGCGGATCGCCCTGGCAAGCTCGGGCGGCGCGACGTTCTTCAACAGGTAGCCGGCGGCGCCGGCCTGAATGGCCGGCAGCACGCGCTCATCCTCGAGGAAGCTCGTCAGCACGATGACGCGCGCGCGGGGAGCGAGCGAACGTAGGGCCCGCATCGCCCCGAGGCCGTCGAGGCCCGGCATCACCAGGTCCATCAACACCACGTCGGGTGCGAGCTCGGCGGCGAGGGCGATCGCCTCCTCACCGTCTCCCGCCTCGCCGGCGACCTCGATCCCGTCCTGCAGCTCCAGAAACGATCGAAGGCCCTCGCGCACGACCGCGTGATCGTCGACGATCAACACCCGGATCATGGCGCGAGCTCCAGTCGGACGGTCGTGCCCCTCCCTGGCGCCGCGTCGAGCGTCAGCGTGGCACCGAGCTCGCGAGCCCGCTCCTCCATCGAGGTGAGGCCCAGATGACGCCCGCGCAGCTCCGCCGCATGCGGATCGAACCCGCGGCCGTCGTCGACGATCTCGATCGCGTGCGCGCCGAGGCGCACAAGGATCTCCCCGGCGCGCGCGTGACGCAGCGCGTTGTGAACGGCCTCGCCGACGATCCGCAGGATCGCGAGGTCACGCTCGGGGTCGGCGCCGGCGCGTTCGCCGTCCTCCTCGAGGCGGATGTCGACCTGATGCACGAGCGAGAGCATGGCGAGCTCCTTTCGCAGGGTTCCGCTGAGGCCGTCACGCGCGAGCTCCGGCGGACGCAAACCGAGGATCAGGGAGCGAAGCTCCTCGAGCGCCTCGCCGGCGAGCTCACCGAGTCGCAGCACGTGGGCGCGCGCAGCCGCGGGATCGCGGTCGAACTGGGTGGCCGCCGCCTGCGCAGTCAAAGTCAGGCTGAACAGCTTCTGGCTGACAGCATCGTGCAACTCGAGCGCGAGCCGGTTGCGCTCGGAGATGACCGACAGCTCGCGGCTGCGCTCGTACAGGCTCGCGTTGGTGATCGCGATCGCGGCGTGGGCGGCGAGCACCGAGATCAGCTCCGTGTCGGCCTCATCAAAGGCCGCCGCGCCCTGCTTCTCGGTGAGGTAGAACGCGCCGATCACCTCGCCGCGGGCGACGATCGGCACCCCGAGGAACGAGCGCATGTCAGGATGCGCAGCCGGCCACCAACCCCGGAACCGTGGATCGGCGTGGATGTCGGCGGTGAGGTACGGTGCCGGGCCGGTCAGCATCGCGCCGAGCATTCCGTGCGTGCGCGGCAGCGGGCCCATCGCCGCGATCAGCTCATCGCTCATCCCGCTGACGAGAAAGCGGCGAAAGCCACCCTCGCCGTCGGGGATGCCGAGCGCGGCGTAACCGGCGGTGGCGAGCTCGCGCGCCGACTCCACCAGCCGCTGCAGCACCTCATCAACCGACAGCTGCGAGGCCACCGCCAGCACGGCGTCGCTCACGGCCCTCAGCGCCGGGTTCAGGTGATCCTCCACGCAACGCAGAATAGGGAGGTCGATCATGAGCGCTTGGGCCTTCGGCCACGACGGTTCGTCGGTCGTGCAGGAAGGAACCGGCCGACTGGGCGTCTTTGGAGACACCGGGGCACAACGCGGGCCACCGACGGACACCGGGCCGTCGAGGCGACACACACACCTTCCAACCGCAAGGACCTCCCATGTCTCAAACCTCTGCCTCACACGGTCGTACCCTGCTGCGCGAAGTCACCCCTTCCGCGCCAAGGCGAGTGCTGGTCGTCGCCAACCAAGCCGCGACCAGCCCAGCTCTCATCGCCGAGCTCGCAAGCCGGACCCAGCGCGGACCCGTCCTGTTTCACCTGGTCGTCCCAACTCTGAACACCCGCCTGCGCCACTGGCTGTCGGACATCGACGATGCCGTGCTTGCCGCTCGGCAGCGCGGGGAGCATGCACGGGAGGTGATGGCGTCCCACGGGATCCCGGTGAGCCTCGAGATCGGCGACAGCCTTCCGCTGCTCGCGATCGCCGACGCGCTCTCCCGCTTCCGGGCCGACGAGATCCTGATATCAGCGCTGCCGGCTTATCGTTCGCATTGGCTCGAGCGAGACCTGATCAACCTTTCGCAGCGCCGCTTCGGGCTGCCGGTGACGCACGTGACCGAGGACCAGGAGTCCCTGCAAGCGGCGTAGGGCTCGCGCATCCATCCTCTCCGTGTGCCACGCGCGCGTTGCGCACGGCGTCGGCGCAGGCGGAGCGTGGTAACGTCGCATTGTCATGACGCGCTGAGCCCTCGAATGCTGTCGTCCCCGCCGCCGCCGGGCGGCTCGTCCCCTCGAGTTCTCATGAGTGCGTATCGGCGCGTCCTGCGCTTCCACAACTTCCGATATCTCTTCCTCGGCCAAGCCGCCAGCTTCATCGGCGACCAGGTCGTGATCGTTGCGCTCGCCCTGTTCGTCACGCAGCTCACGGGTTCGCCGACGGATCTGGGGCTCGTGTTCGGCGTACAGGCGGTCCCGCTCGTGCTGCTGTTGCTGTTCGGCGGCGTCTGGGCGGACCGCCTGCCGCGTCACCAGATCATGATCGCCACCGACGTCACGCGTGCCGTGTTGCACGCAACGCTGGCGCTGCTGATCTTCACGGGAGCGGTGCGCATCTGGCAGGTAATCCTGATCGAGGCCCTGTTCGGGGCCGCCGAAGCCTTCTTCCGTCCCGCGTACACCGGGCTGATCCCCCAGACCGTGCCGGAGGAGCTGATCAACGACGCCAACAGCCTCACGCACGCCGTCGACAATCTGTCGCTCCTGGTCGGTCCGGCGATCGCGACGGCACTCGTCGTGGGCGTCGGACCCGGCGAGGCCTTCGCCTTCGACGCGGCGACGTTCGTGCTGAGTGCCGTGCTGCTGATGCGCGTCAGGCCCCGCCGGCGTGGCGAGCCGGAGCCATCGGCGTCGGTGCTGCACGAGCTTCGTGTCGGGTGGCGCGAGGTGTCCGAACGCGCGTGGGTTTGGGTGACGATCGTGGTCTTCTCCGGCGCTCTGTTCTGCGCGCTGGCGCCATGGATCGTCCTTGGCCCCACGATCGCGCGCGAGGTCTACGGCGCGACATCGGTGTTCGGCGTACTGAGCGCGATGGTCGGAGCCGGTGCGCTCGCCGGCTCCCTTGCCGCGGTGCGGTGGCGCCCGCGGCGGCCGCTCCGAGCCGGGCTGCTGCTGATGCTCGCGTGGCCGCTGTACGACTGCGCCTTCGCGCTCGGCGCGCCGCTCTGGGTCCTCGGGCCGATGGCGATCGCGATGGGCGTCGGCTGGGCGCTGATGGGCGTCTGGTGGGAGACAGCCCTGGCCCGGCACATCCCACCTCACGCGCTTTCGCGCGTCAGCTCCTACGACTGGATGGGATCGCTCGTGCTGCTTCCGCTCGGCTACGTCCTGGCGGGCCCGCTGGCCTCGTTGCTGGGGGCGCGGACCGTGCTCGGCGTGGGCGGCGCGATCGGCTTGGGGCTGGTCGCCGTTGCGCTGCTGCCGCGCGAGACGCGTGAGCTCTCACAGGAACCCGAGCCCGATCTCGGCGGCGAAGCCAGAGCCCGGCAGCGGGCAATGTCGCCGGGCCTGCAGGCCCGGCTTGACCAGTGAGCGTCACCCGTTGACCGGCGCTGCAGCCTTCGCGCGTTCGGGACGAGAAGGTGGACACGGTGCTCAAGAACCGTAGGGACGGGCCGAAGACGATGTGAAGAGATTGTGACCAGAGCCACTGAGCTCGTGATTCTTTGGGTGGAGAGGGAGAGACAGGAATGTCCGCTGTCAGAAACGTGCCGCTGAAGGCGAAGGTTCTTGCGTTGGCGACGCTGCTGCTGGGGCTGTTGACGATCGAGGGGGTCTTGGCGTTGGGCGGGCACCCGAGCCGCGGGCTGGTGCTGGTCGTGCTCGCGGTCGGGTGGGCGGGCGGCGGTGCTGCGGCGCTTGTGACGGTTCGCTGGTTTGCGCTGGATGTGAAGAGCCTTGTGGCGCGGATCGATGCGATCGATGAGGCGGCCAAGGCGAATCTGCATCGCGGTCTGGAGGCGTTGGCGGCCGGTGATCTGACCGTCGAGCTGCACGCTTCGACGACGGCGAGGACGGATTTCCCGGGCGATGAGCTTGGGCAGATCCTGCGTCACGCGGAGATGTTCCGTGACGCGATGGTGGAGAGCTACGACGCGTATAACGGGACCGCCGAAAGGCTGCGTGTGCTGGTCGGTCATCTCTCCTCGACCGCAGGGACGGTGACCGCCGCCTCGCAGGAGATGTCCGCCACCTCGACGGAGACCGGCAGGGCGACGGGTGAGATCGCACATGCGATCGGGGATGTCGCGGCGGGCGCGGAGCGCCAGGCGCAGATGGCCCAGCGCGCGCAGCGCTCGGCTGAGGAGATCGCCCAGGCCGTCTCTGAGTCGGCCGAGAACGCCGAGCGCACGGCCGAGGTCGCCAACAACGCGCACTTCGTCGCGCAGCAGGGCGTCGACGCAGCCGAGAAGGCGAACGCCGCGATGCGCTCGGTGCGGGAGTCAAGCGACCAGGTGACCGCGACGATCCGCGCGCTGGCTGAGAAGTCTCAGCACATCGGGACGATCGTGAACACGATCTCCGCGATCGCGGAGCAGACCAACCTGTTGGCATTGAACGCGGCGATCGAGGCCGCGCGCGCCGGCGAGCAGGGGCGCGGGTTCGCGGTCGTGGCCGAGGAGGTCCGCAAGCTCGCGGAGGACTCCGGGCGCGCCGCCGAGGAGATCTCGGACCTGATCGGCGCGATGCAGACCGAGACCGGCCGGGCCGTCACGGTCGTCGAGGAAGGCTCCACGCGCACTCAGGACGGCGCGGCCGTGGTCGAGCAGACGCGCGAGGCGTTCTTGAGCATCGGCCAGGCTGTCCAGGACATGAACACCCGGATCGAGCAGATCGCCGCAGCTGCGCAGCAGATCAGCGCGAGCGCGACCAGCATGCAGCAAAACGTCGGGGAGGTCGCGTCGGTCGCCGAGCAGTCCTCGGCGGCGACAGAGCAGGTTTCGGCCTCCTCTCAGGAGACCTCCGCGTCGGCGCAGCAGATCGCCGCCTCGGCGCAGGAGCTCGCCCACACAGCCGAGGGGCTCGCTGAGCTCGTCTCCCAGTTCCGGCTCACAGCCTGACGAGCGTCCACACGGAAACCAGTCTGGTCACCTCAGAAACTGCGTGCCTGACTCATAGCGCTGCGAGAAGGCGATCAGGCGATCCGGCACATGCAGGGCTTTCCCGATGCGTCCGGCGTCTCGTGCACCATGCCGGGCCGATGTCCAACGCTCACTCGTCATTCAGCGCAGCCCGGGCGAAGCCGATGTCCGAGGCGCCGCCAACGTCCAGCGCGCCGCCTGCCGGGCCGGCGTCCGACGCCCACGCGGTGTCGATCACGGGACACCTGCGCCGTTGGCAGCGTCATGCTCTGGGCGAGATGGAGCGCTGGAGCGCTGGATCGTTCCTGATCTCGGCGGCGCCTGGAGCCGGCAAGACCCGCCCGGCGCTTGAATTCGCCCGCCGCCAACTCGCCGCCGGAGCGATCGACGCGCTCGTTGTGGCGTGTCCGACCGCGCCGCTCACGCGGCAGTGGGCACGCGCAGCGCATGCGCTTGGCGTCGACCTTGCGCCCGACGCCGACTCGCCGCGCCCGCCGCGTGGATTCCAGGGCGTTGCGGTGACCTATGCGCGGATCGCACAGGCGCCGCGGCGCTGGGGCGGCTCGGTCACGTCTCGCACGCTGGTGATTGCCGACGAAGCCCATCATCTGGGTGAGGAGCTCGCCTGGGGAGAGGGGTTCTCGACTGCCTTTGCGGCCGCCGCACGCTGGTTGCTGCTGTCGGGGACGCCGTTTCGATCCGATGCGACGCCGATCCCCGGCGTCACCTACGACGCTTTCGGGCTCGCCGAGCCCGACGTGTCCTACACGTACGCTCAGGCTGTTCTCGACGGGGTGTGCCGGCCGGTCTGCTTCGTCGCCTACGACGGGACGCTCTCGTGGCGCAGCGGCGATGACGTGATCGAGTCGAGCTTCGAGACGATCCTCAGCACCCGCGAGGCGAGCCGCCGCTATCGCACGGCAATCTCGACCGAGCTGCCCGACGGGCTTCCGCGCATCCTGCAGGAGGCAGACGGGAAGCTGCGAGGGCTGCGCGCGGCCGGACACGCGGATGCGGGCGGACTCGTGGTCGCGGCCGATTCGGGCCACGCGCGCCGGATTGTTGCGCTGCTGCGGGAGGCGACCGGTCGCGTTCCGGTGGTTGTGCTGCATGCCGAGCCGCGTGCCGCCGCGAAGCTGGACGCGTTCAGGCATTCCCGCGACCGGTGGATCGTCGCTGTGAACATGGTGTCCGAGGGCGTCGACATCCCGCGCCTGCGGGTCGGCGTCTACGCAACCACGGCGAAGACGCCGCTCGTGTTTCGCCAGATCGTTGGGCGCTTTGTGCGCACGCTTCCCGGGCGCGTGGCCGAGCCGAGCTGGTTGTACATCCCCGCCGACCCGATCCTGCGCGAACATGCGGTCGCCGTTGAGCAGGAGCTGCGCCACGCTCTGCGCGATCGCGGGGATCCGGGGGACCTGATCGAGTTCGATCGACCGGAGCGGCGGGAGACCGAGCCGGGGGAGGGGCTGGCGTTCGAGCCCCTGAGCGCCGACGTGGCGCCGCAGATGACGTTGTTCGGACCAGCGCCACTCGCGACATCCTCGGCGTGGCCGCCGGCGCCCGTCCCGGCGCCTGCGCCGGCGGCCGGCGCCGATCGGGCGGCAGCCAACGAAGCCGAAGAACCCGAGATCCCTGCGTTCGAGCGCCGCGCCCGTCTGCGCAAGGAGCGCCACCGGCTCGTCTCCGATGTGACGCGCCTCGAGCGAACCAGTCAGCGAGAGGTGAACGCTTGGGTGAACCGCGAGGTGGGCATCACCGGCGTCGACAAGGCCACGCTCGCGCAGCTCGAGCGTTCCGTCGAGCTGCTGCTCGGCAGGCTCGGCGCCAAGCGCTGATCAGCCGCAATGCCGGAGCTCGGCCCCGAGCTCCGGCCGGCGGCGAGCCGGCAAACTCCTCTCACGTTACGCGTCCGCGCCGGCTATTTGACCAGCGCGGTTTGGAGAGCGCTCTGGAGCTGCTGCTCGACGCTCACATAGTCGCTCGCCTTCATGCGGTCTCTCGCTTGCGCTGTGTGGCCGCTGCTGGCGAGCTTGAGGACCTGCGCGGCGTTGCGGTGGAACTGCTCGTGGAGGTCGTGGAGCTGTTGCCAGCGTTCGGGGTCGCTGTCACGGAACGTGCCCGGACCGTGCAGCCACTTTCCGAAGTTGCAGCCATCGTCTCGGCCCGCCTCCTCGACGGACATCGAGCTCTTGCCACTGTCGATCGCCTGGCGCAAGCGCTCGCGCCACGCCCGGTGGGCGTCCAGCGCGGAGCCCAGGACCTCCGAGACGGAGCCGCCCCCGCTCCCGCTCTTGTTGACCTGGAAGCGTCCGACGAGTCGAGCGAGCTGCCCGGCGTTGGTCGCGAGCTCCTGAGCGGAGGCGGCGATCTGCTGGGTGGAGGCCGAGCTCTGCTCGGTCGACGCGGAGACCTCCTCAGTGGACGCCGAGGACTGCTCGGCGACCGCTTCGATCTCGCCGATGCCGTCCTGCATGCTGCTGGCGCTGGCGGTGATCTGCTGCGCGGCGGCGGCGATCTGCTCGATCCGCGAGGTCATGTCATCGACCGCGTGCTCGATCGTCGCGAACGCCTCACGTGTCTGCTCGACGACGGCGGCACCGTCCTGCGTGCGCTTGGCGCCGTCCTGCACGACGGCGACCGCCTTGGTGGTCTCGCTCTGAATCGAGTCGACCAGCTCGGCGATCTCCTGCGCAGCCCGCTGGGACTCCTCGGCGAGCTTGCGGACCTCCTCGGCAACGACAGCAAAGCCACGGCCCTGCTCACCGGCTCTGGCCGCCTCGATCGCGGCGTTGAGCGCGAGCAGATTGGTCTGTCCGGCGATCGCGGTGATCGTCTCGACGATCGCGCCGATCTTCTCCGACTTGGATGCCAGCTCTCCGATCGCCTCGCTCACCGCCTGGCTCGAATCCCGCACCGAGCGCATCGCCTCGTTCGCCTGCTCGGAGGCCTGCACGCCTTGCAGAGCAGTCTCGCGAGCGCGCAGAGCGACCTCTGCGGTCTGCTCGGCCTGCTCGGCGGTCTCGTGCACGGCTCCCGCGACCTCGGCCGCAGCTCGGCGGGCGTGCTCGACCAGCCGTACCTGGCGCTCTGCGCCCTGCGCGACGTCGCCGATCGCCTGTGCGATCTCAGCTGTCGCTCTGCCGGCCTCCTCGGAGGTCGAGGACATCTGCTTGGAGGCCGAGTCCACCGAGCCAGTGGTGCTGCCCACCTGGCCGATCAGCGAGCTCAGCGTTCCCACGGTCAGGTTGTAGGCGCCGTAGGACTCGACGATGGCGGTGCGCATCGACTCGATCTGACGCATCATGCGTCCCAGCTCATCGCCGGAGAACCCGGACTCGGCCGCCGTCTTCGCCGTCAGCTTGACCGTCAGGTCACCCGCTGCGAGCGACTGCAGACCGGCCATCAGGTTCGCCCTTGCTGCGTGCTCGACCGCGGACAGGCGCGCGATGCACGCTTCGATCCCGCCCGTCAGCGTACGCGCCACCACCACCGCCGCGCCGGCGCCGACCAGCAGCCCGACCCCGACCACCACGATCACCACCGAGTGGCTGGATCCAGACACCGCCAGCCCGCCCGTGAGCACCAGCAACGCCAGCAGTACGCCGATTACGCCATACAGCTTTCGCGCCAGCGCCAGATCCCGAAACCAATACACCAGAACTCCTCTCGTCACTCGGCGCAAAAGGCGCCTTTGGTTTCGTGATCGGCGCCGGCACCGGGTTCTTGAATCACAGCAGGCCTCTGTTTGTGCCCCGTACGCAGGCAAGCCTGTCCGGTGCCGCCGAGCTCATCGGCCCATCAGCGGATTGCTCAGCGTTCGCAGCTCGTCGCTCGCGGCGGCGAGTGACTGATCGAGTCGCTCAAGCAGCCCGACAGGCCGGGGCGGCGGGGTTGGTCAGAATGTGGGCATGATCGCCGCGACCTATGAGACCGAAGGCCCCGACGCGAACGTACTCGTTGTAGGGGAGCTGCCCGATCCCCTTCCGGGCGCCGGTGAGGTGCTCGTGCGCGTCGCCGTCTCGGGCGTGAACCCGACCGATTCGAAGGCGCGCACGATTGGCGGCCCGACGCGGCTGTCTGGGCGGATCGTCCCTCACCAGGACGGCGCAGGCACGATCACGGCGATCGGCGACGGCGTCGACCCCGGTCGGGTCGGTGAGCGCGTGTGGCTCTACGACGCGCAGTGGCAGCGCCACCACGGGACCGCCGCCCAGCTGATCGCGCTGCCCGCCGTGCGGGCGGTCCCGCTTCCCGACAGTGTCTCGTTCGATCTCGGCGCGGGCCTCGGGATCCCGTACATGACCGCTCACCGCTGCCTGTTCGCCGATGGGCCCCTCGCCCCAGGCACCCCGGTTCTGGTCCACGGTGGCGCTGGCGCTGTCGGCCACGCCGCGATCGAGCTGGCGCGGTGGGCCGGGGCGCGCGTCGCGACGACGGTCAGCTCCGCGGAGAAGGCGGGGCTCGCCCGGGAGGCCGGCGCGGAGCTCGTCGTCAACTACCGCACTGAGGACGTCGTCGCGGCCGTGCGCGCCTGGACGCCCGCCGGCGTCTCGCGGATCGTCGAGGTGAACCTGCCGATCAATCTCGGCGTCAACACCGAGGCGCTCGCGCCCGGCGGCACGATCGTCTGCTACACGGCGGGCGGCGAGGTCTCGCTGGCGCGTGCCCTGATGGCGCTCAATGCCAGGCTTGCGTTCGTACTCGTCTACACCATGCCCGATGAGGCCAAGGCCGCCGCCGTCGAAGCGATCTCGCGCGCGCTGTGCGACGGCGCGATCACCGCGCTGCCGCTCCACCACTTCCAACTCGCGCAGATCGCCGACGCGCACGGTGCGGTCGAGGACGGCGCGCTCGGCAAGGTCCTGATCGACATCCCCTGACCTGCGGCCGGCGCCGACTTGACGCTCTCGCTCCCGGTGCGTCGCCGACGAGCCCACCTGAAGACAGGGTGATTTCGATAGCGGGCCGTGTCGCCGGTGACGAGATAGTGTCCGAGCCCTGTGTATCTGCGGGGCTTACGGTACGGTGCGGTGCGTGCTTGGGCTGCCCGTCGATGTGAGCGCGTGCCTGTTCGACCTCGACGGTGTCTTGACGCAGACCGCGACGGTACACGCCGCTGCGTGGCAGGAGACCTTTGATGCGTTCCTGCGCCCGCGCTCGGAGCAGACGGGCGCGGAGTTCAATCCGTCTGACCCGGGGTCGACCGCCTATGTCGAGGCGGCCCTGGCTGGCGGTCTGCATCGTTCGGTTGTCTCCTCGAGCACCAACTGCCGTGATGTCGTGGTCGCCGCTGGCATCGAAGGACTGTTCGAGCAGATTGTGGACGGGGTGGTTGCGGAGCGCGAGCATTTGCGCGGCAAGCCTGCCGCGGACACGTTTCTCGCGGGCGCGAGGGCGCTCGGAGTCGAGCCGGCCGCTGCGGCGGTGTTCGAGGATGCCCTGGCCGGGGTGCAGGCGGGCCGGGCTGGGGGCTTCGGCTTTGTGATCGGGGTCGATCGCGTGGGCCAAGCGGACGCGCTGGCCGCTCGTGGCGCCGATCTCGTCGTGTCGGATCTCGCCGATCTCCTTCACGAGCGATGATCCAGCATCCCGCTTTTACGGCCGAGCCGTGGGTCGTTCGAGAAACCGGGCTGCACCTCGAGACGCTTGCGCAGACTGAGTCTGTGTTCGCACTGGCGAACGGTCACGTCGGCTTGCGCGGGAACCTCGACGAGGGTGAGCCGTTCGGCCTCCCGGGGACGTATTTGAACGGGTTCTATGAGCTGCGCCCGATGCCTTACGCGGAGGCGGGTTATGGAAACCCGGAGTCGGGTCAGACGGTGGTCAACGTGACCAACGGCAAGATCATCCGCTTGCTCGTCGAGGATGAGCCGTTCGACCTGCGCTATGGCGAGCTGCGCAGCCACGAGCGCGTGCTCGATCTTCGCGCCGGCGTGCTGCGCCGCAGCGCGGAGTGGCGTTCTCCGACCGGACGCGCGGTGCGGATCCACTCGACGCGGCTGGTGTCGTTCTCGCAGCGGGCCGTCGCCGCGGTTCTCTACCAAGTGGAATCGCTCGACGGACCGACGCGGGTCGTGGTGCAGTCCGAGCTGGTGGCCAACGAGCCGTTGCCGGCGATCGAGGACGACCCGCGGGCCGTCGGAGCGTTGAGCGCGCCGCTCCGCTCGGAGCTGTTCACCAGCTACCACGCCGGGGCTGTGCTGGTTCATTCAACAGCGGCCAGCGGTCTGACTGTCGCCGCGGCGATGGATCACGTGATAGACGGGCCGGCGGCCACCGACGTCACGATCGAGGCCTTCGAGGATCTTGCCCGCGTGCTGGTGGCAGCGGACGTCACGCCCGGCGCGCCCCTGCGTGTGATCAAGTTTCTGGGCTACGGCTGGTCGCGCCAGCGCTCGACTGCCGCGATCCGTGATCAGGTTCGCGCGGCGCTGGCGGAGGCGCGGCACGCAGGCTGGGACGGATTGGTCGCCGAGCAGCGTTCGTATCTGAACGACTTCTGGGATCGCTCCGACGTCGAAGTCGAAGGCGACCCCGAGCTTCAGCAGGCGGTCAGGTTCGGGCTCTTTCACGTGCTCCAAGCGGGCGCCCGCGCCGAGCAGCGCGCGATCGCTGCAAAAGGCCTGACCGGACCGGGGTATGACGGGCACGCGTTCTGGGACACCGAGGCGTTCGTGCTCCCGATGCTTACGTACGTCGCGCCAGCCGCGGCGCGGGACGCGCTTGGCTGGCGGCACCGAACCATCGGGCCTGCACGGGAGCGCGCGCGGCAGCTGGGCCTCGAAGGAGCGGCGTTCCCGTGGCGGACGATCCGCGGACAGGAGTGCTCGGGCTACTGGCCGGCCGGAACCGCTGCGTTTCACGTCGCGGCGGCGATCGCCGACGCCGTAGTGCGGTATCAGGCAGCGAGCAATGACGAGGCGTTCGCGCGCGGCGTCGGCCTGGAGCTGCTCGTCGAGACAGCCCGGCTGTGGCGCTCCCTTGGCCACCACGACGCCGCCGGCCGGTTCCGGATCGACGGCGTCACCGGTCCAGACGAGTACAGCGCGATCGCAGACAACAACGTCTACACGAATCTGATGGCTGAGCGGAACCTCCGGGAGGCGTTCAACGCCACCGAGCTTCACCCGCAGGAAGCTGAAGCGCTCGGCGTCGACAACGAGGAGGCTGCAGGCTGGCGCGACGCGGCACGGTCGATTCTGATCCCATATGACGCCGAGCTGCAAGTCCATCCGCAAGCGGAGCTGTTCACCGAGCACGAGATCTGGGACTTCGCCGCGACCGCTCCCGAGCAGTATCCGCTGTTCCTCCACTTCCCGTACTTCGATCTGTATCGCAAGCAGGTGATCAAGCAGGCCGACCTCGTCCTCGCAATGCATCTGCGCGGCGATGCCTTCAGCTACGAAGAGAAGGCGCGCAACTTCGGCTACTACGAGCGTCTCACGGTTCGTGACTCGTCGCTGTCGGCGTGTACGCAAGCGGTAATCGCCGCGGAGGTCGGGCACCTGGAGCTTTCGTACGACTACGCCCGCGAAGCCGCTCTGATCGACCTAGACGACCTGCAGCACAACACGCGCGACGGGCTCCACATCGCGTCACTCGCGGGGGCTTGGATCAGCGCCGTCTGCGGTTTCGGCGGAATGCGAGACCACGACGGTACGCTCAGCTTCACCCCCCGCCTGCCCAGTGAGCTCACGCGCCTGGCGTTTCGGATCTGCTTCCGCGGGCGCATGCTGCTGGTGGAGGTGAAGCATGGCGTGACGACTTATTCACTGCTCGATGGCGACACGATCGAGCTGGTTCACCACGGACAGCGCGTAACCGCCCAGCTGAGGCGACCACTGAGCGTTGCGATCCCGCCGGCGCCCGCGCACGAAGCGCCGACCCAGCCGGCCGGGCGCGCTCCAGGCCGGCGATCGGCTACAGCGCTCGATCGATGATCTGCTCGGCATCAGCGCCAGGGTCCAGTAGGGTAGCGGGCTGGTGAGTGCATCGCCGATGGATCAGCTGCTCGGAGCTCTTGACAAGCTCGACGCGGACGCTGTGATCGCGCTGTTCGCCCCCGACAGCCGGTTGCTCACGGCCGACGGCCGCCGAGGCGAGGGGATCGGAGCGGTCCGCGATCTGCTCACGGACTTCATCCACCAGCTGCGCGCGACCACCCATCGAATCACGGCACAATGGCACGAGGCCAACGTCTGGATCGCCGAGGTCGACGCCAGCTACGAACTGAGCGACCATCTTCAGACGAGCCCGCTCCCGCGCGTGTTCGTCCTCCGTGACGGCCCGCAGGGCATCGCTGACCTGCGCGTCTACGGCGCGCACGAACGCCAGCTCAGCGACCACCGCACCGGCGAAGAGGGCATGTGGACTGGCTGGATCCCGCCGCTCTGATCGTCTGATCGAACGGCCGCGTCATCAATTCAACGAGAGACGCGCGCATCCGCCTGCGTGCACGCTTTGAACCGGGGACGATGGCCAGTGCGCCGGTGGCGAATCAGAGTCCGACGACACCGCGGGCGGCGATGAGAGCCGCCCGTCGCGCGAGCCGGACCGCCGTCCGGTCCGAACGTAGAGCCGTGTTGGCAGCCGGCCCAGGTCCGAACTCTTGGCCCGAGCGCTCAGGCGGCGTTCAGTTCCAGGAACCGCGCGACCGACGCCTCTTGGTGCGCCAGCCGCACCGCGAACTCGCGTGCGTGCTCGGTCGCGGTGGCAAGGAAGTCGGCGAGGCAGCGCTCGGGGTCGTCGCACAGCGGGTAGACCTTGGTTAGATCCTGCTGCGAGCACGCGATCCCCATGTGAGGGCGGCCCTCCGCGAGCGTTTGTGGGCTGCACACTGGCGTCACCACGATCCGCGCGTCGGGTGCGACGAGCGCCGTCGGCATCAGCCGCGGGGCGGGCAGCGTGACCGACAGGGAGACGGAATGGTCGACCTTCACGACGGTACCGGCCAGCTCGAGCAGCGGCTCTCGCCAGACGTCCAGGACGGTGTCTGCGCCGACTACGGCGTCGCGCAGGACGCGTGCCTGCTGCGCGTACAGGCGCTCGGCATCCTCGCGATCCTCGGCGTCGGCGAGATCGAGATCGCAGGGAACCCGCAGCAGGTCGCTCCCGCGGACGTGGGAGCCGGCGCCGCGGGATCCGGGAGT
This sequence comes from Solirubrobacteraceae bacterium, assembly GCA_052148275.1. GTDB lineage: Bacteria > Actinomycetota > Thermoleophilia > Solirubrobacterales > Solirubrobacteraceae > Palsa-465. Next base: position 67,236 of record JBKQIR010000221.1, read on the forward strand.
CAGATACGTCTGCAGCACGCCGAGATCGCGCCGGGCGTAGAAGATGATCGTGACGGTCTCGCTGACCGGAAGACCGTCGATCCGCACTGACAGGGAGAACGCGGAGGAGTCATCCAGCAAAGCTCTGCGAAGCAGCTCGTCGGCACCGTCGGATTCAATGCTGTGCTCGTCGTCCATCATCTCACTCTACGCTGGAGATCGGACGTTTTGCCCATTTGTTGACTCCGAGCTCAAATGGACGTGGCCAAGCGCGGCCGAAAGCGGCGCGCTCGTGTGTCGAGGATCGCCAGGAGGTCGCCGATCCGCGACCACGGTGCTTGTACAGCCCGATATCTGCGTTGGCGTGGATCAGCTCGCGGTGCAGCACGCGGTGATAGGCGTCGCATACTCGAATACCGCGAGTATGCCTCACTCATTTCCCACTATCGCTTGTCAATTGCTTCAAGATCACAGCGTCGAGATCAAGGATGCTGCATCGAGAGTTGCTGGTCTTGGGCCCCGTGGCCAGAGTTCGCGCGGCTCGCGTTGGCCACCGGCGGGAGGGCGATCGCAGCTCTCCCACACGCCCCAGAAGTCGCGATCACTCGGTCTCCTCCCACGTGCTGACCGACCACGAGCACCTCGAGACCGTGCTAACGAGGGCGAGCTCGCTGAACAACCTGTCGGTCGATCTGGCGGAGGCGGGACGTCACGAGGAGGCTCAACGCGCTCGGCAGGAGGTTCGGCTTATCGACCTGGACCCGGCCAGGGGCGCCGATGCCAACAACCGGCGCCCGGCGGTGATCGTCAGCAACGATACGGCGAACACGACTGCCACCAGGCTCGGGCGCGGCGTGCTCGCGGTCGCACCCGTGACGTCGAACGTGGAGCGCGTTTAGGGCGGGGACGCGCTAAGCGAGTACGACCGAAACGACGAATGCCGTTTGGGGGATCGCCGTTCAGCCGGTCTATTGGATGGTCTTGATGACCTTGCCTTGGGCGCTGAGCCAGACGATTGTGCTCGGGAATGTGCTGCGATCGCGCGGGACGTGGGCGATGAAGACGTTCTCGACCTGGCGGGTTGTGGTGATCGTGACCGAGTCGGGCCCGCGTTTGGTTCGGTATCGGAGCACGACGGTGGCGACGCCGTCCGGGACCACACCGGTGACGATGTTGGGGTCACCGACCAGCCCGCCGAGCACTTCGCGCTTGAGGATTTTCGCCGCCGTCGCACCGCAGGTCCCGCTGCCACCGCCAGGTCCGACCTCGGCGACGCATAGCCCTTGGTGCGGTTGGCTGTCGTAGCGCGCGTTGGCGATGAGATCAGCCAGGACCTGTCTGGCGTGCGCGCGCAGATGCTGTGGGATCTGCGGCAGTCTGCGGCCGAGCTCCGCTTGGAGCGCGGACGAGCATCGCGCGGAGACGCTCGAGCCCCACGCGATGATGCCGGGGATGAGGTAGTAGCTGGTGCCCTTGTAGATGCGGGCGCGGCGGATGTAGTCGGCGTAGATGACCCGCTCGATCGGCATCGGCCCTGCATACGAGGCGGGGAGCTTGTCAGCTGGTGTCGCGGGGCGTCTCAGCACGCTCAGGATCGGGAGCAGCTCGTGGGGGAGGCATGGCTCATGATCGGCTTGCTGAGTCGGCGCGTGTCTCGAGCGTTGCAGGCGGCGGCCGACAGGTGAAGCTTCGTGACGGACTTCATCGCCGGGAGCGCTCTCAGGCCGGCCGACGTGCGTCGCCGGGCGTGGAGTCGAGTCACTCGGGGAGCCGGGGCCGTATAAGCGCTCGCGAGGTGGGCACGTAGACGGGCGAGGAGGTCGGATGGTGGCTCGATATCGTCGACGGCTTTCTTGAGGAAAGCGCTGAGTTGGCGGATTTGGTCGTCGTTGGGGGTCACGTCAAGCCTCATCGTGCTGGCTGATGGCTGGCGTGGGGTTGGCGAGCAGCTCTTTGAGCCGGAGGGCGCAGGCGGTGTAGGACTTCACCGTGCCTTCGGATGAGCCCATCGCGCGCGCGGTCTCGGGAACCGACAGATCGGCGTATAACCGCAGCACGACGACTTCTCGCTGCCGCGCGGGGAGCGCGCGAAGGGCGCTGAGCACCGCGTCGCGCTCAACGACCGCGTCGACGGCGCCGGACGCATCCTCTGGATAGGCAGCGGCTCGTTGCTTCAGGCCGCTGGCGGGAAGCCATCGCTCGGGAGGCGGCGGGGGAGGGCGGCGAAGCGCAGGGCGGTCCCGGTCGGGGAGGTCGTCAGGGTGCTGGCGGACGTGTGCGGGATTCAGCTCACCGCGGGCGGGTGCCATCAGGCGCTCGCGCGCCTCGCGCGCGCCGCCGGCGCGACGTATGGGGCGCTGGTGCTCGCGGTTCGCGCCAGCGTCGTGGTCGCTGCGGATGAGACTGGGGCGGGTCGGTGGGCGGCGGCAGTGGCTGTGGGTGTTCGTCGGGGATGGCGTGACGGTCTATCTGATCGCGGCGGGGCGCGGGCATGAGCAGGTCACGACGGTCCTCGGCGAGGACTTCGCTGGGGTGCTGGAGCGCGATGGGTGGGCGCCGTACCGCCGTTTTGGCACGCCTGCCTTCAGACATGCCTCGCGCATCTGTTGCGACGCTGCGGCGAGATGATCGACGATTCCCGCGCCGGGCAGGCACGGGTCCCGCGCGCCGTCCGGCGGTTGCTGTTGGACGCGCTGGCGCTCCGCGATGAGCACGCCGCCCAACTCCACCGCCGCGACGATGACGATGACGATGTGATCGAAGGGCACGCGGTGGAGATCGACCACCACCCGCTCGCGCTCCCACCTCCCGCAGCGCCGAAAGGCTTCTGGGACGCCTGGCGGGCGTCGTTGGCCGCGCTCTCCCCGGCACCGGGCCGCCCGAGCCCGCGCGGGTCGGGACCCCACCCGACACGCTCGCCGCCGGCCAGCACGAACTAGCGGCCAGACTCCAGAAGTGCTGGCAGGGAACCCGTCTCAGGCCCCCAACAAAAGGCTGCTCGCGCACATCTCACACGAGCGCGAGCACCTGTTCACATTCCTGCAGACCCCCAGAGCGCAAGCCACCAACTGGCGCGCGGAGCAAGCAATCCGCCCAGCGGTCGTCAACAGCAAGAACTGGGGCGGGAACCGCACCCGAGTTCGGCTGGGATCGCGGGCTGTTCGTCCATGTAAGTTGGCGAGGGTCGCGTGTTTGGCCGCGTGATCAAGCGGCGCTCGGAGCTGCCGGATGGTCAGCTCAGCACGCTGGTCAACGCGGTGGTGGACACCTGGGTGTAGTCCTCGATGATCTGCTGGGCCGTACTGTGCAGCTCACCGTCGAGCCAGGCCACCATCGTCTCGATCAGGCCGCCGGCTGCAATCAGGCTGGCGGTCTGCAGGCGACGGGTCTCGTCCTTGCGCAACCGGCGACCAGCGCGGGCCTGCGCGGCCAGCAGGTTGGCAAACCAATGCATGCGCTCGAATCTGCGTCGCATCAGCGCCTCGCTCCCGAACGCCTCGACGAACGTCGCGCGTCCCTTGCGTGGGTCATCGGTCGCCATCGTCACGAATGCGGTCACGGTGGCTCGCAAGGTGTCCTGCGGACTTGCGGGTTGGGCGGCGAGTACCTCGCGGGTGACCTCTTCGACGATGGCGTCGAAGATGGACACCAAGAGCGTGTCGCGGTCGACAAAGCTCTCATAAAAGTACCGCGGGGTTAGCCGCGCGCGCTCGCAGACCGCGCTCACCGTCGTGGCCTTCCAACCCTCGGTTCCCAACAGGTCGAGGCCAGCATCGAGTAGCCGAGCTCGGCGGCGTGCATGTCGTTCCCCGGCGTCCTCACCACGATAAGTCCGCGCCGAGATAGAGCCCGCCTGAGCCATCTTGACAAGCCAGATTATCAGATGGTGTCCTGAACCGTCAGCCGTTCTCCATTCGGCCGTCACTGATCTATGCTCGCGTTGCGTCAACGCGCTTGCATCGCCTCCAACGCGCCCGAAGCCCGCAATACCGCCTCTGCTTCGGGTCCGCCGCAAGGGCGTCGAGCCTGACGCCGGGTCCCTGAGGTCCCGGAAAGGAGCGTCTCCATAGTCCCGATCGGGCCGTCCGACACTGCCGGTTCGGAACGAAAGCAGAAGCGCGCTGACCCGTCTCGTCGGCTTCTGCTCTGGCCCGGCGAAGCGGAAGAGCGAGCGCCCAGGATCGGCGACGGCCGTGCCGAGCGATCGTATCGATCCGAGGTCTGCCGCGGCCGGCTATATGTTCGTCGACAGGTCTCGGGTGCTCGTACTTGCCCTTGGGGACACGAACCCAAGGAGCGGACCGGGTTGGGGCGTCCGCTCGGCGGCTATTTCTTGGCGGCTTCGAAGTAGGGGTTGGTGCCTGAGGCGTGGTCGGTGACGTCGACTACGTGGACGATTTCTGGGATGGCTTGGGTGATCGCGATCTGGATGCCTTGGCTGAGGGTGACGGCTGCCATGCCGCAGCCTTGGCAGCCGCCGCCGAGGCGTAGGTAGGCGGTTTGGCCCTCGATGCCGGCGAGCTCGGCGTGGCCTCCGTGGGCGGCGATGTTGGGGTTCACGTCGCGGTCGAGCACGAGCATCACGCGGCGGGCGAGGTCGCTGTCCACGCCCCCCTGTACGGGGGGTCTGGAGGCGGCCGGCGGGTGGCCGGGAAAGCCGCTACCCGAAGCGGGGGAAGTGCTCATCGGCAGCGTCGGCAGAGCCACCGGAGCTAGTGGCTTGTTGGGGTTGATGACCGTGAAGCCGCCGCCGAGGCGGGTTTCGCTCCAGTCGATCGTCGCGCCGCGGAGTTTCTCGATGCTGTCGCCGGCGATCACGATGACCAGGTCATCTAGATATTGGATCGCGTCACGTTCCCGTGCGCTGCTGCGCGGGTTGAGCTTCAACGCGCACGTGTACTCGCCATCGGCCGAACCGCTGACACGGACCCACAGAGCGTGGCTCTCTGGTAGGCCGGCGCGGAAGGATCGAACGCGATCCAGCGCTGTCTGCGTGATCGCGACGATCGCCTCTTCATCCATCGGCATACCATAGCGTCGTGGATCGCTTGCTTCTGATTCTTCCCTCGGCGACGTATCGAGCGCCGGATTTCATGGCCGCAGCGAGCGAGCTGGGGGTGGCGGTCACGGTCGCCAGCGAGCGTCGGGCGGCGATGTCGACGGTGATGGGCGAGCGCGCGCTGACGCTGCGCCTCTCGGACCCTTCCGTGGCGGTCGACGCGATCGTTGCGCGCGCTCGCGACACGCCGTTTGCGGCGATCGTCGGCGTCGATGACCAGGGCGTGATCGCCGCCGCGCTCGCGTCCGAGCGCCTGGGGCTGGCGCACAACCCGCCCGACGCCGTCGCGCACACGCGCGAGAAGGCGTCGATGCGGCGGGCACTCGCGGCGGGGAACGTTCGGCAGCCTCGCTTTGCGCTGCTCGCCGCCGGCGATGAGGTTGCCGCTGCGGTGCGCGTTGTGGGTCTTCCCTGTGTCGTGAAGCCGTTGTCGCTGTCGGGGAGCCGGGGAGTGATCCGCGCCAACGATGTCGAGCAGGCGCGCGCGGCTGTCAGCCGCGTGCGGGGGATCCTGGCCAGCGCCGGTGAGCGCGAGGACGCGCCGCTGTTGCTGGAGAGCTACCTGCCCGGCGCGGAGGTCGCGGTCGAGGGTCTGCTGCGCGGTGGGCGGCTGGAGATCCTGGCGATCTTCGACAAGCCCGACCCGCTCGAGGGACCGTACTTCGAGGAGACCCTGTACGTAACCCCGTCGCGGTTGCCTGCCGGTGTTCTGGTGGAGGTCGAGCGCGTGAGCGCCGCCGCAGCGCGCGCGCTCGGGCTGTGCGAGGGACCGATCCATGCCGAGCTGCGTGTGCACGAGGGGAGCGTGAGCGTGCTCGAGCTCGCTGCTCGTTCGATCGGCGGGCTGTGTTCACGCGCGCTGCGTTTCGGGGCCGGGGTGAGTCTCGAGCAGGTGATCCTGCGCCACGCCCTCGGGCTCTCCCTCGAGGGGTTGGCGCTCCAGAGCGCCGCGGCCGGGGTGATGATGATCCCGATCCCGCACGGCGGCACCCTGACGGCGGTCGACGGTCAGGACCGAGCTCGCGCGGTACCGGGCATCGCGGGCGTCGAGATCACGATCGCGCGCGGGCGCCCGGTCGTACCATTGCCGGAGGGCGACCGCTACCTGGGGTTCGTGTTCGCGCACGGGCTGACCGCCGCGGCGGTAGAGCGCTCACTTCGCGAAGCTCACGGCTGCCTGGATATCCGGATCGAGCCGACGCCCGCGATGCTCGCGCCGGCAGCGGTCCGCTAGCGTGACGCTCGCGTGCGCGTCCTTTTGATATCGACCTACGAGCTCGGGCACCAGCCGCTGCACGTCGCCTCGCCGGCGGGTGCGCTGCAGCGCGCCGGGCACCAGGTCCGCTGCCTTGACCTCAGCGTTCAACCCTGGGACCAGGACGCGGTCGGGTGGGCGCAGGCGATCGGCTTCTCGGTCCCGATGCACACCGCTATGCGCTTGGCGCTCAGCGCCGCCCGCCGCATCCGCCGCGAGCGCCCAGGGCTGCCGATTTGCCTCTACGGCCTCTACGCAGCGGTGAGTCACGTACTCGTGATCGGCGAGTATGCCGACCGTGTGATCGCCGGCGAATACGAACGGGCGCTGGTGGCCTGGGTCGACAGCCTGGCCCGCACCGAGGCCCTTCCCTCGGCTTCCGAGCAGCCGATCATCCAGCTCGCCCGCGGGACGTTCGAGCTGCCGGCGCGAGAGCTGCTGCCCGGCCTTGAGCATTACGCGCGTCTGGCGGTCGGGGGCGAGGAGCGCTTGGTCGGCTATGTCGAGGCCAGCCATGGCTGCGTGCATCGCTGCCGGCACTGCCCGGTCCCAGCGGTCTATGACGGGCGCATCCGAATCGTGCAAGCCGACACGGTGCTGCGGGACATCGAGCGCCTAGTGGGCATGGGCGCTGCTCACATCACCTTTGGGGACCCGGACTTCCTCAACGGTAAACGCCACTCGCTGGCGATCGTCAGGGAGCTTCACGGGCGCTTCCCGACGCTCACGTTCGACATCACGACGAAGGTCGAGCATGTGCTCGAGCACGCCGATGTGTGGCCGGAGATGGCGGCCTCGGGGTGCCTGTTTGTCGTGTCCGCGCTGGAGAGCGTCAACGACGAGATCCTCGCCCGCCTGGACAAGGGCCACAACACCGCTAAGGCGCTGCTGGCGATCGCGCTGCTGCGCGAGCACGGGATCGAGATCCGGCCCTCGTTCATGCCGTTCACGCCCTGGACGACGCCCCGTGACGTGCTCGACATCATCGAGTTCGTCGCCGCCCAGGACATGGTCGCCAACGTCGACCCGGTTCAGTACACGATCCGGCTGCTGGTCCCGGAAGGGTCGCTGCTGGTGGACCGAGCGGACCTGCGCGAACACCTGGGCCGCTATGACGCCGAACGACTGAGCTACCCGTGGCGCTCAGCGGACCCCTCCGCCGACCACCTGCAGGGCGTTCTGAGCACGCTAGTCCAGCAAAGCCTCGCCGCCCAGCAACCCATCAGCGCAGTCTTCGCGAGCATCCGCGCGGCCGTGCGGGAAGCGGCCGGCAAGTCCCCAGCCGAAACGCTCGAAGACGACGCGATCACGATCGCCTCGACCGAGCGGAGGCCCCGGCTCACCGAGGCATGGTTCTGCTGCGCCGAGCCCACTGAGGAGCACTTCGGTCCGCTCCAGACACCGCCTCCGGCTAGGCGCGGGAGCCCGACCACCAGCAACGGCTGACCCCTAGAGGGTGATGATGTGGTCGGGCGGGTTGCCAGCGAGCGCCGCGTACAGGTCTGGAAAGCACCCCACCCGCACACCCGCGACCGTGTTCTTGGGCACCGCGGCGCCGATCTCACCCTCCGCCATCTGGCGCTCGAGCGCGCACTGGTCACAGAGCATCAGCAGCACGCCGCGCTGCGCCGCGACCCGCCCCAGCCGCTCACCGACCGGATCCCCCGCGCGCAACAGATACGTGTTGTCGTCAAAGAAGAACATCCCCACGACATCGACGCCATGGGTCCCCAGCTCAAGCTGGGGCAGAATCATCTTGCCCAGCTTGTAGCTAGCCGTATGGCCCGAGGTCGAAAAGACGTACGCAACCTTCACCGACGCCAGCCTAGACGAACACTCCCAAAACCCGCAGCGAGGCTGACCAATGATGCCCGAGAGAGAGCCGCCCCCGTGTAATCGGCCGCGAGAGGATCGGGCTTGGGGCGGTCGAGAGTCGCGCGTGAATGCTCCCTTTAGCTGCCCGGGCCGACAGGTTCCATCGAGGAGATCGGTAACGTGATGCCTATGAGCGACGCTTTGCGTTTCACGATCCACTATTCAGATGGTGGAGAGGGCTGGATCATGGCGCAGGTCGAACAGGTTCCCGGTGCGATCAGCCAGGGTCGGACTCGTTCAGAGGCACGCGAGAACGTGATCGACGCACTGAGGCTGCTGCTCAAACCGGAGCCCGATCAGCCCGCTGACCCCGACCGCGAGCTGCTCGAACTTCCTCTGGCGTCGTGAAGCGTCGCGCCTTGGAGCGTCACCTGCGCCAGCACGGGGCCCAAAGCCGTCGAAGAAGGCGCCAGGCACACGAAGTGGCGTGGCCCGACCGGCGGACGGTCCGTGGTCCCCCGTCACGCTGAGATTGGCTCCGGCGTCGCGATCGCGATCTGCAAGCAGCTCGGCGTACCCCAGCCTCCGAATCCACGCTGAGTCCCCTGCCACGAGACGCTGAGTGAACGACACTGAGCTGCGTGCGCTCGGGCAACATCAGCGGACAGTCGACCGCGGAGACAGCCGCCGGCTGCGGCAGAGCTCGGTCGCCTACTGATCGTCCGGCACGGTCCTCGCGGACCTAGGGTCGGTCCGCGCTTCCGCTTCGCCAAAGCAAAGCAGGGGCGACAAACACTGCGTTGGTTTTCGCGCAGATGATGGCGCCCCCCAAACACAGGCGGACAGCCCACCAGTTGAGTCGCGTTCCGGCCCGGGCACGGTGCGTGCCGGCCGCGAATAGCCGCCGAGCGTGGCCCTGTCGCTTCCCGCTGTCCTGAGGCGATCGACCAGCGCTGTAGGCGCAATCCCCTGTCCGACACGAATCAAGCCATCCCAGACGCCGGTGGTTTTGTCGGCTTCGGCGCCCGGGACCAGGTGACCTTAGACGCGGCTGATGGTGACGCGCTCGCGTCCGCTTGCTCGTCCTGGCCCTCGCCAAGGACCGAGCCCGCGCTGGTCAGCGGGACCGCCGCCCTAATCGCCTTCAGCACCTCGCCGTAGGCCTGCTCGCCGCCCACCGACGGCGCGGCCAGACCTGCTCTCGCGCGGGCGGCCGCGGCCGCCTGCGCGAGACTGGCCGCGAGCTCCTCCGCCTGGTCGGGTGTGAGCGTGCGTCCGGGGAACGTGTCGCTGCCGTCCCGGTTGATCAGGCCAAGCGCAACGACCGCGCTACCTCCGGGATCAAGCACGTCGTCGATCAGGATCAGCTCGCTGGCGTGATCGGTGTAGATGGTCGTTCTCATGTCTGCATGTTGTCGCTATTTGGCGGCCATTACACCTTGCGCTTTGGTCGCGTGACTCGCGGCTCTGGGCTAGCGGGCCGCGAGTCACGCGCGGACACGTAGCCTATAGCCTAAGCCTAACGCTCAACATCGCGGCACCGTTGAATTTCGCCTCCAGGAACAGCACCGCAGTAGCGCCAGGACGCCGAGGTTCGTCTGAGGTCGGGCTATCGGGAAGCTCGGCGCCATCCCTGGCGCCGGAGTGTGGCCGCAATTACGGGTGGTGGACCGCTTGGTATCGCTCAGGACCGCGCCGGAGTTGCTCGGCCGGGAGGGTGCTAACGCGGCGCGCTGATCGGCAGCTCGGCCTCTGCGTGTGCGATCAGCTCGAGTGACAAGTAGGCCGAGTTCCGCCGGTCGCCGGCCTGGCCTGCCGGCCACTCAGCTCGACTCACTCGAGGCGTTTGCTCATCAGACGGTCGAGACCCAACTGGACTGGTTGCTTGAGTTCCTAGCGGACGCCGACGGCTGTGGCGCGCGACCGTCACCCGAGCGCGCTAGCCCCCGGTCGAGATCTGGGTGCCGCTGCGTCGCCGACGCTGTCCGAGATTGCCGCGCGGCGGCTGAGCCGCCCACAAAAGCGCGTTGCTTGGTAGTCGAACATGTCCTTGGCGCCGTGTTCAAGTTCTGAGCCAAGCGGGCGATCAGCCGGGTGGAAGGGATCGGTACATCACACGTTAGTAATGAGGGGCTATGACGGCATACCGGACGTCTGTTCGCGAGCAATCTCTGAGTGCAGGTGCTGGGGTGCAGCCCTCGCACGGGTCGCGCGTCCGTGCTGGCGGGCTTGGCAGCCGCTTGAGAGGGCTCGGGATCCGAGGGCGGCTGATTGCTCTGGTGCTCGCGCTCGCCACCTTGTCGGTCGCGTGCATCGGGATCGCTGTGAGCGGGCTGTTGAGCGCTCAGTCGAAGTCTCACCAGGCCGCAGCCACGTTCAAGGTCTTCAGCGCTGAGCGTGATGGGTATGAGGGCTGGCTGTCCGACGATGACCAGTCCAACATGTACGTGGCGCTGGCCGCACTAAACGACGCCAGCCAGCGCCAGCAGATGGCCGTCGAGTGGCAGCAGGTGCCGCAGGCATATCAGCAGGCGCGCGCGAGCATGTTCACGGTCCGCTCGCAGGCGCCGACCGCGGCGATTCGCGCTGCTGCCGCGCAGACTCTGACTGATCTCGCCGCCTACAACGTGTTCACCCAGCGGGTGCATGCTGCCGTGCTCGCCGGCAACGCCAGCCTCGCGGTGCGGGTGATGGCGATCGACAACACCGCGATCTCGAACAAGACCCAGGCCGACTTCGACAACATCGGTAAGGCGCTGACCGCGCAGGCCGCCACGATCAACGCCGCGGTCGGCAGCACGGTCAGCCAGTCGATCACGCTCGTGGCCGTGATCGGGCTGGTCGCGATCGTGATCGCGGTGCTGATCACGATCTGGCTGATCCGGTCGATCACGCGTCCGTTGGTGCAGATCACTCGCGCCGCCAAGCGGATCGCCGAAGGTGACGTCGATGTGGAGGTCGAGGCTCGCGGCGATGACGAGATCGGGCAGATGGCCAGCGCGTTCCGCGGCT
>JBKQIR010000222.1:0-79379 GCA_052148275.1 Solirubrobacteraceae bacterium
GCGCACGGCCTCGGTCAGCTGACCGCCCTCGTCGTAGCCGATGTAGCCGGGGGGTGAGCCCACCAGCCGGGACACGGCGTGCTTCTCCATGTACTCGGACATGTCGATGCGGATCATCGCGTCGTCGTCGCCGAACAGGAACTCGGCCAGCGTGCGCGCCAGCTCGGTCTTCCCGACGCCCGAGGGGCCGAGGAATATGAACGAGCCGGTCGGCCGCTTGGGATCCTTCAGGCCGGCCCGCGAACGGCGGATCGCCTTCGAGATCACCTCGATCGCCGGGTGCTGGCCGATGACGCGCTTGTGCAACTCGTCCTCCATGCGCATGAGCTTCTGGGTCTCGGCCTCGGTGAGCTTGAAGACCGGGATACCGGTCCACATCGAGACGATGTCGGCGATCTCCTCCTCGCCGATCGAGGGACGCTCGGTTGACTCGCCCGCCTCCCACTGGTCGGTGAGCTCGCGCTTGCGCTGCACGAGGCGACGCTCCTGATCGCGCAGGTTCGCGGCCTTCTCGAACTCCTGCGCCTCGATCGCGGCCTCCTTGGCACGCCGCGTCTCGGTGATCTCGTCCTCGAGGTCACGGTAGATCGGCGGCGAGGTCATCGACTTGATTCGCATCCGCGATGCGGCCTCGTCGATCAGGTCGATCGCCTTGTCGGGCAGGAAGCGGTCGGAGATGTAGCGGTCCGCGAGCTCGGCGGCGGCCTCGAGCGCCTCATCGGTGATGTTCACCTTGTGGTGCTGCTCGTAGCGGTCGCGCAGGCCCTTGAGGATCTGGACCGTCTCCTCCTTGCTCGGCTGGTCGACGGTGATCTTCTGGAAGCGGCGCTCGAGCGCGGAGTCACGCTCGAGGTACTTGCGGTACTCCTCGAGCGTCGTCGCGCCGATCGTCTGCAGCTCGCCGCGGGCGAGTGCCGGCTTCAGGATCGAGGCGGCGTCGATCGCACCCTCGGCAGCGCCCGCGCCGACGAGGTTGTGCAACTCGTCGATGAAGAGGATGATGTCGCCCCGCTGGGTGATCTCCTTCATCACCTTCTTCAGTCGCTCCTCGAACTCGCCGCGGTACTTGGAGCCCGCAACGAGGGCGGCCAGATCGAGCGTGTAGATCTGCTTGTTCTTGAGCAACTCTGGCACGTCGGCGTTGGTGATCCGCTGCGCGAGTCCCTCGACGACGGCGGTCTTGCCGACCCCGGGCTCGCCGACGAGAACAGGGTTGTTCTTCGTCCGGCGGCTGAGGATCTGCATGATCCGCTCGATCTCCGTCTCGCGGCCCACGACCGGGTCGAGCTTGCCCTCGGCGGCGAGCTTGGTGAGGTTGCGCCCGAACTGGTCGAGCAGCTTCGAGGACTTCTTCGCCTCGCCCGCGGCGCCGGCTGCACCGGCTGCCGCCGCACCCGCGGGGCCGCGCTGGCGGCTTGCGGGCCCGGACAGCATCCGGATCACCTCGTTGCGGATCTTCTCCGAGTCCGCGTCGAAGTCGAGCAGGATGCGGGCCGCGACGCCCTCGTTCTCGCGCACGAGGCCGAGCAGGATGTGCTCGGTGCCGATGTAGTTGTGTCCGAGGCTGAGCGCCTCGCGGAGGGCGAGCTCCAGGACCTTCTTCGCGCGCGGCGTGAACGGGATCTGGCCGGCGGTCACCTCTTCGCCCGATCCGACGATGCGGACGACCTGAGCGCGGACGCGGTCGACGGTGATCTCCAGCGACTCGAGCACGCGTGCGGCCAGGCCTTCCTCCTCGCGGAGCAGCCCGAGCAGGATGTGCTCGGTCCCGATGTAGTTGTGCTTGAGCGTTCTCGCTTCTTCCTGGGCCAGCACAACTACCTGGCGGGCTCGCTCTGTAAATCGCTCGAACATATGCTGTCTCTCGGGTGGCGGGGAACTTCTTACTGATCGGTCGGGGAGCTGTCCAGGGCTACGGCCCTCCTCCTCCTGCGAACAATGCTAGAGGACGCTGGGAGACCTACAGTCAGCACGGTTGCCGGATCAACGGACGCGAACCAAAGGTCATTCAAGGCCACGGCGAAGTCTACCAGCCGGGCCCACGCGTTCCGGAGGGTACCGCGGCGGCCATTGAAGGGGTGCGCTCGTCAGGCACAGACGCGCTGAGACGATCAACTCGATCGCGAAATACGGCAGCATCCGCAGCAGATCGCCACCCGTGAGCTCGACCGGCGCCAGATAGGCGAGCAGTGGCACGAGCCATAGCACCGAGAGCTCCGGCTCGAGCAGTGCGATCGGCACGAACACGAGCGTCAGGTAGTGCGGCCACAGCACCGGCGAGCACGCGAGGGCCGCGATCACGGCGAGTCCGAACGCCCGTTCCTCGCCGTCGGACGCGCCCGACCGTGACCACCACCAGGCGCCGGCGAGCAAGCCGGCCGTGACCAGCACTGTGAGCGCGTCGCCCGCCGCGCTCGGGAGCCCCAGGGCGCCGGCGAGGCTGATCAGCGACACTCCGGCGCCGCCCTCCACCGCGGATAGGTCGCTGAGCATCCGCGGGTAGGCGGCGAGCCCGTCGAAGCCGATCAGCGCCCAGGCGCCGAGCGTCGCAGCAGCTGCGAGCGCGACCGCCAGCAGGGCGGTCCGCCGGCGCCTGCTGAGGACGAGCCACAGGCCGAGCGGCCATAGGAAGAGCTTGACGGCGACCAGCGAGGCGACCGCCACCGCGGCGGGCCAGATACGCGCACGCCAGTGCCAGGCAGCCCCGGTGCCGAGCACGAGCAGCTCGTTCACCTGACCGAGCCGCAGCGAGTGCAGCAGTGGCCAGCTCAGGAACGCGGCGCCGTAGCAACGCCAGTCGCGTACGCCGAGCAGCCGCAGGCCACCGATCATCGCGCCGATCGACAGCAGCGTGAACAGCAGGCCGGCCGTCCGCTCGCCGCTCAGCGCCAGCGGCGTCGCGACGAGCAACGCCGGGGCCGGGTAGACGGGGACCGCGAACGTCCGCTGCGGCACCAGGCCGGCGCGCGCCACCGCCGCGACGTGGTCCAGGAACGCCGCCTCGTAGGGATCGCGGCCGTGCAGGATCGCGCGCCCGGCGCCATACAGGTCCCCGGCGAAGTCGTAGAACGTGCTGCTGTGTCCGGCGGCGAGCGCGATCACCGCCACGGCGAGCGTGACCGGCAGCACCCCGAACGCGAGGACGGTGAGGAGCCGGCGCGTTGCGCTCAGCAGGCCCGCGCCCGTGATCACGGGCTGGCCGCTGCGCGGTCCGCCGACCGCCGATTCCCCACCCGCGGAGCCGGCGACGCCGCTCATCGGCCGCCCGTCATGAGGACCCCGCGGACGTAGACGGTCCCTGTGCGGTCCGACGCGATCGGCCAGAACCCCGGTGCCGACGCCATCAGCGACTGGGCCGGGCTGCCGTCGCCGACAACGACGACATGGATGCGCTGGTTCGCAAGTAGGGCGCGTCCGCTACGCGCGCCCGCTAGCCAGTCGAGGTACTGCCCCTGGACGCGATGCGAGAACGCGTCGAGCGGGTCCCCGGCCCATACGCGCCCGCCCGCGAGCGCCAGCTGCTCGGCGGGGATCGCCTCGGCGAGGATCGGCGTCCCGTGCGCGAGCACGAGCGCCCGCGTCAACAGCGCCTGGCTCGGACCCGGCACCGTCAACGGTCGCGCGAGGTCGAAGGCCAGCAGCGCCACGGCGACGGCGGCGCCGACGGGGAGCAACCCGCTCCACCGGGACGTCTTGCGTGATCCGACCGCGGCCGGCGCCACGAGCATGAACAGCAGCCAAACGCCGTCTCGTGCCGCCTTGATCGTGACCAGCGCCAGCAAGGCGAGCACGACCAGCTCCCACATCGCGGGCCGCTGACAGCGCGCGCGGAAGGCCAGTGCGAGCGCGGCCACGACCAGCAGCACGTCTAGCGCGCTCGTGCCGAGCGGTGCCCACAGCCCGACGCCGCGCTGCGCGGCGACGTTCGTGAGGAGCCCCTCGTAGTAGTCGACCGTGTGAACCCCGGCGGGCGTGAGGCACATCGCGGCCGGGGCCAGCAGCCCGGCCGCGATCGCCGTCGGGCGGTCCTGCGCGAAGCGCGAGAGCGCCAGGTACGCCCACAGGACGCCCAGCCCGAGCAGCGCGGCGCCGTGCAGGTTCGACCAAAGCGCCAGCAGCGCCACCGCCAGGTAGATCTGGCGCGAGGGCCGGCGGTGCTCGGCGCGCAGCAGCGCCACGAGCAGCGGGAACAGCACGAGCGAGAACAGCTGCACGCGCGCCACCGCCAGGCTGCCGAGCGAGCCGATCGCCGCGATCGTCAGCGCGCTCGAGATACCCGGGGCGCCCGCGCCACCTGCGCGCGCGTCACGCGCCAGGATCCCGAGCGCCGCGGCGACGGCAAGAATCTCTGCGACCAGCAGGCCGCGATCGCCGAACGCGCGCTCGAGACCGCCGAACGCCAACTCGGCGAGCACGAGCGTGTTCGCCCAGTGGCCGCTCGGCGCGGCCGCGAACGGGATCCCCGCCGGGATGCCGCCGCGCCGGACGATCGCCTGTCCGAGCGCCGCCAGCCAGCGCGCGTCGGCGCCGACGATGACGACGAGGCCGACGACGGCGCTGATCAGCGCCACGACCACGGCGAGCCGCGCGGCCGTGAGATCTCTGGCGCCGGAGGCGGCGCTCACGCGGTCGGCGCTGCGGCGATCAGTGCTCAGCGCGGTCATCAGGTCAGGCGGCGCTGGGGACGCCGGCCCGCAGGCCGGCGACAACGGGTCGAAGTGGCCGGCGCACGATCGCAGCGATCACTGCTGCGCTCACCACCCAGGCGAGCACCGCCTGCCAGGTCGCGACGCCTTCCGCTGTGCAGGCCCACAGTGCGAGCGGAGCGAGCCATGTCCAGTGCAGCCGCGGACGGGCGATCGCCAGCGGCGCGATCAGCAAAGCCAGATAGTGGTTCCAGACCAGCGGGGAGGCCGCGAGCATCAACGCGATCGACAGCGTCAGCGCCTCCCGCTCGCAACCGCGCCTCCCGGCCACGACACACGCCACCGCGAGCGCCACACACACTGCGGCTTCGATCACGATTCCGGTTGTGTCGCTCCCGCCGAGATGGATCGTCAGGGCGATCACTCCGTACCCGCTTCGGTACAGAGCTTCCGTGACCAGGCTCGACAGGTGCAGGTATTCGCCGATGACACGGGGTCCGAGCAGCGCCCAGGCGGCCCCGTTCAGCGCCGCGGCGCCGGCGATGGCCCAGCCGCCGGCGCGGTAGCGGCGCGTGGCGAGCAGCCAGAGGACGATCGGCCAGGTGAACGGCTTGAGCGAGACGAGCAACGCCGCGACGGCGCCCGCGAGCGCCGGCCGGTCGCGACAGCGCCAGATCACCGCGATCCCAAGCAGCAGCGGCAGCGTCAGGTTGGCTGTCTGCCAGGCGGCGACGACCGGGGACCACAGCAGCACCAGTCCGTAGAGCCGCCAGTCTCGCACCGACAACACGCGCAGCGTGCCGAGCGCGGCGATCGCACAGAGCGCTGTGAACACCGCGGAGCTGAGCCCTCGGGAAAGCAGCGCGAACGGCACAAACGCGACCGCCGCGAAGGGCGGATACGGAAACGAGACGCCGTCGGCGATCTGGGGCGCGCTCCAGGCGTACAGGTCTCCGCCATGGAGCAGGCGCATGCCCGCCACCCAGTACTCCTGCCGGAAATCCACCGCCAGCAGGCGGCCGGCGAGGACTTCGTGGACCAGGAACGCGCTCACGATCACAGGCAACACCGCGAACAGAGCGTGATCGCGCCCGGCCGCTCTGCCGCGTGCTCGCGCGACAGCGCTCACGTCGTCGACTTCGTCGCGATCAGCACCTTCTTGGAGCGAAGCACCACGATCGCGTGCGACCGAGCCAGGATCAACCGGTTCACGCTTGCGTTGACCGGGTCGAGCACGAGCAGCGTGTAGGGGCCGATCGTGTCGCGTACGCCCGGCAGCGGCGCGTTGCCTAGCGACGCAATCGACTCGAGCTGTGCGCCGCTCAGCAGCTCGAAGCTCGCGTCGTACGCGATGTGGCCCGCGAGCCGCGGGTCGCGCCACAGGAGCCAGTCGGCGTAGCGGACGTCGGCGAAGATCTTCGTCCCCGGATTGCGGGCGGTGATCCGCTCGATCGTGGCGAGGGCCCGCTGGGGGTAGGTGCTCTGCAACCAGGACGCGGGGCGCGCGAACGTGGCGAGCGTCGTGACGAGCACGAGCGCGACGGCGGCGAGCGCGATCGTCAGGTTGAGCTTCACGCGCCGAGCTGCGGCTTGCCTGTCACGAGCGACGGTGGTGATCGCGGCGGGTAGCAGGATCAGCGTCCCGAGGCCGAACCACGTCACGTTGCGCACTGCGAAGATCGCGGCGCAGCCGAGCAGGACGAGGGCGAGCTGATCGAATGCCGGCGTGCGCTTACCGCTGGCGCCGAGCAGCCAGACAGTCACGATCAGCAGCGCGATGCAGGGCACAGCGAGGACCATCGTGCTGGTCACCGGTTGCCACTCGGTGACCAGCTTCCCGAACTCCGAGTTGAACAGGGTCGAGTGGTAGTAGTGGACGATCGAAAGGCCGTACGGCGTTGCCAGCAGGCACACCGGCGAGCCGAACAGGAACGACAATCCGCGCGGGTGGGCGAGCCCGGACCAGCGCGCGGCGCGGAAGCGCCGGACGAGCTCGGTCGCGCCGTAGAGCATCGCCAGCGCGACCCCCAGCGTCACCGATCCGTGGAGGTTCGCCCAGAGCGCGAGCAGCGGGAAGACGAGGTAGACGCGCCGTCCGGCGCGTCCGCGCGCCGCCGAGGCGAGCAGCCACAGCGTCGCGACGAACAGCGGGTAGCCGAACCCCTGCGTGCGGATCGTCAGCGAGCTGGCGACGAACAGCAGGCCGCCGGTCGGCAGCACCCAGGTCACGTGGCGGTCCTTGCCGCCGAGGCGCCGCGCAGCGGCGATCGCGAATGCGAACGCGAGGCCGGTCAGCGCGACGTACACGACCGCGTAGAGCGCCAGGCCGCCGATGCGCTGCAGCTCGTAGATCGTCAGCTGAGCCAGCCACTGCTGGTCGACCCAGCGCGCACCGTGGGCCATCACCGTCAGGTAGTCGTGACTCGGGATGCCGTGGGCGGCGATGATCCGTCCGGCGACGAGCGCCAGCCAACCGTCCTGCGCGAGGTGCGTGGGAGCCTGCGTCAGCCCGAAGACGACGACCGCCGCGACGCCGGCGAGAAACAGGGCATGTGCCTCGAGCCACCGCGTGAGGGCCGTGAGCGTCCCTTCGCGCGCTGCCCCGTGAGCGTCGGCGACCTCACCATTGCCAGTGGCAACCGCGGTCCCGCTCACGCTCGCCGAACCCCGAGGTTCAGCGACCGTGATGGCAGCCTCACGATCCACGGGCATGGGTTAATGTTCGGTGGCGCGCGGGCGGTCCGCACTAAACCTAGGTCTAGCCCCGACTAGACCTACGTCCGTTCCCCACACCCGCCGCTCGATCGTACGATCAGTCCAAATGGCGCTTGCTCTCCGTCACTGGACGATTGTTCTCTGTCACCGGACGATTGGGCAACACCCGTCCGGATCGCTCAAGCAGAAGCAGCCCGGAGTCGAGAACAAGTTATGACCCGCGCCCTCGCCGGTCGAACTAGAGAAGAGAATGAGGAGGTGAACACGCACATGATTTCGTTCTACACGAAGCTCCAACTAGCGCTCGCTCGTGTCCTCGACGACGAGGAAGGTCAGGGACTCACCGAGTATGCATTGATCCTCGCGCTGATCGCGGTCATCGCCATCGCCGCGCTGACGCTTCTGGGGCAGAAGGTAACGTCCGAGCTCAGCAGCGTCGCTACCAACCTGTGATGCAGAGCGGTGCGCCGGTCCAGGGTCGTCCTGGACCGGCGTTTCGCATTTAAGCGCGCGAATCGACGGCGGCGTCGACCACCGCGCGATTGACACCCGCTCGTCGGCGACGATCAGAGGCCGTTGATGAGCGTCATCGCTCCCGGCGCGAGCAGGACGATCAGCATCGCCGGGAAGATCATGAACGCGAGCGGGAACAGCATCCGCACCGGCGCCTTCTGGGCGCGCTCCTCGGCGCTGCGCCGGCGTCTCAGTCGCATCTCGTGCGAGAGGTTGCGCATGATCTGGCCCGTCGAGATGCCCATCCGCTCGCCGTTGGCCATCGCGCGCACGAACGACTTCATCGCCGGCGTGGGCGCTCGGCCCGCCATGTTGCCCAGCGCATCCTCCACGGACAGACCCATCACCTGCTCTTGTAGCATCAGACGCAACTCGTCGCCGAGCGGCGGCTTGAAGCGATCGGATGCGAGTCGCATCGCGGCGAGAAAGCCCAGACCGGCCTCCACCATCACGCACAGGAGGTCGATCAGATCGGGAAGTCGCCTGTCGATCTCCATCAGGCGCAGGCGTCCCTTCCGGCGCACGACCGTCATTGGCAACATCCAGCCGGCCGGAAACGTCAGCAGAATCATCAGGATCCGCAGCGTGTCCGATGCTCCGAGGAGCAGCCACGCGCCGACTGGCATCACCATCGCCGCCAGCACGCGATAGCCGAGCAGTAACCGCGGCGACGTGTTGTACATCCCGGCGGTCATCAGCTCGCGGCGGATGGTCTCCTCTCCGGCGCTGCCGATGCGCCTGGCGACGAAGTCTCCGAAGAAGCTGACAGCCTCCTGCAGCGGGCTGTTGCTCCTCTCCTGATGGAAGATCGGGACGCGCTTACGTTCGCGCGCGAATCCGTACTCGCTGATCGAGGCCAGCCGCTCCGAGGTGCGTACCCGGCGCGCTGTCATGACGTTGAACAGCGCCGCAATCGCCACTCCGAACGCCACAGCCCCGAGTAAGAGAAGGAGCATTGCCGTACCTCACAGGTCGATTTTGATGATCTGCCTGATCACGAGCGAACCCATTACCGTCATCAATGCGGCCAGGCCCAGCAGGATCCAGCCGATCGTGCTGTGGAACAGCGGATGGACGTAGCTCGGGTTGATCGTCGAGACGAGGAGCAGCAGCGCGACGGGCATCCCCGACAGAATCACGCCGGCGAGCCGGCCCTGGGCCGTGAGCGCGCGCACCATCGCGCGCAGTTCGAGCCGTTCCCGGATCGTGTCGCCAACGAGCTCGACGACCTCCGCGGTGTTCCCACCCGTCTCGCGCTGCAGCGTTGCGATCAGCGCCACCTGCTGGAAGTCGTTGCTCTTCAGTCGCTCTCCGAGCGTGCCGAGCGCCTCGTCGAGCGGCACGCCGAGCTGACCGTCGGTGACCGCCCGGCGCAGCTCGCGCTTGGAGGGCTCCGGAGCGGTGTCGACGACCCTCTGCAGCGCGCCGAAGAACGGCTGGCCGGCCCGCATCGCGGAGGCGATCACCGAGAGATTGTCGGGAAGCTGCTGTTCGAAGAGACGGCGCTGGCGATCGGCGAGATAGCGGATCAGCGCATACGCGATGAACGGCACGAGCAGGCCCGCGAGGGCTCCGAGCGGCGACTTCACGAACACGAATGCAAGCCAGCCGGCGAGCACCATCGCACCTGCCGTGATCACGATCAGCTGCTGCTCGCTGAGGTTCAGCCCCGCGATGTCGATTTCGGTGGAGATGGTGGCCCACCGGGGTGAGCTGGACAGCGTCCGGGAGTCCGAGTCACCGAGCGCCAGTTCGACGAGCGAGCGTTGCCTGTCGCCTTTCGGCGCCACGAACTCCGCGATCCGCGCGCTCACCTCGCTGCGGCGGCCCAACAGCGCGAAGACGGCGACTCCGATCAGCAGCGCCACGACCGCAGTGACGAGCAGCACGCCCGTGCCGGAATACAGAAACGACTGGTTGGTCACCGTCAGCGACCGCCCATGCGCCGCGAGGAGAGGTTCGGCCTCGGAGAGGGTAGTCCAGCCGTCCCGAACTCGTGCGCGGTCATGTAGCGGGGCAGCTGGATGCCATGCAGGTCGAACTTGTTACACGCTGGTCGCAGGCCGGTGTAGCGCAGCGACCCGGCGCTGCCGGTGTGGGTCCGGTCAACGTGGTACTCGAACACGTCCTGGAGGGTCACGATGTCGCTCTCCATGCGCTGCACCTCGGTGATGTGCGTCACCTTGCGCGAGCCGTCGCCGAAGCGCTCGATCTGCACGATCAGGTCGAGGGCGCGCGAGAGCTGCTCGCGGATCACACGGATCGGGAAGTCGACGCCGGCCATCAGCACCATGCTCTCGATGCGCGACAGCGCATCGCGCGGGGTGTTGGCGTGAACTGTGCTGAGCGAGCCGTCGTGCCCGGTGTTCATCGCCTGGAGCATGTCCATCGTCTCGGCGCCGCGCACCTCTCCGACGATGATCCGGTCCGGGCGCATCCGCAGCGAGTTCTTGACCAGTTCGCGGATCGGGATCTCGCCCTGGCCCTCGACGTTCTTCGGCCGCGCCTCGAGACGCAGGACATGAGCCTGATCGAGCCTGAGCTCGGCCGCGTCCTCGATCGTGATGATCCGCTCCGATTCGGAGATCGCGCTCGACATCGCGTTGAGCAGCGTCGTCTTGCCCGAGCCGGTTCCGCCCGCGATCAGAATGTTCAGCTCGGCGGCCACGGCGACGTCCAGGAAATCCTTTGCCTGCTGGCTGAGCGAGCCGATCCCCACGAGTCCCTGGAGATCCCAGCGCGTCTTGGAGAACTTCCGGATCGTGAGCAACGGGCCGATCAGCGACAGCGGCGGCAGCACGGCGTTGACGCGGCTGCCGTCGGGCAGGCGGGCATCGACCAGCGGCGATGACTCGTCGATCCGGCGCCCGATCTGCGCGACGATCTTGTTGATGATCCGCCGCAGGTGGTGCTCGTCGTTGAAGCGGACCGGCGTCTTGTGCAGCTTGCCGGCGCGCTCCACCCAGACGTCGTTGGGCCCGTTGACCATGACCTCGCTGATCGTATCGTCCTGCAGCAGCGGTTCGATCGGCCCGTGACCGAGCGTGTCGTCGGCGATCTCCTGCAGCAGCCGGTCACGGTCGGCGATCGCGAGCCCGCGCTCCTGGCTCAGACGGTTGCGGATGTCGGCAAGTACGACCTGCTGCAGCTGGGAGTTGTCGATGCCCGCGTTGTAGAGACGTGGTCCGAGGTCGGAGATGACGGCGAGATGGATCCTGTCCTTCAGGTCGGCGAACGTGTCCTGGCGCTTCTGGGGCGAGGTATCGACGCGATTGTTGGCCAGCCGTTCGCGGAGCTCCATCATCCCCTCCCGCGCCGCATCAGGCTACGCCCGCGACGGGGACCGGCGGACTGCTCGACGCTCAGCGAGGAGAACATTCCCGCCAGCGCCTCGAACGCGCGCGCCGCGTCCGATCGCTTCTGAGAGATGACGACGGGCGCGCCCTCGTTGACGGACCTGGCGATGTCCCGATGGCTTGGCACGAGCACGTCGGGCGCGCGCCCGAGGATGCTCACGACGTCGGTGCGATTGATCCCGACGCTCGTGTTGGCGCGATTGAGCACGATCCACACGCGATCGCTCTCATACCCCATCAGCTCGAGCGTCTCGAGTCCGAGACGGGTGTTCTTCAGCGACAGCGCATCGAGCATGCCGACCATGCAGACGGACGAGGAGACGTCGATCGTCGCGATCACCTCCGGCGTGAACGCCGGCGGCGTGTCGACGATCACGAACTCGTAGGTGCCGCGGAGGACCTCGTAGACGTCGGCCAGGAACTCTGCGGTGACCGACTGCGCCTGGTCGGGACGTGCGGGAGCGGCGAGGACCCGCAGGCCGGTCGGGTGGCGCATCAGGAACGCGTCGAGCTTCTCGGAGTCGAGCTCGCCGCCGGAGACGGCGAGGTCGTAGACGGTCGTGTCCGGCGTGAGCCCGAGCGACAGCGCCACGTCGCCGAACTGGAGATCCAGGTCGACCAGCGCGACGCGCTTGTTGCGCAGCGCCAACGCGATCGCGAGGTTGCACGAGGTGATCGTCTTGCCGATCCCCCCCTTTGGCCCGAGCACGCAGATCACCTTGCCGGACGCCTCGATCGCCTCGATCGGGCTGACCTTGCGCGCGACGGCCTTCTGGAGCGCGAACACGAGCTGGCGCGAAGTCGCTTCCGCCAGCTCGGGCGAGTCGTCGAGCACCAGCAGGTCGTCGGCGCCGGCGCTGAAGACCTCCTCGACGAAGCCATTGGACGCCGCGGCGCTCGCCGCGCAGACCACCACGACCGGGCGGCCCGGCCGTGATCCGGTCCACCACTCGATCAGGCTGAGCGCGTCCTCCGATCCGGCGTCGCAGCCGACGAGCAGCACGTCGGCGTCGGAGGACCTGAGCGCGTCGGTCGCCGGGAACAGCACGCTGCTCACCTCCCGCAGCGTGACACCAGAGTCAGCGGGGATGTGATCGGCGACGAGCTCAGCCGGCACAGCCTCGTCGTGCGCCAGGATCGCGTTGATGCCCGCTCGTGCCATCACTTGTTGGTGGTCGAGGTGGGCTGCGCCGACGGCTTGGACCACACCGGCGGCCGCAGGAGAACCCAGATCTTGCTGCTGTCCGATGCATAGGCGATCTTTGGTGCCATCGCGTCGCTGACCGCCAGCACGAGGCTCCCGGAGCCGGTGCCGACGGCGGTTCCGTTCACGCCGGTGCCGAGCGCGAGCACCGGCACGTTCAGGGCGAGCGGGACCTCACCGGTGGTGCCCGGTTTTGTGGCGCTCGTCAGCAGGTCGATGCGATCGCCCGGCAGGACGTAGCCCTGCAGGCCGTGCGTCGCGTCAACAGGTATCTCGATCGCCCGCTGGTCCGGCGCGAGATACTGGCCGAGCGTCACGTCGCCGGTGCTGAAGTCCGAGGCCACGATCTGCTCGCCGGGATAGATGTTCTTGGTCGCCACCTCGCCGGCGATCTGCGAGGAGTCGGTGATCGCGCCGGCCAACGCCTGACCGCTTGCGACGGTACCGTGCTGCAGGCCGTCTCCGGCCGCCACCTGGCTGGCCGGCGTGCCGATCGGGATGAAGCCGGTCGCGAGGACCACTGAGCTGCTGGGGTTCACCACCGTCGCCGGGGTGCTGCTCTTCTTGTAGTGCGACACGAACGCGTACAGCAGCACGCCGGCCAGCACTGCGGCAGCCACCGCCACCACGATGCCGCTGCGGCGACCTGAAAGCGCCTGTCCCGGCCACTTTCCGCCGATCCTGCCGCTGGATGATGACGCTTCCATTCTTGCTCCTTACTTGATCAGAATGCCTACGCAGATATCTGGAACATCAGTCGGGCACGGCTTGCCGAGTACGCCCGGAGTCGTCGTCGCAGCCACGCCGCCTGTCGCCGACGTCGCAATCTCATCGAGGAAATGGCCCAGGATGATGCCCTGATCGGTGCACACTGCCACCCCCTCCGCCGTGGTGACCGCCGAGTCGTATCCGGGCTCGCTCGATGAGCACCCCGCGGAATCGCCGTTCGTGCTGCTCACTCCTGATGCCGACTCGGAATAGGCCCCGGAGTCGACGTTGGACTGGATGGCGATGTTCTCACCGATGTCGGTGTCGTCGGCCGGTGAGTCATCGTAGACCGCGCCGGTCGCCTTTGACGCCGTGGTGGAGATGCACGGATCGCCCCACCACCCGGTGATGTAGAACTTCGCGAAGCCGATGATCGGGAGCGGAACGGACACGGGGTAGAGGCTGTTCGCATACATCGCCCCGAACTCGGTCAGCGGCAGCGTCACAAGGCGCTTGTCGGCGGCGCCGCGGTTCTCGATCGACGCAATCGTGTTGCTCGTGTCCCAGTAGTTGTTGCAGGTCACCGTGTCGCCGCTGCACTCGGCGTTGCTGCAACCGTAGATCCGCTCGTTCAGCGCGGCCATCAGGTTCCAGGTGATGTCGAAGTCATCGACGCCCTCTACGCAGTCCGGCGGCGACGGCGGCGAGCTGGACCCAAATGCTGACTCGTTCACGGCACCCGTCGGGCATGCGGGCGGCGAGGCCGTACTCGAGTCGAGTTGGTACTCGTAGTAATCACCGCTGGAGGGTGCCGAGGCGACAGGCGGCGACGCCGACAGACTCGTCTGACCGTTGCCGGCTGTGATCGTGTCGTCGTTGCACCCCTGCTCGATCCACCACTGCATCTCCAAATTGAAATTGGTGGAGTTGCCGTCCTCGAGGCTGGGACTGGACGGCTCGCTGGAGTACTGCGGCTCCCAGCAGTCCCACTCGCCGCTGAAGTCGTCATCGCCGGCGTTGAGGGATACCGGGTTACCGACGGAGGCCGCAGTCGGCGTATCGTCCGAGTAGCCTGGGATCAGCGACACGCTCACGCCCAGCTCCCCGCTCGTCATCCCCTCCGGGATCGACTGGACCGCGTCATTTGAGCTGTTGGTCAGCTCCGCGCTGTTGACAGGCCCGGACCGGCTGTAGGAGGCTTGATACTGGGTTGCGGTTCCGTCGAACGCGCGCTGGACGACCTCCGCAGCGCTGCCGTCCCCGGCTCCGTCGAAACCACCGATGCACTCGAAGTTCGACGTGCCGCAGTTGTCGCCGGTGCACGTGTAGTCGGTGGCGCTGCCGCACACGCACGGATACGTGGTGCTGCAGTAGCACTCCTTGGAACCGGTGCTCGTGCAGTCACAGGTTTCGGAGACATTGCCCGGCGTGCACGCCTTGGGGCTGCCGTTCGAAAGCTGGTAGCCGGTCTCGCTCTCGGCGTTGGCGGGCTGGCTGCCGTTGATCTGCTGGAGCGTCACCGTACCGGCGGCGACGGCGCCAGTCGATGTCTGCTCGTACTCGGTCGGAACGTTCCCGGCCTGTAGCGTCCAGCTCAACTGGAACGGGGTCGGCCCGGAGACCAGGTTCGCAGAGGTTCCGTTTGAGGAATCGGTCAGTGGCACGGCGCCGGAGTACCAGATGCCGTTCCCGTTGGTGCTCCCGCTCGGGCAGTTCATGGTGGTCGGGCTGGAGGTCGTGGGCGTCAGCGTCGGCAACCCGGGGAGCACCGGGTTCACGTACAGGTTGAGGCCGGCCGTGGAGCACGTGACCGCCGTCCCGCCGCTCCCGGTGAAGCTCATGGAGGCACACAGCTGCACACTCAGGGGGACGGTGACGCCTGCCGTGTCGACGATCGTCGTGCCCGGGAAGAAGTTAGAGTCCTGTGTTCCGCTCGAGTCCGTGCCCGGCGTCGCCCCGCAGTCATCCACGGTCGCGGCACCCGGAGTCCCCGTGTAGGGAACGAGCCACGCGTCAGCGAGCTGGGGAGCGGCCGGCGTCGCCGTCGGCGACCCCGGCGTCTCGCCGGACGGCTTCTCGTAGACGCGGGTGAAGAGCACGCCGTCGTCGGTGTCGGCCGGCGAGTCCGGATTCGGGTTGCCGATGTCGAAGCAGACGACGCCATTGGGAGGCGCGGCGAGATCGAACTCCTCGGGGCAGCTCGGCGGAAGGTTGTTCGTGGTGTCATACGCGCTCGCGACGATCCGCATCCCGACCGGGAAGTTTCCACCGGTGCTGCCGGTGGCGGTGCTGGTGAAGTCGATCGCGCCCGGGGTGACGTTGGTGGCGCTCGGCGCCCCGGGCACCAGCGTCCCGGTCCAATCCGAGCCGGAGCCCGTTGGCGGGCTCAGCGGCGCCCAGGCGATCACCGTGCTGGGGTTGACGTTCGCGTTCGAGCACGATACGCCCGACTCGCCGATGTACTTGTTGGAGTACGGGTAATAGCCGTCCGACTCGCTGTTGCAGTTCGTCGGGATGCTGTTCTCATCCACGAGCTCGACCCACATGTCCTTGGGGACGTCGTCCTGGAACACGAACGGCTCGACGTCGTCCGCCTGCGTCTCCTCGTAGAACCCGACTTCCGACTCGGCGTTTATGTAGCCCGGGTTGACCGATGGGATCAGCGAGGATAGGTTCTCCTCGGTGAGCTTCACGTCGAGCAGGCCGTCGGTGCATGGATGACCCGTCAGACCACTGCCGTAGCTGGCCGTCCCGAACGTGTCGCTGTTGATCAGCGCGACCTCACTGCCCGGCGACGGATACAGCTGCTGGTTGTAGCTGCCGCCCGACGCCGTTCCCGTGATGCCGTTCGCCGCCGTTGCGGTGCCGGCGCCATCATATTGGGCGACCGTGTTGGCCATGTTCTGCTCGATCGACGAGCCGGGGCTGCACCCCGCCACGTACTGGGTTGCTGCCGCGAGCGCGGCGGCGTCAGCCTGCGCCTGCAGATGGTGGCTGTGGTCCCACCATTCCGCCGTGTTGATCGCGTATGCCGCCATCGCGATGATCACCGCCATCGCGATCGCCGCGATCACGATCGCCTGGCCCCTTTCCTGCTCACGGCGTCCGGATCGTCCGGTTCGTCTGCGTCGCCGGCGAAGCATCTGGATCATGTAATCGAGCTGCATTGCGTGTACCCAGCCGACCCGTTCGAGGCCGGGTTGAGCGTGTCGGAAGAATCGGCGTCCGTCTCGTACAGCCAGTCGTAGAGCGTCGTCGAGCTGCTCGGCACTGACGCCTCGAGCATCATCGTGGCGGAGGTCGAAAGGGTGACGGTCGATTGGCCCACGATCTTCAGCCAGTTGTACGGATACTCGACCGTTATCTTGAGCGCGTCGTTGGCGTTGTAGCCAGTCGAGACGTCCGACGTGGTCTCGTCCGTGACGCAGACGCCGATCTTGCTGGCAAAGGCGGCCGAGTCCGCGGCCGCCTCACACTTGACGAACCCGTAGACGTCATCGGGCGTGTAGGAACCGCTCCCGCATGAGGGCGGAGCGCTGGCCGAGCCGAGCACGGAGGCATAGCGGGCGACCACGTTGGTCATGTTCGTCTCGTCGTTGAGATAGTTGAGCCCGCTTGCCAGGTCGAAGATCCCCCACAGGATCAGCAGGAGCAGCGGAGCGACGAACGCGAACTCGATCAGAGCCTGTCCGCTCTCCCGGCGATCTGCATGACGTCGACGGCGCACTGATGCACCTCAAGGCGCTGCGGGCGTTGACGCCACAACGACGGCGCGGATCTTGGACGAAGGATCGAACATGTTGCGAGACTCGGGCGGATCGGGGTGCCGGAGACGGCGCACGGGCGCGCCGCCAGGGTCTTAATCGGCCGGGGGGTGCGCGTTCCTTAGAGCTCGCGCCGAGAACCCACGCGCAGGCGGCGATCATCGCGCTGCGGACCGCGCGTCCACACGCGCGCCACTCGCGTCCGCGGACGCCCGTGACCCGCGTCCACACGCGCACCAGCGCGTCCGCGGGCGCCCGGTCAGTCGCGCATGGCCGGGAACAGCACGACTTCCCGGATCGAGCGCCGCCCCGCGAGCACCATGACCAGACGATCGATGCCGATCCCGATCCCGCCGGTGGGCGGCATCCCGTACTCGAGCGCGTGCACGAACGCCTCGTCGTAGGGCTGCGCCTCGTCGTCGCCGGCGGCGGCCAGCCGGCGCTGGCCCTCGAAGCGCCGGCGCTGCTCGTCGGGATCGTTGAGCTCGGTGAACGCGTTGGCGATCTCCATCCCGTCGATGAACAGCTCGAAGCGCTCGACAAAGCCCGGCACCGACCGATGATGCTTGGCCAGCGGCGAGATCTCGACCGGGAAGTCGAGCAGGAACGTCGGTGCCCCGAGGGTCGGCTCGACGTGCTTGGAGACGAGCTCGTCGAGGAGCTGCGGCCACGTCTCGTGCTCGGGGACCTCCAGGCCCCGCGCGCGCATCGCGGCGGCCAGCGCCGCACCGTCGCGGTCGGCGAGGATGTCGATCCCGGTGCGGGCGAGGATCGCGCCGGCGAGCGTCTCGCGCCGCCACGGCGGCGTGAGGTCGATCGCGCCGTCGTAGCCGACCGCCTGCGCGACGGCGTAGACGAGCCGCTCGCAACGGTCGGCCACGTCGAGGTAGTCGGCATAGGCCTCGTACCACTCGATCACGGTGAACTCCGGGTTGTGGGTCGTGTCGACCCCTTCGTTGCGGAAGTTCTTGCCGATCTCGTAGACCCGCTCCAGGCCCCCGACGATCAGGCGCTTGAGGTACAGCTCGGTCGCGATCCGGAGGTAGAGATCCCGGTCCAGAGCGTTGTGATGGGTGATGAACGGCCGCGCCATCGCGCCGCCGTAGAGCGGCTGGAGGACCGGTGTCTCGACCTCGACGAATCCGTCGTCGTCGAGCTGGCGCCGGATCGCGGAGATCACCCAGGCGCGCGTGACGAACAGCGTCCGGGCCTCCTCGTTGGCCATCAGGTCGAGCTCGCGATGGCGGTGACGCGTCTCGACGTCGGTCAGGCCGTGGTGCTTGTCCGGCGGCGGGCGCAGCGTCTTGGCGAGGAGCGTGTAGGCGCTCACGCGGAGCGTGAGCTCGCCGCGGCGTGAGCGCAGCGCGGTCCCGTCGACGCCGATCAGGTCCCCGAGGTCGAGATCCAGCAGGCGCTGCATCGACTCGGCCCCGAGCTCGTCGACGCGCGCTTGCAGCTGGATCCGGCCGGAGCGGTCGACGAGGTCGAGGAACGCCATCTTCCCCTGTCCCCTCCGCGCCGCCAGCCTTCCGGCGACGCGATGCGCGAGCTCGGTCTCCTCGCCGGCTTTGAGATGTTCGTACGCCGCACGTACCGACGCGATCGTCTCGACGCCGCGGAACTCGTGCGGAAAGGGCTCGATACCCTCCTCGCGCAGTCGTTCGAGCTTCTGCCGGCGCGCCTCGAACACATCGCCGTGGGCGTCGGGGACGGCACTCACAGCGTTCTCCGCACGCGAGGCAGCGGCACGGCGGAGAGCCGCCCGCTCAGGCGACTTCGATCAGGTTGATCATCAGGCGGCGCTCCCCCTTCGGCGTCGCGAAGACGACCTCCTCGCCGAGCTTGCGCCCGACGAGCGCCTTGCCGACCGGCGATTCGTTTGAGAGCTTCATCTCCGCGGGCTTCGCTTCGGCGGAGCCGACGATCGTGTAGACGACCTCCCTGCCGTCGGCATCCTTGACGTGGACGGTGGAACCGACGCGTACGACCTCGGTGTCGAGGTCGGATGAGTCGATCACGATCGCGGAGCGAAGCTTGTCCTCGAGCTGGGCGATCCGTGCCTCGAGCATCGCCTGCTCGTTCTTGGCATCGTCGTACTCGGCGTTCTCGGAGATGTCGCCGAAGTCGCGCGCTTCCTTGATCCGAGCTGCGACCTCACGGCGGCGCGTGGTCGACATGTGCTCCAGCTCGGCCTTGAGGTTCGCGAGTCCTTCCGGTGTGAGGATGACGTCCTTGGGCATGGGCGAGAACCTGGGGTTGTGGCTATATGAGACGAAAAAGCCCGCTTGGAGCGGGTGCTTGTGCACGCAGGGTGCGCGCCGAGCCGGGGAGTATAGACGTCGCGCGAGTGGTCCTCAAAAGCCGGTCGGAGATCGCGCCAATCGTCCTCAAAAGCCGGTCGGAGATCGCGCCAATCGTCCTCAAAGAGCGGGCGAACGGTCGGTCCGGCCTGCGCTCCGGCCCTGTCGCAGCCTCCGCCCTCCCCGCGGGGTGCCGATGTACAGCCTCGCCGCCATGTACCCGAAGAGCGGCAGAACGAAGGCGGCATACACGGCCGCATGCGGATTCCCCGACGTTCGTAGGACCCAACCGTTGACTGGGACGATCACGAACAGCAGGACGGTGCAGATGACGGTCAATGCCGGGGGCCGATCGCTTAGCACCTCGTATGCGAGCAGCGCGAAGATGAACGGGATCTCGTAGTAGGCGTTGTTCCACGGGTCGAGCGCGGCCCGGAGCAGCAGCACGAACGCCAGCAGCAGCAACGCCTCGCTGCGCCGTGCCCGGGCGCGCGCCGGCTCTCCGGCGCAGCGCGCGATCGGGCGCGAGCCGAGCCCGAGGATGGGTGCTCCGCGGCGCGCCCACCACCACGCAGCCGAGCAGATCACCGAGACGAGCACGATCCCCTCGTGTGCGTGGGCCACGATCCACGAGCGGCGACCGAACCACCAGAGGAGCTGGGGAGAGGTGAAGATCGTCCCGATTCCAGTGCCGAGCGTGGCGCTGGAGCCGAAGCCCCCCGGGCCGGTCGCGCGCACCAGCGTCACCGGAATCATCACGCTGCCGGCCACCGCGACGGTGATCGCAAGCATGCGGCCGCGGTGCCCCGGGGTGACCGCCAGCGCGACGGGGACGGCGACGAGCGCCCACGACTTGTTGATGAGCGCCAGCCCGAGCAGGAGGCCCGCCCAAGCCGGGTTTCCGTTGACCGCCGCCACGACTGCGAAAACGCACAGCACGGCTCCGAGAGCCTCCTCGGGATGGCCGTAGAACAGTCCCAGAAAGAGCAGCGGGTTGAAGACGCAGAGCAGCATCGGACCGATCCGGTTGCACGCCCTGCCGTCCGCGCGCGGCTGCGCGCCCAGCCAGGCGGCGAAGGTCGGTACGGCGACCACGCAGGGCAACGCCGACGCGAAATAGACCTCGCGCGCGCCACCGCCCCACAGCGTGGGAATCACCGCCAGCGGCGCGCGCAGGACGAGCGATCCGATGTAGGCCGGCCCAAGCCGAAGAAAGCCGACTATGTGCCCGGCGGCGAGCGCCTGGTAGGCCGGCCAGGCTTCGCGGTAGAAGTCGTTGTGCTGCGAGATCGGACGCCCCATGGCGGCCACGTAGGCCAGCACGGCGACCATCATCGCGGCGCCGAGAACCGCTCCCGCGATGTCGTCGCACCTGTATGCCACGAGCCTGACGACGCCGCCGTGCCCCCGCCCCTCCTGGATTGCCGCGTATGGCTGGGCTTGGCCCGCTGTTCCCGCGGTGCTCGCTCGCCTGGCTGCCATGCGCTCTCTTGATATTCGGCGTGTCCGAAAAAGGCGACCCAGACCTTCGTCTAGGTCAGCCTAGCGGTTGGTCTGGCTTCGGAGATGGCTCACCAGTCGACGTTATTGACGGATGCAGAACCTCGCGCCAGCACCTTCGGCGGGCGCCCTTGCCCCGCGGCAGGCCGTCGCACTGCCCACGCAGCGGCTGCTCGAGGTCGTGCCCGGTGGCGGCACCGCGCTCGGAGAGCGCCTCGCCCCGGCTTCGGTCCGGCTCTCGATCGTGATCCCGTGCCTGAACGAGGCCGGCACGATCCAGGAGTGCGTGCACCGGGCCATGCATGCTCTGGAAGTCAACGGCATCGACGGCGAGATCGTCGTGGCCGACAACGGATCGCAGGACGGCAGCGGCGCGCTCGCAGCAGCCGCCGGCGCCCGTGTCGTACACGAACCCGAGCGCGGCTACGGCAGCGCCTACCTGGCTGGGCTCGCCGCCGCGCGAGGCGACTACATACTGATGGCCGACGCGGACCTCACATACGACTTCGACGAAGCGCCGCGCTTCCTCGCCGAGCTCGAAGACGGCGCCGACATGGTGATCGGCAACCGGATGAAGAACATCCATCCGGGCGCGATGCCTTGGCTTCACCGTTACATCGGCAACCCGCTTCTGTCTGGATTTCTCAACCTGCTGTTCAACACCGGGGTCAGCGACGCGCACTGCGGCATGAGAGCCTTGCGACGGGAGGTGCTGCCGCGACTTGACCTCCGCACCACGGGTATGGAGTTCGCCTCCGAGATGGTCATCCGTGCGGCCCAGGAGAAGCTCGAGATCCGCCAGTTCGCGATCGAGTACCACGCGCGCAGCGGCGAGTCGAAGCTCTCCAGCTTCAGAGACGGATGGAGGCACCTGCGTTTTCTCCTCGTGCACTCCCCCAACCACCTGTTCATCCTCCCCGGAGCGCTGATGGCCGGCACCGGTGCTCTGGTCGAGCTGATTGTGATCGCCCACCTCGCGGTGTTCGGGCGCGCATGGGACATACACGCGCTGATCGGCGGAGCGCTGCTTGCGATCGTCGGCGCGCAGGTCGTCGCGCTCGGGATCTGCGCCCACGCCTACAGCACCTACTACATGGGCGAGCAGGACTGCTGGTTTGACCGGATGCGAGCCCGCTACCGGCTGGAGCACGGACTCCTGCTTGGCAGTTGGATCACGTTCGCGGGGGTGGTGATCGGCACCGCGATCGTGACCGACTGGATCACGCACGGATTCGGAGCACTCGCCGAGGAGAACCTCGCGGTTCTCGCCGCAACGCTGATCATCATCGGCATCCAGGTGTTCTTCTCCTCGTTCCTGCTCTCGATCATCGGCCTGCGCCGCCGCCGCTGACCAAGCGGAGGCTCCCACGCGGGCTCGCAGGGCCGCCGAACGATCTGCGAACCTCGGTTCTGAATGCGCATCTGCGTCATCTATGACTGCCTGTTCCCGCACACGATCGGCGGCGCAGAGCGCTGGTACCGCAGCCTCGCGCAGCGGCTCGCGGCCGACGGACACGATGTCACCTACGTGACGCTGCGCCAATGGGATCGCGGGGCGGTTCCCGGGGTCGAGCGGGTGCGGGTCCGCGTGGTCGGCCCGCGCATGCGGCTCTACACCAGGGATGGACGGCGGAGGGTGCTGCCTCCTCTTGTCTTTGGGGCAGGAGTCCTGTGGGAGCTGCTCAGGCACGGCCGGCGGTACGACGTGGTGCACACGTGCTCGTTCCCGTACTTCTCGCTGCTGGCGGCGACCGTCGCCCGCCCACGTGGGCGCTACAAGCTGATCGTCGACTGGTTCGAGGTCTGGACCAGGGGCTACTGGCGGGAGTATCTCGGCGGGCTCGGAGGGGATGCAGGATGGCTGGTCCAACGATGCTGCGCGCGCGTGCCGCAGCACGCATTCTGCTTTTCGCGCCTGCACGCGGCGCGATTGCGAGATGAGGGGCTGCGAGGCGAGCTGACATTGCTCGCTGGGGTCTATACCGGGCCGCTGGCATTGCGTCCGGTGCGCGATGCCCAGCCGCTGATCGTGTTCGCGGGTCGGCACATTCCGGAGAAGCGTGTCCCGGCGCTCGTCCCGGCGCTCGTGATCGCTCGCGAGCGGGTGCCGCATCTGCATGCGACGCTGTTCGGCGACGGACCGGAACGGCCCGAGGTCGTCCGGCTCGTCTCAGCGATGGGCCTGGATCGCGTCGTCACCGTCCCTGGGTTCGTCGAGAGCTCAGAACTGGAAGGGGCGATGGATCGGGCGCTGTGCGTCATCCTGCCCTCGCGTCGCGAGGGATACGGGCTCGTGGTGGTTGAGGCGGCCGCACGTGGCACACCGAGCGTCGTCGTCGCGGATCCGGACAACGCGGCCGTCGAACTTGTGAGCGAGGGAGAGAACGGGTTCATTGCGCCGTCGGCCTCGGCGGAGGATCTTGCGGCGGCGATCATCCGAGTGCACGAGGCTGACCGGGCGCTTCGCGATTCGACCGCAGCGTGGTTCGCGCGTAATGCGGAGCGCCTCTCGCTCGAGAGCTCGCTGGAGATCGCGGTCGGCGCCTATGGCGCGCGCCCGTAGATGACCAGCGGCCTGCCTACGGCGCGGGCGCCAGCGCACGCTCATAGGTTGCGAGCGTGCCGGCCGCCGTCGCCGCCCAGCTGAAGCGCGCTGCCCGCTCTCGCCCCGCGACGCGAAGGCGCTCCGCCTCGACAGTGTCGTCGAGGACGCGCTCGATCGCGTTGGCGATCGAGCGTTCGGAGGTCGGATCGAGACGGACAGCGGCGTCTCCCGCGACTTCGGCGAGCGAGCCGGCGTCCGAGCAGGCGACCGGCACGCCCCGCGCCATCGCCTCGAGCACCGGCAGCCCGAAGCCCTCGTACAGCGACGGGAACGCGAAGCAGTCCGCGGCCGCGTAGAGGCCTTCGAGCATGTCCTGCTCGACCCAGCCGAGAAAGCACACGTCGTCCTGGACGTCGAGTGCGACAGCTCGCCCTCGCAGCTCGTTCTCGTGCGGGGTCGGGTACCCGGCGAGCACGAGTAATGGCCGCCGATCCGCCGGGATGAGCGAGATCGCGCCGATCAGCGCGCCCAGGTTCTTGTGGGGGCGCTTGGCAGAGACGTTGAGCACGACGCGGCGGCGGTCAGCGGCGATTCGACGGCGCACGTCAGCCTCAGGTAGGGGCTTAGTGTCTGCGTTTGCGCCCAAACCGAGCGGCACGACATCAACACGCGCGGGGCTGATCCCGAGGAGACGCCGCAGATCGTCCCTCGTGCTCGCGGCATCGGCGATGATGCGGTGTGAACGGCGGCCGGCCATAGGCACGAGGACGCGCATGCCGATCCCCATGAGACCGAGATGCGCCTCGGGCACGAGCCGGAACATGAGATCGTGAATCGTGAGGACCCTTCGGGCGCTCCCCCACAATGGCCCGGTGTTCGCAAGGCTGTGGAGCACTTCGACCCGCTCGCGGGCGGCCAAGCGCGGCAGCAGCTGCTGTTCACCGCGGACCCACTCGAGCCGGTTGCGTGCCCGCACGGGCACCGTCACGGCGGGAATCAGGTCGCCCCACGGGGCGTCGCGTTCCGCCGCGGCCTCGCGGTTGACGAACGCGGTGAAGCGATGCTGCGGAGCAGCGGCGACGAGCTCCGGGATGAGCTCGCGGGCGTACACCTCTGTTCCCCCCGTCTCGCCAGGAACGAGGTAGATGAGGTTGAGACCGACGTGCATGACCCGGGCGGATGCGAACGACGACCACTCACCATACTGTGACGATTGCATGTCCGACCCGACGACCCCCAGCTCGACGGCAGCGGTGAGAGACGTGCGTCGCGAGCAGGCGGAGCAGACCGACTGGAGGCTCGCAAGCGCGTGGCGTGACGCGGCGTCGATCTTGGAGCATCTACGCGTCAACACGAACATGGTGCGCGCCGCGGAGCTGCTCGACTGGCACGCACTCTGCCCGCCTGATTGCACGACGCTGGACCTGGGGTGCGGGAGCGGATGGCTCACGGCGAAGCTCTCGCGCGAGCCGGCGGTGCGGCGCGTGCTCGCCTGGGACCGCTCTCCCTCGCTGCTGCTGGATGTCCTGCCCGAGACGGTGCGGCTGGCGGGCGGGGACGTCACCAAGATCGAGCGCATCTGCGGCGAGTTCCTTCCGCTGCTGCTCGACGACAGCTCCGTCGATCTGATCGTGATGAGCTCGGCATTCCATCACGCCGAGACACCGGAGCAGCTCCTGCGGGAGCTCGCCCGGGTGCTCAGCCGCGACGGCGCCGTCGTGCTGCTGAACGAGACGCCGTGGCACCCGCTGGCGCTGCTCAGCGTCGCGAGCAGGACCTACGCACGTATGGCAATCGGTTCGATCGTTCGCGTCAAGCGACGCAAGGGTCATATCGGATCGCACCACGTCCTCTACGACGAGACGCTCGGCGACCGCGCCTACAGCCTCCGGACCTGGCACCAGATGATCGACGAGGCGGGGTTCGCGATGACGGTCCACGATACGGGGCTTCCTTCCTACACGACGCGATACCGGCCGCGCGGGCGGCTCGAGCCCAACCTCACGCACTTCGTACTGCGGCTGGCCTGAGGTGCGGGACGAACCCTCCTGGGCGCCGGCCGTCCACGTTCACGCGACATCGAACGGACAGGACGCCGGCCGGTTTGTCCCTGGCACGGATCTGGTTCTCGCCGCTCCGATCCAACAGGGACAGTCACTCGCGGACGGCGTGCTGCTCGACGACTGGCTGAGCCAGGACGTGCGCGTGGCTATCGACTCGGAGGCCGTGCAACGGCTCGCCCGCTGGCGAGCCGCAGTTGACCAGTCGCTGACGGTCGATGGGATACCCATCGCAGAGATCTGGGAGATCGAGGCGCTGTGCGATGTCTTCCTGCCCGCAACGCGCATCGTACGCGGCCTTGCGTATACGTTCGCCGAGCGGCGCCCGGAACAGCTGGTATTGCATGGAGTCCCGAACAGCATCGTGCGTGCGCTCAACGCTCTCGAGATCGAGCTCAGACAGGTCGTCACCCCCTTGCCGAGCGCCTCGGGCCCGAGCCAGGCCGAGCTGAGTTGGCGCATCTCCCCCCTCCGTCGCCGCGCCACACAACTCTTCGCGCTCATCGGGATCCCGGGCAGGCCCCGGGGAGAGGTCGTGCTCTTCCCTTACTGGCATCTCACGCCAGTGTTCATCGAACTGCTGGAGAACGGTCCGCTACCGCTGCTGCATCCGGGACGCACGCCCGCGGTCTCGCGCTCGGCCCTTGCCCGGGCGTTCGCTCGCGGCGGCTGGTTGCCGTATGCGAGCGGGAAGGAGCGGCGACGGTCCCGCCGCGAGCTCGCGCAAGCGATCGCCGACGCCCGGGGGCCCGCCGGTGCGATGCAGGACGCGCTCGCAGTGGCCACCCATGAGCAGACGCTCGATGAACTCGCGCGACGTGCGGGCGACACGCTCGCCGTGACGCGATCGCTCACGCGAGGGCTGCGCGACACGCGTCTGCTGGTCCTGCCGTTCGACGCCACGTTCGACGCGCGTATGTTCGTACACGCCGCCCGCGTCGCTCGTGTGCCGACACTCGTCGTCCAGCACGGGTTCCACTGCGAGCCGAACACCCCTGATAAGCATCTGGCCGACCACGTAGCCGTATGGTCGAAGCGGGATCTCCGGCAGCTCGAAGGGCGCATCCGGGGGACGCTCAGCGTCACTGGCAACCCAGGAGCAAGCGCGCGCGCGCGCGCGGCTGCG
This sequence comes from Solirubrobacteraceae bacterium, assembly GCA_052148275.1. Lineage (GTDB taxonomy): Bacteria > Actinomycetota > Thermoleophilia > Solirubrobacterales > Solirubrobacteraceae > Palsa-465. The sequence continues at coordinate 26,438 of JBKQIR010000222.1, forward strand.
CGATCCGCGAGGCGTGATTGCACCCTTATCCTTGTGCAGGATCCTTCGCGCAGCACGATCCGGACCGACGTGCGTGTGAGCATGCAGCACGCGCGGGTCGCGTTACGCGCTCTGGGTCGCGCACGTCCAGGCACGCGCGCGATCCTGCGACCACATCCGTCTGACCCCAACAGCGACGCCTATCTGGAGCTGGCGCGCGAGGTCCCGGCGATCGACACGGCGGTCGAGACCGCTTCGCCGATCGAGCGACTGATCGCGAACGTCGACCTCTGCGTGGGAGCGGTGTCCACTGCCTCCCTGCAGGCCGGAGCGTCGGGCGTACCGGTGGTGCTGCTGAACGTCGATCGTTCCTCCCACGAGTGGCCGTTCGACGGTGAGATGATCCCGGTCGCATACGACGAGGATCAGCTCGCCGATCTCATCGCTCGACTTCTCGCGACTGACGTGGTGCCCGGCGTGGGCGCGATGGTCGAGGCGCTCGGAATGCGTCCCGACGCGCTGGAGCGTACGGTTGAGCTCATCCGCGGGCTCGTCGCCGATCAGCCGATCAGCTCGCCCCCGAGCAGCCCGTAGAACAGCGAGTCGTGCCAGACGCCGTCGGCGAAGTGGTGCTGGCGATGCCTGCCCTCGAGCTTGAAGCCGAGCGAGTCGAGCAAGCCCCGCTTCAGTTCGTCGTACTCGTAGATCTCAGCCCACACGCGATGGATCCCGAGTTGCCGGAACGCATACCTCAGCAGGACGCGCGCGGCGTCGGGCGCATAGTGATCGTCGATATAGGCATTGTCTGAGCCGATATAGATCGAGAACTCGCTGCGGCGGCTGACCCAGTCGATCCCTGCCAGGCCCGCGGCCCCGAGTAGCCGCCCGGAGTCCGCGCTGACGATCGCGAACATGAGCACGCCGGCACCGTCGACGACGGTTGTCTCATACCACCGGCGCTGCTGGTCGGGGCCGATTTCCCGGTGCTCCCGGAAGTTGCGGCGCAGCTGCGGCAGGTTGCGCCACTCGCGCAATTGCTCGAGATCCGCGGGCTCCACCGCCCGGAGGCCGACATGCTCGCCGCCAAGCATCCTATTGCAGATCCGATTCGTAGAGGACATCGCCGGTCACTTTGGCCGACGTGAGAGCTCGGCCGAGGACCTCACCCAGGCGGTATGGCGGCAGCGAGCCCTCGGGAGCGGGACGCAGGCTCTCGAGGTCAGCCTCGGTGAGTGCGTCGCCAGTCGCTCGGGCGCGGGTGAGACGTAGGCAGCGTCGCTGTACGACCACCGACTCCGCTTCGTTGGGCTCGATCCGCTTGACACCGTCTCCGAGCGCCACCTCGAGCTCACCTGTGCGCTCCACCATCTCGCGCCAACTCGCGGGCGTCATCGAGAAGCGATGGTCGGGTCCCTCGCGCGACGTGTCGTCGGTGAAGTGCTTCTCGATCACGCGCGCGCCGAGCGCCACGGCCCCCAGCACCGCTGTATGACCCGGCGTGTGGTCCGATAGCCCGAGCAGGATCCCGGGCCACCGCTCGGCATACGTGCGCAGCACGTTGAGGTTGACGTAGTGGAAGTTCTCGGGATCTCCGGTGTAGTTCGTGTTGCACTGGAGCACGACGACATCGCCAGTCTGGCGCAGGATCGCCTCCACCGCCCGCTCGCTGTCCTGCATCGTCGACGCTCCGGTGGCGACGAGCACGGGCTTGCCGCGCCGCGCGATCTCCTCGACGAAGTCGATCCAGGTGATGTCGCCCGAACCGATCTTGAATGCCGGGACGAGGCGGTCGACGAGATCGAGCGCCATCCGGTCATACGGTGTCGTCATGAATGCCACACCCGCTTCTCGCGCGGCCTCCGCGAGCACCGGCGTCCAGCCGCGGTCCAACTGGTTGCGCTCGTAGACCTCATACACGGAACCTCGCCACGAGGCCTGGTGGCTCAGCTTGCCGCCCAGGCGCCGGAACCCGTAGTCGCTGACGATGTGACGTGCGAGGAAATGCTGGAACTTGGCCGCGTTCGCCCCTGCCTCCGCACAGAGATGGATGAGCTCCTTTGCGCGCTCGAGGTCGCCATCGTGGTTGGCGGCAATGTCAGCGATGAAGTACGAGGGAGCTTGAGGAGCGATCCGGCACGAACCGATCTCGACCGCGGCGGAGGGCCTCACGGGCGCGCTCCCGAGACCAGGGCACGAACGGCCTCAGCGAGGGTCGGCAGTGATCGGCCGAACAGCCGCTCGGCCCGGGTGACGTCGAGGCCGAGGCTCTCGGCGCGCAGCGGCCTCAACCCGATCACGCTCGCGCGGTCAACCGGCGGCATCTCCACACCGAGCTCGCGCGCGACCGCGGTGATGAACTCCTCCTTGCTCGCGACCTCGCAGGAGGCCACATTGAGCAGACCTGTAACGCGCCGAGCGGAGAGGTCGAGCAGCGCCTCGGCCAGTGCCGGCGCGTCGATCGTCGAGGTGTAGAAGTCGTGGAAGAGCTGCATGGGCTGATCGCTGCGGACCGCCTGCAGCACCCATTCGATGAAGGTCGGGCGCTCATGAACACCGCGCATCCCGGTGACGTTTGTGCGTACGACCAGCGCGTGCGGAGAGGTCGCGGCGAGCAGCTCTCCCACGTACTTGGACCGGGCGTACTCATTGACCAGTCGAACTGGCGCATCCTCAGCATGCTTGGCGTCGGCGTCGCCGACCCAGTAGTGGTCGGTGGACACCTGCACGAGCAGGGTTTCGGTGTCGCGCAGCAGCTCGGCGATCACACCGGGTGCGCGCGCGTTGACCATGTAGGCGAGCCCCGGCTGAGCCTCGCAGATCGCATGGCTGACGATCGCGGCACAGTTGACGACGACATCGGGGTGGGCTTGTCGCAGGAGGTCGCCCAAAGCTGCGTCGTCTCGGATGTCGAGCATGTGCTCGGCCCCCGTACGAGCGGCGCCTGAAACCTCGAGCCCACGTTCGCGCGCGGCAGCCATCACGGCCTGTCCGACCATGCCTGTAGCCCCGAGCACGAGCACTACGAAAGGTCCTCGATCGTCCGACGCAGAATCGATGCCTGCTCCTGGGCCTTCGCCCAATCCCAGTAGCTTGTCTTGAACTGCAAAAGCCGCGGCTGGAGCCGTTCCGCCACGGGACACAGACCGGGTGGATAGCGCTCCTCACGGGCGAACACGGGCTCGAGGTAAGTGAGCTTCCACGCCCCGTAGATGCCGTCGCCGCCGAGCCGGCGAAAATGGTCCCGAAAGTGCCTCCAGCTGTGGTCGGGGTGCTCGATCCGAACCGCCCATGTCCAATAGCTGTTCGTGCAATGCGCGGGGGTTCGCTGCGGCAATAGCCAGTCGCAGCCACCTGCGGCGTCTCCGAACAGGCGCGCCACGTCGACCCGCCGCCGGACGAGCTCCTCCCGTCGCTCGAACTGCGCCAGCGCAACCGCAGCGCACAACTCGGGCATGCGGTAGTTGAACCCGAAGCTCACGTGGCGTGAGTAGCTCGGGTCCTGGATGTCGTCCTTCGTGATCTTGCCCTTCATCGCGCCGACCCCGGCGTACCCGAGGCTGTTGACGCGGCGCACCGCGTTCGCCAGCTCCTCGTCGTTCGTCGTGACGATCCCGCCCTCGCCGCTGGTCAGGTGTTTGGACGATTGCAGGCTAAAGCTGCCCATGTGGCCGATCGATCCTACGTTGCGTCCCTTGTAGGTCGAGCCCATCGTCTGAGCCGCGTCCTCGACCACGAACAGATCGCATTCGACCGCGATCGCCATGATCTCGTCCATCTCAGGCGAGAGTCCGTAGAGATCGACGGGAATGATCGCCTTCGTGTGCTCGCTCACGCGCTCGCGGATCGACCGCGGGGAGATCTGGAAGGTCTCGGCGTCGACGTCCGCAAAGACCGGCGTCGCCCCTGCCTGCAGGACGACGAAGGTCGTCGAGGCCATCGTGAGCGGCGGCACGATCACCTCATCGCCGGGCCCGATGGCCTTGGCCAGCAGACCGGCGTGCATCGTCGCCGTCCCATTGACGAACGCGATCGCGAAGTCAACTGCGTGCGCCTGCGCCCACGCGCGCTCCAGTCTGTTCGTCATCACGCTTCCGCGAGAGGTGCGGAAGTCGGTTGCGAGCACCTCCTCGACGTACCGGCGCTCGAGCTCGGAGATGCGCGCCAGCATGCCGGAGTCGGAGGTCGTGGACATCTCAGCGATCGCGTTAGATTACTTCCCGTCCGCGGCAAGTAGATTAGCCGCCCTGCGGCACTCCGTCCCAGACGGGCTCAGCCTTCGAGTAGGACGCGACGAGAGCCCGCAGGTCTGGGCGGCCGTCGAGCAGCTCGATGATCCGGGCGAGCGGAATTCGCGGAGCCAGCTCACGGAGCTCCCGATAGACGGTTCGCGCGACGATCAGATCTTCGGGCTCGTCGACGGTCAGGCGCAGGTCGAGTCGCTGGCACGCCGGCGCCGGAGCGAGGATCTCCACCGCAAAGGCGGACTGGTTGAACCGGATGTAGTCGGCGATGTGCTCGCGTGGCCCACCTTCCCGGTGAGCTCGCTCGAGCGCGCCGAGCGTGAAGATCTCAAACGCAGCGCCCTCGGGCACGTGGTCGAGCACAGTGGCATCGTTTCCGTGCTCAACGTGCGCGTGCCAGGCCGGCTCGAGCATGTCGTAGTCAAAGAATGGATCCTCGGAGGTCTTGCGCAGGATGTCGGAGGCGCCGGTGAGGTGGCCGCAGGCGATCAATCGTCCCAGGACGTCGTGCTCGCTCCCGACCACGTGCGAGCAGCCGAGTTCGCCGGCGACATCCTCAAAGATGACGTTGGCCGATCCCTCGGCGACGCCCAGCACGACCTCGGCGATGGAGTCGAACGATTGCAGGGCGCGCACGCTCTGAGCGAGGATCGTCGTATCCGCGTCGAGCCGCTGCAGGGGCTTGCCGAACAACCGCGTTCCGTTGTTGCGGACGGCCAGCACTGCAATCAGCTTTCGCGTCATCGCCTCATCTCCACCGGCGCGGATCGATGAGGTCGGCGTCCGCCGTGGGAAGCGCACGGATCGCGGCGAGCGTGTCGAGGTCGAGTTCCGCGGCCCTCCATGCTCGGATCGTATCTGCGACCTGGTCCACGTTTTCAGCGCCGATCACCAGCCACGCATGCGGCAAGGCCGCGCGTGCCCAGCCAATCGCCGCGGCGGCGGGGCTGATCCCCTGTTGCGCGCACAGCGCGCGCCACGCGAGCAGCGGCGCCGGATCTCCGGCCGGAGCTGGCACGTCGCTCACGAGCAATCCCTGCAGGTAGATACTTCGTAGGAAGATTCGGGTGCGAGAGGCTGCCGCCAGCAGATCCTCGAGGCGTCGGTCGAGCGCGTTGAATGGCGCCTGGAGCATCGCGACGGCGATCGACAGCGCACGCTCGCACTCGTCTGGCTCATAGATCGACACGCCCACCGGGAGTGGGGAGTCGCTCACGGCGACGCGCTCCCAGTGACGGATCACTCCCGGTTGGTGCACGAGGACCCCTGCGAGACGCTCGCCGAGCGCCTTGCGGCTCGCGTCGATCGCCCTGACCACGGCGCCGGCGTCCGTGAGGTCAACATCCGGACGCAGCTTCGTGATCACCTCGACGTCGGCTTCTCGGTCAGCCGCCCAGCGGCCGACCAGCTGCTCGCTGTCGCCGTAGCCCTGCGCGGTGTCGATCACGCGCACGCCCTCCGCGAATGCGAGATCGAGGATCGCGAACGCCTCCGACGTCGTGGGCCGCCCACGGCGGTTGCTGACGCCATAGTCGAGGCCGAGCTGGGCCGTTCCGAGGGCGAGTCGCCCGAGCTCAAGCGGAGATTGCGTCCGCGAGCTCCCCAGCGGTCAGCCACTCCGCGTTCGTGTCGGATGCGTACTCGAAATCCTGCGGCACCGGGGTGCCACCGTGGCGCTCCTGATATGTCTCGCGGCTCCAGAACTGAAATGCAGGCTCGATCACGTAGTAATCGTCGAACTCGAGTGTCAGGCGGCCGTCAGCGCGTGGAACCATGACCTCGTGGAGCTTCTCGCCCGGACGGATCCCGACGACATCGATCTGTGCATCAGGTGCCATTGCATGTGCGAGGTCGATCATGCGCATTGACGGGATCTTCGGCACGAATAACTCGCCGCCGATCATGCGATCGAGGTTCGCGACGACAAAATCGACCCCCTGGCTGAGCGTGATCCAGAAGCGGGTCATGTTGCTGTCGGTGATCGGCAACCGCGTTGCCCCTTCGTTGATCAGTCGCTGGAACAGAGGGATCACGCTGCCGCGACTGCCGACGACGTTGCCGTAGCGGACGACGGCGAACCGGGTTCCGCCAGAACCGCTGAGGTTGTTTGCGGCGATGAAGATCTTGTCTGACGCCAGCTTGCTCGCCCCATACAGGTTGATCGGATTGGCGGCCTTGTCCGTCGAGAGGGCGATCACGCGCTTGACCCCGGTCGCGAGCGCCGCTGCGACGACGTTCTCGGCGCCGTACACGTTCGTCTTGATGCACTCGAATGGGTTGTACTCAGCGGTGGGGACCTGCTTCAGCGCGGCTGCATGAATCACGTAGTCGACCTCCCGCATCGCGAGACGAAGGCGATCGGCGTCGCGCACGTCGCCGATGAAGTAGCGCATGCACGGAAACCGTGCCTCGGAGAACTCCTGCGACATCTCGTGCTGCTTGAGCTCGTCGCGCGAGAAGACGATCAGTCGCCTGGGCTCGTATTCGTCGAGGACATGCCGGATGAACCGGTGGCCAAATGAGCCCGTACCGCCGGTCACGAGGATCGAAGCGCCATCGAGGTCGTCGGTGCGGGCGTGGAAGTCTCTCATGCCTAACGCGCAGGTTAGGGATCCGCGCGGCGGAACAGTCCTCGCACGAGGCGTCGCTCGGCGTCGTCGAACCAGATCAGCCAGTACGCGGCGAGCACGAGCGCGAGCCCGCCGAGCGCCAGCGCCGCGACGGCCGGCAGCGCGCGCGGATCGAGAACCTCGCGCAGCACGAACATGGCACCTCCCATCACGGCGCACGATGCGTAGGCCGGCAGCAAAGCCGAGCGTGCGAGGTCGGCGACGCTTACGTCAAATTCGCGCAGCGCGATGCTGAGAAACCAAGGCGCGAGGAGGGTCGGCGGCAGGGCGATCCCGATGGCGATGCCGTTGAGCCCGAGCACAGGCGTGAGGCTCAGGACCAGAACAAGGTTCGCAAGCGCGTACAACCAGGCATTGCGAGCGATCGCGCGTACGCGACCGGCGGCAAGCAGCATCGACATCGCAACGCTCACAGAGCCGCCGACGAGCCAGTAGGCCGCGAGAATCGACAGCGCGGTCGAGGCCCCCGCGAAGCGAGGCCCGAGCCACGCCTCGAGGATCGGCGCCGACAGCACGGTCAGCACCATCGCGACGGGGGCGACGATCGCCAGCACATACCGCGTCCCGCGCGTGAGCAACTGTTGGTTACGCCAGCGGTCGTCGCGCGCGCTCAGGACGGAGGCGACCGGTGTCACGGTGAGCACAAGCGTTCCCTGCAGTTGGCGCATGAGGTTTTGCGGCCGGACCGCGCCCTCGTACAGGCCGACGGCCGCAGTTCCCTTGAAAGCCGCCAAGACCACCCGGTCGAAGGAGTAGATGATGAGGTCGGCGACACCCGTGACGAGCAGGTAGCGCGAGATCCCCAGCAACTCTCGGGCCGTCCTGGGATCAGCGGCACCGCCGCGATATGGGAGCGGCACGGAGAATGACCATGCTGCCACGAAACAGGCGATCCCGATCGCGACGGGCAAGCTGCCGCCGAGTCCGATCAGCAGCCACAGCGGGGCCCTCGCGAAGGCGAGCACGATGACACCGCCGGCCACTACACCGTAAGCGACCATCTCGCCGAGGGCAGCAACACCAAAGCGCTGAGTGCCGCGCAGGAGATCCTGAGAGGCCTTTGCCGGCCAGCCAATCGCCGTCAGGCCGGCCAGCAGCAAGATCCCAACCCGGGCGCTCGGGCGCAAACTTGGCGGAATCCCGAGCAGTGCCGCGAGCACCAAGCCGAGGCACGCGATCAACGCCCCCGCGACGAGTCCTCCGAGTCCGTACAGCTTCAGAGTCGTCGTGAACACCCTTTCGCGATCCCGCTCTGAGCTGGCGCCCGCAAGCGCCCTCACGGCCGCGCCCTCGATGCTGCCCTGCACGATCAGCAGGTATCCCGCCACCGACACGAACAGCCCGTAGACGCCGAACGCGCTCAGGCTCAGCCGGCGCGCCAGCACGGTGATCATCGCGAGCATCCATGCGCTTCCCCACACCTGCGAAACCTGCTGCATGAGGGCTCCGCGCGCGACGTGGCGCTCGGTCGCACCGGGCGGCGTGCTCGCCAGAGCACCGTCCACCTCAGCTCACGCCCTGACAGGCGAAGGCCAGACATGCCCGCACCGCTGGTGCTGCTGTCGTCGCCCAGCGATGATCCACGGTCGTGACGATAACGTCTCGTTGACGATGGCTGACCGTGATCCCGACCGGCTCGTTGAGAAGGACTTCTGGGAGCAGGATTACTACTGGGCCGGCTTGTCGCCGCCGGTCCGACCGGACCCTGACCTGCCGCTGACAGCTCGATGATGCAGGCTCTCTCGCCGAGCTTGCCCCCGCCGCCCGTGGCGAGCGCGTCGTGCAGGTGGGCTGCGCCGGCAAAATGGCTCGGTTTCTACCAGAGCGTTTCGGCGCCTACGTCGAAGGGATCGAGTAGAGCGAGAAGGGCGCCAAGCTGTCCCAGGACAACCTCGACATGCTCCGCGTTCAGGGCAGGATCGTGCAGGACGACTTCTTCACGACTGATCCGCAGATCTACGATCTCGTGGTGACAATCGGTTTCATCGAGCATTCCAAGGATCTCGACAGCGCGTTCGCGCCACCTCGACTTCGTTGCGCCAAAAGGTCGGCTGCTGATCGGTGTGCCGAACTTCCGAGGTGTGCGGCTGCTGCAGCGCTGGGCCGACCCCTCCTACCTCGAGCTCCACAACCTCCGGGCGATGGATCCACGGCTGTACGTCCAATCGGCGCGCGGTATGGTCTCGCGCATCTGGCGCAGCGCTACATCGGCGGCCCCGACCCCATCATCGTCAAGCTCGGACGCCGATGGGTAACGCCGCTGGTGCTCGCGCAAGCTCGCCTGCGACGGCTCGATGCCGTCGCGCGCTTCGAAAGCGGCCTGACAAGCCCGTACCTGATCACGGTCTACCGCACACGCCAGCGCGTCTGGCACTCCACATCCCAAGGGTCAGGATGCTCCTGATCTGACGCCTCGGCGCCACGGGGCCGACCTGCTGAGCGCGGAGTGCAGCCATCGCGGCCAGCGGTCCGGGTGAGTAGCAGCGAACGCCGCGAACGTGAAGAGGCCACCGAACAGGCTGGCTAGGGCACGAACCGACAAGCGCCTCTCCTCGCCGGAGAGGAAGCGCTCGACAGCTTCGACAGCCTCCATCAGCCTGAGACGACGTCGGGCCAGCCTCCTCTGCGATGGTGAGAGGAGGCCTCGCTCAAGCGCAAGACGGCACGTCGTCTGATTGGTGCGAGCCATTGCAGGCCTTCGTGAGGACACACTTGTTTCCCCCATTCTGTAAACCGCGAGCACCGCGGGGTTGTTGATAACGCGATGGCCGCGCTCGACGATCCTCAGCCACAGATCGTGATCCTCAGAGCCGAAGGTGCGCGTGTCGAAGCATCCGAGATCACGCACGAGCTGCGCCGGCACGAGCGCACTGATGAAGATGGGGTTACCCTCGATCAGCGTCTCGACCGTCACCTCGGCCGGGAAGGGAACGCGCGATCGGTAGGTGCCCGTGAGGCGTCGGCCACCCGCGTCCTCCAGGCATGCGTCACAGGCGATGACACCGATGTCCGTACCCTGTCGACGCGCACTGTCATACACGTCGACCTGCGACGCAAGGTAATCCGCCAGCCAGAGGTCGTCGGCGTCGAGAAACGCCAGCAGCTCACCGCCCGCGCGTTCGATCGCGAGATTGCGCGCCGCAGCCGGACCCTGATTGGTGGCGGCGCTCACGACGGTGATCCTTGCCGAGACACCGCGTGCCACGGCCGCGGTGTCATCCGTCGAGGCGTCATCGACGACGACGATCTCCCAGTCGTCATAGCTCTGCGCAAGAACCGATTGAAGTGTCGCGGCGATCGATCCCGAGGCGTTGTAAGCGGGGACGATTACGCTCACTCGTGGGCTCATCGGGACTCGGCGCGGGAGAGGGTCAGACACGCGAGCGCCTGCGCCACACCGAAGCGCTCGCGCAGCAGCGCATCTGGCGTGCTCGGCGCGGAGGGAGGCCATGAAGCGAGGATCTCGCTCAGCTCGTCTGGATCGGTGTATGGAAGTACACGTAGCTGATCGAAATCCTCGGAGTAGGTAGACCGTCGCACGATGACACCGAGGCCGGCCGCGAGCGCTTCGAGAATGACGGTGGGCTGTCCTTCGTTTCCGGTTGACGGAACCACGAGCACGTCGATCGTCGCGAGAAAGGACGCAGCGTCGGCTGCCGGGCCGACGAGCGTGATGCGTTCGCCAAGCCCGTGCTCTGCGATCGACATGCGCAATCTGCGCTCGTAAGGCTCACCCGCGGGTAGTGCCGCGATCCGCAGCTCTCCCCACAGATCTTCGCCGACCCGTGCCAGTTCACCGACCAGCTCGATCAGGCCCTTCTCCGGGATCATGCGGCCGAGTACACCGAGAACGCGTAGTTCCGGCGTCCGCCCAGCATCCGGTGCGACTGTGGCGAGTCGGGCGAACTCGGCTTCGGTCAGGAAGTTGTTGATCTGGTGCACGACGACGCCGGGGAGGTGCTGACGGTAGGTGCGCGCCGAATTGGCGCCGACGACCTCGAGCCGTCCCGCGTGCCGATACATGGGCCGCAGGACACGCCTCGCGGCGCTGTCCTGTTCGTGCATCAGGTGGACGATCCGCGGGCGCCTGCGCCGTCCGGCCAGGGCGAGCGTGACCGCGAGTTGGCACCGGGCGGTGTTGCCGATCACCGTGATCGGATCGCTCGACGCGATTGACTGTCTCAAAGCGCGGAGCGCCTCCGCAAGCCGCATCACGCCGGCGAGCGTCGGCCCGGGGAACGAGAAGTCGGAGACCTCGAGGCCTGCCTCGCGCGCTGCCTCGGCGAGGGCGCTGTCGGCGGGGCAGGCGATCACGGCACGTTCGTACAAACCGGTGCTGAGCGCTCCATCCGCCAGGCGCAGCGCGAACCGCTGACCGCCTCCCAGGATCCGGGCGTCGTCGAGGATCCAGAGCGCGCGGGAACGACGCTTGCGAGCGTCCATTTCAGCTGCGATCGATCTCGGCAGTGTCATGTCGAGCAGCGATCCGACCCTTCACATCAACCGGCATAGATCGCGAGCGTCCGGTCCAGCATCGGGTCAAGCGAGAAGTCCTGACGCCAACGCTGATGCGCAGCCTCGCCCATCGCCTTCAGCCCCTCGCGGCCCACGCGTGCCTGCTCGATCAGACGCGCCAGTTGATCGGCAGCGCCGGGATCGAACAGCCGCCCTGTGACTCGATCGACGATCGCCTCGGGAATCCCCGCGAGCGATGAGCCGAACGCGGGCGTTCCCGCGGCCGCGGCTTCGAGGATGACGTACGGCATGCATTCCTCCGCTGTGGATGGGACAACGACGACGTCCATGGCGGCGTAGTAGTCGGCTACGTTGGCCCGCCGACCCTCGAGCGTCACCCTGTCGCCAAGGCCCAGCATGTCCACGCGACCGCGAAAATCATTGGGCGCCCGTCCGACGAGGACGGCGCTGACTCCCTCGTGGCCCTCCCGCGCGAGCGCCTGCAGGAAAACCTCGTAACCCTTCTCGGGCACGGGGCGAGCGCTCACCATCCCGACCAGGATCTCGTCACGTGGCGCGAGACGTGCTCGCAGTCGGCGAACCTCAGCCGCGTCGGGCCGGGTCGCCTGCACTCCGTAGTGGATTTTTCTCGCGAGATGGCCCGGCATCCCCCGACGCTCCACAAGGCCGCCCGCCACCGCGTCGCTCGGGCAGATGACCGCACTCACAGCGGACCAGGCGAATCGGTCGGCGACGGCCTGCACACGCAGATCCGAGCCGCGGGATCTGGGCCATGGGTCGGAGTGGACGGTCACCAGCCGTCGTGGAATCGCCGCAATCCGCGCCGCCATGAGCGCCGCGCGGCAGAGGTCAGATCCAGGCCAACCGCCGTTGTTGACGTGGACGACGTCAGCGTGCAGAGACCGCTGCACGCCTACCAACTCCCGGAGTTGGCCGGCGAGCGCGGCCAGCCTATCACGAGCGCTCGGCGCGTCGTGATACGCGTCATCGAAGGCACGCCGCACCTGCGCAGCCGGCGCTTCGCGTCGCAGCCACTCGACCAGCTCGGCTTGCGGGGCGAGCACGAGGATCTCGTGACCTGCGCGCGCGGCACCTTCGGCGAGTGTGCCGAGGTATCGCTCGGCTCCGCCGATCTCACGCGTGTCGGTAATGTAGAGGATTCGCATCGTCGAGCGCCCGTTCGCTCGACATCGAGCGGCGGGCGTCGAGCGGAACGCTAGCCGACGCCCTTCCCGCTGAGTTCATCCGCCTGCTGGAACGTCGGACGGTTTACCCACTCGATCGGCGGCTGTGAGATCGCGCCGATCGTGCGGAACTGGATCGAGTCCGAGCACATCTGGTCACCCGCGGCGCAGCCGTCCCCGGCGGGGTAGACCTGGGCGGGTGACTCGGCTGCCGCGGCGAGCAGCGAGGACTCCAGGGCAGCGCGGCACGCCGGCAGAGAGCCCTCACCACAGAACACGCGGTTCAGCGCACCCGCCACGGGCTGGCCGAGAACGGCGCGCAGGTCCTTCTGGACGATCCCGTAGAAGCCGACGTCGAAGGCGGAGCCGACGTGCGCGCCGCCGGTGCCGTGGCCGGGCTCGTCGTTGATCGGGAACTCGCCCTCGACGGCTTGCAGCAGCGAGGAGCCGAGCACCGGCTGGAACTCGGCCTTCACCCACAGCGGCCACCAGGCATCCATGATCCTCACCGCGGCGCTCTGGTCGTACTGGCCTGAGGCACCCGGGTGCCCGCGGTTGATGCGGTGCGCGCCGCTCGCGACCCACGCGCGCAGCTGCGCGAGCGCGCTCACGAGCGCGGGCGGGCCGCTCGGATGACCGATCACCGCCAGCGCGTAGGGCAGCACCTCGACGCCGCGCAGATCCTGGGTCCCAGCGTTGCCCATCGCGTCGACGAGGTCCGCGAGCGTCATCCGGCCGTGCGTGGCGGCGATGTAGTGCTGGATGCCCAGGTCGAGCAGCTGCGAGCGGTAGACGGAGGAGAACTCCTGTCCGGTGGCGGCGTCGTTGTAGCCAGGCGCCTGCTTGTTGTTCCAGCTCGTCAGGTAGGGCGGATCGACGACCTGCGGATGGGCGCTCTGCGGCGTGTCGCGCTCGGTCAGCCCGGCGGGCGTCAGCGCGGCGCCGCCCCGGTATCCCGGCCACACGGAGGTGCTCCAGTTGGGAAACAGCGGATCTGTGTCGGGCGCGCGCACGGGATTGCGACCGGAGTTGAAGTAGGCGATGTGCCGGCTGTTGGCGTAGAACCAGTTGAAGGTGTAGCCCACGTGGTCGGCGGCTGTGAAGAACTCCTGCGGCGTGCGCATGTCGGCGGGGTCGTTGAACATCGCGAACCCGCTCGCCGAGTCGAGCTCGTGCATGTAGGTGGATCGGAGGTTGCAGTAGGCGACGGGTCTGCCGCCGATCCTCGCGCGTGCGATGACGATGCCGAATGCCGTCCGCTGCGTGCGGAAGGTGACCGAGCCGGCCGCGGTCGGGTCCGCGAGGCTCGGCGTCCACGACTCGTGGTCGATCAACGTCTGCATCGCCACGCAGCGCCCGTGCAGCTCGTAGAAGCCGGAGTCGATCGACGCGGCGCCGCCGCCCGGCTGGCAGAGCGGCACGGCGAACGTGTCGATGATGTTCTGACCCGAGGATGTCGCCGACCACGCGTAGTCAGTCCCGTGGCCGAGCTCGACATACATGTTGGCCCCCGCGAACGCGGCGCCGTCGGCGTCGATCCCCGGACCGTGGATGTCCTCCTGCATCAGGATCTCCGGCGAGAAGTACGACACCTGCGGACCCATCACCGCGAGTGGGTGCCCGTCGGCGCTGTCCCGGCCGCTGATCAGGAGCGCGTTCGACATGCCGCGCCCGAACGCGAGCAGCGCTCGCTGCTGCGTCTGCGGGTCGCCTGCGGCCGGCAGCGACCCGGTCGCGACCGGATCTACGTAGCGCACCGAGCCGGCATCGGGCATCGCGATCGTCCGGCGCACCGCGGCGGTCAATGGCGGCAGCGTCTGGTAGGGGAACGAGATGCCTCGGACCGTCGTCGGAGCTTCGGGGTCGCTTGGATCATCGAAGCTCAGGAACGTCGCCGAGCCTGAGCGCTGACCGAACCGGCCGAGCATCCGCTCGTAGAGAACCGCGTTCTGGAGCTGGTCGCCGCCGCCGTTGCCGAAGATCCCGCCGACGAGCGTCGCGATCGCAGCCACGTCCTCGACCGTGAACGGCACGGGCTTCGTCCGCAGGAGCGTGTACTCGGCCGGCATCATCGTCGCGGTGTACGCAGGGTTCTCGGCCCGGACGATGTAGGCGTTGATCCCATCGACGTAGGCCTGGGCGTCGGCGACCAGCTGGTGCCCGTCCGGAAGGTTGCGCTGCGCCCACTGAACCTGGTTGACGAGATCCTGATGGGTGTAGGGCTCGCTCGCCCAGACGCCCTCGTCCATCGCGGCGTTGGAGCCTCCGGCAAAGGAGGCCAGGTCCCCCTCGCCGGCGTGCCGGAGCGCGTCGATGAAGAACAGCCGGTCCTCGGCCGTCGCCCAGCCGATCCCGAACATCAGCTCCGGGCGGGTCAGGCCGTAGATGTGCGGCACGCCGTAGCTCGCGTCCCACTCGATCGTGACCCCCGGCTCCGGGGTCTCGACCTTCTCGATGTTCCCGGCGGGCACGCCGAAGGTCGCGTCCGTGAAGTAGTCGCGCAGCTGGGGCGCGGTGATGTTCGGCGCAGCCGTCGTGAGCGCCGAGTACGTCGTGAGCTGGTCGTCATTGTGGGGCGGGCGCACTCCGGTCGTCGCGAAGCCCTGCAGCTGCGAGAGGTCCACGAGCCCGTTGGCTCCGGGCGGGAGGATGTCGTTGAACTCGCCCTCGCTGTCGTATCCGTAGGGCTGCACGGGCGGGCCGTACGGCGACGTCTGCGCTTCGGCGTGCGCGGGCAGGACCGCGATCGAGAGCACCGCGACGCTCGCCGCGACGGCCGCGGCCAGGGCCAGACCGCGGAGCGCCGTCGCGTTCCGCCAGATGACGGCCTTCGCGAACCTACGCGTGTGTAGCATGAACCGCTACCTGAAGGTGGGAGTCACGCTCTGTGGACGCATACGCCTCGACGAGGTCCCGTGCAGCCACCAGCGTCGGCGCGACCTGGAGACCCGCCTGCAACGCGGCCTGCTCGTGGCGCGTTCCGCCGAGTCGCTCGATGTACCAGGGATAGAACTTGCGCAGGTATCGCGCTGCCCGCTGCTCGCCGAGATGCTCGGCGGCCCGCTCCATCACCCAGCGCAGCTCGCCGACGACCTCCTCCCGCGTGGGCTCATCGTCGAGCGTGCCGAGTAGCTGCGCGAACAGCCACGGATTGCCGAGCGATCCGCGCGCCAGCAGAACGGCGCTCGCTCCCGTGGCCACGAACGCCGAGCGTGCGAGCTCGGCGCTGCGCAGCCCGCCGGAGATCAGGACCGGCACCGGCAGCTCCTGCACGAGCGCCGCCACGAGCTCGTGGTTCGCAGCGCCGCCATGACGCTGCGAGGCGCTGCGTGGGTGGATCGCCAGACCCGCGACGGTACCGTCCTGCGCGAGCGCGCGCGCCAGCTCCACACCGGACAGATCGCCCGCGCGCAGCCCGGTACGAAGCTTCACGGTGACCGGCAGGCCGCTGCCCCGGGCGGCCGCGCGCACCAGCGCGACCGCGCGACGGGGATCGTCGAGCAGCGCCGCACCGCCGCCGGTCTTGCAGACCTTCGGCACCGGGCAGCCCATGTTGATGTCGATCAGGTCAGCTCCCGCGGCCGCCACACGCTCCGCCGCCGAGGCCATCACCTCCGGATCGGCCCCGAACAGCTGCACCGATACCGGGTGCTCGTCGGGATGGATGCGCAGCAGCTCGCTGCAGGTGCGGCGGTTGCCATAGTGGACCGCGAAGCTCGACACCATCTCCGAGACGGCCAGGCCGGCACCGTAGCGCCTTGCCTGCAGGCGTACGAACCAGTTGCCGATCCCCGCGAGCGGCGCCAGCACGACGCGGTTCGGGATGCGGACGGCACCGAGCGTCCACGGTTCGTTCAGAAGCTGAGTCGTGTCGAGCACCGGAGCACGCGCAGTTGCGCCAGCAGACGTCGTCTCCACAACATGATGTGTAGCGGGCTCGCCGGACCCACGTCAACGCTTGACCACCCGGCGCCGGCCCGACCCCTTGCCTGCTAGCAATCAGTCCATGGACATCGCCGCCGAGCTGCAACCGTGGTTCGAGATCGTGCGCGAGCAGGTTCCGCGACTGGAGCTCTTCGACGCCCACACCCACCTCGGCCAGAACGACCCCGACATGATGCGCCAGCACCCGCAGGAGCTACGCGAGATGCTCGCGGTCGCCGACGCGCGCGGAGCGTTCACGTTTCCGATGCACGAGCCGGATGGCTACACGACCGCCAATGACATGGTGATCGAGGCCGCCCGCGAGTCCGATGACCTGCTCGTCCCGTTCTGCCGAGTCGATCCGAACGACGGCGCGTTGGCCGAGGCGCAGCGGGCGCTCGACGCCGGCGCGCGCGGGATCAAGCTCCACCCGCGGGCCGAGGGCTTCACGCTCGACCATCCCGCACTGCGCTCGCTGTTCGCGCTCGCGAACGAGCGCTCGCTGCCGGTGCTGATCCACGCCGGCCGCGGCATCCCCGCGCTGGGGGAGCACGCGGTGGTGTTCGCCGGCGAGTTCCCCGACGCCCGCCTGATCCTCGCCCATGCCGGGATCACCGATCTGTCGTGGCTCTGGCGAGTCGCGCCCGACCTGCCGAACCTGCTGTTCGACACCGCCTGGTGGATGCCGGCCGACATGCTGTCGCTGTTCTCGCTGGTGCCGCCCGGCCAGCTGCTGTTCGCCAGCGACTCACCCTACGGGCACACGCTCGTCTCGGGGGCGGCGCAGGTGCGGCTGATGCTGCAGGCGGGGCTATCGGCTGAGCAGGTGCGCTCGATCACCTCCGAGCAGTCGCTGCGGATCGCCGCACGCGAGCCGCTGGTGCCGGCGGGCCCGGCCCCAGGCGAGCACGAGCATGCCGTGCACGTGCTGCTGGACCGCGTCGCGGAGTTCCTGCTGCTCGGCACGATCATGACGCTGCGGGCGGTCGACGGCGCCACCGAGATGCTGGCGCTCGGCCGGCTCGCCTGCAAGGTGCCCGACGAGATCGACGACGCACCCGTGTTCGCGGCGATTCGCCACCTGCTCGATCAGTACGACGAAGCGACCGAAGAGGAACCCGACAACCGCCGCCGGCTGTCGTTCCTGATGACGGCGATCACGGTCGCACGCACGCCGGACGTACCGGTGCCCGCCCTCTCAGCTCACCACTGAGCGAGTGCTCGCCGAGCGCGGGCGATCCACCGCCCTGTCAGCTCACCACTGAGCGAGAGCTCGCCGAGCGCGGGCGATCCAGCTGGTTGCGCTCCCAGATGAGGCGCAGACCGGTCAACGTCAGCATCGGGTCCACCTCGTCGATCGTCTCCTCGATGAACGGCACGATCGCGCGCGCGAGGCCGCCGGTGGCGATCACCCAGATGTCGGCCCCGAGCTCGGCGCGCAGCCGGCGCACGATCCCCTCGACCTGTCCCGCGAAGCCGTAGACGATCCCGCTGCGGATCGCGTCGACGGTCGACTTGCCGATCAGCGTGCGCGGTGTGTCGAGCTCGACCTTCGGCAGCTTCGCTGCTCGCTCGTAGAGGGCGTCGATCGAGATCTCCGCTCCCGGCGTGATCAGCCCGCCGATGTACTCGCCGGCGGCCGACACGGCGTCGTAGGTGATCGCGGTGCCGAAGTCGACGATCACGCAGGTCGAGTGGACACGGTCGTAGGCGGCGACGGCATTGACGAGGCGGTCGGCTCCGACCTCACGCGGGTTGTCGATCCTGATCGGCATCCCGGTCTTGATCGAGGGGCCGACGCGGAGCATCTCGTGGCCGAGATAGCGGCCCGCCATCGCGATCCAGCGGTCCGAGAGCTGCGGCACCGTCGAGGAGACGATCGAGCGGGTGATGTCGCCGAATCTCATGTCGCGCAACGCCAGCAGGCTCGAGAGCCGGGCGCCGAGCTCGTCGCTGGTCGATTCGCGCACCGTCGCGAAGCGCCAATGCTCCTCCACCTCCGTGCTGCCCGAGGCGATCACGCCGAAGTGCGTCTGCGTGTTGCCGACGTCGACGACCAGCAGCCGTCCGCTCGTCCTGTCGCCGTCTGCGCCTGCCATCGCCTGACTATATGCTCTCAGGGGATGGCCTTGAAGCTCTACATCATCCACGGATCGCATCCCTGCGCCGCCGTGGAGAAGGCCCTGCAGCTGAAGGGCCTGCACTACACCGTCCAGGAGTGGCCGCCGCCGCTGCACGTGCCGCTGCAGCTGGCGATGTTCGGGCGGCGGACCGTACCGGCGCTGCGCAACGGCGAGGAGAAGCTCGTCGGCTCGCGGACGATCATGCGCCGCCTCGACGAGATGGTTCCGGAGCCGCGGCTGTACCCGCTCGACGCCGTGCACCGGGCTCGTGTCGTGCAGGCGGAGCGTTGGGGGGATGAGGAGTTCCAGTCGGTCCCCCGCCAGCTGATCTGGGCCGGGTTGATGCACCGTCCGGGCGCGCTCGTCAGCTACAGCCGGCATTCGCGACTGCGGCTCCCGGCGGTGGCGATCCGCGTCGGAGCGCCGCTCATCGCGTTCCCGGAGCGTCTGCTCAACCGTACGGGCGACGGCGTTGCGCGCAGGCGCCTCGATGCGTTGCCCGCGCAGATGGACAAGATCGACGCGTTGATCGCCGACGGGACGATCGGCGATCCCGAGCACCCGAACGCCGCGGATCTGCAGATCCTCTCGACCGTGGCGCTGATCGCAACCGTCGCCGACGCGCGCGAGGCGCTCGCGGGCCGGGCTTCGGTCGTGCTCGCACGCGAGCTGTTCCCCCACACCGAGGGCGAGCTGCCCGCGGGCGCGCTCGTCAAGGGCTCGGGTAACGGCTTGATCAAGGCCTGAGCGCCGGCGTGCTCAGAGCGGGAGCCGCGTCGCTTCGGCGCGTACGCAAGGGTCGCTCAGATCCTGAGCGGCGGCCCGGCGAGGCGGACGGCCTGACCGTCGCCGAGTGCGGCGAGCGCCCGCGAGAGCGGGGCGCCGCTGCGCAGCGTCAGCTCCGGATCGAGCTCCAGCAGCGGCACGAGCACGAAGCGCCGGCTCGCGAGCTCCGGGTGAGGCAGTGTCAGGCGCGCGCCGCGCAGCTCGATCTCGCCGAGCAGCAGCACGTCCACGTCGATCACGCGTGGCCCGTGGCGCAATCCCGCGGTCCGACCCACCGCGCGCTCCACGGACTTGCACGCATCGAGCAGCTGCTCCGGCGTGTGAGCCGTCTCGATCTCCACGCAGGCGTTGAGGAACTCCGGCTGGTCGAGCACCAGCCCGACCGGCTCCGTTTCATACACCGACGAGCTCGCGAGCACTCGCACGTCCTCCGCTGCCAGCCCCGTCACCGCGGCCTGCAGGTGTGCGCGCCGGTCGCCGATGTTGGAGCCCAGCCCGAGGTAGCCGCGGGTCACGCGCCCCAGCTCGACGTCAGGACGGACGCGTTCACGATCAGAGCCTGCTCGAGGTGGCGATCAGGCTTCGCGCCACAGCTCGACCGAGACCTCGCTCACCGGCAGCGCGATCGGCGGCTCCGGCTTGGCCGCCTTGACCCACACGGCGTGCGCGTCATAGCGCTCCAGCAGCCGGTCGGCGACCGCGGAGCAGAGCCGCTCCAACGTCTTGTACGAGCGCTGCTGGGCAACGAGGTTGACGGCTTCGCACACGTCCGCGTAATCGACGGTGTCCTCGAGGCGATCGGTGATTGTCGCGTCGCAGTCTCCGACGTCGAGCCGGATGTCGATCAGCAGGCGCTGTCCGACCTCCCGCTCAGCGGCGGTGACCCCCATGTGCGTGTACAGCGAGAGCCCGCTGATCTCGATCGTGACCTCGGGCTCGGGGTGCCCCTCGTCGTCGTCCTCGTCCTCGAGCTCGTCCGGCTCGAACTCGTCAGCCTCTTCTGACTCCATCAGCTGACCGTAGCAGCAGTCACGGTGAGCGCGTCGTGCAAAGGCCCGACGTCGTGAACCCGGAAGATCCGTGCGCCGCGCTCGTAGGCAAGCACGTTGGTCGCGATGGTGGCGTAGAGGCGCTGGTGCACGTCACGACCGGTGAGCGTTCCCAGAAACGACTTGCGGGAGGTTCCGATCAGCACAGGCCGCCCGAGCGCGACGATCTCCGGCAGCCGCGCCAGCAGCTCGAGGTTGTGCGCGACCGTCTTGCCAAAGCCGATCCCGGGATCGAGCACGATCCGCTCCTCGGGCACGCCGCGGGCGACCGCGACCGCCATCCGCTCCTCCAGGAACCGCTTGACCTCAGCGACCACGTCGTCGTAGTGCGGATCCTTCTGCATCGTGCGCGGACTCCCGAGCATGTGCATCAGGCACAGATCGGCACAGGATGCCGCCACCAGCTCGGCGATCTCGGGCGCGGCGCGCAGTGCGGTGACGTCGTTGACAACGCTCGCGCCGGCGTGCAGCGCCGCCCGCGCCACCTCAGCCTTCGAGGTGTCGATCGAGATCGCAGCGCGCGCTCCCGCCCTGACGAGCCCCTCGATCACCGGCACGACCCGCGCCAGCTCGATCTCGACCGGCACGCTCGCCGCCCCGGGTCGGGTCGACTCACCGCCGATGTCCAGGATCGCAGCGCCCTCTGCCTGCAGCTCCAGCCCGTGCGCGATGGCGGCCTGCGGATCCAGGAATCGCCCACCGTCCGAGAAGGAGTCTGGCGTGATGTTGACGACGCCCATGACGACAAACGCCGCGCCGCCGGCGTGCAGCTCCCGTATCGGCCTCGCTCCTTCCGCGGCGACTCCCGCGATCACGGCCCGGCCACCGCCCGCGCGATCACCGGCCGCCACCCGGCTCAGCTCGGCCCCTCACCGGGCCAGTGCCCGGTGCGATCGAGGTACCGGCGAGCCTGCTCCTCTCGGTCACGATCGTCGCCGCTGCTGATGCTGAGTCGCGCCAGCCAGTCGAGCAGCACCACCATCAGCGCGACGCCGAGAATCACCACGCCCGCGCCGGCCGCGTTCGTCTTCGCGTGGCCGACGATGATCAGGATCACGCCGGCGATCGCGAGCGCAGCGGGAAGCACGACCCTTACCGACAACTGGGCTATGCGGCGCGCGCTCATGCCCCAGACTCTACGCCCACCTCGACGCCTTCACCTCCGCGCGCGCGGGCTCACCCGGTGACGCGCCCGCACGAACCCACCTCCCAGGCCTGGCGGCGTCGTTGACATTCATGTACCTTTTAATAGATCTTTCGACACAACCAGGCAGGCAGCATGCCCAAGACTTCCGATCCTGACGGAACCCGAGCCGACACGCAGATCACGGATGCTCAGCGTAAGGCGCATCCGCTCGCGCACCTGTTCGCGAGCGTCGAACGCAGCGTGAACGAGATCCACGGAGCCGACATCTCGGCTCATGACGTTCGCATACAGGCTCGAGATCGCGGGCGCGGGCAGGCGCAGGTCTGGTCGAAGCTCGGTAGTAAGCGCCGCGGCGCCCGCTGACATCTGGCTGGCGGTCCCGGACCGCGCCTGGCTGCGTCATCGCTCGCTCGTGTGCCCGAGGCACGGTCGCTCACTGCTTCCCTGCCAGCCACGCCCCGGGCCTCGCCAGCACGGCTGCGGGCCCAGGGCCCGCCCTTACTCAGCTGTTCCGAAGCCCGGCCGCGGAAGCGGGCGCGGAGTGGGCTCGCGCCCGAAGCCGCGTTCCGGTGACGCCGGCGGGATCGGCAGCTCGGGCGGCGGCGGCGCCTCGGCCCCGAAGACCTCTTCCTCGGTGCGACCGTCCAGCAGCGCCACGAACTGCTCCTTCTCGAGCGTCTCCCGCTTCAGCAGGATCTCGGAGAGCTTCTCGAGCGAGTTCCGGTGCGTGTTGAGGATGTCCTTCGCCTGGACGTGCGCGGACTCGACCATCCGGCGGATCTCGTCGTCGATCTCGCGCGCGATCTCATCGGAGTAGTCCGGCTCGGCGCTGAACTCGCGGCCGAGGAACGGTAGCCCGTGGTCGTGGCCGAACACGCGCGGCCCGAGCTTCTCGGACATGCCGAAGCGCATCACCATCTGCTTCGCGGTGGCCGTCACCTTCTCGAGGTCGTTCGAGGCGCCGGTCGTGATCTCGCTGAAGATGATCTCCTCGGCGGCGCGCCCACCGAGCGTCATCGCCATCGCGTCGAGCAGCTCCGCGCGCGTCGTGAGGAACTTGTCCTCGCCCGGCAGCGAGATCGTGTAGCCGAGCGCCTGACCGCGCGAGATCACCGAGATCTTGTGGATCGGATCGCTGTTGGGCAGGTAGTGCCCCACGATCGCGTGCCCCATCTCGTGGTAGGCGGTGATCTTGCGCTCCTTGCTGCTCATCACCCGGGTCTTCTTCTCCGGGCCGGCGATGACGCGCATGATCCCCTCTTCGAGCTCGATCTGCGTGATCTCGCGCTTGCCGTTGCGAGCGGCGAGCAGCGCGGCCTCGTTGACGAGGTTCGAGAGGTCGGCGCCGGTGAAGCCGGGCGTCTGGCCGGCGAGCGCGTCGATGTCGATCTCGCGCGCGAGCGGCTTGCCGCGGGTGTGCACCTCGAGGATCTTCTTGCGACCCTGGCGGTCGGGACGGTCGACGACGATCTGGCGGTCGAAGCGGCCCGGACGCAGCAGCGCGGGATCGAGGATGTCGGGGCGGTTGGTGGCGGCGATCAGGATGATGTTGTCCTTCATCTCGAAGCCGTCCATCTCGACGAGCAGCTGGTTGAGCGTCTGCTCGCGCTCGTCGTGCCCGCCGCCCAATCCGGCGCCGCGGTGGCGCCCGACGGCGTCGATCTCGTCCATGAAGATGATGCACGGGGAGTTCTGCTTCGCCTGCTCGAACAGGTCACGCACGCGCGAGGCGCCGACGCCGACGAACATCTCGACGAAGTCCGAGCCCGAGATCGAGAAGAACGGAACCCCGGCCTCGCCCGCGACCGCGCGCGCAAGGAGGGTCTTGCCGGTGCCGGGCGGCCCGTACAGCAGCACGCCCTTGGGGATGCGCGCGCCGAGCGCCTGGAACTTCTTCGGATTCTCCAGGAACTCCTTGATCTCGTGGAGCTCCTCGACCGCCTCCTCGACTCCGGCGACGTCCCGGAAGGTGATCTTCGGGCTGTCGACCGACATCCGCTTGGCGCGCGACTTGCCGAACGACATCACCTTCGAGCCACCGCCCTGGACCTGGTTCATCAGGAAGATCCAGAAGCCGATGAAGATCACGAACGGCAGGATGTAGGTGAGCAAGGACAGCCAGCCGTTGGTCGACTTGTCCTGGACCTGGACCGACGTGTCGCCGTCGTCCTTGATCGCGTCGTTGATCAGCGTGGCGGAATAGCTGTCCGGGTAGCCCGTCGAGTACTTGATGCCGCTTCCCTTGAGCGTGACCGAGACGCTGTTGTCCTTCTGGTCGAGCGTCATGCTCTGAACGTCGCCCTGCTGGATCTGCGTGACGAGCTGCCCGAACGTGTAGCTCGGGGCCTTGTTCGTGTTTCCGATCAGCTTCTGGGCGAAGAAGGCGAGCACGACCACGATCAGAATCGGGAAGGCGGCGCTCTTGAAGAATCGAGTCATGTGATCGCGGTCAGAGTTCGCCGTCGGCCCGAGGCTTCGTCGCCCCGGACTCTCGAGCTTGGATGTCCAAGCGTAGCAGCTGGGTTTGGACCAATCGGGAAGCTTGTAGACGCAGCGCACAATGTGGCAGTGATCTCGGTCCACCGGACATGGGCGCTCACTCCTTCAACGCGGCGACGTAGGGAAGGTTGCGGTAGCGCTCGTCGTGATCGAGCCCGTAGCCGATCACGAACGTGTCGGGGATCTCGAACCCGACGTAGCGCGTCGTCAGCTCCACCTGCCGCCGATCGGGCTTGATCAGCAGCGCGCAGACCTCGAGCGAGCGCGGGTTGCGCGCCGCCAGATTGCGCAACAGATATTGCAACGTCAGCCCGGAGTCGACGATGTCCTCGACGATCAGCACGTCGCGCCCCTCGATCACCGCATCGAGATCCTTGAGGATCCGGACCACGCCGGAGGACCTGGTCGCCGACCCGTAGGAGGCGACCGCCATGAAGTCGACCTCGCAGGTGACCTCGAGCGCCCGCATCAGGTCCGCGAGGAAGAACACCGCGCCCTTCAGCACCCCGATCAGCACGAGATCCTTGCCCGCGTAGTCGCGCGAGACCTCGGCCGCCAGCTCGCGCACGCGACGCGCGAGGTCATCGGCGGGGACCAGGATCGGCCCGATCGCGTCGTCGTCGTGCGTCACGTCGATCACAAGTCTAAATAAAGGGGCGCGTCGCGCCCCGGTGGTGTGGTGCTCGCTCGACTGAGCGCCGGCGTGCGAGCGAACCGCAGCACGCCCCCGTGCGCCTCGACGCGCACGCGGTGCGGCAGGTCGAGTGCGGCGCTGCCGTGCTCGCCCAGCGCGAGGATCTCCCCCAGTCGCCGCGCGGCTCCAGGTGCCGGCGCTCCGACGGCGCGGTCCGCGAGCCGCTGGACGACGAGCCGCGCGAGCGCGACCGGCAGCGCACGGAGCCGGGAGAGCTCGATCGTGGCGCCCCCGGCGAGCGCCTCGTCGACCGCGCCATCGAGCACCTCGGCCTCGTCGCGCAGCAGTTCGGCGAGAGCGAGCACGTTCTGCTCGGCCGCGGGATGGATCTCCCGCAGCGCCGGGACGAGCGCCGTTCGCACCCGGCCGCGCGCGAAGGCGGACGACTCGTTGCTCTCATCCTCGCGCCAGCGCAGGCCGCGCGCGCGGCAGTAGGCGGCGGTGTCCTCGCGCGTGAACCCCAGCAGCGGGCGCACGAGCGCACCGTCGCGCGGACGCATCCCGAGCAGGGCACGCCGGCTCGGCGACGAAGCGAGCCGGTAGAGGATCGTCTCCACCTGATCGGTCGCAGTGTGCCCCGCCGCCACGTCGGCTCCCCGCGCCAGCGCGATCTGGGCCGCCACCCCGTAGCGCTGGGAGCGCGCCCAGGCCTGCAGGTTGCCCGTCCCGGGAGCACTCGGGTGCCGCAATTCAAGCGGCACCCGGAACTGCGCGCAGAGGTGCGCACAGTGGCCCTCGTCCTGTGCGGCGGCCTCGCGCAGCCCATAGTTGACGTGCAGGGCGCTGACGGCGCCAGGCCCGGCGATGTGCACCGCGAGGTCCAGCAGGCACGTCGAGTCCCGCCCGCCGGAGAGCATCACGACGACCGGGCGCTCGGGCGCCAGGAGGCCTCCCGCTCGGACCTCCGCCAGCAGCTCACCTGGATCGGTAACGGCGCTCATCGGCAGCCAGTATCTACCCTTGCGGTCGGTGGCGATCCATCTGCACTGCGACGAGCCGGCGGCGGAGCGGGTGCTCCTGCCCGGCGACCCCGGCCGCGCGCGGCGGCTGGCGGACAGTCTGCTGGAGCAGCCGCGGACGTTCAACGAGAATCGCGGCCTACTCGGCTATACCGGCACCGCCCACGACGGCGCGCCGCTGACGATCCAGAGCACCGGGATGGGCGGCCCGAGCACCGCGATCGTCGCGCACGAGCTGGTGGCGCTCGGGGCGCGCCGGCTGCTGCGCGTCGGAACCTGCGGGGCGCTCGGCGGCACGCTTGCGCTCGGGGACCTGGTCCTCGCAACCGAGGCATGCGCGCTCGATGGCACCAGCCGCGAACTCGGGGCGGGCGAGCGGATCACGGGCTCTGCATCGCTGACCGAGGCGCTGCGCGCCGCGGACCCCGGGCTCGTGGCCGGGCTCGTGGTGAGCACCGACCTCTTCTACGACGAGCGCGGGCTCGAGGCGGGCTGGGCGGCGGCGGGGGCGATCGCGGTGGAGATGGAGACCGCGACGCTGTTCGCGCTGGCGGCCGGCCTCGGCGTGCAGGCCGGCTCGCTACTGGCCGTCACCGACCTGCTGCGCCCAGCCCACGTGCGAATCGGCGCCGGCGAGCTGGCGGCGGCGGAGTGGCGCCTGGGGGCGGTCGCCGTGCGTGCGCTGCGTGACCGGCCTTTGGCGAGTCGGTGACGATCCCCGCGAAGCGCGTGACCGGGCACTCAGCGGCGGACGCCTACGAGCTCACGGCGGTCGCTGCCGATAGTCAGTGAGACGCCTCGCCGTCCCAGTAGTCGACGGCGTCGGCCTCGTAGAACAGCAGGCCGGGCGGCCACATGCCCACCTTGCCGCTGTCCGGATAGGCCGCCAGGCACGGCTCGTGCACCGTGGAGAGCATGATCACCCGAACGGTGTCCGCCGCGTTGTTGGTGAGCTTGTGCGCGCCCTCGGCGCCGTCGGGGAAGCAGACGAGATCGCCAGGCTGGAGCACATCGACGCCCTCGGGATGGCGGAGGGTCGGCGTACCGCCGAGCACGAGCACCCACTCCTCGTTGCCGACCTCGTAGTGGTAGGGGCAGATGCTCTCCCCGTGGTCGAGCTCGTAGATCGTCGCGCCGAGAGCCCGCGCCGCGAGGAGCGGGGCGAGCCGTCGCGCCCGGTTGCGATAGCCCGGCGGATCCTCGGGGTCGGCTTTCAGCTCGACGGTCAACGCGTTGACGGTCGGGCGCTCGCTCCGTGACGCTCCACCGCTCTCCTGCGCGGCAACGCCCTGAGGGTCTCCAGCGTCTCGAGGGTCTCCAAGGTCTCCAGGGTCTCCAGGGTCTCCAGGGTCTCCAGGGTTCGACTCGCTCACCGGTCCGCCCCCGTCATTCGCCGTCCCAGTAGCCGACAGCGTCCCCGCGCCTGAAGTTGAGCCGATCGGGATCTGCTTGATCCTCCGGGCGCGGGGCGACCTTGTCGGAGTCCGGGTAGACCGAGATCGAGGGGGCGCGATTGGCGGAGAAGATCAGCATGCGCCCTGGCCCGCGCAGGGTGTGGGCGCCCGCCGATCCGGACGGGAAGCAGCAGAGATCGCCCGGCGCGAGCGTGCGCTCGCCCTCCGGCGTGCGGAGCACGGGCGCGCCTGAGACCACGTACAGCCATTCCTCGACGCCGTGATGGAAGTGGTAGGGAAACGTGCGTTGCCCCTGCGGCAGCTCGTACACGCTCGCCCCGATCCGCGTCGCCCCCAACAGCTCGCCGATGTGCCTCGTCGCCCGCCACTGATAACCGTCGCGATCGGACAGCTGCTCCATACCGTCCGTCAGGACGTTGTAGCGCCGCATGCGTGGATCTTCTCACGACGTCGGCACCGCGCCGTCCGCCGACGCCGGCGGTACCGCGCCGCTCGGCCGCGCCGCGACGTCCGCCGACACGGGCGGTACCGCGCCGCTCGGCCGCACCGCGCCGTCCGCCGACACGGGCGGTACCGCGCCGCTCGGCCGCACCGCAACGTCCGCCGACACGGGCGGCACCGCGCCGTTCATGCCGCTCGGCCGCACCGCGCCGTCCGCTGCGGCGCGTTGCGATGCGGGCGGGTCAGGCGACCGGCGGCGGTGCGAGGGCAGCCTCGAGCCGCGCCAGCGCCGCCTCGATCGCGGCGAGCCGCTCGTCGATCCCCCCGGCGTTCTTGAGGCTGTCGACGCGATCCTGCACGCTGTCGAGTCCGTCCTCGATCCCCTCGAGTCGCTGCGAGACGCCACGCAGCCTGCGCGTCAACCGCTCCAGGTCACTCGCCGACGGCAGGTTCAGCGCCCCCATCGCAACCTCCTGGGCGCGCAGCGCCCGCTCCCGGGCCTCGAATGCCGCCGACATCGCACTCGTCACAACCGGGCTCTCGAGCAGCTCTTGTGCGAGCTTGCCCAGAGCCTCTTCGCTCTGCTTGGTGACCCGCTCGCGCAGGCTTGGATCTTCGCTCATAGTGTTGAGCAGGTTACCCCCACACGCACGCGCTGCGAAGCTGCGGCGGTGAGCGCTTCGCCCGCAACCCAGTTGTTCCGCTTCTGTCAGGTCGAGCTGCCCTGGACGCTCGGCCCGCCCGACGGTCGCTACCTGATGCGACGGGCCGGCGCCGCGCCGCAGGAGCCGGCGGCGTTCGTGCTCGTGTTCGCGACGCTCGACGCGCCCATCCGTCGCCGCCCGACGCCGCGCGGGCCGGTGCAGCGACGGTGGCGTCAGGCCCCCCCCGACCCCGAGCCGGTGGCGGTGAGCACGGCCCGCGTGACCGTGATCGATGTCGGCGAGCCGCTCGTCGTGGACGCCGCGCGAGCGTGGCTCGCCGACGCCGGCGAGCCGGAGCTCGCGGAGGGGCTGGCGGTGCTCAACGGCGCACTGCACGCATTCCGGCTCGTCAGCGCCGACCCCGAGGTGCACGAGGCAGGCCGCGGGCAGGCGCTCGTCGCCCGGATCGGATATGGCGCCGGCGAGGAGGTGGCCGAGGGGCGCTGGCGACAGGCGCGCGAGTTGCTTCTTCCGCTTCAGCGCACACGCCGTGCGCGCGTGCTCGAGCCGCAGGCGCAGCTGGCCGCGATGCTGGGCGCCCGCCGCCCCCCACTCGCCTGCGAGGAGCTCGCGCTACGCGCCCGACTGGACCTCCGGCACGGCCGCGAGCGCGAGGCGGCGCTGCAGCTCCAGATCGCCCTCGACGCTGCGCTCGCCGAGCTGCCCGGCGGAGGGGACGGGCTGACCGAGCGGCTGTCGGAGCTGCGGGCGGCCCACGGGTCCGTCGGTGCTGCCGCGCGGTCGGCCCTTCACGGACGCCTCTCGGAAGACGAGCGTCAGACCGTCGAGAGGACGCTTGGGCGGCTCGAGGCAGCCATCAGGGCGCGAGCGATGAACCTCACGGACCCTTGAAGGGACCTGGCCGAGAAACGACGTCATGTCGGACGTTTTTCGGCCAGGGGTCCTGATCTGGACCGCGCGCAACGCTCAGACGGCGGCGAGCGCCGCGTACACGGCCTCAAGCTCGTCGACCACGTCCCCGCTGAGACGGACGGTCGCGCGACGGTCCAGGCGGGTCGGTCCCTGGCTGATGATCGCGATCTCCCCACCGCAGGCGAGCGTGATCTCCGGCAGCTGCGCGACCGGATAGACCTCGAGCGAGGTGCCGATGCAGAGCATCAGGTCGGCCGTCGCCGCCAGCGTGTGGGCGCGCTCGAGGGCCTCCTCGGGCAGCAGCTCGCCGAACAGCACGACGGCAGGCTTCAGCGGCTGATCGCAGTCGCACCGCGGTACCCCGTCGAGCTCCGCGCGGCGCGCGCGGAGGCGTACCTCGTCGAGCTCGTAGCGGGTCCCGCAGCCCAGGCAGCTCGAGTGGCCGATCGTGCCGTGCACCTCGATCAGCTCCCGTGAACCCGCGCGGGCATGCAGGCGGTCGATGTTCTGTGTGATCACTGCGTCCAGCAGGTTGTCGCGCTCGAGCTCGGCCAGGACCTCGTGCGCGCGGTTGGGAACCTTGTCCTCGAGCGTCTGGAAGCGCTCGCCGTAGAACTGCCAGAACCGCCGCGGGTTGCTACGGAACACGTCGATGTGCGCGACCTCCATCGGGTCCACGTTCGCCCACAGCCCGGTTCCGGGCGTGCGGAAGTCGGGGATCCCGGAGGGCACCGAGATTCCGGCACCGGTCAGCGCGACGACCGTCCCGGCGGCGCGGATCAGCTCGGCCAGGCGCGCAGCCTGATCGGTCGACTCCATCTCTCTCTGCATGGACATTGTCTCTCCTCCTTACGAGATAAATCCATGTTAATCGTCGCGCGACATGACCGGCTTGCCGGCAGGCCGATCTGTGCGCACAGCGACCAATGGGCATGGCCGTGCCTGCGGGCCGGCCGCCTTGTGGGGCCTCATCGAGCGCGGTAGGCTCCGTGAACCGTATGGTCGACCGATCTGAGCGCTCTTCATGACAGACAACCTGCCCGACACGATCGAGCCCTTCAAGAACATCTCCTCCAAGGCGTACGAGCATCCCGCGGACCGTGCCGCCACCGCCGCGCTCAAGGCGATCCCGATGCTCGACCTGGTCGTGCGCAAGCTGATCGAGTGGAGCTACGAACGGGCGCTGCGCCAGTCCTACCTGGCGACATCGTTGAAGGTCGGCGAGCGGCAGCTCCCCGAGTTGTGGTCCTCGCACGTGGCGGCCTGCCACACGCTCGACATGCCCGAGATCTACGACCTCTACGTCACCTCGCCGGTTCCGGGTCAGGCGACGGCGATCGGCTCCGAGAAGCCGATGATCGTGATCGACTCGCTGCTGCTCCAGCGCCTCGGCCCGGGCGAGCAGCGCGTCGTCGTCGCCCATGAGCTCGGGCACATCCTCTCCGACCACATCATCTACATGACCGCGCTCAACATCCTGCTGAGCGTCGGGAGCGGGCTGCCGTTCTTCTTCGGAATTCCCTTCCGCGCGGTGCGCGCCGTCCTGCTCGAGTGGTACCGCGCAGCGGAGCTCAGTTGTGATCGCGCAGCGACGCTCGCAGTGCGTGACCCGCGGATCGTCTGCCGCACGCTGATGGTGACCGCGGGCGCGATGCCGGCGCGTGACCTCAACCTCGACGCGTTCATGGCACAGGCGATGGAGTACGAGAAGTGGGATGACCCCAGCGACCGCGTGCGGCGCTTCTTCAACGAGATCGGACGCACCCACTCCTACGCGGTCACGCGCGTGTCCGAGGTGATGCGGTGGGTCCAGAGCGGCGAGTACGACCGCATCATCCGCGGCGAGTACCGCACGCGCGACCAGGAGACCGACGTCCGCGCCGAGGCCGGTGACGCGATGGAGTTCTACGCCGAGCGCTTCCGCGCGATGTTCCGTGAGGCGGGCGACAACATCGCGAGCCTCGGCTCGCAGATGGGCAGCGTGGCCGAGCAGGCCGCGGAGTGGCTCCGCAGCCGGCGGGGCAGCGGCCCCGGGAACGGCGGCGACGCCGAGGGCGACGGCCCGCAGGACGGCTGAGCCACGGGCCGCGCTGGATGCCCGCGCGCGACGCGCTGGATGCCCGCGCGCGACGCGCTGGACGTCCGCGCGGGCCCCGCTGGATGCCCGCGCGGGACGCGCTGGACGCCCGCGCGCGACGCGCTGGACGCCCGCGCGCGACGCGCTGAACGCCCGCGCGCGACGCGCTACAGGCCGCGCAGCCCGGCCGCTCGGACGTCCCGCAGCGCACCGGCGCCCTGCGGCGCCCGCTCCGTCGGTGGCGGCTCGCGGCTCTCCGACACGCGGTTGCCGCCCGCGGCCTTGGAGCTGTAGAGCGCGATGTCCGCGCGCTCAGTGAGGCCCTCGAGCTCCTGCGGGCGGCCGAAGGCGAGTCCCAGGCTGGCAGTCAGCTGCAAGCCAGGCGAGATCTGCTCCCATGGCGCGGCGGAGATCCCCGCGAGGATCGTCTCAGCCCGGCGTCGCGCCGCCTCACGTTCCATCGAGGCGAGCACGAGCAGGAACTCGTCGCCACCGAGCCGGACGGCGAGATCGCCGTTGCGCACGCCATCGCGCAGTACGGCCGCCAGATGGATCAGGACCTCGTCCCCGACACGGTGACCGTAGGTGTCGTTGATCGCCTTGAAGCCGTCGACGTCGAGCAGCACCAACGCGATCGAGCTCACGCCCTGCGCGGCCAGGCTTTCGACGTAGCCGACCAGTGCGCTGCGGTTGCCCAGCCGCGTCAGGTCGTCGAGGAACACGCGCTTGCTCAGCAGGTCGTGCTCGGAGCGCAGCCGCTCGGCGCTCAGCAGCGACTGCATCGATGCCAGCGCCGACAGCCGGACCGCGTAGTGACGCTGCGCCAGCCGCCTGGCGTAGCGGATCCCAGCTGTCTCGGATCCGACGCTCGCAACCTCGATCTCCGCCGCCACGCACAGCGCGAGGCTGTGGGCTCTGGACTGCGTGTCAGGGTCGATCGATTCCACGGCCGCCGCGGCCTCGTGCGCCGCTCGCTCCGCATCGGGTGCCGAGAGCGCTCGCGCAAGGTGGACGTAACCCGCGAACTCCCCTTCGGCCGGCACGACCTCTGGCGCGGGACCGCCAACGCTCGGCGCGATCGCCCCGAGGAGCGCCGCGAAGATCCGCAGCTCCTCACGCCAGGAGGCGGGCATCGCGCTGATCTGCGCGGCGCGGAGGAACTCGGCGGCGACCGCGGCGTGATGGGCGACCGCCTCGGTTTCCCCGAGCTCGCGCATCGCGCACGTCCAGTCGAGCTGGAACTCGGCCCGGTTGTAGACGATCCCCCGCCAGAGGCGGGATTCCTCGCGTTTGCCGCCCAGCACCGCCTCGGCGGCGCGATAGTGCTGATCTTCCAGCTCCCAGAGGTCGCGCTGGCCATACGCGATCGCGCAGTTGATGTGCGCGCGCGCCCGCCAGGAGGGCATGCCCTCAGCCCCATCGATCAGAGCGCCATCGATCAGAACAGACGCGCGAGCCAGGTCCATCTCGGCCGCCACCGACAGCGCCGGATCGGCGGCCGACGTCAAGGCCCGGGCTCGCCTCGCGAGCGCGAGGGCGCTCATCACCGCGTCGCCCTCCGCCTCTGCCCGCTTGAGCAGCCGCGCGATCGCCTCGAGGTGCGCCTCCTTGCCCTCCGGCCTGCACCGGATGACCTCGAGGTACAAGCCGGCCATGACGATCTCCGGCCAGCCCCGCTCGGACGCCCCGTCGACGATCTCCTCGATCGTCGCCCGCGAGATCACGACCCCGTCGGAGATTTCGTTGCAGAGCCGATCGACACGTGCGCGAGCCGCCGCCCTGGCCGCCGGCTCATCACGGTCGTCAGGCGGACCATCATCGGTCGTGCGAGAAGACAGAGCCTTCCTTCCTCTCACCATGCATATTCATCAGCAACGCGCGGCGGCCACCAATAAGTCCGTGTCGCGCACCCGGCCGGGGGTGGCGGATCGCCGCTCGCGAGCTTATCCGATGCTGCGAGGAGAGCGAGCTCTCCGGCGATCGCAGTCGAGGGACTTGACAGAGGGAGCGTAACGATATATCTTTGACCTATCTTGATATTCCCAAATGAGGAGAGGTCATATGACCAGGTATGAGAAAGACATCAACCAACTCAGATCATCCCACTACGGGCAACCGTTTCAGGGAGACGAGCCTGGCCCCGGTAGTGGGCGAGGCTGCCGGTCGGGGCACGGACACGGATATGGACGCCGCGCCCGCTTTGCCCAGTCGGCATACGGCCGCGGCGGATGGCGTCAAGGCTACGGCGGACCTTACGGCCGCGGCCCGGGTGACCCTGGTGAGCGGGGCGGACCGTTCGGGTCCGGCGGCGACGTGTTCGGCGGCGGACCGGGCGGACCCGGCGGACCGGGCGGACCGGGCGGACCCGGCGGACCCGGCGGATTCGGTCCCGGCGGCCCGTTCGGATCTCGCGGACCGTTCGGCCCCGGTGGTCCCTTCGGCCCGGGCGGCCCGTTCGGCCCGGGAGGCGCCGGCGGACCGTTCTGGCGAGGCCGTGGTGGCCGCGGCGGCCGGCGGCGACGTGGCGAGGTGCGCAACGCGCTCCTGCTGCTGATCTCCGAGGAGCCGCGCAACGGCTACCAGCTGATGCAGGAGATCGAGCAGCGCAGCGGCGGACAGTGGCGACCCAGCCCCGGCTCCGTCTACCCGGCGCTCTCGCAGCTGGAGGACGAGGGCCTCGTGCGCACCGTCCAATACGAGGGCGGACGCGCGTACGAGATCACGGATGCTGGTCGCGAGCAGGTCGAGAGCCTGCGCGATCAGGCTCCGCCGTGGCAGGCCGAGGAGGAGGAGCCCGGCGAGCGCTCGATGCACGCGCTCGGGCGTCTGATCGTGTCTGTCGGCATGGCCGCCTGGCAGGTGGTCAAGGACGGCGACGAGTCGCAGATCGCGGCCGCCTGTGAGGTGCTCGCGAACACCCGGCGGACGCTTTACGGCATCCTCGCCGACGAGTCGCCGAGCGCACCGCAGGGCGGACCGCAGGACGCACCGGGGGAAGCACCGCCGAGCGGAGCGCAGGACGCACCGGGGGGAGCACCGCAGGACGCGCCCTCGGACGAGCCGGAGGGCGGGCAGACCGCCTGATCCGAGCGCGGGTCGGGCGGCCAGACCGCCCGACCCGGCCGCGCTGAAGGAGGCGCGACGAGCGCTACAGGAGGCGCGACGAGCGCTACAGGAGGCGCGACGAGCGCTACAGGAGGCACGACGAGCGCTACAGGAGGCGCGACGAGCGCTACAGGAGGCGCGACGAGCGCTACAGGAGGCACGACGGGGAACGCAACCGATGGTCGCGTTTCGGGCCGCGCCTTTGGCTTTTCGGCGCGCGTCCGACCCGCTCGCACCCCCTGCCGTGACCCCGCGTCGGGCGGGCGTGCGTCCGCCGCGCAGGCAGGTAGCCTGGCGTCGATGGCACAGACGCGCGCACCGGTTGAGCTGGTCAGTGGCCCGCTGCTGATCGATGACATCGTCGCGGTCGCGCGCGACGGCGCACGTGTCAGCCTCGATCCGGAGGCGCTGGCGACTATGCAGCGCAGCGCCGACGTGGTGGCTGCGCTCGCGGACTCCGGCGACCCCGCCTACGGCGTCTCGACCGGTTTCGGATCGCTCGCCAACGTGACGATCCCGCCGGATCGCCGCGAGGAGCTGCAGCGGGCGCTGATCCGCTCGCACGCGGCGGGCATGGGATCGCCGGTCGAGCCCGAGGTCGTGCGGGCGATGATGCTGCTGCGGGCGCGCACGCTGGCGATGGGCTACTCGGGCACACGCCCCGTCGTCGCGCAGACGATCCTCGCACTGCTCAACGCCCGGATCACCCCGGTCGTCCCCGAATACGGCTCGCTCGGAGCCAGCGGTGACCTCGCGCCGCTCGCCCACTGCGCCCTCGCATTGATCGGCGAGGGTGCTGTCACGACGGGCGACGCAACCGCCGACCCGGGCGCCGGCGGCGCGAACACGAGCGCGAACGCCAAACGCGGCGCCACCACGCGCGGGGACACGGCGGGCGGCCAATCGGTCATCGCCGCCGCCGACGCGCTCGCCGCCGCCGGGATCGAGCCGCTCACGCTGATCGCCAAGGAGGGCCTGGCGCTGATCAACGGAACCGACGGCTCGCTCGGGATGCTGGCGATGGCGATCCACGACCTCGACGGCCTGCTGCGCGTGGCGGACATCACCGCGGCGATGTCGGTCGAGGCGCTGCTCGGGACCGACCAGGCGTTCACGCCGGATCTGCTGGCGCTGCGCCCGCAGCCGGGCCAGGCCGCGAGCGCCCGCAACCTGCTGGCGTTGCTCGATGGATCGCCGATCGTGGCCAGTCATCGTCAGGGTGATCCGCGCGTGCAGGATGCGTACTCGCTGCGCTGCGCGCCGCAGGTCATCGGCGCCGCGCGTGACACGCTCGGCCACTGCAGCCGTGTCGCCGAGGCCGAGCTCGCCTCCGCGATCGACAATCCGATGGTGATGCCCGACGGGCGCGT
Source organism: Solirubrobacteraceae bacterium (assembly GCA_052148275.1). Lineage (GTDB taxonomy): Bacteria > Actinomycetota > Thermoleophilia > Solirubrobacterales > Solirubrobacteraceae > Palsa-465. Next base: position 62,114 of record JBKQIR010000222.1, read on the forward strand.
TGCGTCGTGCGGCAACTTCCACGGCGCGCCGGTTGCGTTCGCGTGCGACTTCCTCGCGATCGCGGCCGCCGAGGTCGGCGCGATCGCCGAGCGACGCACGGACAGGCTGCTCGACGCTCACCGCTCACACGGCTTGCCGCCGTTCCTGGCCGCCGACGCGGGCGTCAACTCGGGGCTGATGATCGCCCAGTACACACAGGCGTCGATCGTCGCGGAGAACCGGCGGCTCGCTGCGCCCGCGAGCGTCGACTCGCTGCCGACGAGCGCGATGCAGGAGGATCATGTGTCGATGAGCTGGGGAGCGGCGCGCAAGCTGCGAACGGTGGTCTGCAACCTCGCGCGGATCCTTGCCGTCGAGCTGGCGTGCGCGGCGCGCGGACTGCAGTGGCGAGCGCCGCTGCAGCCCGGTCCCGCGACGGCGGCGGCGCTGCGCGAGGTGCGCGCCGCGATCGACGCCGCTCACGACGATGCCGACCGCTGGGTCGCTCCAGAGCTCGCCGCCGCCGAGCAGCTGGTCCGCTCCGGCATGCTGCTGGACGCGGTGCAGGCGGTCACGGGAGCGCTCGTATGAGCGGCCCGCGCCCGGTCCGCGCGCCGCGCGGCACGACGGTCAGCTGCGCGGGATGGCAGCAGGAGGCCGTGCTGCGGATGCTCATGAACAATCTCGATCCCGACGTCGCCGAGCATCCGGACGCGCTTGTCGTCTACGGCGGCACCGGGCGCGCGGCGCGCTCCTGGGAGGCGTTCGATGCGATCGTCGCGTCGCTGCGCACGCTGAGTGGCGACGAGACGCTGCTCGTGCAGTCGGGCAAGCCGGTCGGCGTGTTCCGCACGCACGAGTGGTCCCCGCGCGTGCTGATCGCCAACTCCAACCTCGTGCCGGAGTGGGCGACGTGGGACGAGTTCCGGCGGCTCGAGGCGCTCGGCCTGACGATGTACGGGCAGATGACCGCGGGCTCGTGGATCTACATCGGCTCGCAGGGGATCGTGCAGGGCACCTACGAGTGCTTCGCGGAGATAGCGCGCCGGCGTCACGACGGCACGCTCGCGGGCACCATCTCGCTGACCGCCGGCCTCGGCGGCATGGGCGGCGCGCAGCCACTGGCGGTGACGATGAACGGCGGTGTCGCGCTGTGCATCGAGGTCGACCGCGCCGCGATCGAGCGACGTCTGCGAACGCGGTATCTGGACGAGGTCGCCGACGACCTCGACGACGCGGTGCGCCGCTGCACCGAGGCCAGGGCCCAGCGGCGCGCGCTCAGCGTCGGACTGGAGGCGAACGCCGCCGACGTGCTCCCGGCCCTGCTCCGATCGGGCTTCGAGGCCGACATCGTCACCGACCAGACGAGCGCCCACGACCCGCTGAACGGCTACGTGCCGAACCTGATGACGCTGGAGGAGGCGCTGGCGATGCGGACGTCCGATCCCGAGGAATACGTGGTGCGATCTCGGCGCGCGATCGCCGCGCACTGCGCCGCGATGGTCGGCTTCAAGGACGCCGGCGCCGAGGTGTTCGACTACGGCAACAGCCTGCGCGCCGAGGCGCTGCTCGGCGGCTTCGAGCGCGCGTTCGACTACCCCGGCTTCGTGCCCGCATACATCCGCCCCCTGTTCTGCGAGGGCAAGGGGCCGTTTCGCTGGGTGGCCCTGTCGGGGGATCCGGCTGACATTCACGCGACCGACCGCGCGGTGCTGGAGGAGTTCCCCGACGACGAGCCGCTGGCGCGCTGGATCAGCGCCGCGGCGGAGCGGATCGCGTTCCAGGGGCTGCCCGCACGCATCTGCTGGCTGGGCTACGGCGAGCGCGCCCGGCTCGGGCTGCGCTTCAACCGGATGGTCGCCTCCGGCGAGCTGTCGGCACCGATCGTGATCGGCCGCGATCATCTCGACTCCGGCTCCGTCGCGTCCCCGTACCGCGAGACCGAATCGATGGCCGACGGCTCCGACGCGATCGCCGACTGGCCGCTGCTCAACGCGCTCGTCAACACCGCCGCGGGCGCGTCGTGGGTGAGCATCCACCACGGCGGCGGGGTCGGGATCGGCCGCTCGATCCACGCCGGGATGGTGTGCGTCGCCGACGGCACCGAGCTCGCGTCGCACAAGCTCGAGCGTGTGCTCACGAGCGATCCGGGGATGGGCGTCATCCGCCACGCCGACGCCGGTTACGAGCGCTCGCTCGCGGTCGCGCGGGAGCGCGGGGTGCGCCTGCCGATGCAGCAGGCGGGCGCATCGTGACCGCGCACCACACGCTTGGGGCGGGCGCAGCGTGACCGCGCACGACACGCTTGGGGCGGGCGCAGCGTGACCGCGCACCACACGCTTGGGGCGGGCGCAGCGTGACCATGCGTCAGATCGTCACCGCCGGGCACCCCGCCCTACGCGAGCGCGCACAAGAGCTGACCGCGCGGGAGCTCGCGGCGCCCGAGACACAGGCGTTGATCGACGACCTGATCGACACGATGCGCGGTGCGGCCGGCGCGGGACTCGCCGCCAACCAGATCGCCGAGAAGGTGCGGATCGCGGTGATCGAGGTATCCCACAATCCCCGTTACCCCTACAAGCCGCCGATTCCGCTGACGGTGATCGTCAACCCGGAGATCGAGCCGCTCGACGCGGAGACGTTCGCGATCAACGAGGGCTGCCTGTCGGTCCCGGGGCTGCGCGGCGAGGTGGAGCGCCACGTCAACATCCGCTTGCGCTACCTCGACCGTCACGGCGAGCCGCACGAGCAGATCACGCGGGGGCTCACCGCCGGGACCTTCCAGCACGAGCTCGATCACCTCGACGGCATCCTGTTCCTCGATCGAGTGCGCGACCCGCGCACGTTCACGACCTGGGAGGCGTTCGAGCGCTACCACCGCAACGCGTTCGTGAAGCGGGCACAGGAGTTGGTGGCGCGGGTCGGTTCATGACCAGCCGCCTCCCCGTCCCCGCCGCCGCGCCGGACCGCCGGTCAGAGGGGCGCGCCGATGACCTCCCCGTCCCCGCCGCCGCGCCGGACCGCCGGTCAGCGGGGCGCGCCGACGACCTCCCCGTCCCCGCCGCCGCGCCGGAGCGGCGGTCCGGGAGCGCACCGGTGACCACGGTCTGGTGCGAGCTCGCGTGGCTCGAGGACGAGGAGCCCACCGAGAGCGTGCGGCTGGAGCTCGACGGGGAGCGGATCGTGGCGGTCGCCGCCGGCGTGGCAGCGACCGCCGATTCCCTCATCCTCCGCGGCTTGACGCTCCCCGGCTTGGCCAACGCCCACTCGCACTGCTTCCAGCGCGCGCTCCGCGGGCGCACCCACCGAGGCTCCCGCGGCTCGTTCTGGACCTGGCGCGAGCAGATGTACGAGCTGGCCGGCGCGATCGATCCCGACAGGTTCGAAGCGCTCGCGCGCGCGTCCTTCGCTGAGATGGCGCTGGCCGGGATCACCCTCGTCGGCGAGTTCCACTACCTGCACCACGACCGCGACGGGTCGCGCTACGGCGAGCCGAACCTGCTCGGCGAGGCGGTGATCCGGGCAGCCGCCCAGGCGGGCGTGCGCCTGACGCTGCTCGACACCTGCTACCTCGACGGCGGCCTTCCCCGCTTCCGTGACCGCAGCGGCGCGGCCTGGGCCGAGCGCGTCGGGCAGCTACAGGGCAGCGCCGTGGCACGGATCGGCGCCGCGATCCACAGCGTCAGGGCGGTCGACCCCCCGGGCACGCGGGTCGTCGCACAGCTCGCAGCCGACAACCACTGGCCGTTGCACGCGCACGTCTCCGAGCAGACGAGAGAGAACGCCGAATGCCTGCAGGCGCACGGGACCACCCCGGTCGCGCTGCTGGACCGCGCCGGCACTCTCTCGCACCGCTTCACCGCGGTTCATGCCACGCACGTGACCGGCGATGACGTCGAGCTCCTCGGCGCCGCTGGCGCGTGCGTCTGCATGTGCCCGACGACCGAACGCGACCTCGCCGACGGGATCGGGCCCGCGCGCGCGCTCCTGAACCGCGGCGCGACGCTCGCGCTCGGCAGCGACTCGCACGCGTGCATCGACCTGCTCGAGGAGGCGCGGGCCGTAGAGCTCGACGAGCGCCTGGCAACGGGGATCCGCGGCTCGCACAGCCCGCAGGAGCTCGCGCGCGCGGCCACCGCCGGTGGCTACGCAAGCCTCGGCTGGCTCGAGGGGGGCCGGATCGCGGCCGGCGCGCTCGCGGACCTCGTGACGATCTCGCTCGACACCCCGCGCCTCGCGGGCACGCGTCCTCGCGATGCGCTCGACGCCGCCGTGTTCGCCGCCACCGCCGCCGACGTGCGCTCTGTGGTCGTCGGCGGGCGCCAGATCGTGCGCGATGGCGCCCACCTGACCCTCGACGTGGCCGCCGAGCTGCAGGCGGCGATCGCCGCCCTGCCGTGAGCACGATCGCGCTCGACAACATTGGCGCGCTCGTCACCTGCGTTCCCGAGCTGGGCGAGGGCCCGCTCGGGATCGTGCGCGACGCGGCGCTCGTGATCGAGAACGGGCATGTGGCGGATCTCGTCCGTGCCGGCCTGCAGGCCGGCACGGCCACCGATGCGCGCGTCGATCTGCAGGGACGCTGCGTGATCCCGGGGTTTGTCGACAGCCACACGCACCTCGTGTTCGCCGGCGAGCGAGGCGACGAGTTCGCCGCGCGGATGGCCGGGGCGCCCTACCAGGCGGGCGGAATCCTCACGACCGTCACCGCGACGCTGGCGACGCCCGACGCGGAGCTGCGCAAGCTCGCCGCGGCCCGCCGGCGCGAGGGGCTGCGCGCGGGGATCACGCACGTCGAGATCAAGTCCGGCTACTGCCTGACAGTGGACGGCGAGACGCGGCTGTGCGCGCTCGCCGGGGAGCTGACCGGCGACGTCACCTTCCTGGGCGCGCACGTTGTGCCGGCGGCGTATGCCGGGAGGCCCGACGACTACGTCGCGCTCGTGTGCGACGAGATGCTCGCCGCGTGCCGGCCCCACGCCCGGTGGATCGACGTGTTCTGCGAGCGCGGCGCGTTCGACGCCGACCAATCGCGGGCGGTGCTGGAGGCGGGCGCCGCCGTCGGGCTCGGGCTCCGCGTCCATGCGGCACAGCTGCAGCCGGGGCCGGGGGTGCAGCTGGCGGTGGAGCTCGACGCCGCCTCGGTCGACCACTGCACCTACCTCACCGACGGCGACGTCGATGCGCTCGCGAGCTCGAGCACGGTCGCCACCTTCCTGCCCGCGACCGACTTTGCCACCCGCCAGCCCTATCCCGACGCCCGCCGCGCGATCGACGCCGGCGTCGCCGTCGCGCTCGCGACGAACACGAACCCCGGCTCGAGCTACACGACCTCGATGGGGTTCTGCATCGCGCTGGCGGTGCGCGACCTGCGGATGACGCTCGAAGAAGCACTGCTCGCGGCCACATCGGGCGGCGCTCGGGCGCTCCGGCGCGACGACATCGGGCGCCTCGCGCCCGGTCTGCGTGCGGACATCGCGGTGCTCGACGCCCCGTCCCCAGCGTATCTCGCCTACCGCCCCGGCGTGTCTCTGGTGGCCGTCACGCTGCTCAGCGGACGCGCCGCCCACGTCGACCCGGCTTTGATCGATCCGGGCCCCTGGCGTGAGCTCTACCGGAATGCGGAACTCTGATGGCCGACCGCAGGGACATCGACTTCACCTACTCGCTGACCGACCGCATCGTTCGTCTCAGCCTGGGCGATCTGGCTGACTTCAGCGGCGCCAAGTACGACGGCGACTTCTCCCTGAGCCTCGAGCAGGCGCAGCGACGCAAGCAGGAGTATGTGGCCGAGCAGATCGGGATCGGGCCGGGGCGGCGGATGCTGGATCTCGGTTGCGGCTGGGGCGCGTTACTCGAGTACGTTCGTCAACACGACGGTCTCGGCGTGGGGATCACGCTGTCGAAGGCGCAATTGAAGGCCTGCCGCCGCCACGGCCTCGACGTCCACCTCCAGGACGCGCGGGAGATGAGCCGTGGGCGCTTCGGGGCGTTCGATGCGCTGGCGAGCCTCGGCGCCTTCGAGCACTTCTGCTCGCCCGACGACTACGCCGCGGGACGCCAGGAGGCGATCTATCGCGATTTGTTCGCCCGGCTCGCGAGCCTGTTGGCCGACTCCGGGCGGTTCTATCTGCAGACGATGGTGTTCGGTGCCAACATGATCAAGGCGGATCAGATCGACATCGAGGCGCTCCGTGCGATCCCACCGCGGGATTCCGACGAGTGGTACATCGCGCTCCTGGGACGGCAGTTCCCCGGCTCATGGCTCCCGTTCGGCCAGGAGCAGGTCGTCGACTGCGCGCGGCCGCACTTCCGCCTCGTGTCGAGCGTCAGCGGCCGCGTGGATTACATCGAGACGATCCGCCAGTGGAACATGAGAATCGGGACCCCAAGCCTCCGCAAGACGCTGCTCAAGCTCCAGTTGCTGCCGCGCTGGGTGTCGAGCGCCGACTTCCGGCTCGCTTTCACCTCCGGCGTGAGCGCGAACAAGGTGTGCTTCGAGCGGGAGCTTCTCGACCATTACAGGCTCGTGTTCGAGAAGGACTTCACCGATGATCTTCGGCCGGCACGCTCGCAACCGACACGAATGTAAGGACGGATCGAACATGAGCGAAGACGAACCTGAACTGCGCGAGGGGCCCCCGTGGGTGATGGAGGAGATGATCGAGGCCCAGCCGGAGCTTGCCCGCGAGATCGCGCGGGGGAGCGCGCCGGAGGTGCTCGCTCAGCACGTGCGGGAGGCGCTCGCGGCAGGGGAGCCGATCGTCATCTGCGGCTGCGGGACCAGCGAGCATGCGGCGCATGCGATCGCCGCGATCCTCGCGGAGAGAGCGCCGGACGCACGGGTGAGCGCCCGCGATGCCTTCGAGGCGCAGCTCGAGCCCCCCGGCGAAGGGCTGCTGATCGCGATCTCACACGAGGGGCAGACCGCCGCGACGCTGGCCGCGGCCCGCCACGCCGCGACCCATGGCGCGCGCTCGCTGCTGATCACGGCGCGGCCGCAGCGCGCGCCTGATGGCGTGCCGGCGCTCGCGACGCCGCTTGTGGACCGCTCGTGGTGCCACACGGTCGCCTACATGTCGCCGATCCTCCTGTGCGCATTGAGCACGGGCCTCGAGGCGGAGGCGGCACGGACGCAGATCGAGCGCCAGCTCGCCGCGCGCCACAGGCGCACGGTCGACGCAGCCGCGATCGCGAGCTGCAGGCGGCTGCTGCTGATCGGATCGGGCGTCGATGAGATCACGGCCGCGGAGCTGGCGCTGAAGATCGAGGAGGGGGCCCACATCCCGTGCACGCCGCTCGGCGTCGAGAAGGTGCTCCATGGCCACCTCACGGCCGCCGACGCGCACACCGGTGCGGTCCTGATCCGCTTCGAGCCCGCTGCGGCGACGATCCGCGACGCGCGCGCCGCGAATGTCGGCGCGGCGCTGGCCGTGCTCGACATGCCGACGGTGCAGCTGAGCACGCCCAAGCTCCCCGATCGCGCGCAGGCGCTCATCGCCGGCGCCGTGGCACTGCAGCTGCTGACGCTCGAGCTGGTGCTGGCGCGCGGCACCAACCCCGACCTGATCCGTCGCGAGCAGCCCCTATACCGAAGGGTCGCCGAGGTCGGCGGAGCCGGATGACATCGTCGCCATCACCCGCTGTGCCTCGCGCGGCCCGACCGCGACGACATCGCAGAACGCGCTCACGACCTCGGGGTCGAACTGGCTGCCGGCGTTGCGCGTGAGCTCTGCGATCGCCTCCTCGGCGCTGCGCGCGCCGCGATAGCAGCGATCGGAGGTCATCGCCTCGAAGGCGTCGCACACGGCGATGATCCGGGCTCCGAGCGGGATCTCGCGGCCTGCGAGCCGATCGGGGTAGCCGCTGCCGTCCCAGCGCTCGTGGCTTGCGCGCACCAGCCGGGCGACCGGCCGGAGCGCCGGATCGACGTTGAGGATGCGCTCCCCGATCGCCGAGTGCTGGCGCATGAACCACCATTCCGGCTCGGTGAGCGGGCCGGGCTTGTCGAGGATCGCATCCGGTATTGCGAGCTTGCCGACGTCGTGCAGCTCGGCTGCGCGCAGCAGCTCGTCGAGCTGCTCGGCGTCGAGGCCGAGTACCCGGCCGAGCCGGGCGACGAGCTCGCCGACACTGTTGAGGTGGTTGGCGAGATCGGGCGTCCGCTCGCCGAGCACCGCCATCAGCACGTCGCGCGTGTGCTGCTCCGCGCTGCGCGCGTGATGGGCCTTGTTCGCATACATGCGCTGGTCGGCGAGGCGCAGGATCGCGCTGCTGTCGATCGCATCGTCGGGAACGACGGCGACGCCGTAGGAGGTGGTGACGGTGAACGCGGCGCTCGTCTCGCTCAGCGCCGACGCGCCCCGCGCGACCAGTTTGTCACCGCACCCGAACCTGCCCGCGAGCAGGGCGCAGAACTCGTCGCCCCCGAGCCGGTAGGCGCTGCCGCAGGGGGCGACCGTCACCTGCAGCGCGCGTCCCAGCCGCGCCAGCAGAGCGTCCCCGGCAACGTGTCCGAACGTGTCGTTGTAGCGCTTGAAGCCGTTGAGATCGAAGAACACAAGGGTGTACGGATGGGCGGCGTCGGCGTCGGCGACGGCCTCGTCGAGATCCGCGAGCAGACCCCGCCGGTTCCCGAGCCCGCTGAGCGGATCGGTGATGAGGTCATCGGCCGCCCGCCGCAGGATCCGCAGGTTCTCCAGGTAGGTGAGCACGCCGCGCACCGTTCCGACCATGAGCGCCGCGGCGGCGAGGGCGACGGCGACCGCGGTGACGCGCGCGAACGCGGCGTAGACGAGCAGCGCGATTGCGACGCAGATCGCGACCGCGGGCAGCACGACCGTGCCGGCGGGGAGCAGCCGCGGCGCTCGCGCCCGCCGCGGTCGCTGCCACGCCGCCACCGCGATCAAGCACATGGCCGCCGGCCAGGTCGTGTCGAGGATCCCGCCCGGCACGTAGATGCCTTTCGCGGACTCGTACGCGAACACGAGATCGCCGACCGCGTCGAGGAGGATTCCCGCCCCGAGCAGCATCCACATCCGGTCCGGCCGCCAGCCCGACAGCGAACAGGCAAGCCCGACGAACGCGAGCAGCGTGAGATCGCCGAGCGGGTAGGCGAGGTTGACGACGTCCTCGATCAGCCGCCCCTTGTTCAGCGCGAGGATCGCGGGCAGCGCGAGACCCGCCCCGATCGCCGCCAAGGTCAGGCCGACGAGCGCGCCGTCGAGCCACTGTACGGGGCTTGCGCCGCGCAATCGCGAGCGGATCAGCAGCATCAACGCCGCGTACATCAGCGGGTACATCGGCAGGTACGCGGCGTCGGCGACCGACGGGAACGGCGGGTTGGCGAGATCGTTCAGCCACAGCGTCCAGATCAGGTCTCCGATGGCCCACAACAGCAGTCCCAGGGTCATCGCCGCCCACGCGCGCCGATCCTCGGAGCACGCGCGCACGCGCCAGGCGCAGACCGCGATCGCGAGGAACTCAGCGGCGGTGTAAACCCAGTTCTCGGTGAACGCGTCGAGCCCGCGTCCGCCGAATCCGAGCAATGCGCGGGCAGCATGAAAGCCAACGAGCGCACCCATGCTCGCAATGGCGATCGTGAGCGCTCGCGAACCCGCAGGCTGTCGAGGCCTGCGCCGTTCGGCCGTCGGAACTGCAAGCGACATCACCCTTGAATTCGGCAGATCATGACGTCGGCTTGAGCGACACCTCCTGCAGAGACGCCGAGCGGCCGGGAGCATAGGAGTCCACGATCTCCTCGCGGGCCCTGAGCAACCGCTGTCAGGCGAGCGTGTCCTTGAGCCCCTGCTCGAGTGAGCGGGGGGAGAAGCCGAGCGTGCGGCGCGCCTTCACGTCGCTGGCCCAGTAGGTGACGCCATCGGAGGCGGCGATCAGCTCGCGCATGTTGGGCGGGAAGCCGAGCAGCGGCCCGATCACCGACCCAAACGGGGCGGAGAGCTTGATCAGGAAGGTGGGCATCGGGATGCTCGGGATGTGACGCCCCGCGACATACGCCGTTTCCTGCACGAGGTCCCTCATCGTCCCGAGCTCGCCGGAGAGCACGTAGGACTCGCCGATCTCGCCCTTCTCGAACGCGAGCAGGATCCCGTCGACGACGTCGTCAACGTGCACGAAGCCGATCCCCATCGAGCCGAACGGGATCAGCGGCATCCTGCCTCGGCCGGTCTGCTCGATCATGCTGCCGAGCTCGGAGTGGTCGCCCGGCCCGTACACGGCAGCGGGCTGCACGATCACGATCGGCGCGCCCGCGGCGATCCGATGCGTGGCGACCTCGTGCGCACGGTACTTCGCCTCGTCGTAGATCGACAGGAAGCCCTCCGACGGGTCGCGGCGATACGTCTCGTCGACGACGTTGCCGTGCGTGTTGCCGAACACGTTGCAGGTCGACACGTACAGGATCCGCGGGACGCCGGCGGCGATTGCGGCGTCGAGCACGTTGGCGGTGCCGTCGACGTTGGCGCGCAGCATCGCCTCCCGCTCGGGCTTCGGGATCCCGACCTTGTACACCGCCGCGAGATGAAACACGCCGTCGCAGCCCGCAATCGCGGAGCGCATCACATCCGCGCCTGCCAGATCGCCCTGGACGAGCTCACAACCCAGCTCGCGCACGGCGGCAGCCTTCGCGGACGACCTGACAAGCGCCACAACCTCGTCTCCGCGTGCGCGCAGCTTCGCCACGAGTCGACCGCCGATGAACCCGGTCGCCCCGGTCACGAACATTTTCACATTCGGCACTTTAGGGCCCACGAGAAAATGACTGCGGGCTCCCTCACGCACAACGGCCGTGGCGCCCCGAGCCCCGGAGCGCATGAAAAAGGGCCGCCCTCAAGGCGGCCCAATTTCCAATCACGTCGGCTAGGTGACTCAACCGCCGAGCAGGGTCTCGCGAGCGATCACGAGACGCTGGATCTGCGCGGTGCCCTCATAAAGCTGGAGGATCTTCGCGTCGCGCATCAGTTTCTCGACCTTGTACTCCTTGATGAAGCCGTAACCGCCATAGATCTGCACGGCGTCGGTGGTGACCTCCATCGCGGAGTCGCCGGCGAACAGCTTCGCAAACGAGGACTCGGCCGTGTTGCGCTTGCCCGAGTCGAGCAGCGAAGCCGAGTGCCAGACGGCCAGGCGCGACAGGTACACCTTGGTCGCCATGTCGGCGATCATGAACTGGATGCCCTGGTGCATCGCGATCGGCACGCCGAACTGCACGCGCTCCTTCGAGTACTGGACCGCCATCTCCAGCGCCGCGCGCGACACGCCGACGGCCATAGCGCCGACACCCGGGCGGGTACGGTCGAAGGTCATCATCGCGAGCTTGAAGCCGTGGTTCTCCTCGCCGATCAGGTGGTCGAGTGGGATCTCGCAATCGGGGAACGTGATCGTCGCGGTGTTCGACGCCCGCTGGCCGAGCTTGTCCTCGTGCTTGTCGACGATCACGCCGGAGTCGCGCGGGACGATGAAGCACGAGATGCCGCGGTGCCCGGCTTCCTTGTCGGTCTTCGCGAAGACCGTGTAGAAGTTCGCGTACTCACCGTTGGTGATGAAGCACTTCGAGCCGGTGATGATCCACTTGTCGCCTTTCTTGGTGGCGACGGTCTTCATCCCGGAGACGTCGGAGCCGGCGTCCGGCTCGGTCAGACAGAAGCAGGCCAGGAGCGGCTCCTCGGTGAGGCGGCCGAGATAGTCCTTCTTGATCGACTCAGAGGCACCCAGCATGATCGGCGCGCACGCGAGACCGTTGCAGGTGAGCGTCGTCGCGACACCGGAGCAGCCCCAGCCGAGCTCCTCTTCGATCAGGCAGCCAGTTAGATAGTCGAGGCCGGACCCGCCGTACTCCGCGGAGATGTGGCTGTTCATCAGGCCGATCTCCCAGGCCTTCTTGACGATGTCCTTGGGGAAGATTCCCTCGGGGTCAAGCTCCCAGGCGACCGGGCGGATCTCCTTCTCAGCGAAGCTGTGCGCCAGCTCTTGGATGCTTTCCTGCTCATCGGTCAGCGTGAAATCCACTGCTTTCCTCTCCTTGACAATTTGCGTCCTGCGCCGGTCGGGCTGGCGGGGTCTGCTCGGCCGAGCGCAGCCGATCACCGGCATGTGGGCGAATTTGCGGTACTTATTGGGACGAACGTAGCCTATCCGGTTCGGGGCCCCAGATGGCAACACGTCGCGGCGGCCATGAACGGATCGCGTTACGCTCCGGAACATGGCGAATGCACGACGAGTGGAGCTGGAGGACCTCGTCAACCGGCCTGGGACGTACTTCAACCCCCAGACCGAGGTCCTGATCATCGTCGACGACTCGCCCGAGATCGATGCGGAGATCTTCAACATGGAGGAGTTCGAGGGCGCCGACTGGGTGCAGATCTCCGACGAGACACCTCTCGACGAGAGCCGCCGCGACGAGATCCTCGAGGCCTTTCAAATCGAGTACCACCCGGGTGAGGTGTCCGGTAACGGCGACGATACGCCGGATGAGCTCGAGGAGGACGACCAGGAGGTCGGACGGGAATAGGCCCGCCGGATGTTGGGATGTCGGGATGTCGGCGTCTCCGGCGTCGGGGTGCCGGCGTGTCCGGCGTCGGTGTGTGAGGTGTTGGGCGTTGGGCCGAGGCGTTGGAGTACGACCCTGGACCGGATAGCCTTGCGCTCGGTGCAAGCCGCTGTTGGAAAACGCGGGCGCACTCGACTCCCGGGCGACGCGGGGGCTTGAGCGCCATGGCCGGTGCGGAGCAGTCGGGCTCGCCGCCCACACGGATCGCCGGTCGCTACGAGATCCTGTGTGAGATCGGTCGCGGGGGGATGGCGGTCGTGTACGCCGCCAAGCAGCTCGACCTCGACCGCCAGGTGGCGCTGAAGGAGCTCGGCCGCTTCCAAGCCGGCTCACCCGAGTTCGCGCACCGGTTCCTGCGGGAGTCACGGCTGGCGGGGTCGCTGAACCACCCCAACATCGTCACCGTTCTCGAGTACTTCGAGGATGCCGCGACGCCGTACATCGCCATGGAGGTCGTCCCGCGCGGTTCGCTGCGCCCGTACATGAAGCAGCTGACGATGGCGCAGATCGGCGGCATCCTCGAGGCGGTGCTGGCGGGTCTCGCGCACGCGGAGGCGGCCGGCATCGTCCATCGGGATCTCAAGCCGGAGAACATCATGGTGACCGCCGACGGGCGGGTCAAGATCGCCGACTTCGGGATCGCGCGGGCGACGCAGCGGGCCGGAACGCAGTTCATGACCGCCACCGGAATGACCGTCGGGACACCAACCTACATGGCGCCCGAGCAGGCGATGGCGAGCGAGATCGGACCGTGGACTGATCTCTACTCGGTCGGCGTGCTGGCGTACGAGATGGTCGTCGGCGAGGTCCCGTTCGCGGGCACCGAAGCGCCGGTGGCGATCCTGATGAAGCACGTCAACGAGCGGATTCCCTCGCCGATCGAGGTCCGCCCCGACGTCAACCCGGCGCTCTCGCGCTGGATCGACTCGCTGCTCGTCAAGGACCCGAACGAGCGCGTAAGGCACGCGACCATCGCCTGGGAGCAGCTCGAGGAGATCCTCGTCAACATGCTCGGCCCGCTGTGGCGTCGTAACGCACGGCTGCTGGACGATTCGCTCGCAGCGCGCGACGCCCGACCGCTGACGCCGGCGCCGTTTGAAAGCAAATCGAGCATTCGCACGCCGACCCCCGAGCCGAGCCCGGCTGCAGCCGCGTTCGTCACCTTCGATCCCCATCGCAACGCGCCGGCGGCGGCTCCAATCGACGTCAAGCCGCCGCCTGGTCCACCCCCGCTCGACGTCGAGTCCGCTACCCCAGCAGCGGTGGAGCCTGAGCCCGCCGCGGCCGTTGTGGAGCCTGAGCCCGCCGCGGCGACGGTCGAGCCCGAGCCCGCCGCAGACGTTGTGGAGCCTGAGCCCGCCGCGGCGACGGCGATCGAGGCGGAGCCCATCGGGGCGGTCGAAGCATCCGCTGCGGTCGCGGTCCCAGCTCCGCAGACCGAAGCACCAACGCCGGCGGTGCAAGCACCCACGTACGAGACCGTTGCACCGATCCCCGCGGTTCAGTCCGCCACGCCCGACACAGTCGCACCCATCCCGGCGATGCAACCTGAGGTGGCGGCGCCCGTCGAACCCGAACCCGCGGCGCCCGCCGAACCCGAACCCGCGACGCCCGTCGAACCCGAACCCGCGGCGGCGGGGATGGAGGCGGAACCCCGAGCGGAACCCCGAACACACCCCCCGGGCGCTCTCGTGACGCCCCCGCAACCGACACCGCGCACGGGCGGTGCGCGGGTCGCGACGGCGCCGGCTCGGCGCCGCGGGCGCGGAGCTCAGATCGGGGCTCTCGCGGCCGTCGTCGCGATCGCCGCGGCGGCGATCGGATTCCTCGTGGCTCCGGGATCTGGTGGCACCAGCCAGCATCCGGCCGGCCTGACCGGGCATGCCACCGCTGGCGCGCTGACGATCTCGTACCCGAACGGTTGGAGGCGGTCCTCGGCGGCACCACCCGAGACGGCATCCCTGGAGCTTGCGGACGCCGTCACGATCAGTCCGGGTGAGCCCGCTCGGGATGGCGCGCTCGTGGTCGGGACCTCCAAAGCGCAGAACTCGACACTGCTCTCGCCTACGTTCAGCTCGAGCCTCCCGAGCTCACCGGAAGGGGAGGCGGTCAAGCTCGGTTCACAGACCTTCATCCGCTACCTGGACCTGGTGCCCTCTGGGGCGGCGGCTCCGATGTCCGTGTATGTGCTGCCGACGACACTCGGCATCGCGACCGCCGTGTGTGTTGCGCCAACGACGGGCGCGACGGCTTTTGCGGCCAGTTGCGAGCGAGCAATCGGGTCCATGACCACGTCGGGCTCGGTCTTGCCGTTCGGTGCAAATCCCTCGTACGGCAGCGCCTTGAGTGCGATCGTCGCCAAGCTGAACTCAGTGCGCACGCAAGCGGGCCGCCGCCTCGCAACGGCAAAGAGCCCAAAGGCTCAAGCAGCGGCGGCGCTGGAGCTCAGCGACGCTCACGCCACGGCAGCGGCGGCAGCCGAGAAGCTCACGCCGGGACCTGCGACAGCCGCCGCCGCAGCCACCGTCGTCACCGCGCTCAGGCAGCTTGCGAGCAGCTATCAGGCACTCTCCCGAGCAACCTCAGCCGGGAACGGGGGCGACTACTCCGCGGCGGCGAGCGCGATCAAGAACGCTGACGCAGCGCTCTCGGCCGCATTTGCGCGCCTGCGCCAGGCGGGCTACACAATCGGTTGAGAAGCTCGCTCGGCCTCGCGAGCTGCCTGCGAGATCGGCTGAGAAGCATCGGTCGGCCTCGGGCTGCGTGCGAGATCGGCTGAGAAGCATCAGTCGGCCTCGGGCTGCGTGCGAGATCGGCTGAGAAGCCCTGCCCGCCCTGGGGTGGGCTGCACGGTCACGAGAAGCGGAGCCTCAGCCACCACCGTGGGCGACGCCGCTTCCACCGGAGTTGCTGGTGGTCGGGGTCGGCGTTGGGGTTGGGGTCGGGGTCGGCGTCGGCGTCGGAGTCGGCGTCGGGGTCGGAGTCGGAGTCGGGGTCAAGGTGTTGACGGTGGACCCTGAGCCGCTGGAACCCGTCGTGGATGCGGTCGTGGTGGGTGGCTTCGGCTTCGGGGTGCTCTGCATCCCTGGGATCGGTACGGCCAATTGCACCGCTACTACCGTGGCACTCGCCTGAGGCAGCGCCACAGGACGGGCAAGCGAAGCGCTGGGAGCTGGAGTCGACCCTTTCGACTTCGTCGCGAGACCGAACGCAAAGGCTGCAGCGAACGGCACGACCAGGGCGGCGAGCAGGAGCAGCCGTCGACCCATGACGGGCGAGGAGCGCTCGGTCGGCGCGTGCGCACCGCTCCCGCTGTATGGCATCGTTCCGCTTTCCACCGTCTGCTCTCTTCACGCCAGGCTGGTCGGCAAAGCTTAAACGAGCTGTCCAGCCCGCGCTGTGGTTGATGTGGGTTCCGGTGCATCGTCAGGGAGCGGGGCCTGAGTCGTTGCAGCGGGATGCAACTGTTTGCCCAGAAACCGGTCAGAGCACCACCTTCCCGGCGACACCGGCACTCCTCAAACCCTCCGTTGGGAGCCTACTGGGCCGAGAACATTGGACGACCGGCGACGACCGCGGCAACGCTCTATCCGCCAGGCATGGCGCGGCTCTCGAGCGCCCTCAGCAGAAGCCGAGCGCGCGAAAACGGCGCGTTGCACGCCCCGTGCGCGCTGCCCGGTTCGCGGTCGACCGTAGAGAACGCCAGTTTCTGGTCAGTTCAGCTTCAGCAGGCCATGCAGACGAACTTCATGCGTCGTCATGCCGTTTCGCCTGCAGCGCGCCGGACGGGCATCGAGCGACCTGTGCCACGACGTCGTCAGCCGAGGCTGCGTCGGGCGTAATCCACGGCCGGCGTGTCGTGTCGAACACGCCCGGCAACCCTCGGACACAGTTCCCAGCGTGGACGCACACGTCCGGATCGAAGCTGACATCCACGTCCTGGCCGGCATAGGTCTTCCTCATAGCCCGAATCTCTCCCTCCGCGACGCTGGAACCAATTCAACGTACTCGTGGTGCTTTGCGATGAACGCGCTCACAAAGGGGCAGAAGGGCAGAACCTCCAGGTCCCGCCGGCGAGCGTCCTCGAGCGCCCCGCGAATGAGAGCCGAGGCGATCCCCTGGCCCTCATACCGCTCGTCGACTTCGGTGTGAGTGAAGGAGATTGCCGGAGGCTGGATGCGGTAGGCGGCGAACCCGGCGAGTGCGCCATCGATCGAGGCCTCATAACGATGCTGGTCCTGCTTGTCCTGCACCGCGACGGCCACGACCCGATCTTACGCCAGCCCCGTGTTCGAGGGGGCGGGTCGGCCGCGAACCGGCACGCTCGTAGGCGAGCGCGTGCGCGGTGGTCGCTTTGTAGGACTGCCCGACGCAGCCGGCGTTGCGCCGCAGCTCGCGGCTGACAGTCGACGGCCTACGCTCCAGCCGCCTGGCGATCCCCCGCATCGACTCCCAACGCGCGCGCGCGATCTCCTCGCGCACTGAGAACGTCAGATGGCGCCCTTTGAGGGCTCCTCCGTGTTTTGGGCGGGGCCGATTACCAGTTACCACCTAACCCACCCAAATGCGGAGGAGCCCGATTCTCAGCGACAGTCGTGTGAAACCAGACGCCCTGACCCTGCCTGACGACCAGCCCGGAGCGCCGCTCGCCGTGCCTGTCAGCCCTGACAACTTCCGCGACGGCATCGAGCCATACTCGACCCGCGCGGGCGTCGGCG
>JBKQIR010000223.1:0-22396 GCA_052148275.1 Solirubrobacteraceae bacterium
ACCAGCCCCGCCAGCTCCTCACAGCTCGGCCGTAGCGCATCTTGGCTTGCATCCGCCACAAACGCAAGATTCCGTGCGTCACGCAGGAACCCTCCTCGACTCTTGCGACACCCCGTGAACCTCTACATCGTCCGCCTTCAGGCTGGGAGCGCCACCTGCGGTCGGTTACCGCGGTGCTCGCTGCGCTCCTCGGCGTCGGGTCGTCTATTACGTTCTGCCTCATCTGGTGGATCTCGGTCCGATGCTGAGGCGTCTGCGGGAAGGCCGTGTCGCATGGCTGGTGCTCGGAGTCGCGTTGGAGGCATGCTCTCTGTTCGGGGAGGTGGCGCTGTTCCGCGGCGTGTTCGCCAGGCCAGGAAATCGGATCGGTTGGAGAAGCAGCGCCGAGATCACGCTCGCGGGCGCGGCGGCCACGAAGGTCGTGGCCGCGGCCGGGGCGGGAGGGGTGGCGGTAACCGTGTGGGGGCTTCGCGCCTATGGCCTGTCCGGCGCCGCGGTGGCGGACGGCA
Source organism: Solirubrobacteraceae bacterium (assembly GCA_052148275.1). GTDB lineage: Bacteria > Actinomycetota > Thermoleophilia > Solirubrobacterales > Solirubrobacteraceae > Palsa-465. The sequence continues at coordinate 510 of JBKQIR010000223.1, forward strand.
TGGTTCTGCTTCGGGATCGTCACGTATGGGACTTACGCTGCCGCAGTGGCGATCGCGGGGTTCGGCCTCTGGTTTGGGGTGTTCGGTGGTCCCGCCCCCGTTGGCCTGACCCTAGTCCCCGCCACCTTCTCCGCCGCTGTCATCGTCATCGCCCTATCGATGGTCATCGTCGACGAGCCTGTAGCAATGTTTCTCGAGCGACGGGCGGAAGGCTCGAGTGGCCGCGCGAGCGAGTGGTGGCACCGCGCCGCCGCGGTACCGCGCTCGCTCCACACGGGACTGCCGGCCGCGCTGGCTATGCCAGACGGCGGGATCCGTCGCTCCTCGGCACACTGGCCTACTGGGGCTTTGACATCGGCACGCCGTGGGCGTCCCTCCGCGCCTTTGGCCACTCGCCGCCCGGGGCCGTTCTTGTCACCGGCTACTACGCTGGCACTGCGGGGAACGTGCTGCCGGTCCCTGGCGGCATAGGCGGGGTCGAAGCCGGGATGATCGGCGCCTTCGTGGGCCTCAGGGTCAGGTCCTCGCTCGCCACGCTCGCGGTGCTCGGGTATCGGACGATTTCCTACTGGCTACCGACGGTCCCGGGGGCGATCGCATATGTCCGTCTGCGGCACGCGGCCGGGGCACGCAATTCCGAGGCGCAGTGACCCACGGGCCGGCGTTGCGGCTTACCCCAAGCCGGAAGGCACGAGGCACGCGTTGGGGGGCGACCGTTCGACCTCGGTTGAGTCTCCCGGCGGCGACGATAAGACCGAACAGGAACATGTGATCCCAGCTGCCATGTATGAACATGGCCGTGACCCGTCATCGCAGAGCCCGCGCTGGCCCTCGGTCGCGCAGGCAAGCGTGACGTCCACGCGGGCCTCCGCGCCGGTGGCTCGGCCGGCATCCTGTGCGCTCGGACAGCCACGCGAGCTCGCCGGGCCGCGATGGCGTCGCCGGCGAGGACGATGTCTTTGGTTCTGGGACCCCGGCCACTCGATCGTCAACCAGGCCGCGGACGTGCAGATCCGCGCCGGCGGCGAGCGCGATCGGAACCGGCGAGTTCAGAGCGGCTTCGGATTCGGGGGTGCGTTGAAGCCGACGCGGATCCGCTCGAGCGGCGCGTCCGCATCATCTTGCATGCCGCGCGGCGCGATGGCGAGGGGGAATGCCAGGTGCGACAGCAGTACGTCCGCGGCGTTGCCCAGGCGGACGTGGCCGTAGTTGGCGCGGCGAGCCGAGCGCACAATAAGCAGGCCACGGTGCTCGAGACGAGCGACGCGCAGCAGTCCCGGCCACGTCAGGGCGTTCGACTGGACGACGATCCGGGCTTGCGGCGCCAGCGCGTCTCGCCTCCGCGCCAGCATCGCCCGAGCCTGCTTCTTGGTGCTCGTGGGCCCGATCTGGTCCCAGACAACACCCTCGAGCAGTGGCTCTTCGGAGACCGGGATGAGCATCAACTCCCCCTTGGTCGCGTCAGACAGCGAGGCGAGGTATCCCGCGCAGCCTAGGCGCGCGCCGTGTGACTCCTCGTCACATGTTTTGCGTGATCGGGCTGGCCGGGCCGCGAATCGCGCCAGAATAGGTGACGACGCCTCATCGGTGCGGCCGACAGCCTGTGCCGGCGATGTTCGAAAACGTCTTTCGTTGGCGTGAAGGACCGTGATGACCGCCGAGATGGCCTCTGTCTGGCCCGGGCGCTTGCATCAGGTAAACGCCATTCGGATCGAGGAGTTGGGCGGCGTCGAAGCTCACGGCGAGGACGGCGAGGACCGACGAATTCGGACGTTACGGACGGTCGGTCGACCTGCTGGTACTCGGCGCGCGCAAGCACGGCCTGATCGGTGGTCTGCTGGACCGGAGCAACGCCCGGCGCTTGGTCGACGAAGCACCTTGCACGCCGCTCATGGTGGGAGCAAGACTGACCGCGGCCGCTATTCGCTCCGGTCGCGTAGCCGGGACGGGAGGCTGCGGTGCGGGTCCTGGTCGCGTTCGTCGCGCAGGAACTGGATGCCCACCAGGATGGCCTGCTTGACCTCGTCGCGGAGCGCTCGCGCGGCGCAGGTGTCGTCGAAGCGGTTACCGAACGTCGCGCTGTCGATCGGTTCGCCGAACCAGAAATAGAGTCGCTCGAGGCGGGGGATCGGCGTTGGACCGACGCCGTGCACGACAGGTGGCGTCGGGAAGCCCATGACCTTTTCGTAGAGACCGGCCAACTGGCCATATATCGGCGTGTTCTGGTCCACGATCACGTCGAGCATGTCGTCGGCCCCCACCGCCGCGAACGGGACGATCGGATAGCCGCGTTCGACGGCAAGCCGCGCAAAGCCGACGCGCTCTCTCCACAGGAGCTGGTACTGCTGGCCTCGTCGCTTGTTGACCTCGCGCGCGCCCCCCGGGAAGACCAGTATGGTCTGCCGGTCGCGCATCAGGACGCGGACATTGTCACGCGTGCCGCGGACCATCCCGCACGCAGCCAAGAGGTCGCGCCACACGGGTACCGCGTAATGCGCGTGCTCGCCTAGACCGCGGATCAGCAGCCGGTGGCGCTTCCAGACCTCAGCCATCATGAACGGCAGGTCCAAGAAACCGTAGATCGTGTGGTTCCCTACGAGCAGCGAGCCGTCGGCGGGAAGGTTGTCGAGGCCGTGGATCTTAGGTTGGGCGATTCGCAGGAGGGGCTCAAGCAAGGAGCCGAGGCGGTCGATCGACCCCTCGGAGGGGAGGGCGGGAATCTCGACTGGGTACTGCATCGGCTTCTCCTCACGTCAGTTTGGCGTCGGCGCACCGGCTGCTCGATGTCACAGGGTGATTGTCGGACCGTCGGGGGTGAAAGGTCATCACGCAGTTCGGCTGATTAGCAATCGCGGCGGCCGCCGTCCAGCGCACCGCGAGCAAATCACGCAAAGCGCGTGATGACTGCTCACCCGCTCGGCTTGAGACTGAGTCGCGTCCTACACCGACACGACACAAGAATCAAATTGATGGAGATCATCGGTATCGATGGAGGCCGACAGCCATGGAGATGAGGATGAGGGTCGATAAGGTCCACGAGCCGGACTTCGATGTTGCGATCGTCGGCTACGGGCCGGTAGGGCAGGCGCTGGCGGCGATGCTCGGACGAGCCGGTCACCGGGTCGCTGTATTCGAGCGCTTCAAAGAGACCTATCGTCTCCCGCGCGCCGTTCACATCGATCACGAGATCATGCGGCTGCTGCAGTCGCTCGGACTCTCCGAAGTGCTGGCCGAAGAGATGGTTCCGGTTCACGATTACAGGTGGTTCGGCGCCGACGGTGACCTGCTCCTGCGGTTTGAGCCGCAGAGTCGGGCGCCCTCCGGGTAGGAGCCGGACTATATGTTCTTCCAGCCGGACCTCGAGCAGGCGATCGACCGCCACGCGTGCGCCCCGGCGGGGGTAATAGTCGAACGCGGATGGGCGGCCGAACGACTCGTGCAGTGCGATGAGCGGGTCGAGCTGACGCTTCGGCGGGTGACCGAACATGAGCCGGGAAGGCTCGCTCTGACCGGCGAGATGCGGACGGTGAGCGCACGGTGGCTGGTAGGCGCCGACGGCGCCAACTCGTTCGTGCGCGAGACGAGCGGCATCACCCGCCGCGACGTCGGCTTTCAGGAGCGGTGGCTGGTGGTCGACGCCGAACCGCACGACATGGCCGCGCTCGCACACCTGCCGATCGCAGGCCAACGGTGCGACCCATTGCGCCCAACGACGATCGTGCAGAGCGGCCCGCGGCACCGGCGCTGGGAGTTCATGTTGCTGCCCCACGAGCAGGCATCGGATTTCGCAGATCCGGAGCGCATATGGGCCCTGCTCGAGCCGTGGTACCGGCCGCAGGACGGGCCGCTGACGCGCAGCGCGGTCTACGAGTTTCGCTCGATGCTGGCCGAGCAGATGCGGAATGGGCGTGTGCTGCTGGTGGGCGATGCGGCTCACCTGCCCCCGCCGTTTCTGGGTCAGGGGTTGTGCTCGGGTCTGCGGGACGCCGCCAACCTGGCATGGAAGCTTGATCTCGTGCTGCGCGGCCTAGCGGCAGGACAGCTGCTGGACACAATCGATCCCGAGCGCCAGCCGCAGAACGAAGCGGTCATCCGCCTGGCGATCGAGCTCGGGAAGGTCCTGTGCCAACTGGACCCGCAGGCGGCCGCCGAGCGCGACTCAATGCTGCGCCAGATCGAAGCGCCGTCACCCCTCGCCCTCTCGCCGCTCAGCGATGGGGTGCTGCATCGCCCGACCGGCGGCGGCTCGGATCCGTTAGCAGGCACCCTGAGCGTCCAGGGCGTGGTGCGACGAGCCGGACGGGAGGGGCGGTTCGATGACGTCGTCGGCGGAGGCTTTCAGCTCATCGTCGCCCGCGGCGATCCGCTCGCCTGGCTCTCGAGCAACGAGCGCGCGCTGATCGACGCGCTCGACATGACTGTCGCTTCGCTCGACTCCGCCCTCCCTCTAGGCATCCGCGATTTGGATGGCCGCCTCACGACGTGGCTGACCGAGCACGGCGTCTACGCGGTACTCGTACGCCCGGACTTCTACGTGTTCGGCAGCTCGCCCTCAAGGGAGGAACTGGCCGAACTGCTCCAGGACCTTCGATCTCAGCTTCAACTCATCTCCACGCCCGCTACTGCAGGAGCCCTCCCATGAACGAAAGCACCTCTGTGATCCATCCCAAGTTCCACCACTTCAACCTCAAAACGACACGGCTGCAGGAGATGATCGACTTCTACCGCACCCTCGTGGGCGCCGAGGTCATCTACCAGTTCGACGGGGGCGCCTGGTTGTCGAACGACGCGGCGAATCATCGGATCGCTCTGCTCGCCTTCCCGAACTTCGTCGACGACCCAGTGAAGGACACTCGCACCGGGATGCACCACTCCGGCTTCGAGTACGCGAGCTTCGAGGAGCTTAACTCGAGCTACCTACGGCTCAAGATGGAAGGAGTCACGCCCGCGCTGTGCCTGGATCACGGGATGACGCTGTCCTACTACTTCGCCGATCCTGACGGCAACCGTGTCGAGCTACAAGTCGACTGCTTCGGCGACTGGGCCACGTCGAAGGAGTGGATGCGCGGCTCGCAGGAGTTCAAGGCCAACCCGATCGGCGTGTTCGTCGACCCCGACCGGATTGCGGCCGACCACCTGGACGGGCTGGGCTTTCCCGAGATCCACGCAAAGGCCATGGCTGGCGGCTACGCGCCGGAGCAGTCCCCAGTCGAGATCCCCGAGGTGCCGTCATGAGGCTGTGTCGGTTTGACGCAGGCGCCGGGCCGTCCCTGGGCATCGTCGAAGGCGACACCGTGCTCGACATCACGGCTGTCCACGTCGAGGTGCCCACAGAGCCCGCGGTCGCGGCCGCAGCCGGGGTCGATCACCTGCGCCGTCTCGCGCATGACGCGCCGCAGCACGCACTGGCCGACGTCCGCCTGCTCGCGCCGGCGCGACCGCGCAAGTTCCTGGCCATCGGGCTCAACTACGCCGATCACATCGCGGAGTCGGGCATGGAGGCGCCGCAGTATCCCGTGTTTTTCAACAAGCAAATTACCTGCGTGGTCGGTCCGGACGCCGATGTCCACATGCCGCGGGTGTCGAGCCTGCTGGACTACGAGGGCGAGCTCGCCATTGTGATCGGTACTCGCTGCCGCCACGTCGCGGTCCAGCGCGCTCACGAGGTGATCGCCGGATACACGATCGCCAACGATGTCTCGGTGCGCGACTGGCAGGTGCGCACACCGACCATGACGATGGGCAAATCGTTCGACACCCACGGGCCACTCGGGCCATGGCTCGTCACGGGCGACGAACTCGGCGACCCCCACGATCTCACGATCCGGACGTTCGTCAACGGCGAGCTGCGTCAGGACGGACGCACGAGCGAGATGATCTACAACTGCTTCCAACAGATCGCGCACCTGTCCGAGGCGTTCACGCTCGACCCGGGCGACGTCATCGCCACCGGTACCCCGGCGGGAATTGGCGCCGTCCGCCAACCGTTCCCCGAAGGGCTGCTCAAGCTCGGGGACGTGGTCCGAGTCGAGATCGACGCGATCGGCGTCCTCCGAAACACGATCATCGACGAGCCTGAAGGCTATCTCGCCCCCGAGACCGAAACGGAGGCGTCATGGGCGCTCTGACCGAGCCGCTGCTCGGGTTTCTGGACGCCAATCCGGTCGGTGTACTCGCCACTGAGTCACGTGAGGGCACGCCGCGGCAGTCGCTCGTCTACTACGCGCGAGACGGGGAGCAGCTTCTCATCTCAACCCTTGACGACAGGCTCAAGGCCCGAGACGTGAAACGGAGCGGGTGGGCGTCGCTGTGCGTGATGGGCCACGAGCCGCCGTACCCGTCCGCGACCTTCTCCGGGCCCGCGGCGATCCTCACCGACAACATCGGCGCGCCAACCGCGACGATCATGCAGCGCATGACCGGCGCCACGGAGGCGCCGGAGCCGATGAGCGACGAGGCGCTCGCCGAAGTTGGACGGGTGATCCTCGCGATCACGGTCAAGCGAGTCACCTCCGCCAACTACGTTCCTGCGGCGACCGAGGCAAGCGAGGGACCACGATGACCAGCGCGAGCACAATCTGCGACGCCTTCGCTACGACGACGCCGACGACGCCGAGGACCCGGCGCTGGCCGAAGCACCCGGGGCAATTTCGCTCAGTCGTTCGTGCTGGCTACGAACACGCCTGGTAGGTCATCCATGCCGGCGGACCAGCCAGATAGGCCGCGGCTCCCGTGCCGAGGCACTCAAGCTCTAGCGGCGACAGAAGCGCAGCATCAGCTGAGAGACTATCGACCGCAACGTCGTCAGGCTCAGCCCGCCGATGGCCAGTGGGGCCGTCAGCGCGCCGACGGCCGGCGTGGCCGCCGGTGTGGTACTCACGGCCCTGGGTCAGGATGCCGGCACGACCTCGTGTGGCGTGGCGCTAATTCGAGGTGGCTGGCTCACCGGCGGCCTTCTGGCTCCTGCATTGCTAGCTGCCGGCGCGCGGATCGCTGTTCAGGCCGCCGACAGCTCATTCGCCTCCATCCTCGCCAGGGCAGCGTCGAGCACTGCGTACTCTGCCTCCTCGATCGCGGCGTACGCGAACTCAACCGCGAACGCCGCGTCGTTCTCCTTCTTCTCGGCGTGCTTCTGGGCTCGGTCCGTGTCGTGCTCAGCCCGCTTCGCGTCGATGTCTTCGCGAATCTTGGCGACATGTTCGTTCCATGTGCGCTGCAAGTCGTTCCACCAGACTGAGAGCTTGTTCTTGTGCGCGTCGGCCGACTCGCGGAGCTTCTTGGCCTGGGCCTCAGCAGACGCTCGCGCGGTCTCGACGTCCGCTTGAAGGTCGGCCTTGGCCTTGCCGTGCGCCGCTGCCGCGCGGTCCTCCGCCTCCTTGGCGCGAGCGGCTAGGTCAGCCAATTGGTCCGAAAGAGCCATGTCAACCTCCTTCAAGGATGTTTGTCCTGCACGTGATGTGACCGTGCCAAGCGAATCACCACCCCATGAGGCGGTGTTCCAGAATGGAACGAACGTTACAGTTTTGGCAAGCTGGGGTCATCAGTAGTTCCCCGGAGTTCTCGCCACGTTATCCGTCCGCGACGCGGCCCGTTTGGGGCGCGGCAAGGCAGGAGCGGCCGACCCTCAGCAGGGACCCGCCTCAGACTCAGAACGAACGGCTGGCCGCGCCGATCCACCGCGAGTGGGGCGCCGTCGAGTGGCTCGATGGCGCGGGGGCGTGGGAGCACGGTGGTCTGCGCGGCGCGGATCCCGACGACAATAGCCGCGAGCCGGACCGATGCGGGCGGTCATCGGGATCCCGGTCTGCGGCATGCAATTCCCACGCCGGTGACGAAGGCGGAACGCCGACGCGACGCGGCCGGACGGAAACGGCGTGAGGCTCGGCAACGCGATGCGGCGGCCGAGCGGGACATGGCGATCGGGCCACCGAGAGGAGTCTCAGCACGAGCTGGGGCGTGGTGGCGGTCGGCGTTCTTGGGGGCTTGTCCGTCGAGCACGGCGCGCATGACGCCCAGTAGCGCGCCGCCGGCGGCGAACAGCGCCACGCGCTTGCCGGGGAGGTTGAAGCGGCCGGCTTTGAGCTGCGGTCGATGTCTCGTTGGGCGAACGGTTCGAGAGCCGCGAGGGTGACGTTGGGCGAGACGTCCATGCGGATCAACAGCAGGCCCAGGCGGCGTCTGGCGGCCTTGATTAGCTGGGTGTGTGTTCGCTCGCGTCTGCGAGCGTCCCTGTCGAGCGGGGGGCGTGTGTCATTGTGGCCGCATCAGTCTTGGGCCCGATCATTGTTGATGACGGTATCGCAGCGGGATCGCGCCGGCTCGGAGCCGCGCGACGGTTATCCCGCGACGGCAGCTTGGCGGTGCGGTCGTGGGGCGGCATGGGCGGCGAGGATATCGCTGGTGGCCGAAGCGCTCGGTCGACGATCGGGACTGCTCGTCGGGTCCACGTGCTGTCGCAAGGTGCGACGTGAGTGAGTGGCTGCCGGCGTCATGACCGGCCTCGGGCACTCGCAGGGTGATGGCGATCTAGGTCACATCGGCGTCCGTGCCGATGCGCCACGCCACCTCGTCCTTGACGCAACTCTGCACCCTCGGCAATGATCGCGTGAGGGGACCCGGGCGCCGCGGAGCAGAAGACGGTGAGGCGAACGATCGCGATAACCGAGGAATCCCCTGCCGTCATTCGGGACACGGCTTTGGAGCCGCAGGCACCAGACGGACGGGTGAACGGGCGCGGGCCTGTTCGTGCGTTTGAACAGGGAGAGGGGCGTCCCGCTCAGGCGACCGAGAGCCCGGCGTGAGAACGCAGCTCGTCGGCGGCCGCGGCGTCCCCGCGAGCGTCGGCGAGCTCGGCGAGGCCGAGCAGCGCGGCGGTAGCAGGGTTGCCGGCCAGCGCGATGTTGAGGCTCTCGCGAGCTTGGCGCGGCCGCGGTGCCCGCGACCACTCGAGGACGTTTCGGTACAGCCTCTCGGCGGTCTCGGCGTCGCCGGTCGCGGCAAGGACGCGGCCGAGGTTGACGCGCGCGTGGGCGGCGACCCACGGCGCCCGTGCCGCCTCGGCGGTGGCGAGCGCCCGCCGGAACAGTTCTTCGGCGTGGCGCAGGTCTTTGCTGGCGAGCGCGTTCGAACCGAGTCCGGCGAGTGCCAAGGCCGCGTGGTCGGCAAAGCCGGCGCGGTCCGCGAGTTCGAGCGCGCTGCCGTACGCGTCCACTGCAGCCGCGCCATCGCCGAGCCGCTCGGAGGCCCAGGCCTCGAGCAATCCGGCCGGGACCTGAAACGCGTCGAACCCGATTGCGTCGGAGTGACGGTAGGCCCGCGCTGCCATGGCCGCGACCGTGGTGACGTCTCCCGCGCGCGCCGCGCCCATGGCTCGGAGGAGGCTGCTCATGGCGATATCCCAGTCGGTTCCGGCTGTCTCGGCGCTGGCGCACGCCTCCTCGGCCAGGATTGCTGCGCGCCCGTGGTCGCCCGCAGACGCGAGCGCGAGCGAGAGCGTCGCCCGCAGGAGGACGGGTTCCGAGGATCCGGGAGCGGCACGGGCGAGCGCGAGACCTCGTTCGCCCGCGTCGATCGCGGCGTCGAGATCGAGTTCTTCGGTGGCGAGGAAGCAGAGGATCCCCAACAGCTCCATGAGCAGGTTGACCGGCGCGTCCTCGGAGGCGGCAGCGAGCGCGAGCTCGAGAAAGCGGCGTCCCTCGGAGACGCGCTCCGCGAGCGCGAAGTACCAGCCCAGCGCTGCCCCGAGCCGGATCGCGATGCCGGGGTCGGGGTTGTTGCGAGCGTGGGTGAGAGCGGCCCAGAGGTTGTCGTTCTCCAGCGCGAGTCGCCTGACCCAGGCCTGCCAGTCGCGTTCACGCAGCTCGCGTCGCGCAGCGTCGGCGAGCGTCGCGAAACAGTCCGCGTGCGCGTTCTGCGTATCGGCGAGGCCGCCTGTGGCGGCGAGGTGCTCGAGCACGTAGTCGCGGACCGAGTCGAGCAGGTCATAGCGTGCCTGATCCTCTGGGAACGAGACCGAGACGATCGACTTGTCGACCAGCATGCCAAGCAGGTAGGTCACGGTGGTCTCGTCGAGTCCATGGCGTGCGCCGATAGCTATCAGCGACGGCAAAGAAGCGCCGCCGCGGTGCACGGCAAGCTGGTGGAGCAGCGTCTTCTCGTCGGCATGCACGAGGTCGTAGCTCCACTCCACGAGCGTCCTCAGGCCGGCGCGGCCGACGTCGGATGACGGCCGATCGCCCAGCTGCGAAAGCCGGCGCGCGACCAGGGACAGGAGCTCCGCGAGCCCGAGATGGCTGACGCGCGCGGCGGCGAGCTCGATCGCGAGCGGGAGCCCATCGACCTGACGGCTGATCTTGGCGACGAGCCGGACGGCCTCGGCGGTCAGCTCGAATCCCGGCCGTGCGGCGCGCGCGCGGGCGGCGAACAGCTGCACGGCGGGGGAGCCGGCGCCCTCCGCCGACTCCGGATCCGGCACCGCGAGCGGTGCGACGCGGACCCGGACCTCGCCGACGAGGTGCAGGACCTCGCGGCTCGTGGCCAGCACCCGCACGCCCACACACTCTCTCAGCACCGCCGAGACGACCCGCCCGGCCTCCGCGATGACGTGCTCGCACGCGTCGAAGACCACGATCGCGTCGGCATCATGCAGGCGCGCGATAACGCGTGCGAGCGGGTCGGCGCCGCGAGCGTCAAGGGCTTGGGCGACTACGCGGACGACGTCCACCGCGTCACCGGCGCGCGCCAGATCGACCAGCCACCCGCCGTGGTGGACTTCGCTCTCAAGCGAGCGCACCGCCTCGAGCGCGAGCCGGCTCTTGCCCACCCCGGGTGGCCCGGTGAGCGTCACGAGCCGGTGTTCCCGCAGGAGATCGACAATTTGGGCGAGCTCTGGCTCGCGGCTGACGAAAGAGGTCGACGCAGCGGGCAGGTTGCCGCGGCGCGGCCGGACCGGCACGGCCCCGATCGCCGGGTCGTGCTCAAGAATGGCCTCCTGCAGCCGCCGCAGCTCCGGCACCGGCTCGAGCCCCAGCTGCTCGGCGAGCACTCGCCGCGCCTGCTGGAACGTTTCCAGCGCGTCAGCCTGGCGGCCGCTGCGATAGAGCGCCAGCATCAGCTGGCCCCACAGCCGCTCGCGGAACGGGCTGTCCTCGAGTGCTGCTCGAAGCTCAGAGACGATCTCGCGATGCGCTCCGAGCGCGAGCGCCGCCTCGAACTGCTCCTCGAGCGCGTCGATGCGGAGCCCCTCGAGCCGCTGCGCCTCGGCGCTGAACCATTCGGTGTCGGTGAGGCCGTGCAACGCCGGACCGCGCCACAGGGCCCGCGCGAGCGCAACCGAGTCCGCTGCGGTAGAGGCATCGCCCTCCCGCAACGCACTGCGCGCCTCCCCGAGCAACTCCTCGAAGCGCAGCGCGTCGACCGAAGCGTGCTTCAGTCCGTACCCGTCGGGGGAGGCGACGATCGATTCCGCTCCGAGCACAGCGCGAAGCCGCGCGACGTGGTGCTGCAGCGCGTTGCGCGGCGCGGCTGGCAGATCCTCTCCCCACAGGGCTTCGATCAATGCGTCCACGCCCACGACGCGGCCGTAGCGCAGCGCAAGCAGCGCCAGCAAGCCATGGCGCTTACCTCCCGTCACGTTCGCCGGGCGTCCGCCGACCAGGACCTCGAACGGGCCGAGAAGCCGGATCTCCAGCGGGTCAGTCATCGGAGCAGGGGGGCGAGCAGGGCCATTCTCGCACGCGCTCCGACGCGCGTGTGAACGATGGCCTCCGGCCTGTTGCGCCGGCGTCGTCAGGCTGGAGCGCTTAGCAGCATTCTGGGCTGGTAGCCGAACGGATGTTCGAACGCGAGCTTCGCGTCCGCCGGTGGGATGCCGGTGAGCGCGTGCTCGCGCCCAGGGTCCTTGAAGTCCTCGATGCCGACCACGAGCGTGTTGTCGCCGTCCTGCCAGTAGAGCGTGACGCGCAGGTTATCCCCCGTCCGCTGGTCAAGTTCGTGCAGCATTGCTATCTCCTCTCTCGTCGCGATCCGACGCTGATGAACGGAGCGTCTCAGGGGCCGCTGCCAGCCGCCTGCCGCCGATTCAGCACTCGCTGCCATCGCGCGGTGGTGCCGCGGCTTCCCGGGGTTCCCGGGCGTGAGGCAGCGGAGTCCGGCCGCCAAGTCGCTCACCTGCCCAGCAGGTGGCAGCAGCCGCTCCTCGCGTGGCAGCGGCCTGGCAGCGACGCCTGCGAGGGTGCCACTCGACTCGCGATACAGACGAAAGAGAGCGCGATGCAGACCCCGACGAGGATGGAAGAGCGCCTGGCGGAGATCGCCTGTCGGATCGACCGGTTGCACGCCAGCACGGACGCCCGGACGCCCGAGGCGGAGATGGGGATCCAGCGCCGCGTGGACGCGCTGCGCAAGGAGGAGGCGCTGACCCGGGCCGCCGTCCGCGAGGCAGCGGCCGGCATCGAGGAAAAGCTGGGGCATCTCGACACACGGGTCGACATCGCCGAGCAGTCGGCTGCCGCTGACGTGGCGCAGGACAGCAGCACGTTCGTGACCGCCGTCGAGGCGGAGCTGCACACGTGGGACGCGTACCTCGAGCGCCTGCAGGTGAAGGCCGCGATGACCGCGGGGAGCACGCGCGAGCAGGCGGAGGCCGCGATCAGCGAGCTTAGGAGCTACCGCAACGCGCTCGGCGAGCGCCTCGGCGAGATGCGATCGGCCTCCGCAGAAGCGGGAAGCGAACACAGGAAGGCCGTCGAAGCCGCGCGGGGGGAGCTCGAGCGAAGGGCGGCAGCGTTGGCGGCAAGAGTCAAGCCAGGAAGCAAGGTGTGAACGAGTCGCGAGCCGTACCAACCGACTGGAGTTACCCATGTGCACCCATCACGCCACTCACTTCTACGGCGCCTGTGGCGCCTGCCAGCGCGAACAGCTCGCGCGCTGGCGCCGGCAACTCGCCGATGCGACCACGCTCGCCCGCGGCACGCAAAGCGCACGATGCTCTACGCCCACATCACACGCGTACTCCCCTACCGCCGCGCCGTCGCGGCCGCGCTAGCGTCGAACAGAAATTTGCTGCCCGGTCGCCCGTCCCTCCGAGCGCGGAGTCAAATACTCCTCCAGCTGCCCCCGGGTGCGAGGCGGATCTAGAGAAATGGCGAATGCGGTCTACGCCACGCCGTCACGACCGCTCGGCGCCGCTGCCCAGTAAGGAGCTCGGGATATCGTGGGACCCGGTGCACGAGGAGGCCGACGTGCTCGAGCACTTGCCGTTGGGTCGAAGGCTCGCACGAGGGATGCGAATCACGCTCGTGGAGGAGAGAGTGAACGATTGGAAGCCGATCCCTGCGGTCGAGGGGTGCCGGCGCCAGATCCGTGCGCAGTTCGGCCTGAGCGACGACGTGGCGACGGCAGGACCTCGAACGGGCCGAGGAGCCGGATCTCCAGCGGGTTGATTCCGCGGGCCGGGGGCTGAGCAGTGGCCCAGGTGGCAGCAGCCGCGCCCCATATGGCAGCGGCGTGGCAGCGACGCCTGCGAGGGTCCCGTTCCACTCTCGACACACGCGAAAGAGACTGGTGGACCGCGGAGTGCCACGGTCGAGCTTCGCGGTCGCAGACACCACAGGAGGAGAGAAGATGAGCACTGTCACCGGAAACGATGTCGTTCCCGCCGCCCGCGTGCCGGGTTGGGTGAGGGGTTTGTATGACCGTAAGCTGGATCGATATCCGGATACCGGGCCGAGGAGCCTCTATCTCGGGCTCACGGTCTTGGCGACGATCGTCCTGTATTACGAGTTTTTCGTTCAGGGCGCTGTAGCGACGCAGATTATCGCGCACTTCGGGTTCTCGTTTACCGCGTTCGTGTTCGTGCAGGTGATCGGGAACGCGGTCGGGGCATTCGGATCGCTGGCCGCCGGGCTGGCCGACCGGGTGGGGCGGGCCAACATGGTCGTGTTCGGCACGCTGATCACGGTGCTGCTGATCCTGTTCGCGCTGCCGAACGCGTCGAGCCAGGCCGAGTACACGGTCTTCTTTACGCTGTTGGCGTTGGTCGAGGGGGTGTGTCTGGTTGCGACGCCGGCGCTGATCCGCGACTTCTCCCCGCAGGTTAGGCGCGCGACCGCGATGGCGTTCTGGCTGATGGGGCCGGTGCTCGGCAGCTTGGTCGTGACCGAGGTCTCCAGCCACACGCTGGCCAGCCATCCGGACTGGCGCTACCAGTACCACGTGTGCGGCATCGTCGGGCTGATCGTGTGGCTGATCACGTTCGTCCTGTTGCGTGAGCTCTCGCCGCAGCTGCGCGACCAGTTGATGGTGAGCCTGCGCGACCGGGTGCTGATCCAGGCTCGCGCCGCCGGTCTCGACACAGAGAAGCTCTTGAAGGGCCACTGGCGGCAGATGCTGCGGCTCGACATCGTCCTCCCGGCGTTTGCGATCAGCGCGTTCCTGCTCCTGTACTACGTGTTCGTCGGGTTCCTCGTGGTCTACTTCGTCACGGTCTTCCACTACACCGAGGCCAGGGCGAACGATCTGGGCAACTGGTACTGGATCGCATGGGCGATCGCGCTGCTGATTGCGGGGGTGCTGTCCGATCGCCTGCTGGTGCGCAAGCCGCTCTTGATCGCCGGCACGGCGATCAGCCTGGTCGGGACCGCTCTGTTCGCGCTCGCCGCGACCAAACCGCACACGAGCTATCAGACTTTCGCGCTGTACTTCATCGTGATCGCGGTCGGAGCGGGATTCGCCTTCTCGACCTGGATGGCTGCCTTCACGGAGACGGTCGAGAAGCACAACCCGGCCGCGACGGCCACGGGCCTGGCGGTGTGGGGCTGGATCCTCCGCGCGACGGTGTGCGTGTCGCTGGCGATCATGACGTTCGTCGTGCCGGCGACCTCCACGCTGGTCGACCATGGCCCGCGCGTGCAGGCGATCGTACAGAGGTATCCGGCCCAGGTGCGTGTGCTTCAGACGGTCGACCCGGCCACGCTGACGGCGCTGCAGCGGACCCCGAGCAACCCGCTCGCCCAGGCTCGCGCAGCGTCTGAGCTCTCGGGACTGCCGGTCGCCGACGTGGCCCGCGTCGCCGTGCTCAGCACTCGGTATGCAACCGAACTGGCCACCCTGTCGGCCATCAGCCCGGCCACGCAGGCGGCCCTCGCGGCGTCGCCCACCAGTACCGCCGCGCTCTCGGCGGCGGTCGTTCAGATCGCGGCCAAGTTCGGGCTTCCGCCGGCGCAGGCGCTGGCGAGGTTGACCGCGCTCGGCCGCGTCCCCCAGGCCGACCTCCTGTTCCTGCGAGCGAACGGGCCGAAGGTCCAGTCCGCCGCGGCCGCCCTGAGGTCGCTGTCCGCGGTTCCGCCGGCCGACCTGGCCTATCTGCAGGCCAACGGGGCCAAGGTCGCCACAGCCCAGGCGGACAGTCCGGGGCAGTGGCAGACCTGGTGGTGGGTGTGCTTCGCAGCGCAGTTCCTGCTCATCCCCGCGGCCTTCATGCTGACCGGGCGCTGGAGCCCGCGCAAAGCGCGAGCAGATGAGCTCGAGCACGAGCGGATGGTCGAGCGCGAGCTCGAGCGACTGCGCAGCGCCGAGCGCGCGACCGGCGGAGATGGCGGCGGGAACGTGATCGCCGCTGACACAACTGTCACACATGACTCTCTTGCCCCACATTGAAAACAACTGATGGTCCTATCAGCAGATTTGAACCATCGCTACAGAAGGAGTAGAAGATGCCGCACAAGCGCGACATAGGAGCCGTCCTCTCCGACGATCACCGTCCGGCGGATCCCGCTTTTCCCGAGCTGTTCCAGCCGATCTCGATCGGTAACTGTGAGATCCCGAACCGGATCGTGATGGCGCCGATGAACGTGCTGATGTCGAGGGGGAACACCGGGTATATCAACGATCAGCAGCTGGCGTACTACGCCGCTCGCGCCAAGGGGGGCACCGGCCTGATCTTGACCGAGTGCGTGATGGGCACGAGGCTGTCCTCGCAGTTCCCGTACTGGAGCAACTTGCACCTGTTCAACGGGTCGCATTTGAGCGGCCTGGCCGACCTTGTGGAGACCGTGCACGCGTTCGGTTCGAAGGTCTTCATCCAGCTGTCGGTGGGGTTCGGGCGGCAGGGTCACCATCCGGACCACGTCGCACCGCCGGCGCCGTCGGCGATTCCCTATGAGATGCTGCCGGAGCGGATGCCGAAGCGGCTCGTGACGTGGATGAGTGAGCACCCGAGCTGGGTGGCCCATCCGGAGAGCCCGCTGGCGACACGGAGCGACCCGCCCCGGGAGATGGCCCGGGAGGAGATCCACTCCGAGATCGAGGAATACGGTAACTCTTGTCGGCTGGCGGTGTTGGCTGGCTTCGACGGGATCGAGATGCACTCGCCGCACGGGTATCTGGAGCACCAGTTCCTCTCGCCTCGGTCCAACAAGCGGACCGACGAGTACGGCGGATCGCTGGAGAACCGGATGCGCTTCGTGGTGGAGTGCTACGAGGCGGCGCGCGCCACGGTGGGTAACGCGATCCCGATCGGGATGCGGCTCTCCGGTGATGAGCACCTCGAGGACGGGATCGGCCATGCCGAGTTGAAGGCCGTGGTCAAGCGGATGGGCGAGCTGGGCATCGATTATCTGCACATGTCGGACGGGTCCTATGAGGCGCTGAGTCACATGTTCCCGGCCAAGGACGGGACCATCGTCGACGAGGCGGCCAGCTTTAAGTCCGTGCTGCCCCCGTCGGTGCCGGTCATCTGTGTCTCGATCCACGATCCCAGGGTGAGCTCGAAGGCGATTTGCGAGGGTAAGATCGACATGGTCTCGCTCGGCCGGCAGATGCTGTGCGACCCCGACTACGCCAACAAGGTCCGGGCCGGGGAAGAGTTCTTGCGCTGTGATCGGTGCTGCTCGTGCCTGGAGCGCACGGCCGCCGGGCTCACCGTCCGCTGCCGCAAGAACCCGAACCTCGGACGCGAGCGGTTCATGTCCGAGTACTGGCTTCCGGCCGGCAGAGAGGTCGGCGTCAAGGCCGAGGTCCTGCCACCGATGCCGGCGATTCCCTGCCCGGGCCTGGACGAGCTCCCCGGCCAACAGGCCTCGGCGTAAGGGGACAGCCATGCGGAAAGGTGAGTTCGCGGTCATCGGGACCGGTGAGGTCCCGTGCGGCCGCTATCCGCAGCGCAGCGAGTTCGAGATCGCCTACCGCGTGGCGAAGCTCGCCATCGAGGACGCCGGGATCGGCAAAGACGAGATCGGCGCGGTGCTCGGGGCGGCCCACATCATGGGCAGCGACTACAACACCGAGCTGTTCTTCGGCCGGCTGCCCGAGGCGATCGGCGCCCGGAACTGCAAGATCACTGCGTCGACGATCTCCGGAGGAGCGTCGAGCTTCTCGATCCGCAAGACAGCGGAGGGGATCCTGGCGTCGGGCGAGACAGACACCGTGCTGGTCGTCCACGCCCAGCGGTTCTCGCAATTCAGCGCCAACGAGCTGGCGACGTACTTCGCGGCCGCCGGCTCGGACCCGGAATGGGACGTTCCCTACGGGATGACGTACAACGCGCTGGCGGCGATGGTCACCCAGGCGTACCTTGCTGCCACGCCAGCCACGATCGAGGAGGTCGCCTCGGTGTGCGTGACGCTGCGCAAGTGGGCCATGCTCCAGCCGAACGCGATGTTCAACGCCAAGGAGCTCAGCGTCGAGAAGGTGCTGGGCTCGAAGATGATCGCCGACCCGCTCACCAGCCTGATGTGCAACACGCTGGCTGACGGCGGGTCGGCCTACATCATGACCACCGCCGAGAAGGCACGCCGCGTGTGCCCAAGGCCGGTGTACGTGCTGTCCGATGCATCGGAGTACTCCCATCGCAGCATCACGAGCGCGAACGTAAGCGACTTCTCGGAGATCCTCCCGCTCAGCACGGTAGTGAACCGAGCGTACGAGCGGGCGGGCCTGGGGCCGCCGGACATGGACATCTTCGAGATCTACGCCTCCTACCCCAGCGTCACGCTGATGATCCTTGACTCCCTCGGGGTCACCGAGCCCGGGACGTCGGGGCAGCTCGTCGCATCCGGGAAGTGCGAGCCCGGAGGACCCTACCCGATCTCCACGAACGGCGAGGCGATGGGCATGGGCCACACCGGCACCGGCGTCGGCTTCGGCGTGTTCGTCGAATCGGTGCGGCAGCTGCAAGGCAAGGCCGGTCGAGCGCAAGTCGACGGTGCTCGGTTCCTGATCGAGAACTGCGGCGGTGGCGCGTTCATGGACTGCCACTTCACGGTGCTCGGCAATGAAATTCCCGTCTGAGCGCGGCATAAGGAGACAAGGCAGCATGACCCAGACCGTCAAAGACATCCAGCACCAGCTCGGCCTCTCCGACGAGGACCTGGCCAAGCCGCTGCCGAAACCCACACAGTGGTCGCAACCGTTCTGGGACGCGGCCCGCGAGCACCGCCTCGTACTCCGGCGCTGCAATACGTGCGGTGCCTACCAGCACCCGCCGTATCCCTCCTGCGAGGTCTGCTACGAAGAGGACTTCAGCTGGGTCGACGCCGCAGGCCGAGCCACCGTGTTCGCCTACACAGTCAACCGCTCCGCCGTGCCGTTTCCCTTCCTGGCTGACCTGCCGTATGTGACAGCAATCGTCGAGCTCGCTGAAGGCGTGCGAATGATCTCCAACATCGTCGAGTGCGATCACGACTCGCTGCGCAACGGGGTGGAGCTCGAGGTGGTATTCAACGACGTCTCAGACCAGTTCACGCTGCCGAAGTGGAAGCCGGTGAGCAAGTGAAGGCGGACTACGAGAACCAGGCTCCCACGCCGTGAAACGACAACGAACGAGAACCAAGCGAGGCTGAAGTGAATACCCAGATTTTTCACCACGATGACTACTTCAAGATCGACCCTGAGTTCCATCTGGTCGGCGACATGCAGCCCTACATCCATTTCCCGGGCGTCCAGATGTGGTGGAAGGCGATCGCGAACATCGCCCGTCCGCTGCTGAGCGGCGCCCCGGAGGAGCTGTTCGCGCAGTTTCACTCGGAGGACCTCGCGCAGCTTCAGACCCTCGCGCCGACCACCGAACCAGAGCCATTGCTTGCGATCATGGATCGCTACGGCGTGGACGTCGCGTGCCTGCTGCCTGAGTCGATGATGGACACGACCGGGTCCTCGAGCCGCTGGGTCTCCAACGGGGAAATGGCCCAAGCGGTGGAGCGCCACCCTGACCGGTTCCTGTACCAGCCCAATCTCTCCCCCATCAAGCAACGCGGTGTCCGCAACGCGATCTGGGAGCTCGAGTACTGGGCGAACGAGAAGGGGGCGCGAATCTTCAAGTTCTACCCGCCCGAGGATACATATGTGAACGACCCGGAGCTGTGGCCGTTCTATGAGAAAGCTGAGGAGCTCGACATCGTGCTCGACATCCACACCGGCTTCAGTTGGGTTCCCCCGGGCAAGAGCAAGTACGCCCTGCCGATCCTGCTCGACGACGTCGCGCGGGATTTCCCGCAGCTGAAGATCGTCGCGTTCCACATGGGCTATCCGTACTGCGACGACCTCAACATGGTCGCGATGGGCCACCCCAACGTCTACCTATGTCTCTCGCTGCTCGTCCCATGGGCAGTCACTGCGCCCTGGAAGTTCGCGCGGATCCTCGGCGAGGCGCTCCGTTTCGTCGGACCCGAGCGGATTATCTGGGGAACCGACTCCGCGGGCTTCGGCGCGCAGGTTGCCGCTGCCGTGATCGGCTTGCGCGACTTCCAAATCCCCGAGGAACTGCAGGAACGCTACGGCTATCCGGCCATCAGCGAAGAGGATCGAGCTCGGATCTTCGGTGGGAACCTCGCCGGACTCCTCGGCCTCGAGACGAAGCGGCGGATCGGTACCTTGAGCGCGGCTCGGCTCGCGCAACGCGAGGCGGTGACGGGATAAAGCGCGCGGCGATCATCGGCGCACGTCTGCCGGGCTTCTACGCCTCCGAATTCGAAGCTATGTACGTGTAACCAGTGGGTTGCCAGAGAGGAATGAGATGAGCACAACTGAACTGAGGATCCCACCCTCGCGAATTGCGAACGCCGTGAACGGCGTCGTCGACCTCGCAGGAAAGCTGACACAACCGCTGTTCGTCGATGTCGAGAACGTGCCGTCGCGAGGGCCGTTCATGCTGGTGGGCAACCATCAGCTGTTCGCGATGCTGGACGTGCCTTACCTGGTACACGGCCTTCAGGTGCTGCGCGGCGTGAAGGTACGCGGAATGACCGACCACTTCCAGTTCGCCGTCCCGCTCTGGCGCAGCTGGTTGGCCAGCTCAGGAGCGGTCCCGGGAACGCGCGAGAATTGCGCCGCGCTACTCGCCGCCAGCGAGCCGGTGCTGGTGTTCCCCGGAGGCGCACGAGAGGTCTACAAGCGCCGCAA
Source organism: Solirubrobacteraceae bacterium (assembly GCA_052148275.1). Taxonomy (GTDB): domain Bacteria; phylum Actinomycetota; class Thermoleophilia; order Solirubrobacterales; family Solirubrobacteraceae; genus Palsa-465. Next base: position 20,907 of record JBKQIR010000223.1, read on the forward strand.
CCAGCGCTACCAGCTGCTGTGGGGCAAACGGACCGGGTTCGCGCGGATGGCGATCGCCGCTGGCTGCCCGATAATCCCGTTCGCTGCCGTCGGCGCCGAGGACCGCTTCAGTGTGCTCCTGGACACCAGTCAGCGAGTCGCCGCTCCCGTCCGCGCCGTCATCCGCCGCGTCGCCCGTCGCGACGACGTCGGAACCCTCCTCGTCCGCGGCACCGGGCCCCTCGGCATCCCACGCCCCGACCGGCTCTACTTCCAGTTCGGGGCACCCATCGCGACCACGCCGTGGGCCGGGCGCGCAGACGATCCAGAGGCGCTGGCCGGATGCCGTGACCTCATCAAGACCGAGATCGAAGCTCAGATCGCCTATCTCCTCGCCGTCCGGGACAGCGACCCGCAACGGGGCCCGCTTCCGCGGGCCGTCAATGCCGTACGGACCGCGCTGCCGATCTAAGAAGGCTCGCTGTTCAGCGCGCGGGGCCGCGCAGGCTCCGGCTCGCCCGCGATGACCATCACCCAGCCGGGCTCGGCGCGCCACCAGCCACTGGTCGCGCCAGCGTCGTCGTGCCAGTCGACCCGCACCGGGCTCCACTCCGGCCCGGTGTCGTCCCCGTCGGCGCTCACCCGCGCGCGGCGGATGTCGAGCCGCAGACCTTCGTGACGGACCTTGGCGGCGGCCTCCTTCGCCGTCCACATGAGATTCGCGAGCAGGGCGCGGGCTGCGGCCCCTCGCGTCCACACCAGCTGCTGCTCGGCCGGAGCCAGCCATTCGCGGATGAACGCCTCGCTGCGCACTTCGATCAGCTCCAGATCGCAGCCCGCGATCGCTGGAGCGTCCGTAACCGCGGCCAATGCCCTCCCGCTTCGGTGGCTGATCGAGACCGACACGGGCGCCGGCTGCCCGTCGAGCCACGCCTTGGGTGCGCTGTCGGTGCCGGCGAGAATTTGCACGCGCGCGGGCGCAAGCGACAGCCACGCGCCAACGGCGGTCTTGGCCGTCCAGCGCCCCAGCCGCCAGTCGGCGCGGCGGCGCTCCAGGCGGAGCCGGCTCAGCGCCTCGCGTTCCTGCAGCCCGAGCCATCCATCCCCGACGGGGACGTCAGCTGTGCGTTGGCTCAGCCAGCCGGGCGCGACCATCGGCCTGGGTTGGGCGGGGGGTCTAGGTGAGTCACATTCCCCGCGCCATTTCCACGAATGGATCGAGCGCTGACGGGTCCGCGAGCGACTCGCGGCTGACCGCCTGCTCGACGGGCGTGCCGGTCAGGATCCGCTTGATGGGGACCTCCAGCAGCTTGCCGGACAGCGTGCGCGGAGCCTTTGCGATCTGCCTGACCTCGTCGGGCAGATGGCGCGGGGAGCAGTCCGAGCGCAGCCGGCGGCGGATCTCGGCGACCAGCGTCTCGTCGAGCGTCACGCCGTCGCGCAGCACGACGAACAGGGCCATCCAGCCGTCGGTTCCCTCCCTGGGGAGATCGACGACGAGCGCGTCGATC
>JBKQIR010000224.1:0-2826 GCA_052148275.1 Solirubrobacteraceae bacterium
CACTCAGCCGAATAAAAGTTCTGCTCAGGAGGTACTTCTAGCAAGCCGGTCGGACAGGATCAGGAGCGAACACCGGGACAAAAAACCCGGCACGACACCACCGCCCGACCAATTTGCGACAGCCTCATATACGGACGTTTATCGACCAGGGTCGGGCAGCGGGCGGTTTACCCTCCGCTGGGCGCCGTCGCGGGCCGCGTACCGAGCGTCACCTTGATGTGGAGCGTCTTACCCGAGCGTTTCACCGTGAAGGTCACCTTCGCCCCGGGCGAGTAGGTCGCGATCTTGTTGATGAAGTCGTTCGTCGAGGTGACCGGCGTGTCGTCGATCGCCGTGATCACGTCGCCCGGCTCGAGGCCGGCCTGCGCAGCCGGTGAACCCGCCGCGACGGGTGTCGCGCATGAGGACCCAGCCGACGTTGCGACCTCGGCGCCGCCCTGCGCCCCGGAGGACAGGCAGATGCCCACATAGGAGTGCTTGAGCGGGTGCCCGGCGATGATCGCTGTGGCCACCTGGACATCGGCGTTACCGGGGGTTGCGAAGCCCACGCCGGCGCTCGAGCCGGAGTCGGTCTGGATCTGGTCGTTGAGGCCCAGGACCTGACCGTCGGCGTCGAGCAGCGGGCCACCCGAGTTGCCGGGGTTGATAGCGGCGTCGGTCTGGATCGCGCCCGTGATCGTGTAGTTGTTGGGCGCAGTGATGTCACGGCCGACGGCGCTGACGATCCCGGCGGTGGTCGTCTCCGGCAGGCTGAACGGGCTGCCGATCGCGACGACCGGATCGCCGACCTGCGCGTTGTTCGAGTCGGTGAACACGATCGGGTGCAGTTGCGACACGGGCGCGTTTACGCGGATCACCGCAACGTCGGTCGAGGGATCGGTGCCGAGCACCTTTGCGGAGGTCGAGTAGCCGTCCTGGAAGTTGACCTTCACCGAGACGGCGTTCGCGACGACGTGCTCATCGGTGAGGATGTCGCCCTTGTCGTCGTAGACGACGCCGGCGCCCTCACCCTCGCTCTGCTGCCCGAAACCAAGTCCGTTGGTGGATTCGGAAGTCACGATGATGTCGACGACACCCGGGCTGTCCTTGCGATAGATCTGGTTGATCGTCAGGCCCTGCCCCTTGTTCAGCGAGGTCGGGATCGAGCTCGCGGGCTCGCTCTGCTTGACGACGGTCGTCACGGTCTTCGTGGTGCCGCCGCCGCCGGCGATCGCCAGCGCAACGACTGCACCGGCGGCGGCGCCGGCGACGACCGCCAGGATGCTTGACAGACGGCTCATTTGCGAATGGTTCTCCTGTGTCATGGTCAAATGTCGACAGCTCAATGCTTCTGTTGCCAGTCAACCACCTGGTGGTGAGAATGCGGTCTGAATCGCATGAGAGCTGTGTAAGAGCGTCTACCCGGCGAGCGAGGCGTCTACCCAGCGAACGAGGCGTCTACGCAGCGAGCGAGCATCCACCCCGGGCGAGCGAGCGTCCACCCCGGGCGAGCATCAGGATGAGGCGATCGCCGCCGCGGGCGCGATCGGCGCCGCGGGCGCGAGCGGCGCTGCGGGCGCGAGCGGCACCGCGGGCGCCGGTGCTACGGGTGGGCGGCCGGGCCAACGGCTCGCCAGCCGCCCATTCCAGCCACGCGCAGCTGAGAGGGCGTGGTCCGGATCAGCGCGCCCAGCATCGACGGGAGCCGTGACAGGAGCCTCTGCTCCTGCGCGCTCGTGACCAACTTCGCGGCCAGCATCCTGTCGAGTTGTGCGGTGACCTCGGCCGTGATCGCTCGCTCCAGGCCGTCCACAGTCTTGCCATGAGCGCTCGCGATCTGCGCCAGCGACCGCCCGGACCGCAGCTCGGCGAGCAGTACCGTCGTGCTGAGACCGAGGTAGGCGGCCGCGGCTTTCGCGCCTCGACGGATCCCCAGCCCGCCGAAGCCATAGGCGAGCGGGCCGGCGCTGCGCATCGGCTGCACGCGTCCGCCCATGATCGAGCCGATCCGGTGCGAGCGCAGGCCGCCTCCGACGCCGATCACGGAGAAGCCCATTCCCGGCGCGAAGCCCCGGAGCATCGGTGCCGCACCGCCGTGCTCGAGCCGTTGCTCGATCGCGTTCGCCTGTGCCCGCGTCAGCCCACCGGCGGCGACGAGCGCTGAGAGCCTGTCGGCGTAGGCTCCCTGCAGCGCGCTCGTGAGCGTTGCGGACGAGACGCCGAGCCGCTTGGCGACATCGTCCAGGAACGCTTGGCGAGAGGTTGGCGCCGAGCTCCGCGTCGCCGCGTACGCGCCGCCGGCGATCGCCGCGACGGCGATCACGACAGCCACGAGGGCGAGCTTATGCCTCAGCAACAACACCGTCACTCCTTGAAAAGATTGGACGGGCACTCGGATTGTGGTGGAGTGCCCGTGACGGTATTTGACCACACTCAGTGCGTGTCAACAAGTGGTTTCGACGGATTGACACAAAATTACGGTTCGCTTAAGAAGCGGGTAAATCCCTCCCGGCGATCGATCCGCCCGCGTTACGCGCCATCTCGAGGAACGGCTCGAGCGCTGACGGGTCCGCGAGCGACTCGCGGCTGACCGCCTGCTCGACGGGCGTGCCGGTCAGGATCCGCTTGATGGGGACCTCCAGCAGCTTGCCGGACAGCGTGCGCGGAGCCGTTGCGATCTGCCTGACCTCGTCGGGCAGATGGCGCGGGGAGCAGTCCGCGCGCAGCCGGCGGCGGATCTCGGCGACCAGCGTCTCGTCGAGCGTCACGCCGTCGCGCAGCACGACGAACAGGGCCATCCAGCCGTCGGTTCCCTCCCTGGGGAGATCGACGACGAGCGCGTCGATC
>JBKQIR010000225.1:0-20325 GCA_052148275.1 Solirubrobacteraceae bacterium
TCGAGGTTGTCGACCATCGCCTTGGCGACCTCGTCGGTCGCCTCGTTCCACAGCTTCACGACCGCCTCGTGTCGCTCCTCCTGATGCATCTCGCCGACGTTGTACTGCGCGTCGATGTCGGCCAGCCGCTCGTCGTAGCGCTCGAGGATCGCGCCCTTCGTCGGCGGCGTCTGGACATCGTTCTTGGAGATCGTCACGCCGGCCTGGGTGGCGTAGCGGAAGCCCATGTCCTTGAAGGCGTCGAGGACCTGCGAGATCGACGGGGCACCGTAGCGCTGGACGAGATCGTCGACCAGGCGCGTCGTGTCCTTCTTCTTCATCGAGACGTTGACGAACTCGTAGGTCGCGGGATCGAACTGCTCCCCGAGCGCCTCGTGCAGCGCCCGCTCGATGTTGTCGTTGTAGATGATCCGCCCGACGGTCGTGAGGATGTGGCCCTCACGCCCCTCCGGCCGGAACTCCGCGAGGTCGTGCAGCTTCACGGCGCCGTGCTCGTAGGACCACTCCGCCTCCTGGGCGGTGCGGTACACGTGCGGGCGAGGCTCGTGGGTCGAGGGGTCGATCTTCTCCAGCGCGGCGGCCTGGGGACCGTACGTCAGGTAATAGGCGCCGAGCACCATGTCCTGCGTCGGGGTCGCGAGCGGCGCGCCGTGTGCCGGGGAGAGGATGTTGTTCGCCGACAGCATCAGGATCCGGGCCTCCGCCTGCGCCTCCGCGGAGAGCGGCAGGTGCACGGCCATCTGGTCGCCGTCGAAGTCGGCGTTGAAGGCGTGGCAGACGAGCGGGTGCACCTGGATCGCCTTGCCCTCGACCAGCACCGGCTCGAACGCCTGGATGCCGAGACGGTGCAGCGTCGGCGCGCGGTTGAGCAGCACCGGGTGCTCGTGGATGACCTCCTCGAGGACGTCCCAGACCTCGGGGATCATCGAGTCGACCATCTTCTTGGCGGCCTTGATGTTCTGCGCAGACTTGCGCTCGACGAGGCGAGCCATGATGAACGGCTTGAACAGCTCCAGCGCCATCAGCTTCGGAAGCCCGCACTGGTGCAGGCGCAGCGACGGGCCCGACACGATCACCGAGCGGCCCGAGTAGTCGACGCGCTTGCCGAGCAGGTTCTGGCGGAAGCGGCCCTGCTTGCCCTTCAGCATGTCGGACAGCGACTTGAGCGGGCGGTTGCCGGGACCGGTCACCGGCCGGCCGCGGCGGCCGTTGTCGAACAGCGCGTCGACCGCCTCCTGCAGCATCCGCTTCTCGTTGTTGACGATGATCTCCGGCGCACCCAGGTCGAGCAGGCGCTTCAGCCTGTTGTTGCGGTTGATCACGCGCCGGTACAGGTCGTTGAGGTCCGAGGTGGCGAAGCGGCCGCCGTCGAGCTGAACCATCGGGCGCAGCTCCGGCGGGATCACGGGCACCGCCTCGAGGATCATCATCTCCGGCTTGTTGCCCGAGTTGATGAACGCGGTGACGACCTTGAGGCGCTTGACCGCGCGGGCCTGCTTCTGGCCGCGGGCGGTCTTCACCTGGTCCTGGAGGTCGGCCGACTCCGCCTCGAGGTCGACCTGCTGCAGGAGGTCACGAACCGCCTCGGCGCCCATGCCGCCACGGAAGTACTCGCCGAACCCGAACGGCGAGCCGAAGCGGTCCTTCAGCTCACGGAACAGCGTCTCGTCGTTGACCACGTCCTTGGCCTGCATCGTCTTGAACAGCTCCCACACCTGGCGCACGCGCTCGGCGGCGTCCTCGATGTAGGCCTCCGTGTCGTCGATGTCCGCCTGGAAGCTCTTGCGCAGGTCCTTCAGCATCTTCTCGCGCTCTTCATCGGACAGCTTTCCGAGGTTGACCTCCAGCGTCTCGGCCCACAGATGGTCGTCGTCTGAGAAGTCACGGCCGCTCTTACCGCCCTCGAGGTAGCCCTCGCGGCGCGCGAGCGACTCCTTGAGCTCCAGGATCCGCTCCTCCTTCTCGGCGCCGTAGGCGTCGAGCACCTTCGCGACCTCACCCTCGAGGATCTCGAGGTCACGCGCGCGCGCCTCCTCGTCGACCCAGGTGACCATCGAGGCGGCGAAGTAGAGGACCTTCTCGAGCTCCTTCGGGGCCATGTCGAGCAGGTAGCCGATCCGGCTCGGGACGCCCTTGAAGAACCAGATGTGCGACACGGGAGCGGCGAGGTCGATGTGGCCCATGCGCTCGCGGCGGACCTTCGAGCGGGTCACCTCGACGCCGCAGCGCTCGCAGACGATGCCCTTGTAGCGCACGCGCTTGTACTTGCCGCAGTAGCACTCCCAATCCTTCGTCGGGCCGAAGATGCGCTCGCAGAAGAGACCGTCCTTCTCGGGCTTGAGCGTGCGGTAGTTGATCGTCTCCGGCTTGGTGACCTCCCCCGAGCTCCATGAGCGGATCTGCTTGGAGGAGGCGAGGCCGATTTCGATGGCGTCAAAGTTGTTGATGTCGATCAAGGCGATTCCTTGGGGTGCTTGGTGCTGTGTGAAGTCGTGGTGCTGTGAGTGCAGGTGGGCGTGGCGTGCTGCCCGCAGGCAGCACGCTCCCGATCGCTATGCCTCAGCCTCTTCGGGGACGCCCTCAGCCTCTTCGGTGACGCCCTCAGCCTCACCGGGTTCGACGTCCGGGTCGAGCATCGGGTCGACGTCGGACTCGAAGTCCTCCGCCGCCAGATCCTCGCCGGTCTCGAGGTCGGGATCCTCCTCTTCCTCGAGCTCCTCGCCGGAGGCTTCGAGCGTGTCGCCCTCGTGCTCGATCGCCTCGTCGGCGGCGGCCCCGTCGGTGGAGCGGACGCCGCTGAGGTCGATCCCGAGCTCCTCGGCGGCGCGCAGCAGGTCGTCGTCCTCCTCACGCATCTCGGCGCGCTCGCCCTCCTCGGAGACGACGTTGACGTCGAGCGCCAGCGACTGCATCTCCTTGAGCAGGACCTTGAAGGACTCGGGGATCGAGGGCTCGGCGATGTTCTCGCCCTTGACGATCGCCTCATAGGCCTTCACGCGCCCGACCGTGTCGTCGGACTTGATCGTCAGCATCTCCTGCAGCGTGTACGCAGCGCCGTAGGCCTCGAGCGCCCACACCTCCATCTCGCCGAAACGCTGGCCGCCGAACTGCGCCTTGCCGCCCAGCGGCTGCTGGGTGACGAGCGAGTACGGGCCCGTCGAGCGCGCGTGGATCTTGTCGTCGACGAGGTGCAGCAGCTTCAGGATGTACATGTAGCCGACCGTCACCATCTCGGAGAACGGCTCTCCGGTGCGGCCGTTGAACAGCCGCACCTTGCCCGACGCCCACTCGCCGGCGCGGCGGTGCTTGTCGACGTCCATCCTGATCCGGCCGTGGTTCGCCTCGTGCTCGTCGTGCCAGCGCACGAGCGCCTCGTCGACGTCAGCGACGGTGGCGCCGTCGAACACCGGCGTGGCGACGTACACCTTCGGCTTGGCGCCATCGGTCGCGTTGACGGCGACGTCCTTGGCGAGCGCGACCGCCTCCGAGCCGTCCGCGTACCACCCGTTGGCCGCGACCCACCCGAGGTGGGTCTCGAGGATCTGACCGAGGTTCATGCGGCTCGGCACGCCGAGCGGGTTGAGGATCACGTCGACCGGGGTGCCGTCCTCCAGGAACGGCATGTCCTGGATGTCGACGATCTTCGAGATGACGCCCTTGTTGCCGTGACGGCCCGCGAGCTTGTCGCCCTCGGCGATCTTGCGCTTCTTGGCAACGAACACGCGCACGAGGTCGTTGACGCCCGGCGGGAGGTCGTCGCCCTCGTCGCGGCGGAACGTCTTGACGTCGATCACGACGCCGCCCTCGCCGTGCGGCACCTTGAGCGAGGTGTCGCGAACCTCGCGCGCCTTCTCCTTGAAGATCGCGCGGATCAGCTTCTCCTCGGCCGTCAGCTCGGTCTCGCCCTTCGGCGTGACCTTGCCGACGAGCAGGTCGCCCGAGGTGACCTCGGCGCCGATCCGGACGATGCCGCGGTCGTCGAGGTTCCGCAGCGACTCCTCGGAGCGATTCGGGATGTCGCGCGTGATCTCCTCGTCGCCGAGCTTGGTCGTGCGCGCGTCGATCTCATACTCCTCGATGTGGATCGACGTGAGCTCGTCGTCGGCGACCAGCCGCTTGGAGAGGATGATCGCGTCCTCGAAGTTGTAGCCCTCCCAGGACATGAACGCGACCAGCAGGTTCTTGCCGAGCGCCATCTCGCCGTGGTCGGTGGCCGAGCCGTCGGCGAGCACGCTCCCCTCCACCACCTCGGTGCCGACCTGGACGATCGGCTTCTGGTGGATCAGGGTGCCCTGGTTGGAGCGCATGAACTTGTGCAGCTCGTACTCGTCCTGGCCGCCTTCGGTGCGGTCGATCACGATCCGCTCCGCGTCGATGTAGCCGATCACGCCGGGGTTCGTGGCGAGCACCACATCACCCGTGTCGATCGCCGCCCGACGCTCCATACCGGTGCCGACCAGCGGCGCGTCGGTGACCAGCAGCGGCACCGCCTGGCGCTGCATGTTGGAGCCCATCAGCGCCCGGTTGGCGTCGTCGTGCTCCAGGAACGGGATCATCGCGGTGGCGACCGACCAGATCTGCTCGGGCGAGACGTCGATCAGGTCGACCTCCTCCGGCGGGACCCAGACATACTGGCCCGCCTGCGTGCGGCAGATGATCTCATCGCCGACGAGACGGCCTTCCGCGTCGACCTCGGCGTTGGCCTGCGCGATCCTCGACTCCTCCTCCTGGGTGGCGTCGATCCGGACGATCTCGTCGGTCACGTAGCCGTCGCGCACGATCCGGTAAGGGGTCGTGACGAACCCGTGCTCGGAGATCTCCGCGTAGGAGGACAGCGAGCCGATCAGGCCGATGTTCGGACCCTCGGGGGTCTCGATCGGGCACATGCGGCCGTAGTGGGTGGGGTGCACGTCGCGCACCTCGATCGGCGCGCGCTCACGCGTCAGACCGCCCGCGCCCAGGGCGCTCAGGCGACGGCGGTGGGTGAGGCCCGCCAGCGAGTTGGTCTGGTCCATGAACTGCGAGAGCTGGCTCGACCCGAAGAACTCCTTGAGCGCTGCGACCACGGGACGGATGTTGACGATCGTCTGCGGCGTGATCGTGTCGGCGTCCTCGGTCGTGAGGCGCTCGCGCACCACGCGCTCCATGCGATACAGGCCGATCCGGAATGCCTCCTGGATCAGCTCGCCGACCGTCCGCAGGCGGCGGTTGCCGAAGTGCTCGTACTCGTCCAGGCGGTCCTGAATCGCCTCGCGCGGCATCGACACCGCCTCGGCGGCGTAGTCCTTCGCCTCGTTCTCGGGCTCCTCGGACATGCCCAGGCGCTTCGGCAGCGACACGAGCTCCTGCACGAGGGCGATGATGTCGTCGTGCGTCAGCGTGCGCGTGTCGAGGTCGATGTCAAGGCCCAGTCGCGAGTTCAGCTTGTAGCGCCCGACGCGCGTGAGGTCATAGCGCTTGGGATCGAAGAACAGCTGGTGCAGCAGTGAACGGGCGGCGTCGATCGACGGCGGCTCGCCCGGGCGCTGCTTCTTGAACAGCTCGATCAACGCGCCCTCCTCGGTGCGCGTCAGCTCCGCGTCGGCCTCCAGCGTCAGGCGGATATAGAGCGAGCTGCCGAACATCCGCATGATCTCGTCGTCCGAGGCGTAGCCCATCGCCCGCAGCAGCACGGTCACCGGCAGCTTGCGCTTGCGGTCGATGCGGACGTACACCCGGCCCTTCTTGTCGATCTCCAGCTCCAGCCACGAGCCACGCGCCGGCATCAGGTTGGCGATGAAGACCTGCTTCTCCCGGTCCTTGGGCTCCATCACGTAGGCGCCCGGCGAGCGCACCAGCTGCGTGACGACGACGCGCTCGGTGCCGTTGATGATGAACGTGCCGCGCTCGGTCATCCACGGAAAGTCGCCCATGAACACCGACTGCTCCCGGATCTCGCCAGTCTCGCGGTTGATGAATGCGACCGTCACCGTCAGGGGGCGGGCGTAGGTGAGATCCTTCTCGCGGCACTGGTCCAGGCTCGCGATCGGCTCGTCGAATTGAAACTCGCCGAACTGGACGGCGAGATGGCCGGTGTAGTCCTCGATCGGCGAGATGTCGTCGATCGTCTCCCGGAGACCGCCCCCGTCGGTATCGGTCAGCCAGTCGAACGACCGGCGCTGGATGTCGATGAGATTCGGGACTTCAAGGATCTTGTTGAGGCGCGCGAAGCTGCGGCGGGTCCGGGGTGCTTGAGCGGTTGCCAAGACGGCGACTCCTCGGGCGTGGAGAGAAGAAATGAGGTGGCGCGCGCAAGAGGGGCTTTTCACCCTCGGAGGCGCGACCAGCAAAGATAGCACACGGCATCGGTGCCCTGTGCAGGACCACTCAACTCTCACGGACCCCGCCCCTGACGGCCACGTATGTGGCGCGGCGCCAGATTTCCGGGCGGCTGCGGCTATCGGCTGAGTGGTGGCAGTGTAAGGCGAATGACGACGCGAGGCAAGTCTCCCCGGCAAATGGACCTACGGAGAACGGCCCAGGGGGATCGAGCGGGATCCGGCTGATTTGCCGAAAGGAGAACCCTCGTATGCTGGCTGTAGCGCATATCGCTGCCCATGAGGATGTGAAGACATGCCGCCATCAGAGTCGCCATCAGAGCCGCCATCAGAGCGCAAAGACATGCCGTTGACCTTTGAATCCCTGACCTACTGGACGTTCCTGACCGACCACGCGCACGTGCTCATCGTGCTAGCGCGCGACCCCCGCAAGGATGCCGACGAGCTCGCCACCGAGCTCGGAGTCGACCTCGACATCATCGAGCAGATCCTCTACGACCTCGAGGAGGGCGGCTACATCCGCCGTGAGCGCAGGGCCGGCAAGACATACACCTACATCGATCGCGACAAGCCGCTGCGCCATTCGGTCGAGAAGCATCATCCCGTCGGGCAACTGATCGACGCGGTCGAGTCGTCGTCGGACGTGCTTCAGAGCCGCATCTCCGGAATGGACTAGCGGGCTTCGGCTCCGCGCGGCTCAGACGAGCAGGGAGTCGACGTCATCCCGAAGCAGGCGCCACCATTGGCTGGTCGTTCTGTTCTCGGCGGTTATGGGCCGGGCCTAGCTGCCGATTAATCGAGCATATGCGGACGTCCAAGCGTGCCTCCCGAGACGACGCGCGGGCGCGCGAGAGCGCCCTTGAAGGCGTGGCCGTGGCGTGGCGGCCTGCAAGGTCGGAGGTATTCGTCGCACGACAACCGATCTTCGACAGGAACCTGAAGGTCGTCGGCTACGAGCTCCTGTTCCGCGACGGGCTTGCCGATTCGGCCGTGATCGTCGATCAGGAGGGAGCGACCGCGACGGTCGTGCTGAACTCGATCACCGAAATCGGCTTTGAGAAGATCGTGAACGGGCGCGCGGCGTGGATCAACGTCTCGCGGAAGTTCATGCGCCAGGGTCTCGTACGGCTGCTGCCGCCGCAGCCGCTGGTGCTCGAGATCCTCGAGAACCAGGAGATCGACGATGAAATGATCGCCACCGTCGCCGAGCTGAAGCTGCGCGGGCACCGGCTCGCGCTCGATGACTTCCGCTATACCCCCGACGCCGAGCCGCTGTTGGACCTGGTCGATTTCGTCAAGCTGGACCTGATCGATCTCGGCCGCGAAGGGCTCTCGGAGATGGTCGCGCGCATGCAACCCTACGGCGTGACACTAGTCGGGGAGAAGCTCGAGACGCAAGAGGACTACGCCTACTGCGCTGACGCGGGGTGTCAGCTGTTTCAGGGCTACTTCTTCTGCAAGCCGGAGGTCATGAGGAGCAAGCGAATCGACGCCAACCGCGTTGCGGTACTCGAGCTGCTCGCGCTGTTGCACGATCCCGCTGTCGAGATCGTCGAGCTGCAGCACAAGATCGCGCTCGACGTGGGGCTGAGCTTCCGGCTGCTGCGCTACATCAACTCGGCATTCTTCGGCCTGCGCCAGCCGGTCCGCTCGATCGGTCAGGCGGTGACCCTGCTGGGGCTGGAGCATCTGAAGCAGTGGGCCTCCCTGACGGTGTTCACCAGCATCGACGGCAAACCCGCCGAGCTGACCATCACCGCTCTGGTGCGCGGCCGTTTCTGCGAGCTGGCGGGGCAGAACCATCTCGACGCAAACGGCAACGAGATGTTCACGCTCGGCCTCTTCTCGGTCATCGACGCGTTGCTCGATACGCCAATGAAGGAACTGCTCGCAAAGCTTCCGCTCGCGTCCGACATGCGCGAGGCGCTGGTTGACCACAAAGGCCGCAAGGGGGCCATGCTCGAGTGCCTGAACGCACTCGAGAACGGCGATTTCGACAAGGCGGAGGGGATACTGCCGACCGCCGGCGAGCTCTACGTCTCCGCGCTCGCCTGGGCTGACGACGCCGCGGAACCGCTGTTCGGGCGCTGACACGATGGCGGGCGCCAGTGGAGCGTGATCGAGCTCTCGGGAAGCTGATGCTTGGGCGGGCAGGCCGCGTCGGCCTGATCGTCGTGCTCAGCTGAACAGCGGCTCGGTCACGTCGTCCGCCCACGCGAGCGCCGAGATGTACAGATCGCCGGCGGTCGGCACGATGCCGTGCGCCGTGTCGAAGTCGCCATCCTCGAGCGCAGTCAGGCAGTCGAGCAGCTCGCCCTTCGGACCCTTGTGGCGGACCAGCGCGTCGCACAGGTCGGGCGCGAGCGGGAGCTTGTCCAGCAGTTCCTCCATCGGCGTGTCGAACAGCGCGTCGATCACGGAGAAGAGGCCCAGCGTGAACAGCTCGTTGTTGCTCACCGGGTGCTGCGCCTGCCCCGCGAGCTCGCAGAACCGGCCGCGGACCAGCGCAGTCACCGCCAGCTCGGCGGGCTTGTCGTCGATGCTGGTGAACACCGTCAGCGATGCCCACTGCTTCAGATGCTCCAGCCCCAGCAGGGTCACCGCCTGACCGATCGAGCGGACCTGCTGTCGCAGCCCGAAGAAGGCCGAGTTGACGTAGCGCAGCAACCGGAAGCTGAGCCCGACATCGAGCGCGATCCTGTGCTGCAGGTCGGCGACCTCGACGTCGGGGTCATGCAGAACCGCCAGCAGATCGAGAACTGCCGCACGGTTCGCGTCGATGCGCTTGCTCCTCATGACCTCAGGTCTGCAGAAGAAGTAGCCCTGGAAGAGCTCACAACCCGCTTCCGCACAGTAAGCATATTCCTCCTGGGTCTCGAGCTTCTCTGCGAGCAGCGTCACGTCGTAGGAGCTCAACCTGGCGACCATCTCCGAGAGGCCGTCGCGGCCGAGTGCGATCAGGTCGAGCTTGACGAAGTCGACCAGCCCGAGCAGCGGCTCGCTCTCGGGCGTGTACTGGTAGTCGTCGAGCGCGAGCCGGTGACCGCGAGCCTTCAAGTCGGCGGCCACGGCGATCATCTCGTCGTCGATCATCTGGTCCTCGAGGATCTCGAGCACCAGCTGCTGCGGTGGCAGCAGCTGGACGAGGCCCTGGCGCATGAACTCGCGCGAGACGTTGATCCAGGCGGGGCGTCCGTTGACGATCCGCTCAAAGCCGATCTCGGTGATCGAGTTCAGCATGACGGTCGCGGTCGCACCATCCGCGTCGACGACCACCGCCGAGTCGGCGTACCCGTCGCGGAACAGCAACTCGTAGCCGACCACGTTCAACCCCCGATCGAAGATCGGCTGCCGCGCGACGAACACCTCCGGCCGTGGAGACCCCCGCCCGAGTGCCGTAGCAGGGCCGGCCTCCGGCGGGGCACCGACATGACCGAGGCCGAGCGCGCCCTCCGGGACGGCAAGCTTCGCGACGCCGGCGCGCTTGAACAGGCTCATTACCCGACTGTTATCGGCAGGTTGCCGAGCAATGACAGGTCCGCGTTGCACGGGCCGCCCCGGACAGCGCAGCCGGCTGCGCTCACTTGATCTCGACGACCGCTCCGGCTTCCTCGAGCTCGGCCTTGAGCTTCTCCGCCTCGGCCTTGTCGATGCCCTCCTTGACGGCCTTGGGCGCCTCGTCCACGAGCGCCTTGGACTCCTTCAGGCCGAGGCCGGTGGCGGCGCGCACGACCTTGTAGACCTGGATCTTGGTGCCGCCGGCCTCCATCAGGACGACGTCGAACTGCGTCTTCTCCTCGGCCTCCTCGGCGCCGGCTCCGTCTCCGCCGCCTCCGGCCGCAGCCGGCGCAGCGGCCGCCACGGCGGTCGCCGATACGCCGAACGCCTCCTCGAGCGCCTTGATGCGCTCGGACAGCTCGAGCACCGAGATGGTCTTGAGCTCCTCGATCCACTCTTGTGTCGTAGGCATGGTTCCTCCTTACTCGTCGGACGGGTCCGCCGCGTCCGACGCGGCCTCGCCTTCGGTTTCGTCAGTTGGTTCAGTTTGAGATGCCTCGGCCTCGGGCTCCGGCTCGGCATCGACCGGCTCGGGCTCCGGCTCGGCATCGACCGGCTCGGCATCGACCGGCTCGGGCTCGGCGACCGCGTCGACCGGCTCGGGCTCCACCTCAGGAGCCTCAGCGAGTACCTCCGGCTCCGGCTCCGCAACGGCATCGACGGGCTCGGGCTCAGCGACCGCCGCGTCCTCGGGTTCAGGAACCGCGGCATCCTGAGGCTCGGCGGGCGCGTCAACCGGTGCCGGCGAGTCGACCTCTGGGGCGGGAGCGGCGTCCGAGGCCACTCGCGGAGCGTCCTGCGACGCCGGTTCCGTTCCAGAGTCGACAGGAGCACCCGAACGTCCGGTGCCCGAGACAAGCCCCTTGTCCGCGACTTCCTTCAACGCAACCGCGAGCCCCGCGATCAAAGCGTTCAGGGTCCGGACCAACCCGGACAGCGGAGCCGCGATCGTCCCAACGAGCTGCGCATGGAGGACATCGCGGGACGGCAGCCTCGCGATCGACCGCACGTCGTCGGGGGTGAGGATCGTGCCGTTGAGCACGCCGCCCCTGAACTCGAGCGGTCCACGCAGCGCGCGGGCCTCGTCGCTCAGCACCTTGGCGGCCTGCGCGACGTCGCCGCGCACGAGCGCGAGCGCGATCGGGCCCTCCAGCAACGACTTCAGCTCGCCGATGCCGGCGCGGTCCGCCGCGAGCTCGCTGAGCGAGTTCTTGACGACGCGCAGCGTGGTATCGGCCTGGCGCAGCTTCTCGCGCAGGTCCGCGATCTGGGCAACCGTGATGCCACGGTAGTCGACCGCGAAGATCCCCTCAGCAGAGGCGATCTGGCCGGCGACCTCGGCTATGACTGCTGCTTTCTGTTCTCGATTCATCAGGTCCTCTCAGAAACAACGCCCGCGGTCAGGCGGGCGTCGAGAGGCGGCGGCGAACCGCAGCAGATCGATCGTTCCGCCTGCTCCGGGCTTACGCGCACGCGCCGCCGGAGGTCTCGGGCTTCACTCTTGATTGCAGACTTGTTACGCGGCGACCTGCTCCTCGACGATGTCGCGCACGCGCGAGGGATCGACCTTGATGCCTGGACCCATCGACGATGCGACCGTGACCGAGCGGATATAGCGACCCTTGGCGGCCGCCGGCTTGGCCCGGATCAGCTCCTCCATCACGGCCTGGTAGTTCTCGAGCAGCTTGCGATCCTCGAACTCGCGCTTGCCGATCACGAGGTGGACGATCGCGTGGCGGTCGGTGCGGTACTCGACCTTGCCGGCCTTGGACTCCTGCACCGCCTTGGAGACGTCCATCGTGACCGTGCCGACCTTCGGGTTCGGCATCTTGCCGGCCGGACCGAGGATCCGGCCGAGGCGGCCGACGACGGGCATCATGTCCGGAGTGGCGATCGCGACGTCGAAATCGTCGAAGCCGTCCTGGATGCGGGCCGCCAGGTCCTCGGCGCCGACGACGTCGGCGCCGGCCTCCTCGGCCTCGCGGGCCTTTTCGCCCTGGGCGAACACGGCGACCTTGACGTCCTTGCCGAGACCGTTCGGCAGCGCGATCGTGCCGCGCAGCTGCTCGTCGGCGTGACGGACGTTCAGACCGGTGCGGACGTGCACCTCGACGGACTCGTTGAACTTCACGCGAGCGAGCTGCTTGACGAGCGCGACCGCCTCGGCGGGGCCATACTCGCGCGTGCGGTCGAAGCGCTGCTTGGCGTCCAGGTACGTCTTGCCGTGGTGCATCACGCCACCTCCACGCCCATCGAGCGAGCGGTGCCGGCGATGATCTTCGCGGCCGCGTCGATGTCGTTTGCGTTCAGATCCTTCATCTTCTTCTCCGCGATCGCCCTCAGCTGATCCTGGGAGATCGTCGCGACCTTCTTGGAATGCGGCTCCGGTGAGCCCTTCTCGATTCCGAGCGCCTGCTTGATAAGCACCGCGGCGGGCGGGCTCTTCGTCACGAACGTGAACGACCGGTCCTCGTAGACGGTGATCACGACCGGGATCACCGTGCCGATGTCAGCCTGCGTCTGCGCGTTGAAGGACTTGACGAACTCCATGATGTTTACGCCATGCTGACCGAGCGCGGGGCCGATCGGCGGCGCCGGGCTCGCCTGCCCGCCCGTCGCCTGCAACTTGATGTGTGTTAGGACCTTCTTGGCCATTCGATTCTGGGACCTCTGGGAAAGGATCTTGCTTCGCGGGCGTCTAGCCCAACCGTCTGAGAGTAACGCTCGCCCCGCGGCCGCGCAGAACAAGGGCCCGCGCGAGCATCACAGCTTCTTCACCTGGTCGAAGCCGACCTCGACCGGAGTCTCGCGCCCGAAGATCGAGACGAGCACCTTGAGCCGCTGGGCGTCCTCGTTGACCTCGGAGATCTCGCCGCTGAAATCCGACAGCGGCCCCGAGACGACCTTGATCGCCTCACCCAGCGAGAACTGCGCTCGGCTGCGCGGGCGCTCGGCGGTCTCCTGATGCAACAGGCGGTCGACCTCGGCCTGGGTGAGCGGGACCGGCTCGTTCGATGCGCCGACGAACCCCGTGACGCCCGGGGTGCCCTTGACGAGCGCCCACGAGTCCTCGTTGAGGTCCATGTTCACGAGCACGTAGCCGGGCATCGTGCGCTTCTCGACCGTGATCTTCTGGTTGTCCTTCATCTCGGACACCGACTCGGTCGGGACCACGATCTGACGGACCGAGCGTTGTTGGCCGAGCGAGACCACGCGATGCTCGAGGTTCTGCTTGACCTTCTTCTCGTGTCCGGAGTATGTGTTGACGACGTACCAGCGAAACATGTGTGAGAGCTACTTAGTGATGATGAGGTTGACGATCTTCTGGGCGGCCCAATCGGCCACGCCGAGATAGACGCCGGCCACGATGACAAAGCCCAGGACCACCCCGGTGGCCTGCATCACCTGGCGGCGATCAGGCCACTGTACTCGGTGAAGCTCGCGCCAGCTTCCCTGCAGGAAGGCGACAAGGCGCGAGACCATGCTGACGTGCTCGACCGCGGCGCCAGCGGGAAGGGCGAGCTCGCCGCCGCCGCTTCCTCCGCTGCGTGCGGCGCCACCGCCGCCACGGCCGCGACCGGTGCCGCCGCCACGACCCGATCCACCACCTCCGATGCTCGTGACGCCGCCGCCGGCGTCGTCGAGCTCCTCGAGCTCGTCGGCGCCCTGGTCGTACTCCTCCTCGTACTCGGTGAGGCTCTCCTCGTCACTGACCGCGTCCGCGAGCTCGGGCCGTCCGAGCGCGAGCTGCGCCTCGGCGAGCTCGGCATCCGGCGTCGCGTGCTCCAGCGGAGGGGGCGCCTCGTCGAGGTCCGGCGGTGCGGGATCGAAGTCGGTGCCGCCCAGGATCGCGCGACCGGCGCCGTCATCGGGTCGGCTCTGGCGCCGGGCCCTCATCCGTTTGCGGTTGCTGGCCACAGCGTGGTGCGGTCGGCTATCGCGTCTCGCGATGCGAGGTGTGACGCCTGCACCAGCGGCAGTACTTGCGCATCTGGAGGCGCTCGGGGTTGTTGCGTTTGCTCTTCTTGGTCTGGTAGTTGCGACGCTTGCACTCCTCGCACGCGAGGGTCGCAGCTATCCGTACGTCTCCACGGGCCATTTAGAAGATCAGTTCCCGTTCAGTGGTGGAAGGTGGCGAAATCCGGCATCCGGGCGTGTCGATGAACGCCCCGAGGCGCCCGGCTCAGTGTAGCTACTCGAGGTCGGCCACGGAAGATCCCGCCCAGGGGGCCTCCGGCCGATGTCGGGAGCGCTACTCCGGCAGCGCCGCAGGTACCAGCTCCACCGTGAGCCAGCGCTCGCCGCGCAGGATCCGGACGGCGATCGGACGCCCGATCGCTTCCTCGCTCATCAACCGCTGGATGTCCTCCACGCGCTCCACGGGCGCCTCACCCAGGGCGACGATCAGATCCTCGGGGCGCAGGCCCGCTCGCTGAGCCGGACTGTTCGGCGCGATCTCGGTCAGCTCGACGCCCTGCGTGCGGCCGAGCTCGATCCGTGCGCGCGGCCCGAGCGGCCGCGCACCGGCCCCGATCCCGATGTACGCGCGGCGCACGCGACCGTCGCGCATCAGCGCGCCGATGATCACGCGCGTCGCCTCGTTGATCGGAACCGCGAGCCCGAGTCCGACGCCGGCGACGGCGGTGTTGATCCCCACCACACGCGCGCGCCCGTCGGCGAGCGCACCGCCCGAGTTGCCCGGATTGAGCGCCGCGTCGGTCTGGATCACGTTGTCGATGAAGCGCACCGTCGGCCCGGAGCGCGCGGGCAGCGAGCGGCCGAGCGCGGACACGACGCCGGCTGTCACCGAGCCGCCGAAGCCGTTCGGGTTGCCGATCGCGACAACCAGCTGGCCGGGACGCAGCCGGTCGGCGTCGCCGAGCGCCGCGGGCGTCAGCGCGCCGCCGTCAGCTCGCAGCAGCGCGAGGTCCGACAGGTGATCGACGCCGATCACCCGGAAACTGAGCTCGAGGCCGTCCGGAAATGACGCGCGACCAGGGGCGTTCGAGCGGTGCACGACGTGCGCGGAGGTGAGCATGAAGCCGTCCGGGGTGAGCGCGACCGCGCTGCCCGCCCCCGCGGGCACGACCCCGCCTCGCGTGCGGCGATTGACACGAAGGTTGGCGACCGACGGCGAGAGCCGCTCGGCGACGTGCACGACCACGCGCGAGTAGGCGTCGAGCGCCTCCGCCTCGTGATCCTCGCCGTCGCCGGCCTGGGGGCCGGCGCCGTCACCGAAAGGGAGCCCGGTCATGGAGCCGTTCATCTGCGCGTCCGCCATCGTGCTCACTCAGAGAAAGTGACCGTGACTGTGCGCTCCTCGTTGCTACGCAGGACCGCAAGCTCGATCTTTCCGCTCGACGTGGCCGCATCGAGGCTCTCGTAGAGCGCATCGGTGCTGTCGATCGGCACGCCGGCGGCGGCGACGATCAGATCGCCGCGTTGCAGGCCGGCTCGCTCCGCGGGTCCGCCATCTTCGACGGAGCGGATCAGGATCCCGTCGCGCTCGGGGAGGCCGACCGCGTGGCGCAGGCGGCGCGCCGCGCGGGGCGGCACGATCACGACGCCGAGGCGCGCCCGCTTGGGCGCCTCACCGCGGCCGAGCGCCTCGATCCGGTCGCGCATCGCGCCGTCCAGCGTGATCGCGAGGATCAGCCCGCCGTCGACGCGCACCGTGTTGATCCCGAGCAGTCGGCCGTCGCCGTCGAGCAGCGGACCGCCCGAGGAGCCGCGAGGCAGCGGCGCCGTGTGCTCGATCGCGCCGGCGATGCGCCGCCCGCGCGGTCCGCGGAAGCTCCGCGCCGCACCGGACACGAAGCCGGGCGTCACACGCAGGCCGCGGCCGCCCGGGTTGCCGAGGGCGATGACGAAGCGCCCGACGGCTGGAAGCTCGCCGGTGTCGCCGTTCGCGGATGCGTCGTGGCCCGCGGGGTCCTCGCCACCTGCGGCGCCCGCCGGCGATCCATCGACGCCTGCTCCGAGCGCCCACGCCGGCGGCTCGATGCCTGCGGTGTCGACGCTGATCACGGCGAGGTCGAGATCCGTGTCCGACGCGGCGACCCGGCCCGCCTCGCGGCGTCCGTCGCCGAACGTGATCGCGACCTCGTCGTGGCGCAGGTTGTGCGCGTTGGTCAGCACGCGGCTCTCGCCGATGACGACGCCGGAGCCGACGCCCCAACCACGGCCGAGACCGACGACGGCGGGCCCGACGCTGCAGGCGGCCTGCTGAATCCTGCCCTCGAGCTCCTCGAGGATCCCAATGTCCATCATGGCTCCCCCTCTGTCTTTCAGAGAGTCAGTTGCGAATTGCAAGTCACAACGATACTACCCGTGTGGCCGTCTCGCCGCTGGTGAGTCAGACGGCCTCGTGAAGGGCACATAGGATTGGCGGGCAGATGGCAGCTGGGGTATCCGAGACAGATCCGGGCGATGCGATGCACGCGGCGCTCGCACACGCACTCGCGAGCGTCGGCGATCGCTGGACGCTGCTCGTGGTGGCCGCTCTGCTCGACGGGCCTCGGCGCTTCGGAGAGCTCAAGGAGGCGGTCACGGGGATCGCTCCGAACGTGCTCACGCAGCGTCTCCGAGCGCTCGAGCGCAACGCGATCGTGGTCGCCCGGCCGTATTCGGAGCGCCCGCCGCGGTTCGTCTACGAGCTCAGCGCCGCGGGGCGCGAGCTGGCGGGCGCGCTCACCCTACTCGCGGGCTGGGGAGCGCGCGATGCCGATGCGGCGTCACCGCCGCTGCACGCGCTCTGCGGGAGCCCGCTCCAGGCGCGCTGGTGGTGCCCGGTCTGCGAGCGGCCGGTCGACGACAACGAGGACGAGCAGCTCCTGTTCGCATGACCGCCCCCGCCCCCGCGCGCACGCGCACGCGAGCTCCTGTTCGCATGACCGCCCCCGGCCCCGCGCGCACGCGCACGCGCTTCCGTTCGACCACGACGACGACGCAGGCACAACTCAACGCTGACGCACGCACAACTGCGCGCCGAGAGAATTGAGCGATGCTCCGGCTGATCGGAATCGTCATCTCGATCGGGCTGGCCGACTCGCTGAACCCGACGACGATCGCGCCGGCGCTGCTGCTCGCGAGCGGCGAGCGCCCGCGCGAGAACGTCACCGAGTTCACGCTCGCGGTGTTCGCCGTCTACCTGACGGGAGGAGCGCTGATCGCGCTCGGCCCCGGTCAGCTGCTGCTCTCGCTCGTGCCGCGCCCCAACCACGTTACGCGGGAGGTCCTAGAGGTGATCGCGGGCGCGGCGCTGATCGTCGGCGGGATCGTCGTCTGGCGCAAGCGCAACCGGCTCGTGAAGCGCAGCCTCCCCGTATCCGAGACTGCGAGCAAGTCGGGCGCGGCGCTCGGAGCGACGATCACGGCGGTGGAGCTGCCCACGGCGTTCCCGTACTTCGCGGCGATCGCCGTGATCGTCGGCTCGCCGTTCGGCCTTCCCCGCCAGATGCTGCTGCTGGTGCTGTTCAACCTCTGCTTCATCCTGCCGCTGGCGGCGATCGCGGCCGTGCTATGGATCGCGGGCGATCGCGCCAACGACGTGCTTGGGACCGTTCGGGACTTCCTGCAGCGACACTGGCCGGCGATGCTGTCGATCACCGCCCTGGTCGCGGGCACGTTCGTGATCCTGCTCGGGACGAGCGCCATCTTCGGACACGGGCACGGTCATTTCGGACGCTTCGCGCGGCATGTCAACCGCCTCCTGCACCTGAAGTCGCCGTGACGGTACACCGCAGGATGATGTCGCCGTGAGGGTACACCGCAGGATGAGGCACTTCGAGGACACGCGGCGCGGATGAAGGACAACCAAGCGCGGCGCGGATGAGTGACTACTAGGACACGCGGCGGCGAATGCAGGGTTACAACAAAGCGCGGTGCGAATGAAGGATTACTACGACACGCGGGCACCAGAGTACGACGAGTGGTACCTGGGGACGGGCGTCTTCGCGGGACGCGATCGCCCGGATTGGGACGCGGCGGTGGTCCGGCTGGAGAGAGATCTGGCAGCGCTCCCACCACGCCGCACGCTCGATGTCGCCTGCGGCACCGGCTACCTCACCCGCCATCTGCGCGGAGACGTCACCGGCCTCGATCAGAGCGCCCAGATGCTCGCGATCGCCGCCGAGCGACTGCCCCACGCGAAGCTCAGTCAAGGTGATGCGCTGTCGCTGCCGTTCGCGGACGGCGCGTTCGAGCGGGTGCTGACGGCGCACTTCTATGGACATCTGGAGCCGGGGTCGCGGACACGCTTCCTGCAAGAGGCGCTTCGCGTCGCGCCGGAGCTGATCGTCGTGGACTCGATCATGCGCCCCGACCACGCAGCGGTCGAGTGGCAGACGCGGACGCTCAATGACGGCTCGAGCTTCGCGGTCTACAAGCGCTACTTCACTCCCGAGGTGCTGGCGGACGAGCTCGGCGGGGAACTCGCCGTGGTCCACGCCAGCGACTGGTTCGTCGCCGTCTCGTCGCGGCGATTGGGCGTGCGGAGCTGATTGGCGCGCGGGGGTGGCGCCTCATCGATAGTCCGAGGCTGGACGAAAAACGTCCGGTATTCCGTCGTTTTTCGGCCAGGTCGTCACCGCCGCTCGGACAGATCCACTACGGGGCGGGGCCCGCTCCGGATCGGAACAGGGGCGCGTTGTCGAGCAGGATCTGGAGCATCGCTCGCGCGGCGGGCGCGAGCGTCGGATCTTCCGCGGTCGCGACGACGACGTGGCGCATCAGGCTCCGCGGCGAGAGCGCGCGCACCACGACCCCTGGGCGCACGCGGGCCAGCGCCAGCCGCGGGATCAGCGCGACCCCGACGCCCGCCGCCACCAGTCCCTGAACGGTTTCGTAGTCGTCGCTCTCAAAGGTGACATTGGGCTCGAAGCCGGCAGCCAGACAGGAGCGGACGACGTGTCGGGCGCACGTGCTCGACGCAGAGGTCTGCACCCAATCCTCGCCTGCGAGGTCCGCCAGTGCAAGCCGCGGCCGCGTGCTCAACGCGTGATCCGCCGGCAGCGCGACGTGCATCGGGTCATCGAGCAACCGGACGGCATTCAGCCCGTCGTCGAGTTGCTCGCGGATGCCGGGGAACGTGAACAGGAGTGCGAGATCGAGCTCGCCCGCACGAAGGCGCGGGGCGATCTGCTCCGGCTCGCCCTCCGCGAGCGTGAGCACGACATCAGGGTGGCGCCGGCGGAAGGTCGCGACCGCGAGCGGCAGCAGCGTCGCGCCGGCGGAGGGGAACGATGCGACCCGCAGGCGCCCGCCACGTAGACCGAGCACGGCCGCGAGCTCGTCCTCCGCGGCCTGCACCTGGGCGAAGATCGCCTCGGCGTGCTCCCGCAGAGTCGCCCCCGCGGCGGTGGGACGCACTCCACGCCGGTCACGGACGACGAGCGTCGCCCCGGTCTCCGCCTCCAACCGGGCGATCGCCTGCGAGACGGCCGACTGCGTGTACGCCAGCGCATCAGCCGCAGCCGAGAAGGAGCCGCGGTCGATGACCTCGCAGAGCACCCGCAGCCGTGACAGGTTCAGCATAAGCATCGCTAATGCTAGAGATGATCACATTCACTTGTCCTGATGCGGGACCGGTGGGATAGTGAACCTGATTCTTGTTTCACGAGCCCGGGAAAACCGCACGGAGGCCCCAACCATGTCCGTCACCGCGATCGTCTCCTACGACGACACCCTCAACGACCAGGACGCGCTCTCGCTCGCGCGTGTGCTCGGCGGCGCCGGCGCCACGCCAGTGCTCGCTTACGTTCGGCACTCGCTGCGCAGGGAGGAGTCCCGCGAGCGCAGTGAGGAGCATCACGCCGAGGCGTTGCTCGGCCGTGGCGCACGCTGGCTCGGCGACATGGAGGTCGAGCGCCGCGTCGTCGTGAACGCGTCCACCAGCAGGGGCCTGATGGAGCTCGTCGCCCAGGAGAGCGCGCAGCTGATCGTGTTCGGCTCCGACTATCGCACCGCCAACGGGCACGTCTCGGTGCAGCACACGACGCAGTCGCTGCTCGAAGGAGGCTGCGCCGCGATCGCGATCGCGCCCGCCGGCTACCGCGCCGTCCGCGATCCCAGGATCCAGACGATCGGTCTGCTCGCGGGGCTCGACGACCACGCCGCGATCGACACGGCGCACAGGCTCGCGACGCACTTCGTGGCCCGCGTCACAGACGCTCACCACGGAGTCGATCTGGTGATCGTCGGCTCGCGTCCGGAGGCTCCGGCTGGTCGCGTGATGGTCTCCGCCCGGTCGCAGAACGCGATCGCCGAGTCGACGGCGCCAGTGCTGGTCGTCGCGCGCGGCGTCGCACTCGACTTCGACTCCGCGCTCGCGCGCCACTGAGACCCGCCGCAGAGCACGACCGGCCCCGGCCGTGGCGTCGTGGCTCCGGGAGGTACGACGGCACGGCCCCAGAGCGGGACCGGCCCCCGCCCTGGCGTCGTGGCTCCGGGA
>JBKQIR010000226.1:0-3648 GCA_052148275.1 Solirubrobacteraceae bacterium
GACCGCGACCTCTTGGGCGAGCGCGGCGAGCCAGTCATCGCGCTCGAGCCGCTCGCCCTCGAGGTCGATCAGCGCTGACTGCACCGCGCCGAGCAGCCAGTTCGCCAGATGCGCGCGATACGCAAGCGGTCCGCCAAGCCGCCGTGCCTCAGCGTCGTGGTCACAGTCCGACGGGTCGCCGCTCCACAAGCCCAGCGCGGCGATCGCTCCCGCCAGCTGCGCGGCGCTCGCCGGCTCATGCTCTTCTCCCGTCACCCCAGGCACGCTACCGCCCGAGCACAGAGCCGGGTGCTCAGGAGCAGTCGTCTCACGCCGCCGGTCTGCGGATGAATTGGACTACGTCGATTCCGACTCGCTGAACCCCCTGTATTCCCGGGGCGTTCGGCCACCGTTTCCACTGTGAATTGGACTAATGTCCAGTTCATGACCGCGAACGCGGCGATCTGGGTCCGGGTGTCGACCGATCGCCAGCACGAGGACAACCAGACTCGAGGACGCGCACCGCGGCGAGTTCTCCGTGCTCGTCGTCTGGGCCGTGGACCGACTCTGCCGGCAGGGGGTCGAGGAGCTGCTGCGGCTGATCCGCGAGCTGCGCGAGCGCAACGTCTCGCTCGTCAGCCATCAAGAGCCCTGGCTCAACGGGACCGATGCGACCACCGAGCTGCTGGCCGCCGTCGCCGCATGGGTCGCCACGCAGGAGTCCGTCCGACGCTCCGAACGGATCCGCGCCGGCCTCGCGCGCCGCAAAGCTCAGGGCAAGCCAATAGGCGGGGCCGCCTCCAAACGCGGCAAGGACAAGCGCCCACGCGAGACCGAGGGCTACAAACAGGCATGGGCACGACGCAAAGCAGCGCCGTAGCCCGACGATCCCTCGCGTGAACTATTAAAGGAGCGCACGCGACAGTCTCAGCGATTGGTCAGAGACGCTTACCGGCACTTTTCGTTCCATTGTTCCTCACGGGCCGTCGCCCCCCGGGGGGGCCGCCGAGCTCCGAGCGACACGTCGCCCGCCGGCCGCCGCCAAATCAAGGCCTTGAGCGACGTGTCGCCGGCGGCCGCCGTTGGTGCTCCATCAGGCGGTGCAGCTGCTGCGTGCTCAACCCGGACTCCTTCAGCAGCTCCTCGCGGGGCACCGCGCCTGGAAACGCGTGCCAGTCCTCGCGTTCGGGCCGCTCGGACGCCAGCAGCGCGACCGTGCGCTCAAAGCGCTCTCGCGCCTGCTCCGCTCGCTCTCGCGCCTCCTCATGGGCGCGTCGCTCCTCCCTGAGCTTGGAGATGAGGTTGCGTCTCGTCTCGCGCACCGCCTGCGCCTGCGCCTCGATCGCGTCGTCTACCGAACCAGAAATATCGCTCATAACACGACGATACAGCACGCATCGGCTAGCATTCCGCCGTCACATCATGTAACATGTAGTTACATAGCGTAAAGGTGCCCGGGCGACGCTACCAACGTCCCCGGGCCGGCAACGAGGAAGGAACCCTCGAATGCAATCCCACAGTAATGCCACACCGATCTCTCGTGTCGCGAGCCTGAGAATCGACAGCGACCGACTCGCCCGCATGTGGGCAATGACCCCACAGGAGCGTGTCCGGGCCGCCCGGCAGGGGCGCCTCAGCCTCGGCGAGATGCTCCGCTGGGCCGCACGCCGGCCAAGCGAAATCGAATTGGTCGACGGTGAGTTCTGGTTCATCACCGCGCTCAGCGCCGACGCCGCCGACGACGAGGAATAGGGAGCCGAGCGATGTCACTTCAGGCTACCCGAACGATCGGCGGTGGCGATGGCTGGGATCGCACCGACAGCGGCATCTACGTCCCCGATTGGGCCGATCTCGACGCGCGGGCGACGACCGTCGTCGAGAGCCCCGAGCGGCAGCCGGTCGGGATCGACCTGTTCGCGGGCGCGGGGGGGTTCTCGTGTGGCTTCAAGCAGG
This sequence comes from Solirubrobacteraceae bacterium, assembly GCA_052148275.1. Lineage (GTDB taxonomy): Bacteria > Actinomycetota > Thermoleophilia > Solirubrobacterales > Solirubrobacteraceae > Palsa-465. Next base: position 1,933 of record JBKQIR010000226.1, read on the forward strand.
CCGGGTGGCACGTGGTCGCCGCGAACGAGTGCGACGTCGACGCCGCCCACACCTACCTCTGCAATCTCGGTTCGCCGCGCACCCGGATCGTGTTCTGCACGCCGGAGGACGAGCAGCGGTGGACCAAGGGCCGCAAGCGGCTTGGGCGCTACCACTCCCGGCCGCCACAGCCGGTCTATCTCAACGGCCAGCTGGTCGAAGGCGCACGCGCGTCCGTTGAGTTCGGGTCGGGCTGGATCGCCGGCCAGAAGGACGTGCGGCCGTGCGAGGTGTTCTTCTTCGGGGACGTCCGTGCGCTGAGCGGCGAGCGGATCCTCGCCGAGCTGGCTCTGGACAGCGATCAGGTCGGCTGCGTGTTCGGCGGCCCGCCGTGCCAGGGGTTCTCCAAGGCGGGCCGCCGCCAGCCCGACGATCCGCGCAACGAGCTGGTGTTCGAGTTCATGCGGATCATCTGCGAGATCCACCCCCGCAGCTTCTGCATGGAGAACGTCCCCGGCCTGCTCGACATGCACACCCGCGACGGGATCCCGGTCATCGACGCGCTCGCGCTGATGGCCCAGGAGGGCGGCATGGGCACCTTCCAAGCGATCCGCCGCTCGCTGGCCGAGACCGCCGGCGCCGGCGCGGCGCTGCGCACCATGCAGGCCAGCACCTCGCGGCGCCAGCCGGCACCCGGCGTCTCGGGCAACGGGCACGTCGACGTCGACGACGAGCAGCTGCCGCTGTTCGGCGAGGCCAGCTGATGACGGCGGCCGCGAGCGACACGTCGCGCAGCGCCGCGACGAGCAACGAGGACCTGGTGGTGGCGATCGCGCTCGACGTGCTCGCCGCAAAGGGCTGGCTCGAGGACGACCCCGACCCGGAGCTGCTCGCGGCGCTGCACCGCCTCTACCGAACCCAGCCGATCTGCCGGGTGGAGGTGCGATACACCGGCGAGCTGATGCAGGACATGCTCGCCGAGCGCCCTGGCGTGTATCTCGCCGGGGCGTTCGAGAACGAGCGCCAGGAGGAGTGGGAGCGGACCCTGCCGACCTGGAGCTGCGACTGCGGCCAGGTGTTCAAGGTGCTGGCAGGCGGACTGCCGGGCAAGCCCGACGACCGCTTCTACCGCGTCCTCGACAACGGCCTGCTCGGCGAGCTGGCCGGCACGCTGCGCGGCACCGGGATCGCTCGCAGCAAGGCGTGCCCCGAGTGCGCCCGCGGCTTCGCCGCCACGATCAAGCGTCACCGACCCGCAGCTGCGGCTATTCGCGGAGGACTCATGACCCGGCCTGGCAACCTCGTCACCGAGGCCGAGCTCGACGCGCTCAAGCGCCAAGGGTGGGTCGAGCGCGCCCGCGAGCCACGCCCAAGCGAAGGGCGAGTCCTGGTCAGGCTCTGGCACCCGTGCCAGACGCTCGGCGAGGGCGGAGATCGCTACCAGACGGCGGTCGAGACGTTCCGCAGCCTTCCGCTCGACGACCCCGGTCCCGCCCAGCTCGCCCTCTTCCAGCAGCCGTGCTGATGCTGCTGCTCGCCACCCAGGCCGAGCCGCAGATGCGCGCCCATCGCCACCCGAACCTCCAGCGACACGTCGCCCTCCGGCACGCACAACTCCCTTTCCCTTCCCCGCCGCCACGCCGCCCGGGCCACAGCCGCGCGCTGGGGGGTAGTGGCTACGCGGCCGGCCTGCGCTGTCAAGGTCCGGGTCAGGGTGGCCCGCGCCTACGGCCGCGC
>JBKQIR010000227.1:0-7122 GCA_052148275.1 Solirubrobacteraceae bacterium
TCGCGCCCGGCGAGCACCGCGGGCGCCTGGTTGAAACCGGGTCGGTACGGGCTGGTGGGTCGCGCTTCTCGCTCTGCCATCGTCTGACTCCTCTAAAAGGCTATGACGTCTATGACACGCTATAACATCCAGCTCTTGGCAGTCGAGCCTGAGCCGTTAGCGGCCGAAGCGGCGGAAATATGGACGAGCCGCTTCGGGGTTTCCCCGGTCCACCCGCCTTCTCGCCAGCGGGGCCCCCCTCCCCAGAGTCGACTGGCTTCCGGCCGGAGGTTCTCGCCCGGGGCTACGCGGGGGCGACGAAACTCCACGCGGCTGGCGACAACGCGATGCTTGCCGCGCTTCTTCTGGCCGTATCACGCGCTTTATCACTCTCGTGCTCCCACTATCACTCGCACTATCACTCACACTCGTGCTGGCGCTATCCCTGTCCGTCCGTCAAGAATGTGAGAATGTCTGTCGCAGGGCGAGCAGGGAAGCGACAGGGCGACGGCGAAAGAGAGAACGTGATGTCGATTGTGTGGGCGATTGCCAACCAGAAGGGCGGAGTGGGGAAGAGCACCGTCGCGGTGAACCTTGCGGCCGTGCTCGGCAGCAACGGCTGCCGAACCCTCGTGTGCGACCTTGATCCTCAAGGCAATGCGGGGGACATGCTCGGCGCGGACGTCGCCGGCAGGTTGAGTCTCTGCGACATCTTCGAGGGGCGCGCCGACGTCGCGCAGGCGCGCCTGCGCGACGTCGCCGGAGGGGTCGATCTTCTCCCGGCCGGTGAAGACTCACGTCTCTCCGGAGTAGAGCAGGGACTCGTGCGCGTGCCCGCGCGTGAACACTGGCTCTCGCGCACGCTCGAGGGTCAGCTTGAGGAGTACCAGTACGTGATCCTCGACTGCCCGCCCGGGCTTGGGCAACTCACGACCAACGCTCTGGTTGCCGCCGGTCGTGTCATCGCGCCAGTTCGGATGACCGATCGCAACGCAGTCAAGGGGCTCAATGAGCTGTTCCGCACCGTCGTCGAGCTGCGCGGGGTCGGCTTCGACGTCGCGATCCCGGAGATCCTCCGGGTCGCCGCCGACGATCGGCTCCTCACCGTCCAATCGGCCCGCGCGCAGCTCGTTGCGCTCAGCTTGCCCTCGCTCGTGACGGAGATCCCCAGGACCGAGGCGATCTCCAACGCCGTGACGGAGGGGGTCCCGATCGTTCTCCGCGAGCCCCGCCACGACGGGGCGCGTGCGTTCGTGGCGCTCGCTCACGAGCTCGTCCCCAATCTCGCCGAGATCAGCGTGGCTGCCTGATGGCGCTCAAGGCCGTACCCATCAAGCCCGTCGAGGCGCACGCTCTCGACGACCCGCGACGCCCACCCAGCGAAACCCGCGAACCGACCACAACGGAGGTCCACGAGCCGGCGTCCCAGCCCCTTCCGCCGGCTCAATCTCCGCCGCGGCGTCGTCGGTCACGCGACGTGTCGCGCAACGGTCAGGACTCGCACGCGGCCGCCGTCGCGGCCACGCTGACCGTCCCGCACGCGCAGCCCTCGTCGCACACAGAACTGCCAACCAACCCCTACGCCCGCGAGGGCCGTCCTCACCAGGTCGCGCTCTCCCTCTACCCACCGCAATGGCAAACCATCGAGCAGCAGTGCGCGGAGCTGAGCGCCGGCGGTGTGCCCGACGCGACGGTCACCCGCTGGCTGTTCGCGCTGCTCCACTTCGGCGCACCCCGCCAACTCGACAGCGCGGCGGACCTCATCCGTCGTCTGGCGCGCCTCGAGGCCGACGAGGACGGCCCCTACTTCGGGCTGCGCAAGGAAGCCCGCGGGATACGGGTGTTCAGCTCCCTCTGGGACAGCCAGCGCAGCATCGTCACCGAGCTACGCCGCGATAGTGGCCCACAGCGGCCCACGCTCGCGACCTGGACCACCGCCGTCGTGGAGTTCCAAGGACCGAAAACATCTGCGGAAGCGCGCGCGCTTTTGCGGGAACTTCGACTCCTCCTTGCCGGCGATCCCTCGCCTAACACGACAGCTACGAGGTTTCCGTCCGACCTGTGATCTAACGTTTCTTGTGCTTCTATCAACAGGTGGCCCCGGCACCGCGCCAACGGTCCGGGGCCTGACAGCGAAGGAAGTGACCCTTCGATGCACGCTCAAGCTATCCGATCGGCCGGAGCCCCGGCCGACGTCCGCCGCCCCACAGACCTGATCCGCGCTTGTCACACGCTTGGCGTGTGCGGAGCGTGCGGTTCCGAGCACCTCCAGAGGGTGCGCGAGAGCTGCCCGGACTGCCACGCTGCCGAGGCAGCATTCTCGCTCAGCCGCGACCTCACGGCACGATGAGCACAACCGTCACAGCCGCTGCCCGTCCGCTGGCGGCGCGCGACACCGCCCAGACGGAGCGGGAGGTCCTCACGCGGATCGCACGCGGCGGCCTGCTGATCGCCGAGGACGAGCTGTACTACCAGCTGCAGCGCCACGGCGTGAACCCCGGACAGGCGCCCGGTCTGCTCGCCGATCTGCAGCAGCGTGGTCTGATCGAGACCCAGACCCACTACCGCCTCACGCCCGCGGGCGCCGAGCTGGTGCCGGCCGGCGACCGCCCGGCGCCAGCGGGAATCAGCCCCACCCGCTGGTCTTCTCCGCCCTCGGCGCCGGCGAGAGACCGCGCGCACCGCGCTCCGGCCGGTGCGACCCGGGGAACGCCGGGCCGGCTCGAAGGCCAGCAGCCGGCGCGCATTCCGCTGCCCGGCCTCGCTGCCGGGGGAGCCGGCCGACGTTGAGGTCCTCGCGGCGATCAAACACGCCCCGCCACCCCCCGGCCAGCCCGGGGGAGAGGCGGCGGCGCGTCAGCCGAGCAGCTCTCTCGGTTCCGCGCAGCTGACGTCCTCACCGCCGGGACGGCACCGCCGGATCACCCGCAGGCAGTCCGGTTCGCCCGCCTGCCCGAGAACAAACTCGAGAAGCACGTAGCGATCGTCAATCTGCTGGATACGTTCGATGCCGCGGCGGATCGACTTGCGATTGTCCCGCCGGTCCCGGCAGTTGGCGCCCAGCTCAGCGTACGTCTCGTCGCTCAGCTCAAGCACCGCGCCCTCATGCATCGGGCGCTTACGAAGCTGCCGGAAGCCAGGATGAGGCTCCAGGAACAGCCACAACCGCTTGGCGATCCCCGCCCCGAGACGGCGCTGCACGGGCCAGTCCAGCCACGCCCGCAGCTGTTTGCGTTGCAGTCGCGCGATCAGCCAGTCGTCGACGTAGATCACCAGTGTCTCGCCTCTCAGCGCGCCCAGCTCCGCGGCGGAGACGTGTTGGTTGTCGCGCAGCGCCTGCAATTGCTCCCCGTAATGGATGCGCTTGACCAGGTGCACGTCGACCCATCGTCCGGGCTGCTGGACACCACCAGCGTCGTAGTCGCTGGTGGTGATGCTGGCCATGTGCAGGTTCAGCAGCGCAGCCGCGACCGCGCGGCGATCCTCTGTGCCCTTCTTCCGGGCGCCATACAGCGCCGTAGTCAACTGGTACAGCGTCGTATGAACAGCGCCATCCTCCGGGCAGCCGGCCTGCACCCACTGCGCCAGCAGCCACGTCAGCACGTCGGCCTCAACCGCTCCCAACGGCGCGCCGCGAGCCCGGCTGACCAACGCACCGGTCGCGCTGCGGATCTCCACCTCCGCGCGAGCCTCGCGGCCTGGGACCATCTGCCAGCCACCGAAACGCCCCAGGCTGCGCTCGATCAGCGAATCGCTGAACTCCTGCCTGCGGATTGCTCTCCCGGTGCTCACCGTCCACACCGTAGGCCCTGCTCCGGACGAAGCCAGGAGCAGATCCCCTCCGTAGCCGGGAGCAGATCCCCTCCGTCAGCCACGACGCCTCTCCGTCAGCGGATGATCTCGGTCAAAGGCGGCTGCCGACAGCCATTCGCTGCTGTCAACTCGCCTTCCGACGCGTCGGGCGCGACCGGCAGCGGGGAGCAATCCCCCCCGTAGCGGGGAGCAATCCCCCCCCTTCTGGGACGCACAACAGGCGATCCGTCCGCCGGCCCGACCACGATCGTCGGTCATGACCACAACCGCGAACAGACGCAAGCGCCCGTGTAGGTAACGCCACCCGCTCAACAGCGGCCTCGTTAACGACCAAGACCGAGTTCGCACCTCGGTCTTAGGTGAAGCGGGGCGGATCCCCGATAGCGCCACAGGGGCGCGACCGAAAACCTCAGAAAGCTCGACAGGGAATGTAGCGAGGGTCCCGGACGGACGCAACCCGGGACCCACAGGTGAGCGATGCCTGAAACAGGTCGCCCGCTCACGCGCCTGGACTGTCGCCGCGAGCGCCGCCACCGGCGGCGTTGGCGGTGGCAGTCACAACCCTTACCACGCCGGTCGACCCGGCCCGCGACCGAGGCCTCCGCCGCGCTCGCACGCCGGCACCGTGCCCGCCCGTGCAGCCGACGCCGCTGCCGGCGGCGGTCGAGCCGACGCATTTGCTCGCGTTGCTCACTCGCGTGCGCGCCGAGCGGGTCGCGGCCGGCGAGCTCGCGTCGGCCCGGCTGTACGACGTGCGGGCGTTCAAGAGCTGCTACGCCGAGCTTGGCTATCTGCGGCGGTTGGCGGCGGCGGGCAGGGCGGGGGGGACGGTCGTGACGAGCTTCCGTCAGCTCGTCGCCGGGCTCGCGGCGCTGCATCCGGCGTGGCGGATCACCGGCGCCGCCGACGGGTTCGAGGATCGCGATCGCCATCACCGCACGATCCGCCGGCGCCTCGATGCTCTGCAGGCGATGGGGCTGCTGCGGTGGCGGATCGGGACCGATCTCGATGGCGAGGAGCGCCGCACCGAGCTCGAGCTGCGCCCCGCACCTGAGGTCAGTGCCGAGGATCTGGAAGCCGCGGCCCGCCAGATGGAGTCCTGGCAGGCCCGCTACGGCCCGGCGCTGAACACCGGGTCAAAGACCGGGATCCGCAATGCCGCCGGCCACGGCCGGCCGCTCAGCGCCTCAGAGCGCCAGCGCCGCGGCTGCCAGCACGCCCGTGCCGCAGCGGCGAGCCGGCGGGTTCGTGGCGGTTCTAAATCAAATTCGACCCCCCCCTTCGGGGCTCCGGCTACGCCGGAGAACACCGTCGTTATCCGAGAGGCTTCAGAGCTACGAAACGCTTGTCAAAGAACAAGCGTGACGCGCGCGAATGCGCCCGCGGCTTCAAGCGTGACCGCCGCGCTCGATGGTGTCGGAAAAGCAGGCGGCGGGGAGGGGGAGCCGCGGGTGGCCGAGGAGTCGGCGGCTGTTGAGGGTGCTGTGGGCTCGTGGGCGGTGGCTGGAGGCGACGGGTGGGATGCGGAGGCGTTGGTCGCCAGGGTCCGGGCGCGGGAGGCTGAGCGCCGGCCGGTGTTGGAGGCGATCGCTGGGCAGACGGCCGGGCGGGCGTTGGAGGTCGCCGGCTGGGGGCTGGAGCGCTCGTGGCCGGTGGGGCGGTTGCGGGAGGCGTGGGTGGTCGCGCGGTGGGGTCCGCTCGCGGCGGCGGATGGCGGCCCGTCGCGGGCGGGGCCGCTGTACGACGAGGATTACGCACGATTGCGCCGCGCGGTCGCTCGGTACGAGCGCCACCGGACGGCAGCGCCGGCGGGCTACCCGGCGGGCGGGCTGGCCGCGCTGCTGCATGTCGGGGCGCTGGCGGGCGCGGGCGAGCTTGCGGGTGGCCCGCGGACGCTGCGCTATGCGGTCGGGGCGCTTGATCAGCTCTCGCGGCGGATGCGGGCCGAGGCGACCGCCGACAGCGCCGAGCACGCCCGCCGCGCGGCTGGCCGCGCGCGTCGGCGCCAAGACCGCCGGCGGGCTCTGCCGCTGACGTTCCGGCCGCAGTGGCCGCCGTGGGTGCTGCTCGACGAGCACGGCCAACCGACCTTCGACCAGCTCGGGATGCTGCGCCTCGATCCCCAGGCGCGGGTCGTGCCACCGGCCGGAAGCGACGCGTACCGGATGGTCGTTCGTGACGCCTATCTGCTGGCGGGCCGGCTGGCGCCGGTCGACGTCGACGCCCGCAAGCAGATGGCGCTGCGCCACCACGGAGAGATCCGACCCGCAGTCCGGCAGCAGGTCCCCAGTGACGATCAGCGCGAGTTGGCGGAGCTCGCGCACCGCACCGGCCAGCCGCTGGGCGTCCTCGTACGCCTCGCGCCCGGCTACCGGCAGGCGTGGCTGGCGCGCCTGCGCGTGCAAGAGGCCCAGCAAGCGTGGCGGGAGGTGTTGGCGTTCAAAGCGCAGCTCGCGGGGATCCGAGATGAACGCCAGTAGCCTGTGCCCCCGGGGCGGCGCGTCCGCGCTCGTCTTTACCATGCGCGGGGATCGGCAAGCGGTTGTGATGCGATGCGTTCCAGACGAGACCCGTTCTGCGCCCGCTCGGCGACGGCGAGAGATCCTCGCTGGGCGGAGAGGATGAGATGCCGCCAAATCGCCGCAGCCATCACAATCACGACCAGCTCTCCTTTGATGATGCCCTCTGGGGCGAGCCCGAGCCCGCGCGCGATGAACAGATACGGCAGCATGGCGATGCGCCACTGGCAGCAGACCGACCCGGCCCGCTTTCAAGCGATCCCGGAGCAGGAGCGCGAAGCGTTCTTCACCGAGCTGGGGGAGAGGGCCCAGAGCGAGATCCTCGCGCTGGCGGACGCGATCGCGGGGCGGGACCGGCCGGGGGAGAGCTACCTGCAGAAGCTCGGGCGGCTCAACCAAGCCCAGTTCGACGCGGAGAGCGAGATCCTGCGGGAGATGGTCCTGATCCCCGACCCGAACGACCCGGAGATCGACGAGACACCAGCGACGGACTTCGTCTCGGAGTCCAATCGAGCGATCCAGCGGCTGATGGACGAGGAGAACGAGATCTACTAGACCCGCCCGGTGCCGACGTCGACGGCGGCGTGGAGCCCTCGCGCGACACGTCGCTTCCGCCGGCGGGGGGCGTGGAGTGGTTGGCGCCTGCGGGTGCGCGCTCGCGGGTGGCGGCGAACCTGCAGGCGCTGCGGATCCTCGCCGACATCGAACGCGAGCAGCGCCCCGCGACCAGTGTGGAGCGCGAGTTGCTTGCGCGGTGGTCGAGCTGGGGCGCGGTCCCCGCGATCTTTGACGAGACGCGTGAGGAGTGGGC
>JBKQIR010000228.1:0-5539 GCA_052148275.1 Solirubrobacteraceae bacterium
GTTCAACTCCGGACCCAACGCTCGATACCGCTCGGCAATCTTCGACTCATCGATCATGCCCACGCGATACGCCACCACAACCCAACATCCTGCCACAAGCCCAGTAATTCAATCGTGAGCACTTAGCGCCCGCGTTCAAGGCGGCGCAGGCGAAGTGCCAGAAGCTCTTGCCCCATGCCGGCGCCGGGCCAGTGTTCTCCGAACAGGCGCTGGTGGAGGTGCGCAAGGTTGCGGTGTGCATGCGCGCCCACGGGATCTCCGAGTTCCCCGACCCCAAGAGAGCTCCTACGGGCCGGCTCCCGTCCGTCCCGGCCGGCATCACCGAGATAACCGACTACGACGGAGCGCTTCTTGAGTTCCCGGCCACGCTCAATATGCAGTCGCCTGCGTACACGCAGGCGGCGGCAGCGTGCGGCGCCCTGGCCCAGAAACTCGGTCGCGGTCCGCACTGATGCAATCCAAGAACCGACGCGCGCAGCTCGACGGCAACTCCGCGCTGCCGGAGTGGTGGCGATCATCCTCGGCACCCGCACGTGCTACCGCGGGGTCATCTGGCTACCAGCTCTGACGTGCGACGCTCGATGAGTTCGAAGCACCCGCATGGTCTGGCCGGGGGCTACAGCACCTGCTCTTCCGCTCCGACGAGCATCTCGGCTCGGGCCGCGCCGCACCCGCAACGCGCGGATCTCAGGGCGCGACGCCGCGTCGATGACGCGGAAGGCGACCGGCGTGACGGCTGAGACCCGCTCTCCGCGCAAACGAGGGCGCGGCCAGGGCGCGGGCTGGAGTAGCGCGCCGCGAGCAGTGCAGGGAAGCGTGAGTCTGCACGGGGCCCCGATCTTTCCGCTTTGACTGTGCAGAGCGGGCGCTGATCGATCCGATAGCTGAGCCATTGCTGGTGGCCCGTGGCGGCGGAGACTCTCGACGGTGCCAGTACTGCACATCTGTCAGGGGCCGATGCTCGGGGGCGGGTCGTTCAATCTTCGGTTGCGCGTGTGGCGAGGTGGAAGAGCGTGGCTATCTCGTTCGCCTATTGGTCGATGTCGAACGCTGGGTCGATCACGCGGCGGGTGGCAGCGTCGATCGACGCACGGATCGCCATCGCCATCGCGTCGGGATCGAAGTCGGGGCGAAGGTCGCCGGCGTTCTGAAAGCGCTTGAGCAGTTCGGCGAGGATGCGGAGACCCACGTCCGCGTTGGGACGGAACGGGTGTTTGCCGTCGGCGACGGCGGCGCGCGCGATCTCCATCACTGCCTTCAGCTGGTTGGGGTTGTCACGGATGAACTCGAGGTTGGACTCGATGTACGCGCGCAACATCTCGGGACCGGTTGATTTGCCGTTGACGCGTGGCTCCATGTACTCCCTGGCCTGCTGGAGCACTTGGCGGACGATCTCGGCGACCAGGTCGTCCTTGCCGGCGAAGTGGTAGCTGATCACGCCCTTGCTGATGCCGAGCCGCACGGCGATCCGCGCGAGCGAGGCATTCGCGTAGCCAACCTCGGCAACCGTGTCGATCGCGGCCCCAACGATCTGCGCCCGCCTGGCGTTGGTGACGAACGTGCGTTCGTCGTCCGGGCTCGTTGATCGCATGGTCAAGAAATTAGCACGACCTGCATGTTTTCTAGGCGCGCGGCCAAGCCGGTGTTACGGTTGGTTCAGTGGATGCTACGACGGCACGCGCGGCGGAGAGGCGATCCGGCCTGACGGGCGGCTCGCTTTCCCAACCGCGGGCGAGCACGCGCTGACGGTTGACCGGCTGAGCAAGCGCTTCGGCGAGCGAGTCGCGTTCCAGGACGTTTCATTCGAGGTCGGCTACGGCGAGGTGTTCGGCTTTCTCGGGCCCAACGGGGCTGGCAAGACGACGACCGTGAGGACGCTCGGCACGCTGATCTCGCCCTCCTCCGGGACGGCGACGGTCGCCGGGATCCCGTTGAGCGCGGCAAACGGACCGCAGATCCGCGCGCGGATCTCGATCATGCCCGAAACACCCGGGCTCTACCAGCGGTTGACTGTCGCGGAGAACCTGCGCTGCTTCGCCGGACTCTACGAGCTGGACGACGTTGCCGGGCGGATCGAACGGGCGCTGCGGGCGGTCAACCTCCAGGACCGGGTCGGCGATCCGTGCGGGTCGCTGTCAAAGGGGCTCCGGCAGCGGGTCGCGCTCGCCCGCGCATTGCTCAACGACCCCGCCATCCTGTTCCTGGCCGAGCCGACCGCCGGGCTGGACCCTGTCGCCACGCATGACGTGCACGAGCTGATCGTGGCGCTGCGTGAGCGCGGGGTGACGATCTTCCTGACGACCCATCGCCTGGAGGAGGCCGAGCAGCTCTGCCATCGCGTCGCGATCCTCAGTCGCACGCTGCGGCTGATCGGCACCCCTGACCAGTTGCGCGCGCAACTGTTCAACCAGGCCTTGGAGATCCGCGTGCTCGAGCCGCTGAGCGATCCCGGCCCGACGTTCACCGGCCTGCCGGCGGTCGACGGATGGGAGGCATCAGGGGCCGGCAGATACAGGCTGGCGGTGTCCGACCCGCAGACCGCCGCCCCGGCGGTGGCGCGGGCGCTGGTCAGCGCCGGCGCCGACATCCTCTCGCTGTCGGAGTCTCGGCACTCGCTGGAGGACGTCTACCTCGAGCTGATCAACGAGGACGTGGAGGCCCAGCGGCGATGAGCTTCAGCTGGACGCGCGTGCGGGCGATCATCGTCAAGGAGCTCACCAATTACCGTCGCAACCGGTTCGTGATCGTGTTCGCGATGACGATCCTGCCGTTGATCTTCATCGTGGCGCCGACGGTCCAGTTGCTCACCGCGCCGGCTGTCGTCGGCAGCGCAAAGCTGAATGCACGGATCGGGCTTTCGCTGACCTACATGCTGATCATCCCCGCGCTCGTCCCGTCGACCCTCTCCGCTTACTCGGTCGTCGGCGAGCGCGAGCAGGCCACGCTCGAGCCAGTCCTGATCACCCCGATCCGCCCCGAGGAGTTCCTCATCGGCAAAGCGCCCCGACGGTTCTTCCTGTGCTAACTGAAGGGGAGGGGTTTCTAAAGTCTTTTCTACTGCCAGCTCTCCCCCGCGCGCGATAGAGGGCGGCGAACCAGGACCGAGGGTGGCGGCAAAGCCGCCCTGCCAGTCCTGCTTCGCCGCCCTGTCAGTCCCAGTTTGCCGCCCTGCCGGTCCTGTTTCGCCGCCCTGTCAGTCCCAGTTCGCCGCCCTGCCGGTCCTGTTTTGCCGCCCTGCCAGTCCTGCTTCGCCGCCCTGCCAGTCCCAGTTCGCCGCCCTGCCGGTCCTGTTTCGCCGCCCTGCCAGTCCTGGATTGCCGTCCTGGATCGCGGACTGTGGTGCCTCGTGCACCGTGTAGGTGCTGGGGAGGTGCCGGCCGCCGTTGGGTGCTCGGTGACGCTCGATGCTGACCACGCCGGCGCGCTCGAGGATCTGGTTGCAGTGATCCAGGCGGTCGGCGGTCAGCCCGGCGCGGTCGGCGATCGCCGCGCGGGTCGTCTCGGCGCTCAGCCCGCCGTGCTCGGCGCGCTGCTCACAGCAGAGCTCGAGCAGCACCACAACGAGGCCGAGATCACGCAACAGGTGCCCGCCCGCCCGGTCGCTCGCGAGGTGCTCGGCCATCGCGACCGTGACCGCGGTCCACCCGCCCTCGTGGATCTGCAGGTGCAGCAGGCTGACGGTCGCGCCGCGGGTAGGGTCGTTGACGCGCTCGCAGCGGATCACGCCTGCACGCGCCGAGCGCGTCCAACAGCGCCTTGACGGTGCTCCTGCCAACCTCGCTGTCCCGTGTGAGGGTGTCGTAGCTGGCGCGCACGACGCGGTGCTCGCCGCTGTGGCGCTGCTCGTTGGCGAGCTGGCACAGCAGCGTGTAGAACCCGATCGCCCGCACCAAGCTCGGGCCGCTCGTCGCCTGCCGGATCGCTCGGACCGCGGCAAGGTGGACTTGGAAGAACGGCAGCTCGCGACGGTCCCGCACCTCGACCGGCTCCTCACTTGAGCGTTTCATGGCTCGGCTCCGTGCTCGGCGGCGCGCTTGCGGCGGATCAACTCGGCGATCTCGTCCGCGTCCGCTGGGGCCTCCTCGAGCAGCGCGATCACGACCTCGGTGAGGCTCGGGTGCCGCAGCCGCGGGTGCCGCGTCTCCGCCTCGCGCACGAGCGCTTTGAACTGGTCATGCAGGTCGACCGGCAGCCGGAAGTTCACCAACCGCGTCGCCGCATAGTCCGACGCCGGCCGCCGCCCAGCCACCCCGGCACCTTGCGCCGCAGCCGGAACCCGCCTCGTCGTCGACACTGCTGACGCCAGTTCTGGTGGCCGATCCACGGCCGGCGCTTGGCCAGCGCCGGCCGGTGTGCCGGCGGCGGGCGGCGTGTTTGACGCCATGCCTGGGATTGGGCGCCTGCGTGCCGGCGGCATCTCCGGACGGGCGCTCATGACCAGCGCTCCCGGGCGATGTGCTCAGCGAGCTGGCGGTACGCCTGGGTGACGATCGAGTCGGGCTCGAGCACCGCGATCGGCGCACGGTACCGCGGCGCGGACGCGACCCGCACCGCCCGCGGCACCTCGAACGACAGCACCCGCATGTCATCGGCGTGCATCCGCGCGGCCGCGTCGCGCGTCACCCTCCAACGGCGCTCGCTCGCCGCGATCAGGACCCCCACGATCCGCAGATCGGGAAGCTCTGACTCGACCAGGTCATACAGCTTCCCCGCCCCGCGGACGTCGAGATCCTCGCTCCAGCCGAACACCTCGCTCAGGTTCGCCTGCGGATCGCAGTCCACGATCAGCACCCGGCAGCGGCGCTCGGCGAGCATCGCGCCGAGGTTCGCGGTCGACGTCGTCTTTGTGACGCCGCCCTTGTGGTTGGCTAACGCGATCACGACCGCGCCCTCGCGCCGCGCGACCGCAGGGGCGCCAGCCAGATCGTCTTGACATGCCTCCTTACGCCCGTCTACACGTCTGTCTTTACGTCTGTCTACATGTCTGTCTTTACGGTCGTCTTTACGTCCTGGTGGAACAACCGCCATCGGAGCGCCTCCTTGTGATCGTTGGACAACGTGTCGCACCGGCACACACCCCAGCGGACGCGCGCAAGCCCTCCCCCAAAGAAGAGGGGGCAGGAGGCGCAGCGGCGGCGACCTGACCTCGTCGGGCTTCCGAGGCCACGCGCGGGCGTGACTGCAGACAGCCGGGGGAGTTGGGGTTGCTGCTGGCGGTTGAAAGCCATCGCCAGCGCCCGTGTGCGCGGCGCTCGCGATGACACTCACCAAGCCAGCAGCGAAAGCAGGCCAGCGCAGCGGAGCGAAAAGTCCGTCCACCAGTCCGGCTAGACTGCACTGTAGGGTTTATGTAGCGGCGCTGACGGCGCCCATGTTTTCGAAGACCGGGTGGCAGCCCGGTCTTCCCCTTTTCCAGGGGGCGCCGGTGGTGGACCTCGCGCCCGCGCCGATCCAGGCGCCCGTGTTCGTCCAACGCTCGCGCTCATCGGACGGTCTCCATGAAACGGGCGTCACCTCGCGTCCCCGTGATGAGGACTAT
>JBKQIR010000229.1:0-3173 GCA_052148275.1 Solirubrobacteraceae bacterium
CCGGGCGCATCGGCGGTGACGAGTTCGCGTGCCTCCTCGAGGAGCTCGCGGACGTAGGCGACGCGTTACCGATCGCGCGCCGGCTACTCGCCGCGCTAGCGCCACCCGTCATCATCGACGGCCGCCCAATCTCCGTACAGGCGAGCCTGGGCTTGGCGCACAGCACCGATGCCATCCTGCACGGCGATGAGCTCATCCGCAATGCCGACCTCGCGATGTATTCGGCCAAGGCGGAAGGAAAAGGCGGACTGGCGCTGTACCGCGACGAGCTGCTCACGGCCGCGCGACGGCGTTTGAACTTACGCGAGGACCTCGGCCACGCGATCGAGCGCGGAGAGCTGACCGCCGCGTACCAGCCGCTCGTGGATCTGCACACGGGGAGGATCGTCGCGATCGAGGCGCTCCTGCGCTGGCGCCACCCCCGCGACGGGCTCATCCCCCCCGACCACTTCATCCCGCTGGCCGAGCAAACAGGCCAGATCGTGCCGCTCGGGAGATGGATCCTCGAGCACGCACTAGCCGACCTCTCCCAATGGAGCACGCGTTCACCGAATCTCCGGATCAACGTCAACGTCGCCCCGCGGGAGCTGCTCGAGCCCGACTACGTGCAAACCGTCGCCGCATCACTAACCCGCAACAACATCCTGCCCGAGCGACTCACGCTCGAGCTGACAGAGTCCGCACTCCCCAACGGCGAAGAGATACCTCGACGGCTCCACGAGCTCGCGCGACTAGGCGTCAGCCTCGCAATCGACGACTTCGGCACCGGGCAGTCGTCGCTGAGCCGGCTCAAGAACCTCCCCATCAGTCAGGTCAAAGTCGACCGAAGCTTCCTCTCCAGCATCGACGAAAACCCAGACAACGCAACGCTCGTGCGCTCGCTGATCGAACTCGGA
Organism: Solirubrobacteraceae bacterium; assembly: GCA_052148275.1. Lineage (GTDB taxonomy): Bacteria > Actinomycetota > Thermoleophilia > Solirubrobacterales > Solirubrobacteraceae > Palsa-465. The sequence continues at coordinate 897 of JBKQIR010000229.1, forward strand.
AACGCGATCGGCCTACAAATCGTCGTCGAAGGAATCGAGCGCGAAAGCCAACTCCACGCACTACACCCCGCACGATGCCCACTCGGACAGGGATACCTGTTCGGACGTCCACAAGCAGCCCAAGCGATCACCGGACTACTCACCGAACGCGACGCACTACCCACCGCAGCCGCCAGCGACCCTTCTCCCGCGACCAGCCGACCAGACGACCCAGTCTGACAGGCTTGCAAAGCAGTCGCCAGTCACCCAAGTTCTCGCCCGCCGATGCCCTGAAAACCGCCGTAAACGCCTGAACCAAGTCGGCGGGGCTTGCGCACGAGGAGGATCCGGAAGACTCGCGAGAGCAACTGCACGCGAGAGGCACGCTCGCATTCCTCGCCGTTGCTCACGCAAGCCGGCATTGCCCAGCTCAGCTCGGGTTGCCTATGCGGCCCGCACCACCCACACCCCGCGCTTTGGCCGGGACGCCCCCGGAGCGCCGAGGCATCTTGAACCCTTGCCTCCATCCAGAGATCCCCTGCTTGGGCAGCGATGGCGCTCTACACGACAGCCGGATCCGGTCTCCCCGGCGCCTTCGACAACAGGAGCGTCGGTCTCATCTGGGATCTGGTAGCCGCGGGCGGCCTTGGTGATCGCGCCGGAGGTCGCGAGCTTGGAGAGGGTGGTGCTGACCGTCGCGCGCCCGAGTCCGGTGACGGCCGCGATCTCGCCGGCGGTCATCGCGCTGCCGTCCCCCAGCGCGGCCAAGACCGCGGCCTTGGTCGCACCCGACGCGGTGCGCGTGCGAGCGGGGGCAGCGGCTGAGCTGGCGGGCTTCTCTCAGGTCCGTGGGGTCCGACCCGCTCTCGCACGCCGACGCTTTGCCGCGCTCTCACCAGCGGCCGAGCCGACAGGCGCTGCGCGACCAGAACGGTCCGATTCGCTCTCGCGCGAGGTCAGCGCCGCCAGCGACCGGCGGAGCCTGTCTCTTTCAGCAGCTCGTCGATGAGAGCTTGGATGTCGCGGCTTCCGCGTCGGCTACGCATCCCAAAGGCTCCTCGGCCCCCGCCCCGACGGCAACCTCGCAGCGCTCAACGGCAGGATCGTACTCGCGCTGACCGCGAACCCGTTCTACACGCTCGACGGCGTCCGCGACGGCACCCGCCTGACCGCAGCCGCCCGCCAGCTGAAGCTCGGAAAGGTCATTCACTGGGGCGCGAACGACTGGTACATCGCGCCCGGAAGCGCCAGCAACAGCGTGCTCAAAGTCCGCCACGGAGTCGTCTTGAAAGTCGGAATCGCCAACCGGCAACTCACCAACAACCACGCCGCCCAGCTCCGCCTACTGCGCAACTTCTAGGCCTAATAACTTAGCCATCGTCATCGCTCGTTTCCTCCTACGCAGTCCGCCGCGCGGGAGCAACGGTGCAAGCACTGGGCGATCGCTCGCCTGCTGAGCCTTCGCATAGGTCGGGTCGCTTGCGAGGACCTGGCCTCCGCCGTCAGCGAAGTCATTGAACTCGAGGGTTGGTGCCGGTGAACAGTTGCATTGGTGGGGTCTCCTGTGACGTGTGTCGTAGGGTGGAGGTGGAATCGGCGTCCGTCACCGCGACGCGACGGACGCTGACCGGCGGCCGGGTTCTCTGAGTGGGTTCGGGATCTCGCATGCAGCGGGTCTCGCCCCGCGAGCTTGAGCCCGGCTAGACGGAACAGGAGGAATTCAGACGGGCGCTCAGGCTCGCGCCGAGGCGGAGTTCCCAGCGCGGGCGACTCGCGTGATCGGCAGCGTGACCCGGAAGACCGCCCCGCCGTCCTCGGCGTTGTATGCGTGAACCTCGCCGCCGTGGCCCTCCACGATCACTTTGACGATCGCTATAGGACTCCTGCGTGCTCGATGACGCGCGCGTAGCGTTGTGCGCGCTTCGAACGACTAACAGCACGGGCTTGCTGCACCCACGTGACCACATCCCTCGCCACCGACCAGCCCAAGTCTAGGCTCATGTGAAAAGTATGACCAGCTGAGGTTCCTCAGTCAACGCTGACTCGCGCCGGCTTCGCGTGACGTGTTGCTGAGCCATCGTCGCGAGCGCGGCAGCAAACAGGCTCGTGACACAACCCATGAAGACCTTGCTGCGAGCCCCGGCGGGGCTGAGCGCAGCAGGCGCAGCCCTGCTAAGTGCTCACGATTGAATTACTGGGCTTGTGGCAGGATGTTGGGTTGTGGTGGCGTATCGCGTGGGCATGATCGATGAGTCGAAGATTGCCGAGCGGTATCGAGCGTTGGGTCCGGAGTTGAAC
>JBKQIR010000230.1:0-19277 GCA_052148275.1 Solirubrobacteraceae bacterium
CCGATCCTCCGCTGACACCACAATCTTCTTCGCGACCATTCCCAGTCTCCATTCCTTGTCGATCAACACGACAAGGAGTTCTCGGAATGATCACCGATCCCTCACATTGGGATAGAACTTGCAGGATCCACCCGTCCGCCTCCGATTACAACTCGCCAACAGCTTGGCGACCGTGACCGCGTCCAGCCCCCGCGGCAACGAGCGATCGCGCAGATCGGCCACTGCCGGCACCGACCACCGAAGCGCGGTCGAGATCCGCCCCGCCACATCCAGATAGCGCAACAGCGGCCGCAGCCCGAACACCACGCCTCGCGCACCAGACACGCTGCGCTTCGGACACTCCCGCGCAAGGAACCCGCTCACATCCCCGGCGGTCAACCGCTCCAACGCGATCCCCCGCGCCAGGCAATCCTCCAAGAACAACCGCGCGACCCGCTCGTAGTTGGCGATCGTGACCTCAGCCAGCCCGCGTTCGCGCGCGAGATAGGCGCGATAATCGAGCAGCACCCGCTCGATTGGCCCATTCGCCACGACCGGTGCGGAGACCTGCGGCACCGCGCCGACCTCCCGCAGAAACCGCAACGGCAACCGCGTGCACCGAGCCCAACGCCTCGAATACCCAGCCGCGAGCCGCTCGAGCTCGAACTGCTCGACCCGCTCGGGCGTCAACTCGCCCACCGCCGGCCGCTCGCGCTCCAGCCAGCAACTCAACCCAGCAAAGTGAAACATCACATCGCCGATCGACGCCCGCGTGAACCCCTGCGCCACCAACCACGACCGATACGGCACCTCCCACGACACCAACGGACCCGACACCCGCATCGCCGGCCTTCCCATCAAGCACCTCCCGAGCAACTCGCCAAACAGAACGAGACCTCGATCGGCAACACCGGAAATTATCCGAAGCCCACCACCAACCCGACCACCCAGTTTGCGGAAAGAATCGACACGAACAGCCCCCTACTGCGCATAACCCCCTACTGGAGATAGATGTAGTACTCGCGGTCCGGAGAAGTTGGTCGCCGCGCGACCTGCGCTGCCTCATACAGCGCCCAGCGCAACGCCGGCGGGCCCTGGCGGGAGAGATGCCCGGGCGCGCGGTGGCGGTCAGATTGATAGACGGTGATGTCCATCCCGCCGTAGCGAACGGCATCACGGCTGTTGGAGAACCGTCGGCAGTCGCCGAGCTCAGCGAGGATGGTGACCGCGACCAGCTCCCCGACGCCGTAGTAGCTGTCGATCAGCGCCTTGCAGCCGGTCTGCCGACGTGCGTACCGACGCAGCTGGGCATCCAGCGGCGCGATCTGGCGCTCGAGCGCGTCGATCATCACAAGCGAGACCATGACCTGCTCGCGCGCGGCCTCGGGCAGCGGCTGCGCGCTGAGCCAGTCACGCCCGTCGCCGACCATCAGCCCGCGCCGGCGCGGGCAGCCATGGTGATAGAGCACCGCCTGGATCCGCTGCTGCCACTCCGAATGCTGCTCGATCAGCTTGTGGCGCAACCGCACACGGGCGCGCAAGTCAAGCATGTGATCAGGCGGGATCCAGGACTCCGGCAGCCTTCCGGCCATCAGCAGCTCACGATGATGACGGGCGTCCGCGCGATCGGTCTTCGCGCGCTTCTTGTTGCCACGCAGCGCCGCGGTCTCCGCCGGCTCAGCCAGATGCACCACCGCATCAACCGCACGCAACTCCTCCACGAAGAACCGCCACCCAGTCGTCGCCTCCAACGCAACCTCCAGCTGCTGGCCAGCGAACCGCGCCAGGAACCGCCGCACCCCGGCACGATCCGCCGGGCTCACCCGCCCGCGTCTGATCTCACCGCTCTCGAGATCGATCCACTCCGCAGTGATCTGCGCCCGATGCTGGTCAACGCCCATCACGATCGACATCCCAACTAATCTCCCTTCACATTGCGACAGGCAGCGTCCAGCCCATCCAATACCGTTGGGTTCCGTGGTCCTCGACTTTCGGGATCTCAGGCGGCCGCCTGAGCTGACGGTGACTGGGGTTGCGCGACTTTCGGGTTGGTGGTCATCGGGGGTGCTTGTGTCCAAAACTCGTGGCGGATCAGCTCTCGGCGGAGCGCGGCGAGCATGTCGCTGTAGCTGACGGTGGTCTTCTGTTGGTACCAGGGCGCGTGGCGGCGGCGGGCAGTGAGGTCGGTGTCGGGGTCGCCGTGGAGCTGGTACCAGCAGATGGTGATCGTCTGTGTCAAGAAGCCGAACGGGACGGTCCGCTCGACGGCCCGCTGAACGCGGTTGCGGGCCTCTCCGACGCCGTGGGCTTTGGCTTCCTGGTTGCAGGTCTCGATCGTCCAGCGGCTGTCGTAGCGCGACAGCAGCGTGTCGGCGGGGACCTCGACGTCGGTCGAGGCGATCGCAACGTCGAACCCATCGCTGGTGCCGGGGTTGCGGATCAGGATCACCTTCACCGCGCGGGTGTAGAACGGCTTGTACCACAGGCAGATCAGCTCGTGGACGTGGACGGTCCGCTCGCGTCCGTCGGAGCTGGTGACTGTTACCGGCCGGAAGGTCGCCGTGGCGGCGATCTCGGCCAGCGTCGGGAGCTTTGAGCCCTTCAGCGGCGGGCGGCCCTTCTGGCCGGACTGCCGGATGGGCGCGGGCTTGTGCAGCGCCGCGTTGGCGCGCATGCGGGTCGTGACCGTGACGTGATCGGGCAGCCCACGCCACGCGCGGCTGGCGTACGCGCCGTCCATCACGAGCTCCAGGACCCGGCCGGGGAAGCGCCTGAGGATCATCTCGATCAGCGTTCTCGCCAGTTCGGGCTGCGAGGGCCGGTCGGGGTGATCGTCGTCCTTGGGGCGGAACAGGCGAAACAGCGCCGGCAGCGCGACTTGGCGGCCGCCGAGGCACGGGAGGCTCACGACGAGCACGACCACGACCCAGCAGTTCCCCCAGCGGGTCCGCCGGCCGGACCCCTCCGGCTGGGCACCGTCGTGCAGGTAGTGCGCGCCCCGACACCCGCTTGCCAGAGCGGCCGAACAGGGTGTCATCGATCGCGAAGCGGATCGCGCCGTCCTTGGCGAACACGCAGACCAGGAAGTCCAGCAGCACCAGCCCGAGCTCGTCCGGGTCCCACCGTCGGCGGGCGAAGAAGTCATGCGCGCGGCTGTGATGCCACACCCCGGCCAGCCCGCAAGCTTGCAGCATTCCCGTGACCGTGCGATCACGCACCCGGCCGACGGACCCGACCAGCAGCATGCTGAACGTCTCGAAGCTCGGCTGGGTGAAGCACCCCGTCAGCAGGGACAGCAAACCAGCCAGCGAAGTGGGAACCTGAAGCACGGCGGCGACCTCCCGGTGGGAGAGCCACGGGAACGCTCGCAACGCCCCGCGGCCGATGGACTTCTGACATCCACCGGATTCGGGGTCGCCGCCACCCCTCCTCTCGCCAGCAGGGGTTTCAGAGAGCGGGCTAACCTTCGCGCGTGTCCGATCTTCAGAGGATCAATCGCGAGCTGGACACCGCCCGCGAGCGCAATGACCACCATGCTCAGGCGCGGCTGATCACCACCGCGCTCGCGCTGCCCGACGCGCAGCCAGACCGTGCGGGGTATCTCGACGAGCTCGCCTACGTCTACGAGAAGCTCGGCCGGTTCGACGAGGCGATCGACGCGATGCGCCAAGCCCTCGCCGCCGGCTGGAGCGGCGAGCTCGACGATCATCCCAGCGCGCAGGCGCTGATCGCCGATCTGCTGCTCCGGACCGGACGCGACCAGGAGGCCGACGAGGCATGGGCGCAGGCCGAGCGCGAGGATCCCCGCAACCCGTGGGTGCACTCCGCCGCGAGCGACGCCTACACCAGGGTCGGGCTGCACAGAAAGGCGCTGCCATGGCAGACCAAGGGGCTCGAGCTCGCGCTTGCGGCCGGTGATGACGAGGCCGAGATCGCGTGGTACTTGACTGAGGAGCGGATGGCAGACGATGGACGTCCTCGGCCTACCGCCGGACGAGCTCCAACTCCGCGCCGAGGAGCTGATCGAGCGCGAGGAGCAGCAGGATCGCGAGGCCGAACAAGAGTTCCTGCGTCGCTGGAACGAGCCGCGGCCGCTCCCGCCGCAGCAGACGCACATCGGCGCCGCATGGTTCCCAGCCGACCAGTACCCGCGCGCGCTACAGACATGGCCGAGCTTCGCCGAGGACTACGCGCACGGGCCCTACGAGGCGTACTGCGCACGACTCGAGCTGATGCTGCGCGATCTCAAAGCCAAAGGCGTCAAACGCCTCTCGCTCACTCCGATCCAGATCGACGACTACCTCGCCTGGTGCACCCAACACGACCGCGATCCCCAGCAATCCGACACCCGCGCAAGCTACTCAACCACGCTCCTCGACCGCGACATCGCCGAGCCCTGGCCACCACAACGAAACGAGCCCTGCTGGTGCGGCAGCGAACGCAAGTACAAGAAGTGCTGCGGCCTGGTCCACGCACGATGAGCCACAGCCCACACCCCGGCCGGCGACATCGACATCAGATCAAACGAAAATCACGAAACTCGAGTTGGTGAGGATGACAGCCAGCATCGTGTGCGCCAAGCTTCCTCGCCATCCCGGCAAATTTGCTATCCCGTGAGCCGATCGACGCTCGGGTCCGGCGGCGCTTGCGCGAGCTACGCAGCGAGCAGGGGCTGACGCTGGCTCAGGTAGCAGCGCGAGCATCGGTCGATGTCTCGACGCTCAGTCGCCTGGGTGTGACGGCTGACGATCTGCTCGGCGCTCCGGCGCCGCAAGACCCACGGGTCCGCAGCCGCCCGCAGCGGCATGCCGGCCTACCATCTGGCCGCTGACCCGGCGCGGGGCCTCGGGCCTGCACGCTCATCGAGTGCTCGTCAGCCCCGGTCGGCGAGTGCCACCAGATCCGCTGCCGGTCCATGAGGGCCATGACTGGATCTACGTGCTGCAGGGACGGATGCGCCTATTGCTGGGGGAGGCCGATCTGGTCATCTCCCCCGGAGAAGTGGTCGAGTTCACGACGTGGAACCCGCACCGGTTCGGGGCCGTCGAAGAGGCGGTCGAGCTAATCCTGAGCCTAGAAGGGCGCTGAAGAAGTCGTCTTTGGCGTTGGTCGGCGGCCAGAGCCACGCGGCAGCGGGCCGGTTGTGGTTTGGGGTGCTGAACGGGGCCGGTGGCGAGTTGGGGTGGTCGATGCTCGGGGGAGCCGAGTTGGGCGGTTATGCCCGGCGTGAGGGCTGTTGGGTCCCGGTTTATGCGGTTTGTGCAGCGAGGCGTTGGTTGATCGGGTTAAGATTGACCAGCGCGGCGGTCCAGTTGGCCTGGAGTTGTCCTTTTGCGCTGCCGGTATAGCGGTTGGTGCGCGCGTGGTAGCGGTGGGCGAGGAGCCCGATGATGCGCTCGACGCGTGGTCGGGTGTGTCGGAGATGGTCGTGGGTGTCGGTGTCCTGTAGGGCTGCGCGTGCGGCTTGGAGGAGGTCCTCGCGCCGGGCGATCGCGAGTTTGCGCCCGCCGCGTCGGGGTGCGCAGCGCGATCTCAGCGGACAGTCCTGGCAACGCGCGGCACCGAAGTTGACGACCCGCTCACCATCGCGGCGGGCTCGTTGTGGGATCGCAACGACATGACCCGCTGGACAGCTGACGGTGCCGGAGCTGAGATCGATCTGAAACTCGCGCTTGTTTACGCGTCCCTCGCGCCGCTCGCCTTCGGGCACGTGCGCGAGCACGTCAACGCCGCGCTTTTCCATGTCCTCGCGGGTCTGCTGATCGCCATAGGCACAATCGCCAAGGATCCGATCCGGGCGACGCTCCACCGGCTGAGCATCGATCAGCGCCTTGGCGTGCGCGCCGTCATGCGCGCTCGCGTCACCGACATCCACAGCGGTGATCAGCGGCGCCTCGCTGTTGGTGACCGCGACGTGCAGCTTAAAGCCGTCAAAACGCTGGGACTTTGACTTGCGCCCGTGGCGCATCTCCGGGTCGACCGTCGAGACGATCCGCCCCGGCCGGGTACCGCGAAACAGCCGCGGGACGCCGTCATCATCGACCTCGAAGTCCTGGCCAACGAGCTCGCGCAGCAGCCGGTGAGCCTCAGCGACCGCCTCATCCTCCAACAGCCCCTCAGCCTGCTCGACCGCGCGCAACGCCCGCTCGGCGTCTTGGGCCACCCGCGTGAGCATCCGCTCCCGCTCGGCCTTGATCCGCCAACGACAATCAGGCTTCTCGCCAGGCTTCTCATAGTCGAACGCCAGCCCACCAGCCAACTGCTGCCCCGCCTGCTCATCAACCACCGCGACCGCGTCGATCAACCCACGCACCCCATAGCGCACCAACCGCACCGTGTCCTGCGTCGCGGCCGCGCCCAACATCGGCGTCGAATCAATAATCTGCTCAGCCGGCGCGTCCAACAACCCAAGCTCCCCGGCCAATCGTAACGTGCTCCAACGCGAGGCGTTCCTTGCCATGCAACAACAACCGCGCGCGGAACTTCGTCAACGACGTCGGATGCCACCCCCGATGATCGACCGCCAACCCCAGCGCGATCTTCCAGCGTAGATCCCACGCCACCGACTGCATCGCCTGCTCGTCCGAGAGCCCGCACCGATACTGCAACAACAACACCTTCGCCAACTGAGACGGCGGAATCGACGGACGCCCCATCCGCCCCGAATAACACTCCGCGAAGTCCTCATCTCGCACGATCCGATCGCCGTGCTCCGCCAACAACGCGTAGAACGACCCCTCCGGCAACGGCCCCATCACACACGCCGCATCCAACAACCCCAACTGAGCAGACCGACTCGCAAGCATGCCCAAATTCTCTTAAACCAGTCGCACGGAAAGGCGACTAAGGGCTATCCATCTAACCGGAGTTGAGCTGGGGAGTGTTCCGCCAAGGCCGGTTGGCCGGCGGGCGCTCGAGAGTCGCGGGTTGTCCGCGTGTCGCCGGCGGGCGGCGGTGGGTGGTGCTGGGGCGCGGGTTGAGAACGAGCTCGCGGTAGCGGACGGGGTCGTGGCCGGCGGCGAGCTCCAGGACGCGGTAGAAGACCATGCCTCGGCTTCGTGAGTGTCGGCGGTTGAAGCGGAAGACGAACTCGTCGAGGTAGAGGCTGAGGTGCGATTCGTCGACGGCGCCCTGTTGGGTGCCGAGCAGCCAGCGGTCCACGAGCGAGGCGACGCGGTGAACGCCCGGCAGCAGCTCGTCCGGCTTGGTGCCCGGCTGCACGACGCGCTCGTGGGTGTAGCGGTCATTGGTCGCCGGGCGGTAGGACCGCCAGCCGTCGGTGATGACCGTCGCGCCCTGCTGGAGGTGGTCGGTCAGGAACGTGCGTGGCGTCTCGCCCGATGCGTTGAGCAGCCACGCCATGCGGCAGCGCCCGAGTCCTCGGGGTTCCACGCGCTCCACGGCGATCCCGACGAGCACCTTCTTGCCCTTCGCGCGCCCACCGGCCAGGCCGGCCTCGACCCCACCGATGTAGGTCTCGTCGACCTCAACGCGGCCCTGGAGCAGCTCGCGGCCCGGCCGCACCAGGACCGAGCGCAAGCGGGTGCAGCATCGCCCACGCCGTCTGGTAGGAGCCGATACCGAGCGCTCGCTGCAACGCGAGCGCCGAGATGCCGTCCTTCTGGGTCGCGAACAGCCAGCACGCCGTCAACCACACCGTCAACGGCGTCCGCGTGCGGTCGAAGATCGTGCCCGCCGTCACCGACGTCCGCAAGCCACACTCCGAACACATCAGCCGCCCGTCGCCCAAGCGCCAGACACCATGATGCGCGCATCCCGAGCAGACAAAGCCCTCGGGCCAGCGCAGCCACTCCAGATAGTCCAAGCAGTCGGCATCGGTCCGGAGCCACGCCTGGAAGTCACCCAGCGATCGCGGGTAGTGGACTCCTGCGGCCGGACGGGGCATCCGCCCAGGCTACTCCGCTTAGATGGATAGCCCATAGGCGACTTTTTCAGGGGTCTTCTAGGCCCCGAGGGTGCCCACGAGCATCTACACCACGACTAGTCGTTCAACTCCGAAGCGACAAGTCGGCCGAGCTGCGAAACACGACGCATCAACGAAAGGCCCAGCCGTTCAGTGGGCGCCCAGCTTACGGCGGTAGCCGAGCGCTTAGCGCACCGGCGGCGGTTGGCCCTCGGCGCTGGCGCTAAGGCGCGGATTCCATTGGCAGACCGCGCAGCTGTGGCGAAACGCCGAGCGGGCGAATCGGACCGCCACTGCTTGGGAATCGTCCGCCTTGCGGACGTCCTGCCAGTCAAGGACGTATTCCCCTAGAGCTGGCTCCCAGCGCGCCGCCGTCGGCTCCAACTCGCCATCGGAGTAGCCGTCGGGCGCTGGGTGCGCGTAGGCGTAGAACGCAGCGCGGTCGTAGCGCTCATCGCCAGGCCACCAGCCAATAGCGACCTCCTGAGCGTCCATCGCGTTGCGCATGATGAAGTCCTGCGCGGGAGGATCGGCCGTCGCGCCGGAGAACAGGCTCACGGCCAGGTCGAAGGAGCCCCACCAGGCATTGACCGGTGTGGAGCGACCCCGATAGGGCGCCCGGAACGCGGCCAGCACCAGTGCCGCCTGGGTAGCCGCCGCGAAGTAGGTCTCCACATGCACCGGGTCGTACATCGCGTGCTCCTCGTCCTCGTCAAGCGCCACGCTCCAGCTGACCTCCTGCGGGGTGGTGTTGATCTCCACCGTGCCCGCCACCCGTCGCACCGCGCTCAGCAGCTCACGACAGATCGCGCCTACTGAGCGCTCCCCAGCCAGTGTGATGCGCTGCTCGGTCCCTCCGCTGCCCTCCACCACCGCCATGTGGTTGCGTAGGTCCAGCGCGACAACAAAGGCGCCCGACCCGTCCGGGGCCGGCAGCGGAGCGGTCTCCCAACCGCGGGCCGTTAAGTGGAGCGCGGCGTGCTGCAACTGAGGCTCGCGCGGGGCGAGCGCTACCGCTAGCTTCCCTAACACCTGGGTGTTGCCGTGCAGCGTGTCGCACGTCTCCCGCCAAGCGCTATAAAAGAGCTCCGGCCAGCGCGGGGTCACCTCAGACAGGCTAGCGCGACCACGAGAACAGGCAGCGCAAGCACAATCCCGAAGCCTGCTGACGAGCTGCGTTCGAAGGCGGTCCGCCCTCGATACGAACGAGCGGCCGCGCCACCATCAGATCGCCTTGCCTGCTGGCTGGCGGCGTTCGCGCCGCGCGACCACGAGAGCGCTCCTCGCGCGGCTCCGCGGACGCAGGTGCGTCCGCTGGGATCTCGTGATCGGGATCACGGGCGTTTGGGATAGCCCGGCCGGTCGACCGGCGGCGAGTCCTATGCCGGAAGACGATCGGGGGCTTCCGTGACGATCACGATGGCCATGTCTCCGAAGCTCTCGCGTGGGCGGATCGCCGGGCCAGAGCGAATGCGCCAGCAGCCGGCGTGTTCTCGCAGACGGTCAGCCGGCGATCGTCAGTGTCGCGTCCTGGGCCCAGCCGCGAGCGCGAAGCAGTCGCACGGCATCTGGTGCGCCGATCTCGTGCACCCCTACATGAGCGCCGAGTTGCTTGCTGTTTGCGCGTCACCCGCACGCTTCCTGACCGAGGCGGATGTGCGCGTCTGCAATCGTCGCTCCGGATCGCGATTGAGAGCGATACTTGCACGGGCGGCCGGCGGCCGAGCAGACAGAGACGTTCACGCGCGCGCTCGGCGGCGTCGATCCCAGTTCACGATCACGACCACATCCACACAGGGAGACACACTATGAGTACGAATAACATGGCGCGCGGGATCCGCGAGGGCGGATGGCTCGGCATCGTCATCGACCGCGGCCGTCCAGCTGACGAGCCGCAGGCTGACGAGCACCTCGAGCGCGGCAACGAGGCGCGCGACGGCGTCAACGACGCAGCGAAGGACGCGAACGAGACGGCTTGACGGCCACGAGGATGCTCGGTCCGGTAAATCTCACAGTCGCGCCGGGTAGAGCTCACGAATTGCAGATTTCTTGCTGACTGGGGACGACGTCGCTGCGCCGGTTGAATGCTCCTCAAGCAGTAGCTCGCCGTCTTCCTCCTGATGCTGGTTCGAATCGCCGATGCCCGCACCCGCTCTGGGGTGCGCTTCCGCGCTCCCCGACATCCTGGCCGCCTGAGGTTCGGTGAGATTCGCCTCGATTCGCCGAATTCGGAACAAGCGTGGAACATGGAGGCGGTCGCTGCTCTATGCCAGGCGTGCAGAGCTCGGACCCGTCGACGCGGGTGCCCGTTCGCGCTCGTCGCTCGACCGGGAAGCGCGCGACTGCTAGCACGCGAAGCGATCGTGATCCTCGCCCGGGGGCCGGAGCCGACCGGGGCGATTGCGTTGTCGCCAAGGCAATCGCTGACCGCGCACACGCTGGAGGACGGAAGGAGTCGTCCGCTCCGCCGTCGGCGACGCATGATTGTGGGCGATTGCGAGCGCGGGCGAGGACCGCGCGATCGTTAGCTCGGCTCGGCTGATCTTGATCATCGGCAAGCGGCTCGGAGATCTCTCGGCGGATCCGCCAGACGCTTGCTCGCGAGCCGCGGGTCAGCTAACGCGTCGAGACGCCCGTTTCCTGAAATCGCCGTGGAGCCGCAATCTGGCCGGCAGACCAGTGGTGTGCGCGGCCCACCAGTCAGCACCCCGCCGACGGCCACGAGCGCCTGGAAGCTAACCACGGCGGTAAAGAACACCCACAGCTCCGGGCGCCGTCGTTTCTCGAGGTGGGCGCTACCGATCATCACGACGGCGACCATCACCACGGCGACCACGACCAGCGGCCATTCGAAGCTCGGCGCCATCACTGCGAGGATCACCCACGCGCTCGCGATCGTCGCCAGACGAGCAGTGCCCAGCTTCGCTTGCATCTCCATGAAACGGTCGCGGTCGTTAGGCGTCGGGCACAGCCACGATCTGACCTGATCCGCGTGAACGTCGCCGACAACGACACGCCCCTCGCGCGTCGGGTCGCCCCGCGGCTTCGCGCAGTGTGATCTTGAGACACGTGCGCGTGCGAGCCGTATGCCCAGCGGGAAGGGTCGAGGCATCAGCCTCATACCTGGACTATCGGTCCGCGCGCGACCGGCCTGAACCCAAATGGGCACGAACATGAGCGTGCACTCGCGAGCCAGACGAGCACGATCGACAGCAGAACGCCGCGCTCCCGTCGGAACCGCGTTTTTCCCGGAGTGATTGGCGGCCCAAACTGCTGCACCGCAAGCGCTCTCGCTCCGGAACGATTTCAGCACTCAGGGCGGTCGTGGGCGCCGATGGCCGCCAGGCGCCCGGTTTCGCTCCGAACGAGCAGTCTCGACGAACACGTCGAGGCGCTCTGAGACTGCTGGATCCCAGCACGAGCGGCGATGCCGTCGCTGCTCGGCTCGTGAGCAGTTTGCGATCGGTCGAGGGGAAGCGCCTTGTGGCGATCGCGCGGGACATTATCCGGGGTCGGACGTGCAGAGCGCGGGAGAACGTGTCCGATGCGCTGAGGCCCGATGCTCAACCGGATCCAGGCAGCCGGCTGACCCCGATCGCGCGCTGCTCGCACTCCCTGTTCCCGCGGTTGGCAGCCAGGCGGCGGGTCAGCGGGCCGATGTCGTGGCTGCGTTGGTCCGCGGTGATTTAGCTGATCGTGGCAGCCGGTATGGTCGCTTGTGGAGCAGCGCGGTGAGGAGTTCGAGCGCCATCGGTTTTGCGAAGTAGAAGCCTTGTCCGATGTCGCAGCCGAGTGCTTGGAGGCAGATGGCCTGTTCTCGGGTTTCGATGCCTTCGGCGATGACTTGTAGTTCGAGCGCGTGGCCCATCTGGACGATCGCGGCGGCGAGTCCCGCGGCGTGCGGGGTGTCGATGATGTTTTTGGTTAGCGAGCGGTCGATCTTGACGCTGTCGAACGGCAGCTCGTTCAGGTAGCTGAGTGAGCTGTAGCCGGTGCCGAAGTCGTCGAGCGAGAGCCGGACGCCGAGATCTTTGAGCGATCCGAGCGCGTCTTGTGCGGAGCCGAGCTGTTCGATCAACGTGCTCTCGGTGATCTCGAGCGTGAGGAAGTCCGGTTTGATGCCTTCTGCTGCGATCGCGTGGCGCACGAGCGCCGGCACTTCGTCGGTTTGGACTAGTTGGCGTGTCGAGACGTTGACGTGGATCCCGGCGAAGTCCGGATTGTCCTGCCAGGCGGCGGATTCGCGTGCTGCTCGGCTGATGATCTGCGCGCCGAGTTGGTGAATCAGGCCGCTGTCTTCGGCGACCGGTATGAACTCGATCGGCGACACGAGCCCCCGGTCGGGATGGCGCCATCGGGCGAGCGCCTCGGCACCGACGATCCGGCCGCTGTGCAGGCAAACCAGCGGTTGATAGTGAACGAAGATCTGATCCTGGTTGGCGAGCGCGGCACGCAGCGCTGACTCGGTTCGAACGCGGCCGACCACGCGGGCGCGCATCTCAACGTCGAACAGAGCGAATCGACCCCGGCCGGCTCGTTTGGTGTGGTACAGCGCCGCGTCGGCGTCGCGGAGCAGGTCGGCGGCGCTGCACTCGCCGGTGCTGAGCGCGATCCCGATGCTCGCGTTCACGGGGCGCTGATCGCCGTCCAGGGCAAACGGTTCCTCGAGCGCGGTCATCACCTGGTTGGCGATGCGGGTAGCCGCCACCTCGGACGGCAGGTTCTCACACAGCACCGCGAACTCGTCGCCGCCCAGCCGCGCGAGCGTGTCGCCATGCCTGATCGCGCCGCCCAGCCGCGTGGCCAGGAGCCTCAGCAGCTGATCGCCGGCGTTGTGACCGAGACTGTCGTTGACCAGCTTGAAATGGTCAACGTCGATGAAGAACACAGCCAGCCGCCGGCGGCGCCGATCAGTTTGCGCCAGCGCGTGGGCGACACGGTCGAGGAACAGGGTCCGGTTAGGGAGCCCTGTCAGTCCGTCGTGAAGCGCCTGGTAGCGGATCACCTCCTGGGCGTAGCGGGCCTGGATCGCTTCGCCAAGCACATTCGCGAGCGCATCGAGAAACGAGACACAGTCCGCCGGCACGGCCTGCGGCCGCGCGCAATCGACCGCGAGAACCCCGACGGGAGAGTCGGGATCGCCGATTAGCGCAGCGATGCTGCTCCCCATCCCGCGATCAGCCAGCTTGCCTGAACGCGCAAAGCGCCGCTCGTGCATCCAGTCCTCCACCACGACGGACCCGCGCGAGCTCACCGCGTGGCCAACCATGGAGCCCGCCGCGGAGCCGATCAGCTCACCCTTGCACGCCTCGGGCCACCCGACAACCGCTCGGATCACGAACTCCGAAGCATCAGGGAGGCGCTCGGCCAGCCACGCGCAGTCGGCCGACAAAACAAGCGACGCCGCGCGAACCGCACGGTCAAAGAGCTCTTCCAATGGCCCCCCCTTGAGCGCGAGCCGGCCAAGCTTGGCGATCTCTTCCTGACCCTCGGTGTGGCGCCGGCTGGCCTGCTCCGCCGCGCGGCGCGCGGTGATGTCGACCGACACACTGACAACACCCCTGGATCTTCGATCACCACTCGTGACTGGAACGTTGCGAAGGCGGACATAAACCGGAAACACCCGACCCTGCTTGTCGCGCGCGTAATGCTCCCCCTCCGTCGCTATCCCGGCGATCGCGCCGCGGCCGAGCTTCATCACGTCGGCCTGGTGGTCTTCGGGGATGATCAAATCGAAGAGTGGTCGGCCGACGGCTTCCTCGGCGGTGTACCCGTAGAGCTGCTGCGCGCCTCGGCTCCAGTACCGGACTACGACCGAGGTGTCCGAGAGGATCACTGCTGCGTCGACCTCGTCGAGCAACTCCGCCTGCAGCGCGATCTGTTCCTGCGCTCGCAGCAACGGCGTCACGTCGCGCGCGATCGCCGATGCGCCGATCACCCGCCCATTGGTGTCGCGGATCGCTGAGGCCGACAACGACACGGTCACGACGGACCCGTCCTTACGCGCGCGCTCGGTTTGATAATGCTCGAGCGGCTCGCCCGCGAGCACGCGGCTCAGAATCGCGCGCTCCTCTCCGTGAAGCGCAGGCGGAACCAACAGGCTGAGCGGCTGACCAATCGCTTCGGCCGCCGTGTAGCCGTACAACCGCTCCGCCCCTGGATTCCAGACGGTAATCACTCCGTCGCGATCCGCACCGTTGATCGCGTCCTGCGAGCACTCAACGACCGTCGCCAAGCGGGCCCGCTCAGCCTCCGCGCGCTCACGCTCGCTCACGTCGTGGGTCACACCCCAGGTGCCGATGATGCTCCCCTGATCGTCGCGCAGCGGCAGCTTGGTTGTCGACACCCAGGCATCGGAACGGTCATTGAAGGTCTCTCGCTCGACCTTGGTGACCATCGCCTCGCCGGTCTCGATCACCCGCTGCTCGTCCTCAAAAGCGGCGAGCGCGTGCGGCCGGCTGAAGATGTCGAAGTCCGTCTTGCCGATCACCTGCTCCAGCGATCGCCCCCGGGCGTAGGCCGCGAGCCAGCCCTCGCTAACGAGCAGAAACCGGCTCTCCCGATCCTTGAAAAACACCCTCTCCTCAGGATTCGCGAGCAGATTTCGCATGCACAGCCCCTCAACCTCTACGAGCGAGGAGAAACCCATGGGCAAATCGACTTCCAAACTCCGCACAGTCTCCCTTTAATCGGTACGTTATCCGGCGCCCTTGACCGTAGAAAGCCCTGGACGCTCAGACAGGCTGAGCAGCACACTCAAGCTCTGCTCTGAAAACGGTGATCGCGCCTGCTTCAGCTCATTCGTTGAACGCGAGCTGTACGCGAGCGCCCGGGATCGCACGAATGCTCGACGTCGCGGTCCGCGGTGCTGGTCTGGATTACTCGATTCTGCTTGAGCCGGATGGCTCGCGCCGCTTCGTCCGGCATTGCGATCTCGTTCGCGTGGAGAGAGGCCTTCGCTGTCGGACCTCGTTCGGAGCGGAAGCGCTGTCGAGACGACGGCATGTGAGCTGAGCAGACTCAGCAGACAGGGCGTGTCCGCCTGGTTAGATTGCCGCTGCGCGGCGATTGCAGCAGACAGGCGTCTGGCCTCGTTAGCTGATCCGCAGCTTGTCGGCAAGCGGCTGGCGGATCCGCGGAGAGATCCCGACCCCCTTGCCGATGACCAAGATCACCCCGGTCGAGCTAACAATCTCACGGTCTCTGCCCGCGCTCGCAATCGCTCACAAGCATGCGTCGCCGACGGTCGCTAGCTGCGACCCCGTTCGGCTGCAAGCACGATTCCGAAAAGCGGCCATGTCGACTCGGCTAGCGAGACCGCCGCAAAGCCGCGACTGGAGCCACGAGATGCGCGGTTATCAGCCGGCTGGTCTCCGGCGAGACAGCCACCGATGTTGACCCAACCGGGATCGCTCTGCGGCCGAAGGATTTGCGAGCACGTCATCGGAAGCGCTCGCCGTGTCGTCGGGGCGGAGCTCCGGCGCTTGCAAGGTTCAGCAGGCGCAGCGCCCGAAGCAGCGACCTGATGCTCGGATTCGACGTCGTCGCAAGTGGCGCCAAGCACCGACCTCGCGATCCGCTTCGAGACTGATGCTTCCGACGACGCGCGCGACATCGAGGACGCCGACGGCATGACGGTCAGCACGCGCCGCTTCTGACGGCCCCCAGCTCGGCAAGCACGACGCCGCAAAGCGATGGCGGCGTCCACCGCCGGGCGCGGCGGTTCGGCGCGAGCTCCGTGTCTTGAGGCATCGGCCGGACGAGCGCGCGTTCGTCCGCGGCGGCCTCTGCAAACGTGACCCCTTGCGCGCGCGGGAAGGATGGCGGGCCGGTCGGATGCCGGCGCACATGGCGGGCAGTGGTCGAGCCGCTTAGGCTTGCACGCGGAAGCAGCGTGGTGTGGTAGCCATTGACGATTGCTCCGCTCGTCGAGTCGAGCCCCAGGAGTGCTTCCTGAACAGCGCGGGCGACCGCGCTGAGCAAGCACCACGCCGCCGCGGCGCTCACTGCCGCCACCTGGTCGATCGGGCACCAGCCGTCAGTCGCGCTTGCTGGGATCGAGCAAGCGCTGGCTCCTCCCTTGACGTGAATCCAGGGCTGCGGGCCGGTCGGTCGACGTCTTGCTCGCGGGTGGCTCGAAGGAGACCTGGCTTTGGCGACGAGCAGGTGCCGGGTCACACGGGGCGTCGAGACGCGCATTGCTGCTCGCGCGGGCATGAGAGGTCGGCGGCTCGTGACTGCCTGTGTCCGATACCGGAAGCGAAATCGCCAGCGCGAGATCCTGCCAGCGTGGCTGCATCTGGACCGATGGGGAAGCGACGGGACCGATTCCTGGCGCGTGGCGGGCGGCCGGTGATTGTGGGCTCGTCATGAACGCGCCGACCGACCGTCTTGGTTCGTGTCGGAGGATCGAGCCCGGGCGGGCAGTGGCCCGCCCGGTTCGGCGTCGGCGGCGGCTACGGGTGTGCTGGAGCTGCCCGTTTTGCCCGTACGTCTTCGGCGGTGAGCGACTGTCCGCCGATTGCCCACTCGCCGCTGGGTGTTTCGGTGATGACGGTGTGGGTGAAGGGGCGCAGCGGCTCGCCCTCGACCGCGATCACGGCCTCGGAGACTTGCTGCACCATCTGGCGCTTCTCCTCGTGGGTGAAGGCGCCCTCGATCACCTTGATCTCAATGAACGGCATGTGCTTTGCTCCTCCTTACTGGTTGTGCGTGTCTGTTTGCCAGCGAACCTCGACTGGGGTGGCGTGGCGCAGCGTGTCGAGCGTTACGCAGAGGCGCTCGGCGCTCGCCGTGAGCGCGGCGAGCCGGCGCTCGTCGGTGCCGGCCGCGGGCGTCAGGCGGGTGTCGACCGCGAGCCAGCGGAAGCCGGGGCGCACCCCGGGGTCAATCGCCATGCAACCGCGGAGGTCGACGTCGCCAGTGACCTCGACCTGGACGTCAGCGAGGTCGACCGCGAGGTGGTCGGCGAGCATCCGAATGATGTTGTCCATGCACGCGGCAAGGGCTGCACAGAGGATCTCGCCGGCGTTGGGGGCGTCGTGGGGGCCGCCGAGCTTGCGGTCGGTTCCGTAGCGCCAGACGACATCGTCATATTCGGGCGAGGTCGCGAGGATGCTTCCGTGCATGACGTCTGAGTCGGGTGCGTTCACGGCACGGACCCGTTTGAATGTAATCGCCTCCTGCGGGTCCTCGATGTAGCGGGCGCGCAGCGGCTCCTGTAGGCGCCGCACGCTGGACCCGCTCGTGGCTCCCGTGCTCATGATCCCGCGACCCCCTCCACGCGGGAGCGCCCGGCGGCGGTCTCGATCTCCGCCGGTGAGCGCCAAATACGTCCTCTCGACCCTGCATAGAGCCGCATTTCCTTCCCTCCTCTATCGCATTATTGAACGTACGATCGTGCAAGCACTGTACGTACGATCGTTTACAATGTCAAGCGTGAGCATCCAACCCGAGCAGACTTCCGCACAAGGGCCCGCCACCGGCCGTCGTACGCGTGCACCGGGTGACCGGTCCCGCGCGCGGATCCTCGAGCTGGCAGCGCGGCTCGCGACGATCGAAGGGCTCGAGGGCCTCTCGATCGGCCGGCTCGCGGAGGCGACCGGCATGCCGAAGAGCAGCGTGTACGTGCTGTTCGGCTCCAAAGAGGAGTTGCAGCTCGCGACCGTCGACGCCGCCCGCGAGCAATTCGCCACCGAGGTCGTGATCCCGGCGCTGTCCGCCGCAGAACCCGGCCGCGAGCTGCTGCTGGCACTGTGCGGGGGATACCTGGATCACGTCGAGCGGCGCGTGTTCCCCGGCGGCTGCTTCTTCGTGGCCGCCTCCGCAGAGCTCGGCGCGCGCCCCGGCCGGCTGCACGACCGGATCGCCGCCTACCAGAACGAGTGGCGCACGCTGCTCGCCACGCAGGCAAACGCCGCCTACGAGCAAGGAGCGCTGCCCGCGCGCACCGACCCAGGCCAGCTCGCGTTCGAGCTCGGAGCGATCCTCGCGGGCGCGAACATCCTCAGCGTTCTACACGACGACCAAACGGCGATCGACCGGGCACGCACCGCAGTGCGAACGCGGCTCGCGGCAGCCGACTAATCGTCGGCTGATGACAGCCCACAGTTGGTGTGCCTCCAACACGCTCCCGTGCGAGCACTCGCAACCCTCACCGACCGAAGCAGCTCGCCAAGCCGATCAACGTCGTGCGTGTCGGGCTTGACGACCGCGACGAGCCGCCATACGGCTGCCACGTTCATCGCCAGCGAGACCACCAATCCGCGCGCCAACGACAGCGCCGCGAGATCACGGCGAGGGCCGGGTCAGACCGCCAGCGATCCGCTGCATCTGCTCTCGGCCGTCGGAGAAGGGAAGCAGACGCCGACTCGCGGGGAAGTTCGCGCGAGACTGCGGTCGGAACGCGAGTTGACTGACGCACGAGAAGCCCTCGCGATGATGCTCGGGTAATCGGGCTGTCCGCGGGGTGGGACGCCTGGACCGGGCCTCGGGTGTTGGCCGGGGCACCGGGGCGCTCAGGGGTTCCGGCGCCTGATCGCGATCGTGACGTACTTCGCCTCGACCCGGCACGTGCCGTCGGTGGCGCTGTTAGTAGCCCGAGACCATATAGCTTTCTGCGGGTCGAGTTCGCCGAGCGATCGTGTACGGCGGCGCTGCGCGAGGAGCGAATCTCGCGAAGGTGCGCACGGGACGTGACTGGATTACGGCGTGGATCGGAGGAGGGCAAATGCGGAGCAGTGCGTTAGGCCGGTTGGCGCTATCAATCGTGACGGTAGCGTCGTTCGGGCTCGGCGCCGCGCCGGCTGGGGCCGTGATCGTCTACGCGTGCGGCGACAACCTCTGTCGCGTCAATAGCGACGGGCCCAATCCTGTCCAGCTGACGTCCGACGGCTCGGTCATCCATCAGTATGTCGGCCCGTCGCTGTCGAGCGACGGCACCACGCTGTCGTTTGCGATCAACTCCGCGACGAGTCCCGGGATCTATGTCGCCAACGCAAATGTCGGCGATCGGGTCGGTCCGCTGTGGGTGGAGGGGCCGGTGAGAGACCTACCTCAGCCCCGACAAGTCAACCGTCGTGGCCGAGGAGACCTTTGAGAAAGGCCTGTTCGCGTGCTTTGAGCCAGCGACAGCGGCAGGTGAGAGTCAGAGCAACGCGAGCTGCTACGAGGGGTCACTGAACCCTGCTTACACGATCAGCTGGGCGCCGGGCGCGGATGGCCTTGTCGTCTCGCAGCCGCCAAATGAGATGGGTGCGGCTCGTCTGGAGGGACGTTATGCCTCGCGTGGGATGACGCTGTTGGCGTAGCGTAGGTCGTGGTTGCGGTGTCGTTCTTGGGCGAGGTGATATTCCCAGTAGGCGTTGAAGTCGTC
>JBKQIR010000231.1:0-37316 GCA_052148275.1 Solirubrobacteraceae bacterium
CCAGCCCCGCCAGCTCCTCACAGCTCGGCCGTAGCGCATCTTGGCTTGCATCCGCCACAAACGCAAGATTCCGTGCGTCACGCAGGAACCCTCCTCGACTCTTGCGACACCCCGTGAACCTCTACGATTGGGAGGAGCCCGAGGGGAGGGCCGAGTCGCTCAAGCCACGCGGCGACCAAGCGGGAGCGGGAGCCGCATCAGGCGTCAGCTGAGGTCGCAGCCCGTCACCGGGGTCACAACGGCGAGCGGATACGAGCGACGCGACAAAGGCTACCTGCAGCACCTCCTCGACTCCCGCACCTGGTCGTCCGACCAGGGTGCCCGTGCCAGCACCGGTGCGGGGCCGACTGCGCTGCCCACCAGCGACCTGCGCGTCGCTCGAGGCACAACAGGCCACCGGCAGCGGTCGGCGGCAGTCCGAGCGGAGGCTGCCGGTCCCCTGCAGCCCGCGCAAAGGAGGTACCGTCGACGTTCGGCCGACAAGCTCGTCGGGACATCAGAGGAGGGCCGAGGCTTCGCCGATCACACGCGTGGCGGGGAGAGCGTCCAGCAGCGGACGCACGCTCTATATGGGAAACGAGTCGACCTCTGTGGTCCAGCACGATCGTTACAGGAATGCTGCATACAACGCGCGTCAATCAGGCTTTATGGGGATTCCCCCAGCCTGCTGCATCACGCCCAAGCGATCGACTGTGGCCCAGCGCTCGCTGACCCTTTCATCCTTCATGCGCAGAAAGGCCATCCCGTTCTCCACGATCGGCTTGTGGGTTGCGGGCCGTCCTGGCACGAGCCCCATGTCAACACCAGTCAAACGCCAGCGGAGCGCCACCAAATCGTCGCTCGCCACCGCGTCGAAGACCTCGAACTTCATATCTGGCCCGAACGTCTTGTGAAGCTGCTCGTGGATGTAGGTGAGTGCCGATTGACCTGCTGGTTCACCCGGGATGGGGTCATGGTCGACAAATTCGGGATGCAGCACCTCAGCACCGAAGCTCGTCGCCACCGGACTCGATAAGAACTCCTCGAATACACGGCATGCGATCTCTCTGTTGCGTGCTGCGCTCACGTTCATCACCTTTGCCTTTGTTGTTTTGAGAGAGACCGCGACAGTGCAGATTCCGAGGCAGCCGTCTGGCTCGCCCGCTCATGCTCGAGCTCGGTGTACAGCTCACGCTCCCTCTCCAGCCACCACGCGACGAGCCACTCGTTCAGCTCCAGCCCGCGCCGCCAGGTGAGATACCGAAACCGCTGGCCGGGCTCATCTGGCGGACCGGTCCCGCGGATCCCGTCCAGGACACGCTCGTGCTTCGCTCGGATCGCTTGGACCAGCTCGAGCGCTTCTGCCGGCGTGAGCCGATCCGCGAGGTAGAACTTCAGCAGCCCCTCGTCGCGCACCTCGTGAACGAGCGCCGCATGGTTCGTGAGCCAGCCGCGCAACGCTGACTCCCCCTCAGCGGTCAGTTCGTAGACCACTCGCGAGCGCTCGCCATGCGGCTCGTCGCTGGCGCCGAGAAGCCCCGCCCGCGCAAGCCGTCGTAGCTCCGGATAGAGCTGCCCGTTGCTCGCCGCCCAAAAGAATCGGGTTGAACGCTCGACTCGCTGGCGAATCTCATAGCCCGTGCGGAGGCCAGCTCCGACCATTCCAAGAATCAGACGTGCTGTTCCGCTCAGGTTGTCCATCACCCACCTTGCACGTATGTCGGCACGACATGTCGCAGCGACACGTCTATCAGACGCATCTGCCTATTTCAAGGCCAAAGGATCCTGAACAGCTCGCCCAGTCCGAACGCTGGCACAGCTGGCCTCCGCTCGCTGCCGTGTCGGGGTCGGCGGACCTCCGGAGCAGCGACTGAGTAGCGTTCCGACATGGTCGATCAATGGATAAAGACACGTGACCTGGACCGAGCGCAGATTGAGAAAGCGGCTCACCAGCGGCGCCCCTCTTATCTTCTATCCGCGAGGGACCCGCAGTCCGAAGGATGCCGCGAAAGGGCTCCGTCGGGCCCGGTTAGGCCGGCGGAGCCCTTGCGGATGCCCGCGATGCTTCGGCGTCAGGCGGCAAGCGATTCAGCCGGCGCCTCGTTGTGCGCGGCCTCGGCGCGCCGGTCGGCGAGCGCCACGACCGGCGTCGCGGCCGGGCGGCGGCGCAGTAGCGTCACCGCGACCAGTGCGCCGATGAGGGTCGCAGCGGCGCCGAACGTCATCGCCACCGTGTAACCGTGGGTCACCGCAACCGCGCGGCCGGCGTCCAGGTCACCGCGGGTGACGGAGGCAGCGACCGTCGAGAGCACCGCCAGGCCGAGCGCCCCGCCGATCATCCGCGAGGTGTTCAACAGCCCTGAGGCCAGACCGCTTTCGGCCGCCGGCACCCCCTGCATCGCGGCGACCGTGCCGCTCACGAGCGAGGTGCCCATCCCCAGGCCGCTGAGGATCAGCGCGGGCAGGAACTCGACGTAGCTCAACCCGGGAGTGATCCGAGTCAGCCACAGGAGCCCTACGGTCGCCAACAGCATCCCACCGCTCAGCGTCGTCCGCAGGCCGAAACGCGCGAGCAGCCTCGGCGCGATGTTCGACGAGATGAACACCGACAGCGTCGTCGGCAGGAACGAGACACCGGCCGCCAGCGCCCCGTCACCCTGCACCTGCTGGAGGAACAGGGTCATGAAGTAGAACATCGAGAACATCCCGGCGTACATCAGGACGATGATCACGTTGGCCCACCGCAGCTGGGCGACCCGGAAGATCGACAGAGGCATCAGCGGCCAGCGTGAGACCTGATGCTCGACGTAAAGGAAGCCGCCCAGCAGCGCGAGGGCCACCGCCACCGGGATCAGGACGCCGGGCGAACCCCAGCCGAGCACGTCGGTGCGGACGATCCCGTAGGCCAGCGTCGCCAGGCCGGCTGTCACCAGGACCGCGCCGAGCAGATCAAAGTGGCGCTCGGAGTCGACGTCACGGACACCGCTCGCGGGGATCACGCGCAGGCCGATCAGCACCGCCGCGGCGCCAAGCGGGACGTTGACGGCGAAGATCGCCGGCCATCCGAATGCCTGTGTCAGCAGGCCGCCGAGCAGCGCCCCGGAGGATGCGCCGAGGCCACCGACCGCCGCCCAGATCCCCAGCGCGCGGGTCCGCTCCTTGCCTACCTTGGTCGAGGTGGTAATGATCGAGAGGGTCGCCGGCGACATCAAGGCGGCGGCCAGGCCCTGGAGGGCACGGGCGCCGAGCAGCGTCGTCTGCGAGTCAGACAGCGCCGCCGTCAGCGAGAACAGCGAGAAGGCGGCGGTTCCGATCAGGAAGATCGGCTTACGGCCGAGCAAATCGGCGGCGCGGCCGCCTAGCAGCAGGAAGCCTGCGAACGCGATCGTATAGGCGTTGATCACCCACTGTAGTGCGGTTGAGGAGAAGCCAAGCCCTGAACCGATCGAGGGCAAGGCGACGTTGACGATCGATACATCGAGGATCACCATGAACTGCGCCAGGCACACGACGGCTATGAGCACTCCAGTCGATGTCGGCCGCTTTGAAGACTTCGGTAGTGCGGGCATGGTCGGTCACTGTGATTCAATACGTATCCAGGTACAAGAGAGGGAGTTATCCTGGTAGTCGCAACAACCCCCATCGCTGAATCAAACCCCCTGGCCGCCGCCGTCACCGCTGACCGCAGGCGCACCGAGCTGGCTGACTTCCTAAAGAAGCGCCGGGCCGCGCTGACTCCCGCCGACGTCGGCCTTCCCAACGGGGGGCGCCGCCGCACGCCTGGGCTTCGCCGTGAAGAGGTCGCACTGCTCGCCGGGGTCGGGACCACCTGGTACACGTGGCTCGAACAGGGCCGCGACGTCCGCGCCTCGCTGGAGGTGCTCGAGGCGATCGCCGGGGCGCTGCAGATGACGCCCGCTGAGCGAGCACACCTGATCGTGCTCGGCCGCGGTGAGGAGCCGCCACCTTACCCGGACCGTCTGGAATACGTCTCGGACACGATGCGCGGCCTGATCACCCATCTCGGCAAAAACCCTGCGTACTTGCTCGGGCGCCGCTGGGACTACCTAGCTTGGAACCCCGCCGCCGAGGCGATCCTAGGGCCAATCGGAACGCTCCCCGTTCACCTGCGAAACCACGTCTGGCAGACGTTCATGGACCCGGCGCGGCGCCTGTGCTTTGGCGACTGGGAGGAGGGCTCGCGGCTGATGGTCGCGAAGTTCCGTGCGGACGCAGGCCAGAACATCGGCGACCCGCAATTCGACCAACTGGTCCACGCACTGCGGAAGTCCAGCAAGGAGTTCTGCGAAGCGTGGAAGCTCCACGAGGTGATCGACCATGGCGAGGGCCGCAAAGTGCTCAACCATCCGATCGCCGGACGAATGGTGTTCGAGATGGCGACCCTGCGCCCCCAGGCCAACCTGGAACAGCGATTGATCCTCTACTCGCCGCTGCCCAACGAGGACACGCCGGCGAAGCTCGCCGGGCTGCTGGCGACAGCGGATTCTTGACGTCCTACCACCAGGCGCGCTCACCGTCGCCCACGAGGGTCGGCTGATCCACACAGCAGATCGGCAGCCGAAGTGATCCGAGCCCCGAACACCACGACCCAGATCCGGCTCGCCGCTGACAGGGTCCCGAGCGCCCGTAGCCCGTCTCCGTCTAGACCACTCCCCCGAAGGCATCTCACGATGCATTCCGAAGCGAGAATGCCCAACGAGATGCGTTGCCTTGTGGCTGACGGTCAACGCGCGTAAACCCCCATTCGGACGACTAACGCATCTCGGTGGGCACTCTCAGCGGAGAATGCCCAACGAGATGCGTTAGGGGGGGCACTCTAGGCCGAAACAGGGACCAAAGCTCACGCTGGCCTACGCCGCGTGAGCGGCATCGCAGCCGCGCGGATGTCGAGGTCAACCGCTGGCTCCATCCGACGACAACTCTCGGTCGCGGGGCGCCTCACCTCGAACAGAGTCTTCCAAGAACGCTGCAAACACTCGCTGCTCGGTTTGGCGACGAACGGGTTCCGCCCCGGCGAGGCCCGCTCCTCGTCGAAAGCGCAGCCAACTCGCAGGGGCGCAGAAAGGCGCGTGTGCGTCGGTATGGCGAGGGCGCGGCGGCCGGCAAGTGGGTCTCCGTGGCGGCGGGCAGCGACGATTTGACCGTTGCGGCCAGCTGCTGCTCCTGGCCAAACCGGAAGCGAGACCAGTCCTGCGATTGGCGAATCTGAGGACAGCGCCAGCCGCGCGGCTCGGTCCTGCTTTCGCCTGGGCACGAAAGTTGTGGCGTCTGTGTTCACGGCGAGCGTGGGCATGTCGAGGGGCGACGCGTTGATCAGGACGGCAGCGCTGGCTAGGGTTGCGATCACGATCTCTCATCGGTCCGCGGCTGCCGGGATCCGGCGTGGGAGGGTTCGCCATGTGAGCCGGCCGGTAGCGGTGCAGGCGACCAACCCGATTGCGCCTGAGGCGAGGAGGGGGAGGGTGGGGGCGGTGAGGGCGATGACGAGAGCGAAGGTGAGGTAGCAAGGGAGGCTGCGGGCGAGGCCTTGGAGGGCGTTGATCGCCGCGGGCCGACCGCTGCGCAGCGTGATCGAGATCGCGAGGGTGGCGCTCATCGTGGGGAAGGCGGCGATCGTGCCGGCGGCTATAGGCCCGGCGATCCGGCTGGCAAGCATCGTCGCGGTGACGATCAGACTCGCGGCCAGGCACGAGACGGTGGTGTCGCGGTTGCTGCCCTGGGGGGTGGTTGTCAGCGGCGCGGGCGCCCGCGTGATGAGCCTCGGTCCGATGGTCAGGGCGATGATCGCAGCCGCGAGGCGAGCGTCCGGGGAGATCATCGCGAGTAGGAGCGAGGCGGCGAGGTAGCCGGCGGTGGCGGCCAGGGCGCTGATGGACAGGCGATGGCATCGCAGCGCTGCAGCGAACGTCGCGGCGAACGAGATCTGTGCCGGGACATGGCTGGCTGCGCTGAGCGCCATCGCCGCTGCGGCGCGGCTCCCGGCGTCGAGGCGGACCGCGAGGAGCGCGATGGCGAACGCCACGGGCAGCGCGGCGATCCAACCGGCCGCGGCAGCGCCGAGCTGTCGCTCGACGCTGGACGCGAGGAGGATCACCGTGGGTGCGAGGAGGATCACGAAGACGAGGATGCGTCCAGAATCACGCACCCAAGACTTCATCACAAGCGAATGTTCTCAACGCATTCCCGTGAGAGAATCCGAATGATGGAACTCCGCCGGTTGAGACTGCTCGACGAGCTCTCCCGCCGCGCGACGATCGCCGCGGTCGCCGATGCGCTGGATTACAGCCCCTCATCGGTGTCTGTCGCGCTCGCCGAGCTCGAGCGCGAAGCCGCCAGCAAGCTGCTGCGCCGAGTAGGACGCAACGTCGAGCTGACCGCTGCCGGGTGGCGACTGGCGCGCTACGCCCAGGAGATGCTCGCCGCCGAGGAGGCGATTCTCTCAGAGCTGGCCTCACTCAGCGACGCGCCGCGCGGCCGGGTGCGTCTCGCGTTCGTGCAAACCCCCGCACTGGCGCTGCTGCCCGGAGTGCTCTGCGAGCTGGGGCAGAGCGCGCCCGACCTGCAGGTCGAGGTCGTGCACCGCGAGACCGCTCCGGCGCTCGATGACCTGCGCTCACGCGCTGTCGACATCGTCGTCGGAGTCGAATACGAACCCGTCCCCGTCGCGCGCCACCGCGACATCGACCGCCGCGACCTGCTGCGCGAGGACGTCCTGATCTGTCTGGCCAACGACCACCCGGCGACCACCGACGCGGCCGCCGTCACGCTCGCCGACCTCGAGCACAGCCCGTGGGCCGCTGGACACCGAGGAACCGGGCACAGCGCCCTGATTGACAACGTCTGCAACCGCCTCGGCGGCTACGCCCCCGACATCCGCCACCGCAGCGACGACGCGCTCATCCTCAGTGCGCTGGTCGCATCCGGCCGCGCCGTCACGCTCCTGCCCGCCCTGATCGCCACCTCGATGCCGCAGCTGACCGCCCGGCCGATCCGCGACACCCCGTTGCACCGCCTCGTCTTCACCGCCACCCGCACCGCCAGCGCCGACGCACAAGCAGTCACCGCCGTCCGCCAAGCTCTGACCGCCACGGCGCACACAGCCGCCGCCGGCAACCACCACGCCCGCGCCGAAGAGCGAGGCTTGGACACCCGCGACGTGGCGGCCCGTCACCCTGAGCGCTGAGACCTCATATCGACACACCACGCGCACCTGACAGCGTCCGACGACGCAACTCCTTTGCTTCGGAGCGGCTTATCCATTTATCTCGGCCGGACGGGCGGCGAGAACGCACCGTCTGAGCGGGCCAGGCGGCCATGTGAGGCCTTCTGACGTCAGCTCGTCGCGGCGGGATAAACGGTCGCGCAGTTGCCGGTGGGGATCGCTGCGGCTAATGCTCGAACGTTGAAACGTTCAAAGAGTCGAGGACTGCAGCGCACCGACAAACTGCGCAGCGAAGGGGAGTTGGGAGGACGCAAATCATCCTCGCTGGCCCTTTGCGAGGCCACCTCCGACGAGGTGCGCGCCGCGACACCCCTGGCCTCCCAATCGAGAACGACAGGCACATGACGGGAGGCACATGGCCGCCCGAGCAACTCGGCCTCCCGACGTGCGAGCGCAAGAACGACCGTTGCACGCGGCGTCAAACCTCAGCATCCCGCCAACGCTGCATCCCCGGGATCGGACTCGACGCCCGGCGAGATCGTCGCTGCCCTCGGGGGTCGGGCCTGCGCTGAAGCGGCTCCGCCGCGCTCGTCATTCTCAAGCGCGCGATAGAAGCGTACCCGTGCACGCCGAACGTGTCGCCGGCGCGCCGCGGTCCATAAACGACGAAGTAGCGTCTTGATGAAGTAGCCCGCCCGTCGCTTGAGGATCAGGTCGGCTCGACGCCGTCAAAAGCTGCTCACGATGAGTTCGGGACCACGGACGGCCTTTCGCTCAGAATCCCGAGCGGCGGCGCAGCGTCGTAGCGCTCGAGGGGCAAGCGTGCTCGCGAGTTCACTGGCTCGTGCGACACTTCGAGGATGTGATTGGAGCATCGTCGTGGTGGCGTTTCACAGTAGCGTGCGGCATTTCGCACAAGTTCACCGGCCGTTCGCGCCGGTGGGCTGATCAGGTGCGTGAGGCCACGGAGAGAGGCGGGTAGCGCAAGCTCGCGCCGCCGGCGCCCTCCTCACCCGCGCAGCGGACGTCGAGATATCGACCTCGGCGAGGGAAAGGCGCGGCGGAATGGCTTCGACTCACCGCGATCGCGACGTCCACGATGAAAAGTGTGATGCTCGAGTCGGCATCGGTCTCAAGTCTGCGTCGGCGCGGACGATTTCGATAACACCGACGAGCCCGTCGGTGAGCGTCACGGAGGCTTGGAGTTGTTCAAACGCAGAATCCCAGCCGGGAAGCATCGGCCGCCGCCCGATCCGCCAGATCTCGACCGTAGGGTGCTTGTGTCGCGCCAGCCGGTCCTGGACGAGGCGATGCAAGTGGTCGGCTACCGGATCGCCTACGCGCTGAACGGTGGCGCTCAGCTGCTCGGGGTCGATTCCGCGTTGCTGTTCGATACGGCGCTGAGCGTCCTCGGTCTACAGGACCTCGTCGGCGAGAGCATCGCGCACCTTCCGATCACGGGTGAGCTGTTGCTCGCACTGGGTGGGCCTCCGCTCCGGCCCGAAAGGCTACTGTTGCGGATCTCTCATCGCGACGCAGTCGATCCCGCGCTGTGGCCGGTTCTGGAACAGGCCACCGAGCGTGGCTACGCGCTCGAACTCGACGGTCTTCCGAGCCCCGAGTTCGATCCGACGATACTCGGCCAGTTCAGCGTCGTCGAGCTCGACACCTGGTTCTGGCCGGCCGACGCCGTGGCCGAGCTTGCGTCCGATCTGTGCCGGCGTGGTTGCACGCCCCTGGCCGCGAACCTGCGCACGCACGCGGAGCGCGATCGCGCACAGCAGCTTGGCTGCCGCTGGTTCACCGGTGAGTTTCACCGGACCCCGATGCTCGTCTCCGGACGCAGGACCCCGACCGGTGAGCTGCACCGGATCGCGTCGATCGTTCGCCTGGACCCCGAGAGCACATCGCTCGAAGAGATCGTCGAGGTGATCGAGCAGGACGTCGGTTTGTCGGTCAGGCTGCTCCGCTACCTCAACTCGGCCTACTTCGGTCTCGGGGCCACAGTCAGCTCGGTCCGCGACGCCGCGCTGCGGCTCGGTTCTCGCAACGTGGCGCGTTGGGCTCTGACGACAGCGATCGCCGGCGCTCCGCACATCACGCACGAACACGCAGTGATGGCGTTGACCCGCGCACGACTGTGCGAGCTGCTCGGGGCCGGCGCGAGCAGCTTCGACAACGGAGAGATGTTCACGATCGGTCTCCTGTCAGCCGCCGATGTCGTGCTCGGCTGCCCGCTCGAGCAGATCATCCCGGAGCTGCCGCTCACGACCCGGGTCACCAAGGCGCTGCTCACCCACGAGGGACCCGCCGGCCAGGTCCTGCGCGCCGCGATCGCGTACGAGCAAGGCGACCTCCAAGACCCCGTGCTCGCACACGTCGCTACGGGGCACGGGCGGAGCTTTCGGTCCGCGCTCACCTGGGCGCACGACGCGCTGCCTGCCGTCGCGTAGCCACACGGCAGCGTGACGCCCAGCCCGACCGCGGGGCCGCGCGCCGAAGCCGCACATGCCCAATTGTGTTATGGACCCGGCCGCGGCTTGCCGGTGTTCAGATCGTAGAAGTCGACCGTGCGTGAACGGTCTTGTACCTGTCCGAACGTAGGAACGAGAACGCGGCGAACCGCCTCGCCAGCACGACCTGCCCCAGCGTCGTGAGATGGCCGTCGTTCCGCCCGCGTCGACCGTGTTGCCCGCGCCGAGCGTTAGGGAGTCTGCATCGCTCCGGTGATGGGACGGCCCGGTACCCTGTGGCCGGCCGAGCATGACGTACCGTCCGAACTTGCTGCGTGCCGACACCGTGGCCACGTCGTAGTCGGCCGTCGTCAGCGCTTATGCTGGGATCCCGGCAGACAACGGGACGGCTCCTGAGCTGGTGGGGGACCGGCCGGGTCTGCGTCAGGGTGCCGGTCGGCGACAAACGTCGCGGTGCTCGCATTTCGATGAGCTCACCGAGCCGAGGGCGCGATCCAGGGCCGGGACTGGAACGCATCCATTGTGCGTTCTAGGTCTAAGCTCTGGAGGGCACGATGGGCCGGTTCTCGACACTGATCAAGGCGAAGATCTCGAAGCTGCTCGACCGTGCCGAGAACCCGGGGGAGACGCTCGACTACGCCTATGAGAGGCAGCTGGAGCAGATCCAGGTGATCAGGAAGGGGATCGTCGATGTCGTCACTGCCAAGAAGCGCCTCCAGACGCATGCGGCGACGCTGGAGCGGCAGGTGCAGAAGCTCGACATCCAGGCGCGGACGGCGATCAGGGTCGGGCGCGACGACCTAGCTCGGATGGCGATCGAGCGCAAGCAGCTGATCATCGTGGAGAGCGGCTCGCTTTCGCAGCAGATCGCCGAACTCGAGCACCAGCAGGAGCAAATGATCACCTCCGAGTCGCAGTTGCGCGCCAAGATCGAGGCGTTCCGCTCCCGCAAGGAGGTGATCAAGGCCCAGTACTCCGCTGCCGAGGCGCAGGTCCGGATCTCCGAGGCGGCTCACGGCATCGGCAGCGACATGGCGGACGTCGGCTTGGCAATGCAGCGCGCGATCGACAAGACCGAGACCATGCGGGCACGTGCGAACGCGGTGCAGGAACTCGAGGCCGCCGGCACGTTCGAAGATCTCACTGCGATCGGTCCGCCGCAGGACGACATCGACCGCGCGCTCGCGCTGCTCGGCGCGGGCAACACGGTCGACGCGGACCTGGCGCGGCTCAAGGTAGAGCTGGGTCGGGCGCCCGCGCCGCCCCAGATCACGGGGTCGGCGGATGGCAGACTCGAGGCGTGAGCTTAGGCGCAGCGGCGCAGGGGTCCTTTGAGATCACCACCGGCGACGTCGCCCAGATAAGACGATATTCGTGAGGCCCGTAACGTCAGCGCGCGCGACCGAGACTCCTGGGTTGCATGGATAGGAGTCGCGGGCTCGAGAGCCGCGGGACGCTCGGTGCTCGCGCTCGTGTGAGATGTGCGCGAGCAGCCTTCTGGGTGCGCCACGCACGTCTGGTCCCGTCGCATCCACCCGAAGAGTCGCGGTGACTAGGCCCTTACCTCCTTTACCCTTCGCTAGGTCCTCATCGCCGTGAGTGATCCGATTGCGGAATTCGCGGACCTTCTCTCGATCTGTGGGCGACAATAACGGGCCAGGAACGCCCTGGATGCTGGAACTGGCCTCGATGGCCGCGGCAAGGCGGAGAAGTCGCGCATGGGAGTCGACCACATCTTCGAGCCGACTCGTCGCCCGAAACAACGCCTGGAAGATTTGCCTGGTCCAATCATGCGCCGGCGGAATCGCCTCACCAGGGCCAAATGAGGTGGGCAGCGAGCGCGCACCAGCGATATGTTCTCCGAGGTTCTCTCGTACGGCGTCCCAGGCGTCGAGAGTATGGTCGAGAAGCCTCGCTGCCGTCGTCACTTGGAAGGCAATCGGCTCCGGATAATTGCCTCTGCCCGTGATCATGTTCAGGATGCGTTTGCGCAAGAGTCGTGCGCGAAAGTCCAGCGAGAGCGGGGCAGCACTCCTTGGTCCATCGGAGAAAGATACGAGCAGAACCTCGATGCCGAGGGGTTTCGCCAGAAGCATGCGTGTGGAGGCCACGGCTGCGATGAGCTTTCGCGTAATCGAAGTCGCTGCGGTCCGGGGGTGGCTTCACTACTGCTTTGGAAGATGAGGGATATCGTGCCCCTCCACCGATCGGCTTCTGCAAGGTGTCCAGACTTGAGACGGCGAGGAGCGCGATTGCGGTCGGTAGCGGGTTACCGTTAACCGATGGCGAGCTTCGACGACGTGCGGCGGATCGCGCTACGGCTGCCGGGCACGGACGAGCGAGTCTCCCGCGGCCACGCTCAGTGGCGGGTCAACGAGAAGTTGTTCGTATGGGAGCGCCCACTCGGCAACAAGGACATCGACTGGATGGGCAGTCGGATGCGCGATGCGCCGATTCTTGGCGCGCGCGTCGAGCACCTGATCGCCAAGGAGGCCGTGCTTGCCGACGACCCGGCTGTGTTCTTCACCACGCCGCACTTCGATGGATACCCCGCGATCCTCGTCTGGCTCGATCGGATCGACGAGCAGACGCTACGAGAGACGATCATCGAGGCATGGCTCGTCCGGGCGCCGAAGAAGATGGCCGACGCTTATCTCGCCGACCGCGCAGAATGACCACGCACGCCGCCGCCGGCACCGCGATCGCCTCTAACGGTCAGCCGTCAGGCCTGGTTCCACGAACACCGGGTCCGAAGCGACGAACGTGTACCGGCGCGGTGACCGTTCCCGCGACTGCCCTCCGGCAAGATGGCGAAATGGAAGCGACTTCGACCCGGTCTCGGGAGTCGCCCCTGCTCAAGCCAGCGGCTGGCTCGACCAGCGCGGCGGGCCCCGTGGAGTAGCCGAGACGGGGAGGCCGGGCCCGCATGATCCTGCGGTTTGACGCGGGCCCGCCGAGCCGACATCCTGCCAGTAGGCGTAGGCTTGCGTCCCACGTGCCGGCCCCGGCGCGCAGTCATTTGAGTGAGTCATGGCGGAATACGGCGAATGGAACCGCAAGGGAGCGACGCTCAGCGACGTGACAGCCCGCAAGGAATACGGCGTCGACTCGGACTTCATTATCCGAGGCATCAACGCCGGAAAGCTTGAGTACCGCGAAGGGGCGATCCACGGCAACCCGTACATCCGCGTGCTAAGAAGCCAACTCGAGGCATACATTCTTGAGGACCTCGGCAGCGATTACTTGCGCACGTGGCAAGCGAAGACGGAGTTGCGGAAGATCAAGCAGGAAACCGCCGAGCTGCGCAAACGGCTGAATGAGCTTGCAGCACGAAGAGCGGAGATCGAAGGCCGGGATTGATTGTTGCCGAGACTCGCCGCGACGTTGACTCAGCGCCCACTGGACGCTCATCGACGAGCCTCAGACTGCTCTTTGTCGTCCAAAGCAGCAGTCCGAACGCCACCACCAAGGCCGCTCGTTCACTTATTGGGGCCACGAAATTGGGGCGCAGCTCGTCGCCCCGTTCCACCAGAGCGGACCACGAGACGCTGCAAGGGTTGCGGAGTAGGGCGTACGGCGCTCCGTCTGCGAGGCTAATGTCGATCACATTTGTAGGCCCGTCGGCCGCGCTGGCAAGACACGCGCTGGTGGCGGCGCGTGCCGCCGAAGGAGTCATCTGCGACGATCCTGCTGCGGCCTACCCGGGTGCAC
Source organism: Solirubrobacteraceae bacterium (assembly GCA_052148275.1). Taxonomy (GTDB): domain Bacteria; phylum Actinomycetota; class Thermoleophilia; order Solirubrobacterales; family Solirubrobacteraceae; genus Palsa-465. The sequence goes on from JBKQIR010000231.1 coordinate 13,348, forward strand.
TCAGGGTTGCATGAGGCGGCCGACGCTGGGCTGGACTGGCGCATTCCCGTTTGGAGGGAAGGTGATCTCGATCTGTAGTCCTCCTCGTGGCTGGGGGCGTGCGCTAAGGGTGGCTTCGTGCGCGTCGGCGATCGCGCGGACGATCGAGAGCCCAATTCCGTGGTGATCGTTGGTGTGGCGAGTGCGGTCGGTGCCGAGACGTTGAAAGGGTTCGAACAGGCGGTCGATCTGCTCGGGCATGATCACCGGGCCGGTGTTAGCCACCGACAGGAACGCGCGACCGGCTTTGGTTCCCGTGACGACCTCGATTCGCCCGTCGGGAATGTTGTAGTCCACGGCGTTGTCGAGCAGGTTGGCGACGAGGCGTTCGATAAGGCGTGGGTCGCCTTCGGTGGGAGCGGGTTCGGTGCGCGTCTGCAACCTCAGTCCGAGGCGCGCGGCCTCCGACTGAAGTGTCAGCAGGACGGTGTCGGCGACGGCTGACAGGTCGATCGGCTCTGGATGATCGAGGCCGCGCTGGCTGCTGGCCAGCGTCAGCAGCGCCTCGAGCAGTCGCTCCTGCTGCGCCCCGATCCCGAGCAGGCGCTCCTGAGTTGACCGCACCGATTCAAGCGTGGCGGCCGGATCGCTGAGCGAGGCCTCGAGCAGTGCTCGTTCGAGGGTGAGCGGAGTGCGGAGCTCGTGTGAAGCGTTGGCGACAAATCGTCGCTGCGCGTCGAACGCGGTCTGCAGCCTGCCGAGCAGTCCGTCAACCGTGTCGGCAAGCTCTTTGAGCTCGTCGTGCGGTCCGTCGATCGCGAGCCGCTCGTGGAGGTTGCGCTCGGAGATCTGACGCGTGGTTGCGGTCATCGCCCGCAGTGGGCCCAGTACGCGCCCGGCGACTAGCCATCCGAGTGCGATCGAGATCACCGCCATGATCGCCAGTGCGATCGCGGACCAGATCAGCAGGTGGTGCAGATCGGCCGCGTGCTGGAGTACTGCCTGACCGCGCAGTGCCTGACGTACTGCCTGACTGCCGAGTGCCTGGATCGGTAATGGGCGGATCGTGAGCCCGCCCGACCCGCCAGGGGAAGCTGTGATGAGTGAGAGGCTGTCGCCGGTGGCTCTATCGAGCAGGAGGTAGGTGATCGTGAGCAGAATCGCGCCCGATCCCAGGAACAGGCTGCCGTAGAGGAGCGTGAGGCGCAAACGAATCGTGCCAGGCGGCCGTTTGAGCCATGAACGTGGGGCCGGGCGCGGCAGGCCGGGGTGGTCCATCCCGAGCCTCAGATTCGATAGCCGCTGTGGGGGACGGTCTCGATCAGCGGAGGATCGCCAAGCTTTGATCGCAGGCGGCGAATCGTCACCTTCACGGTTGACGTGAATGGGTCGGCCGCCTCGTCCCAGACCCGCTCGAGCAGCTCCTCGGCGGACACGACGCGACCTTGGGCGGCCAACAGATACTCGAGCACGGCGAGCTCCTTCGGGCTGAGCGCCAATCGCTGCCCCGCCCGGGTAACAATCCGCTGTGCCGGATCGAGCCTCACGTCGCGGTGCTCCAGGATCGGCGGTAGCGGCAGCTGCGAGCGGCGGGCCAGCGCGCGGATTCGAGCGATCAGCTCCGCGAACGCGAACGGCTTGGGCAGGTAGTCATCGGCGCCCAGCCCAAGACCTTCGACGCGATCGGCGATCGTGCTCGACGCGGTCAGCATCAGCACCCGGGTGCGGGATTCGCTGGCAACGATCGTGCGGCACACCTGGTCGCCGTGGACGCCGGGCAGGTCTCGGTCGAGCACGACCACGTCGTAGTCGATCACCGCAGTTCGCGACAGCGCGTCGGTCCCGTTGTGCGCGACGTCGACGGCAATCCCCTCGCGGCGAAGTACGCTCGCGACCGTCTCAGCGAGCTCGACGTGATCTTCGACTACCAGGACCCTCATTAGCGTCTGAATCAGAGATATTGCTCGGCCTAGCCTAAACGAGCCGACTAACCGATGCGAGCGAAGGATCCCCGGTTGACGGTTACAACGTGGTGACAGGTTCGATCACCGCCGCGTTACCGCCGCTCTCGTACAACGCAGTGCGACGCAGATCGATCAACCGAAGGGGATCACATGCACACGGTTCCATCACTGTCAACCACCAAAGCCAAGCTCCAGAGATGCCCGCGCCGACGAGCAGCCTCGCTGGCCGGCTCGCTGATAGCGATCGGGCTGCTGATCTCTGGCTGCGGGGGTGGATCGACCAGCAGCGGGGCCCGGAGCTCGGGCGTCGCCAACATCGGGAGGCAGTCACTAGCGTTCGCGGCGTGCATGCGATCACGCGGGGTTTCTGGCTACCCCGACCCACGGGTCACTGGCTCAGGCAACGGCGTGCAGGTGACGATTTCCCCCGGCACCGCCAATCCGGACTCTCCGGCGTTTAGGGCCGCCGACCGAGCCTGCCACCACCTCCTGACCGGCCTCACGAACACGTCCGCGAGCAGTGGCCGTGACCAGGAGCAGGACCTCAAGTTCGCGGACTGCATGCGTTCAAACGGTGTGCCCGACTTCCCCGACGCCGACCGCGACGGCGCGTTCACGCTCCCGTCGACGATGAACCAGCAGGCCCCCCAGTTCGAGCGGGCCACGACAGCCTGCGCACACGCCGAGCCGAACTCGCTTTCGCTCCTCACGCAAAGTCCGGCCGGGTCATGACGCGCGGCATGCCCAGCAACACGACCGCTCTCCGGGGCGCAAAGAGCGTCAGACAGTTGGTCCGCAGACGGATCCAGGGTCACCCAAGACGCTGCCCGGAGGCGACCACTCCTCGCGAAATGCGGCCACCGGATGCGGGCCTACGGCGTAACTGCTTCCGAACGCTGCGGCCACCGCAAGCGACGACGGACAGACTGCTGCTCTTCCATGCGATCCGGAAGCGCTCGAATGGCGATCGCACGGCCGCCAGCACGTCACTCCCGTTGCTCGAGCCGCTGGCCGCGGCGCGGCCGAAGATCGACGTGCATAGGCAAAGCACTGATTCTGCACGTACGCTCGCCAGCCCTGGCTTTCGGCGAACACCGGTGCTCAGGCTGCCAAGGAGGGCTTGTTGGCTGGCGGGGCGACGGATGCGGGGCGGAGCGCAAGGTGATGGATACCGTCAGCGCAGCGTCGATGGTGTCGTGGTCGAATGGGAGCGCCACGGCCACGCATCGATCGCAGGCGCCGGGTGACGGGCTCGCGCTGCGGGCATCTCGGCAAACGGCTCGATTGCGTCGGCCTAGCCCTAGCGATCGGTCGGCTCGCGGTACCCGCGATGACGTTGATCGCCGTCCGAGCGTCCCTCGGCGCAACGTGTAGCGGAGCCGCGATCGCCGGATCCGCGCGACGCCTAACGGCGTACCTTCCTGCTAGCGGGGAGGAGTCGGTGCCGTCCCACTCGGGCGTCGCGACCGCTGAGGGACCGCACGGCACCGAGGCTCGGCGTGCCGCCAGGGACCGGCGTGGAGCGACCTTCGGTGCCTCGGTGGTCTGCGATGGCGAGGTGAGTCAGGGTCGGCGCTCGGGGTACCCCGGCAGACCGTCGTCGGGAAGCTCCTCCCAGGGCGCCCACGAGTCGACGAAGATGTGGTATTGCGGCCGGATTGCGGGGTCGTCGTCGAGCGTCCCTAGACGCACGCCGATGAACGGACCGTCGGGCCATTGCCCGCGGCCGAGGGTCGACCCGCAGGTCCGGCAGAACACGACTGGCGAGCCGCCTTCGGCTGGCGTGTAGGAGCCGAGCGCATCTCCGCCTGATAGCAGCCGCAGGCCGCCCGGCGGCAGGCGACCGTTGAGGGCGGCCAGGCCGCCAGTCAGCTTCCGGCACCGCGAGCAGTGGCAGTACCCGGGTGCCGCGCGCGCATCAGATCCACGCGAATGTCCTCGCGGCAGCGCACCAGATCACGCAGCTGCTCACGCTCCGGCGTGGAACGCCTTGTGAGCTCGTAGGAGACCGCGCTGCATAGACAGCTTCCCCGGATGGGGTGATCCGCGGAGCGGGTCACGGCGAGCAATCGTGGCAAGGAGATCGACTTGTGAGCCCACGACGGAGGGATCTCGCGTGCCTGCGGCAGGCCCGCTTTAGGTTTAGGGATCGCCGCGGGCGGCGGGCAGCACGCGGTAGCCGGCCGCGGTGAGCCACGACCGGGCCCGGCCGCGCTGGCACTCCTCAGATAGTGCGTACCAGCGCTCGAGTTCGCCTGGCCAGCGAGCGAGCTCGTCCTTGAATCGGCGAAACGCGCCGCGCCCTGCGATCGCCCTGGCCAGCCGCTCGGCACGGCTGGGGTCCGCGACGGACGCGATGAAGGACTCCATGTCCCGGAATCCCTCTCGTGACCCCTCGTTGTGGACCGCCAGCCAGCGCTCGGGGTCGTCGACCGTGTCCTCGTCTTCCTCTCCGGTTTCGAGGGCGTATTCGATCGCTGCCTGGGGCCAGACCTCGCCTGTCGTGAGGTCGATGCGGCCGCCGGCGTTGAGTGGGTCGCCTTCGAGGATGTCGGCCAGTTCCTCGAGGTCGACGGGCAGGGGCCGCAGCAGCGGCGCTGGGCCGCTGCCGAGCTGAGCATCGAGCTGGTCGGCCAGCTCAGCATCCCCGGCCCAGCCTCGCTGCCGGAGCGCAAGCACGAGGCGGTGACCGAGTTCTGGGGCTCCCTCAACGTGGTGCATTCCGGCGGCGATCAGGCCGTCGCCGGCGAGCTGGAGCGCGTCATCGTGGGCGCCAGCGCCGGCTTGCAGCAGGTGCACGACCGCTCGTCCGTCGCCGCGGTACACGGCCGCCCGCAGGGCGGATCGCTGCTCCTTTGAGACCATCTACCTGCGTAGTCTCGCGCTCTCGGCGGCAGCAGTGGCTCGCCAGGTCCCGCCATGTCGGAGGCTCGCGCCCGGACCAAAGCGATCACCCGCCCGGGATCGGAGGCCAAGCGCCCGCGCGGGTCCTTCGTCGCCGAAGCAGTCGTTGGCAGCGGCATGTCGCGATGTGGGAGCGATCGTCATCGCCACAGCTCGTTGATCGCTTGGCGCGGGCGGGCGTGAAGCCAGCGAACTCGTCGTAGTGGCGTGCTCAGGCGGCCACGGTCGGTCTAGCGTCCTTCGACGAGCCGGTCGAGCTCGAGCAGCACGTCGATCAAGGGGTCGGCATCGTGGAGGCCGTCGAACTCCCGCAGCGCCTTGGTAGCGACCATGCTCTCATCAGGAGGGTCTGCGCGGCCGGCCGCGATCTCGCGCAGCCGCGGCAACAGGTCGTAGTGCAGCCATTGCGCGAAGGAACGGTCAGGCGCACCGAATGCCCCTCGTACCGGCCGATCGGGTGCCGGGGCCTCCCACGCGCCGAACGTCCGGAGCTCCGCCTCGATCTTGTCCGCCACTACGCCGTATGCGGCGCGGTCGATGGATTTCGACTGAGACGCCGGAGAGCCCGCTCGTGGCAGCTGCGGCACCAGCTTCACGTGCGCTTCAGCATCCCCGTCGAGCGGCGAGGGCGACGACGAGTCTTGCTGCACAGCGTTTAGGACCGTCCGGACGCAGTCGGCAATCTGCGCTGCGGCCGCTGCGAAAGCCGTCAGCTTCTCGAGACTCTGAAACGCGTCGCGCGGACCGCGGATGAACACCACCCCGCGCCACAGCTCAAAGCTCGTGCCGATCGACAGGAAGCCCTCCTCCTGGGGCGCCCGCTCGAGCAGCCAACCGGCGAACGTATCGCCGAGCAGCAGGCGTGCAAAGCGCTCGTCGCGATCGGCGTGAGCCGCGACGCGGTAGCGGGACATCAAAGCCGCGTTCGCCAGCGTGACCTCCGTGTAGCGGCGCGGCAGCTTGGCGCGCGTCCAGAAGCCGCGCCCGGACCTTCGCACCCAAAGCCCCTCGACGGCATCGCTAAGGCCCGCGATCTCGAACTGCGCCGCGGGCATCCCGCGACCGTTTGCATAGGCACCTGGAGCACCGCCTCCGACGGACTCGAACACCAGTCCCTGCGCCAACCCGGCGATGCGGCCGCTAATCGCATTGACACACCGCAGATCCCCGCCCAACCATGGTGAGCGAACCGGCAAAATCCCCTTGGCGAGAAAGCCAAAACCGAACGTCTGCGCGTAGCTCTCGGCGACGTCTCGATCACCCATTACTCGCTCCAGGCTCAGCACATCCAAACGTGCGGCCGACCTCGGCAATCAAGGCGCTCAGCACGTCACCCGGCCGCAACGGTTCGCGGCCGGTCAAGCACCACGGACGTGTTGGCGCGATCATGTCCGCTTCACACGGTGCCCGAGCCGTCGCTCGGATGGGTAGCCGCTCCACGCGCAGCAACATAGCCCACCGCCTCCGCGAAGGTTGGGTCCGCACGATCGCTTCGATCGCGACGGCCCGGGATAATCCGGCGAGCGCTTCGCCGGCGGAGCGATCGTCCGAATCGGACCCGATCGGCGCCGAGCATCGCGATCGCTTTCGTCGGCGAGCACTCGTGCGGGATCGCTGCTCACCGTCATCGCACTGCCAGAATTGCGTCGTCGGCCGTCCGAGAGCTGAGACGCGGAATCGCTGAACCAGGCCCCACAAACCCGGGTGGGCGCGGTCCTCAGCTTCGCCGAAACCAGGGCTCGCAGGGCCCCGCGCAGAATCCGCGCTCTACCTATGCAAGGCGCTCGCTCGTGGACCTTCGTCGTTATGGCTCGTCCGGCCGCCGAAACGCGCCGGCCAGCATTGGGTTCGGGCTTGCCGGCGCTGCCGGATCGCAAGCAGCAGTCTGTCCGTCGTCGCTTGCCGTGGCCGCGGCTGTCCGATTGGGTAGCAGCGTGCAGCGAGGCTCCCAACACCGACGGGCTGGACGTGCATATAGTCGGTGCGGGCAACTCGGCCGGGCAGGCGGCCATGTTCTTCTCGACTCACGCCCGAACTGTGACGATCCTCTGCCGGGGCGACACGCTCCAGCGGAGCATGTCCAGCTATCTGATCGACCAGATCACAACCCGGCCGAATATTCGGACGCTGCATCGAAGCGCGGTTGCGGCGGCCCAAGGCGACACGTCGCTGGACGCGATCGACGTGCATGATTTCGCGAACGGCGAGACATCCCGCCTCGAGTCCGGCGGCCTGTTCATCTTCATCGCAGCGGACGCTGAAACCGGATGGCTTCCGCCGGAGATCGCGCTCGACCGCCGCGGCTTCGTGCTCACGGGCTCAGACATGCGCGCCGCCGGTCACTTTACGCTAGACCGCGACCCCTACCTCCTGGAGACCAGCGTTCCGGGCATCTTCGCGTGCGGAGACGAGCGGTTCGGTCTCCGTCAAACGTCTCGCCGCCTCCGTTGGCGAGGCAGCATGGCTACGCTTTGGTACATGAGTACCTCAAGGACGCAGCACAAACCACCACTCCAGCTGGGCAGCGAGACAGCGACGCTGGCGCTGCTGCAGGCTCGAACACGCCTGTAGCAGCGCAGTGATCGACGAGACGCACCCGGGCGCAGCCGAGCCGGAAGCCGGCGCGGAAGCCGAGTCGTTCATGCACGGTCTGATCCGACGCAACCCGGGCGAAGTCGAGTTTCACCAGGCTGTTCAAGAGTTCGTGGAGTCGGTCATGCCCTACGTGCTCGACCATCCCGAGTACCAGCGCGAACAGATCCTGGAGCGTATGACTGAGCCCGATCGGATCGTCATCTTTCGGGTCACGTGGGAGGACGACACAGGCAACGTCCGCGTGAACAGGGCATGGCGCGTGCAGTTCAACAACTCGATCGGCCCGTACAAGGGCGGTTTGCGCTTCCACCACTCGGTCAATCAGAGCATCCTCAAGTTCCTCGGCTTCGAGCAGTGCTTCAAGAACGCGCTGACCGGACTGCCGATGGGCGGAGCCAAGGGCGGATCGAATTTCAATCCCAAGGGCAAGTCCGATCGGGAGGTCATGCGCTTCTGCCATTCGCTGATGGTCGAGTTGCACCGGCACATCGGCGAGGACACCGACGTTCCAGCCGGAGATATCGGAGTGGGATCTCGCGAGATCAGCTACCTGTTCGGCCAATACAAGCGCATGGAGAACCGCTTCACCGGGGTTCTCACCGGCAAGGGGTTGGCCTTCGGTGGCAGCCTGGTGCGCACCGAGGCCACCGGCTACGGCGTTGTGTACTTTGTCCAGAACATGCTCGAGCACATCGGCGAGAACTTGAACGACAAGCGATGCGCCATCTCCGGCTCAGGAAACGTTGCCATCTACACCGCCGAAAAGGCAATCCAGCTTGGGGGGCGAGTGGTGACGTTGTCGGATTCGGACGGCACCGTCCACGACCCAGACGGCCTCAGCGAGGCGAAGCTGGCTTTCGTCAAAGACCTGAAGGAGCGTCGTCGCGGGCGCCTTTCCGAGTACGCAGATCACTACGGATGTGAATATCTAGAGAGTGAACGGCCCTGGGGCGTTCCATGCGACCTGGCATTTCCGTGCGCGACACAGAACGAGATCGACGAAACGGACGCGCGAGCGCTGGTTGCAGGCGGCTGCCGCGTAGTCGTCGAGGGAGCCAACATGCCGACGACGCTGACGGCGATGCACCTGCTACTCGACAGCGGGGTTCTGTTCGGGCCAGCGAAGGCCGCCAACGCCGGAGGCGTCGCAGTGTCCGGCCTGGAGCAGAGCCAGAACTCGCTGCGGATCTCATGGACTCACGATGAGGTTGACCAGCGGCTGCGGACAATCATGAGCGGCATTCACCGACAGTGCGTGGAGTGGGGCAGCGAGAACGGCGCGGTCAATTACGTCAGAGGGGCGAATTTGGCCGGCTTCAAGCGGATCGCTGACGCGATGGTTGCCTACGGGATCGTATGAGAAGCGCCTGACGGGTAGCTGGACGCTCCCGCGCGCTCAGCACGGGTTCGATCTCCCGACTGCGTTCTGGGTGGTAACACGGTGACCGTTGGCAGCATCCGCGGCTAGAGATCGAGGCGGTCGATCAGCGCGAGATTTGGTCTAGCTGCCCTGCCCTGCGGAGCGGCGATCGACGCGACGTTCGCGACCGCGACGACGCCGAGGAGCAGCGGCTGCGCGGGCGCCTATTCCCGGCGACATCCCGGCAGTGCGGCCATAAGGAGACTCTGCAGGCCGAGGCGCTGCAGGTTCTTGCCAAACGGGCGGCTTGAAGCAGAAGAGCCGACCCGACCAGTTCGGCACTCGCGCAAAGGCCGCAGCTCGGCAGGGCGTCGGGCTCGGCCATCACTTCCGCTCCGCCGCTGGTTCCGGCGCTGGCCGACGACTGCTGCTTCCGATCCGACCAACCGCAATAGGGGCCGTCGAGTCGGGCGGCTCGTCGAGCGGCAAAGCGGAAGCCTGATGCGGTTGTTCACGCACGGCTGCGTCGTGCGTTGGCAGGCAACTCGAGCTCGTGGTCGACTGCCGTTTCAGCCGGACCGCTAGCAAGAATCCTGCAAGCACATTGGTTGGCGTGTGCTCGGATTCCGCGGAGCAGGGAAGCCGTCGGTCGCGTCCGCGTGCCTGTCCGACGGGCAAGCGGGGCTCGGTTCGGCGCCCGGGGCAGATGCTTTCGTCCACGCCCACCAGGCGTCGGTCATTTCATCCTACTTCGCGGCACTCTCCAGGTCGTGAGTCCCGCTTGTCGGAGGTCGCTTACCGAGATGAGCGGCTTGAGGGTGCTGGCGTCCGAGAAAGACTGGCGTGAGAATACGACTATCACCCAGGCCTCCAAACGTGGGAGTTGGAGGTGACCACCCCGGATCTCATCCTCCACCATGCACGGTCGCGGATTTCGCGAACATGATGCCACCGGCGTGGTTGAGCGATCGCCGCTGAGGGCCCGTCAGGGTCCGGCGGCGTGCTCCCCCGCGAGCTCGCGCGGTTGTTCACCGCCTATCGACCCTGTGCTTTAGGTCCGCGAGCGCATGCTGCGCCTTCTCGAATGCCGAGTCGAGCTTGCCCTTGAGCTTGCCCTTGTCCTCCTGGCGCTGCCCTTCGCGTTTGGTCTCCTCGTCGCCGGTCACGGCGCCGATGGCCTGCTTTGCGCGGCCGATGGCCTGATCGGTCTTTGCGCCCATAACATGGCCTCCTTGGTCCCAATTGGTTGGTATTGAGCTTACGCCCGAACCGAACCGCGGCACGATCAAGGTTCGCTTGGGGCGGCCAGCCGATGGGCTTCAGAAACCCGCGACTACGTACCGATGGCAGCCGGCGCCGCTTCCGCTTCGTCGCCGAGGCGGCACTCTCGGCGAGGCTGCGGCGATCCAGCAGCGACACCGGCCGCAACGATGCCTGTGCCGTCGGAAAGGAGGGCTGCCCAACAGGCGGCGATCGACCTGCTCGGCGCCATAAGCCGGTACGCCGTCACACGACTGAGGTGGGCTTTGGGCGGGACCACCAGCCACGCCTCTGTCGCGCGCTCTGCCCCGTGGGTTTGTGGCTCGATCAAAACGAGGTCGCCCCGCTGGTCTGTCGTGCCGAGCTCCGGAAGGTGAATGCACTCGCCGGAGCCGCCCGCACGTGCCAGGGGCGAATCACGGACTCGACGGCCCCGACCGGGCGAGAAGCGATGCGAGGAGCGCCGCGTGCTTCCGGGATCCTTGGGTTCTCGTGGTGATCGCGGCGAGCACGCCCAGCAAAGCAACGACCTCGAGCCCGGAATCGACGTCGGTGGAAATGGCGCGAAGCACCGACCTCGGCGCGACCGAGACGTCGTCGAGCAGACGTTCGAGCTCGGCGACGCTGGGGCGCGCTGGCGCGCGTGCCGCCAGGATGGGAACCGACGAGTCCCGGCGCTCAACGCGAACCGGGCGACTCCTTCGCGGCCAATGCGCTCGTCGGCTTCGCGCCGGTTGGAGGACGAAACCGATCCCGGTGGTGAATTGGGGGGCCGCGCCGGCGCGTGCGGTCGCTTGGGCGAGCCGCAAGCCGGCCGCATGGTGCGGCGGGTGCTTGCTGCCGAGCGGCTCGCAGCTAGCAGTGGCGGCGCTCCTGCTTCATGCGAACGGCAGGTCGCGCGTTGGGTCCGCGGCCCCGCCCTGGTTCGTGCTGGCGCGGGTATGCGGTGGCGCGTGCGTCTAGCCCCGTTGATGTGCGAGCAACGTTGGATGGAAAGCTCATTGCGCCGTTCGCGTGTGAGCGCTGGTTGTGGCGTTTGTGACGCGGTTTGGCTGCGAGCCGGGTATTGTTCGTGGTGGTGTCGGGGCGCCGGGATCCAAAGGTGGTGATCGTCGGAGCGGGGTTCGGCGGTATCGCGGCGGCGGTTGAGCTGCAGCGCCACGGGTTCGACGACATCACGATTCTCGAGCGGGCGCCGGATCTCGGCGGTACGTGGTTCTATAACACGTATCCAGGGGCGGCGTGCGACGTTCCCGGCCAGCTGTACTCGTACTCCTACGCGCAGCGGCGCGACTGGTCGCGCTTGTGTTCTCTGCAGCCGGAGATCCTGACCTATCTTCGCGGCGTCGCGCGCGATCATGCCGTCGACCGACGGGTGCTGACGGGCAGCGATGTGATCGCCTGCACCTGGGACGAGTCGACCTGCCGATGGTTGGTGCAGACGGTTGACGGCACCGATCACGACGCCGATGCGGTCATCCTGGCGACTGGGCTGTTGCATCAGCCGGCGTTCCCGCGGATCGCGGGCGCCGACGGGTTCGCGGGCCACTGGTTCCACTCGGCGCGGTGGGACCACGACTACGATCTGCGCGACAAGCGTGTGGCGGTGATCGGCACAGGCGCGAGCGCCGTGCAGTTTGTGCCCGAGATCGCCGGCCAGGTGTCGCGGCTGGTTGTCTTCCAGCGTACCGGCAACTGGTTCCTGCCACGCAAGAACCGGCCCTACCCGCGTGTGTGGCGCGCAGCGGTCAAGCATGTCTCCGGTCTGCAGGAGTTTCGGCGGTGGTTTTTCTTCAACTACGCCGAGTCGCTGACTGCGGCGATCCGGCATCCGCGCGCAGTCGGGCCGGTGGTACGCACGCGGTCGGCGGCGTTCATGCGCTGGCAGCTGCGCGATCGTGAGCTGCGCCGCAAGGTCTGGCCTGACTATACGTTCGGGTGCAAGCGGGTGTTGTTCAGCTCGTACTTCCTGCGGGCGCTGGCGCGGCCTAACGTCGCTGTGGTCACCGAGCCGATCACGGGCATGACCGCGGGTGGGGTGGTGACAGCCGACGGCCGCGAGCACGAGGTCGACTGCATCATCTACGCCACCGGGTTCAAGACCAAGAGCTTCATGTTCCCGATGGAGGTCACCGGCGTGGGCGGCCGATCGCTGCGCGAGGTCTGGGACGGTGGCGCTCACGCGCACTTCGGGATCGTCGTTCCTGGGTTTCCATCGATGTTCATCATGTACGGCCCCAACACGAACACGTCGGGCGGCTCGATCCTCGTCTACCTCGAGGCTCAGGCCGCCTACCTGCGCCAAGCGCTCGAGCAGGTACGCGCGCGGCGTGCGGCGGCGATCGACGTGCGTCCCGAGGTCGAGGCCGCTAGCAACCGCGAGCTGCAAGCGCAGTTCGCCGGCACCGCGTGGCTGCAATGCAACTCGTGGTATCGCAACGCCGAAGGGCGGATCGTCGCCAACTGGCCCGGCTACATGCGCGAGTATGTTGGGCAGACCTCAACGCTGGATCCGTCGCAGTACACGCTGATCGCGCCGCCCGCCGGCCACATCGAGGTGGCACCCGCCGGGATCGCGCCGTCTCCGTGAGCGCGATCAACTACCACCGCGCGGGGTCCGGACCGCCGCTCGTGCTGCTGCATGGCGTCGGGCACCACTGGCAAGCCTGGCGGCCGGTGATCGATGGGTTGGCCGGCGAGTTCGAGGTCATCGCCTGCGACTCGCCGGGCTTCGGTCGCTCGTCGCCGCTGCCGGCCGGCATCGCGCCGGCCGTGCCGGCCTACGCCAACGCGTTCGCACGGTTCTTCGCCGAGCTCGGACTGGACCGGCCGCACGTGGCCGGGAACTCGATGGGTGGTGCAATCGCGCTTGAGCTAGCCCGTTGTCGTGCAGTCCGTTCGGCAACGGCACTGTCGCCAGCCGGCTTTTGGACGCCGGCTGAACGCCGCTACTGCCAGCGGTCGCTCGGCCTCCTGGCGGCGTTTCCGAGCGCGGTCCGGCCGACGGCGCTGGCGCTCGCACGAACGCGCCCGGGACGCGTCGCGCTGTTCGCCCAGACCTTCGGGTGGCCCGCGCGGATGCCCGCCGAGGAGGCTGTCGCGACGCTCCGTGACGCATGGGCGGCGCCCGCGCTTGGCGCCGCGCTGGCGGCATTCGATACCTACACCTTCACGGGCGCAGAGGAGCTACGCGGCGTCCCGGTGACGATCGCGTGGGGCCGCCACGACCGCCTACTGCTCTACAGCCGTCAGGCGCCGCGGGCTCGCGCGTTGCTGCCGGGGGCGCGCCATGTGACCCTCGACGCCGGGCACGTGCCGTTCTTCGACGACCCGGGGGCGGTCGCCGAAGTCATACGCACGACGGCGACCGAAGCGGCCCTCTGCGTATCGCCGAATGAAGGTCCCGCCAGCGTTTGGCGCGGCGTTTAAGCGGTTATGCAACACGAAGGCGTTGCCGTCGGGTCGGCGAAGAAGCCCCGCCCGCTCCGCCGCCCGCACCCCAGGCTTCGCAGCCCAGCTCAGACGACCGATCACCGACTCCTCAGGCGCAAGGCTGAACGCCTGGGGAACGTCGAAACCCTCGCCGACCGAAAGGAGCTGCCCACGGCGGACTTTGCCTAGGTATCGCGGCGATTGTGCACGCCGTCACGCGCGCCCTGCTTCCGGCGACAAGCAGCACTGTGCTTCGTGGTTTCGACGGTCCTCGTTGCGCGGATCGAGAGCCTCAACAGGCCGAGGTGCTAGCCAACTTCTTGCAAGCACTCTGGTCGAAGCGGGCGAATCGGACGATCGCGTCCCCTTTCCCCGAGTCGAGCTACCGGCGCCCCAAGCTCGTGCGGCTCACAGCCGCAATGCCGCCGCCCGCACGCGAACGCGATCGCCGCTTCTGCCCAAGGTGACGATCGCGTTCGTGGCTATCCGATAGCGCTGACGGTAGGGGAGCTAGCGATGGCATCTCGCCGACAGCGATCCTGAGCTCCGCGCCCGTGCAGCGAACGGAGCAGTCGTCTGCGGCCCGCCCGAGCTGCTGGCTACTGTTGTCCGGCAGGAGTTGCAGTTGCGAGCTATGGCAAGGCCGAGATCGTGCCCGCTCCGCACCAGAGCGGTCACGCGGTGGCCGGCGCTCTCGTGGCCGCATTCCGCGCTGAGAAGTGGTGCGACGCCGGCATCGCGGACGAGCGCGTCCGCGGGGTGGCCCGGGATTCGAAGCGGTGGCTCGAGAACGGGCGGAGCTGGCCGTCACGACAACGCCGTAGACGAGCCCGGTGCGCACCAGGCGCGTGCTTGCCCCGAGGCGGGCGAATCGCTGTGAAGTTGGGTGTACGCATGGTGTGTTTCGGTCGAGTCTGGGCGTTCAAGTCTGGGATCACGGCGGCGGCGCCATCCGCTGTGCGCGGACGGCGCCGCCGAATGCCTACGTGCGAGCGGCGAGCTCTCGCACGGCAAGCTGCCTCGCTGCCGATGTTGACCGCGTTGCATCCGCGGGGACCGCGGCCGCCTCCGTGCTCGACGTGCAGTAGCCGGCCGGCGTGCACTCGAGGTCGAGGACGATGGCGCTGACCGCCGCGTCCTCGTCGATCGAATCGAGCACGTACTCGACCCCGTAGACCACCTCGGTGCCCTTGTTGTCGGACCCGGTGTTGTAGTCACCGGTGTATCCGCCCAGGCACGTGACGGCCCACGACCAGTACCACGGGACGCTGCAAGTGAGCGTCGTCGCACCCGGATCCGGATCCCAGGCCTGGGTGCCGTTGTAACAGAGGTCCCCCGACAGTTTGACCGAGACCGGCGAGCTGCTGTAGGTGGTCGTTCCTGCCTTGCAGTGCGTCGCAGCCATCGCGGGGGCGCTGAGCGCGGCCGAGGCGGCCGCCACGGCGGCGAAGCAGCCGGCCCCGGTGAGCGCGCGGCGCGAGCTTGCCTTGATCCGGGCGAGCGGGGTAAGCGGTGCGGTTGTGTTGAACATGATCTGCCTCCTCGGCGGTGTGGTGTTGACGCTGGGGAGGTTCGATCGCGGCGCTCAACCGGCGGTCATCAGCCGTTCATTCGGCCGTTGAGCGGCCCCGCATCGGGGCTCGCGTCGCCACCTGGGCCGGCGAGGTAGGCTTCCGACGCGGCTCGGGGTCGCACGGCACATCCGGAGGGACCAATGCTCGAGCGAGTCATAGGGGCGAATCGGTCGCGCGTCGAGATTGCAGGCGGTCGTGGCGGCTGCCCTGGCCGCGACGCTGCTCACAGGGGGCGCGGGAATCGCCGTCGATCCGGCCGGCGCTGCGGTCAAGTCGACGGTGGCGCAAGCAGCGGCGCCGCCGGCATGTTCGCTGCTGACGGGGTCCGAGGTCGCGGCGCTGCTCGACGCGGCCGACGGCCAGGTGGCCGCCCGCCACGCCGAGGCGTGCACGTGGCACTCGGTCTTGACCGGTAACACCGCCCAGCTGCTGATCTACAAGGTCGACCCGGCCAACACCCTCAAGGGCTCGACCAAGGGCGGTGGCGCCGGTGACGTCGATTGCAGCGAATTGAAGGTTGCGAAGGTCAAGGATCCGGGTGCGATCGGCTGGTTCTGCGGGCCGCCGGCGTCGCCGGGTCGCGCGCATTTCTCGTATCCAGAAGCGATCGGTGCTGCTGGAGATCAAAGGCTCGGCCGTCACGACCGAGGCGGAGTGCGTCGCCGACGCCAACCGGGCGTTCGCCGAGCTCGCGCGCTAGGACAGCTGGTCCAGCAGCGCCCGGGCCACTTCGGCGCCGGGACGATCGCCCTTGCGGTCGTACAGCTCGAGCGCAGCCCGAACCTCACGCTCGGCCTCGATCTGGCGCTCGAGCGCCGCCAGCACGTGCGCAAGCGTCAGCCGTGTGTCGGCCTGGTCCCAGACGAACTCGGTCCGCAGCGCCTGTTCGACGGCGCTGCGGGCCCACCGCTCCGCGGCCCCGCCGTCGCCGTCGGCAAGCGCGAGCCGGGCGCGAACCGCATGCGTGATCGCGTAGTTGACGACGTCGTCCGGCATCGTCAACTGGTCAGCGAGCTCGATCGCGGCTCGCGCGGCGTCGGGTTCGTGCAGAGCCTCATGCGCCTTGCCGAGGTAGGCCAGAACCGTGGATCGCTGGGCGCGCTCGCCGTGTTGCTCGAGCGTCCGAGCGGCCCGCTGGAGTGCTCGCAGCGCCGCCTCCGCGTCGCCCGCCGCGAACTCGGTCTCGACCAGGACATCGCTGAATACGGCCGCCCTGATAGGCATTCCGAGCGCGTTGCAATCGTCGAGCGCGAGCCCGATCAGGCTTCTCGCCTCGGGGAAGCGGCCCTCGAGGCTGCACAGCTTTGCGCGCAGGCGGTTGATCGAAGCGGCGAGGTAGGGACCTTGCTCCTCGCGCTCGAACGCCTCCAGCCCCTGCCTGATCTCGCTCGTGTGCTCGGGGCCGTGGATGAGCGCCGCGCAGTAGTTACCGAGGGCGTGCGAGCGCGCGCCTTCGTCGCCGACGGCGCGCGCGTGGGCCGCGGCCAGGCTCGCGTCCGCTCCCGCGGCCGTTACCTGGCCCGCCGCCCAGTGCACGCGCCAGGCGGCGATGTGAGCCTTCGCCAGCCCGCGCTCGTCGCCGGCCCGCGCCAGCGACTCGAGCACAGCTGGGAGGATCGACTCGATCGTCTCGGTCACCAGATCGGGGCACGAGTGCGCCAACCACTCGTGCCGGTAGAGGCGCGCCAGTGCGGCAACGCTCGGTTCCTCCTCGACCCCAGACAGCTGTTCGACCAGCTCTCCGGCGCGAGCCAGCTCGCCGGCCTCCAGCATCGTCCCCACGAGGTCGACCCTGATCCGCGCGGCAATCGCCTCGGCGGGTGGCGCCAGCGCGAGCGCGCGCTCCCGCAGGGTGCGGCACGCAGACGTGTCGCGCCGCTCGTCGGCGCGCTGGCTGGCGGCGTAGAGATGCTCGGCCGCGCGCCGCGCCACCGCGGGGTCGGCCGGCCGCTGCAACTCGCGCTGGTAGCGGACGGCCTGCTCCAGATGCCAGCCGGCGATGTGGTCGAGCTCCGCGAGCCCCCCGGCCTCCTCGAGCCAGCTGGCGAAGCGTTCGTGCAGCTCCGCTCGCGCGGCCTTCGGCAGGCGGTCATAGGCAGCGTCACGGATCAGAAGGTGACGGAAGCGAAACGCCTCATCCGCGGGCAATGTGGCGGGCTGCGGGCGGATCAGGTCCTCGCGCACCAGCCGCGCCAACGACGGCTCGACCGACGGCACGGGCAGCTCGCCGGCGAGCCAGCAGACCGCCATCCGGTGGAAGACCTCGCCCTCGACCGCCCCGCATTCGAGCAGCTCCCGCTCCTCGCCTCCCAGGCGCTCGAGGCGTGCTGCCAGCAACGCCTGGATTGTCGCCGGCACCGCCACCGTGCCGCGCTCGCGCGCGAGCGCCGTCATCTCCTCCAGGAACAGCGGGTTGCCCCCGCTGGCGGCGATCACTCGCGCTCGCGCGTCGTGCTCGAGGCCGCCGCCCAGCTGCTCCAGCAGCTGCGCGCTGTCGTCGGCGTCAAGCGGCTCCAGCAACAGAGCGGTCGCGTTGAGCCTCCCCGCGCCCCATGACGGGCGCTGCTCCAGCAGCTCCGGGCGCGCCGTGCACAGCAGCAGGATCGGCGCCCTACGTGACAGCTCGACGATGTTCTCCATCAGGTCAAACACCATCGGTTGCGCCCACTGCAGATCGTCGACGTGCAGGATCAGCGGACGCTCCAGCGCCAGCGCTTCCAGTAACCGCCGGATCTCCCAGAACAGCTCCTGCGCGACGGCGGCACCGCCACCGCTGAGGCGCTCGAGCAGCGGGCGTGCCGGCTCGCCGATCGTGCTCAGCGCCTCGATCAGCGGCCAGAAAGTAATGCCCTCGCCGTAGTGAAGGCAGCGACCGCGCAGCGATGTCGCCCGGTCTCCGACGCTGTCCACCAACTCGGCCACGAGCCTCGACTTGCCGACGCCCGCCGCCCCAAGCAATGTGAACAGATGGCAGCCGGACTGCTCGACAGCGCGGTCCCAGGCGCCTCGCAGGAAGCTGAGCTCGCGCTGGCGGCCGACGAGCGGCGCATCGAGGTGGCGGGCGACGCCCGCCGCGATCGGGTCGACGCCTACCAGCCGAAAGATCGCGACCGGCTCCGAGCGGCCGATCGCGGTGAGCGGCTCGACCGCCTGCACCTCGACGGCGTCCCGAACCAGTCGCAACGTGTCCTCGCTCAGCACGATCTGATCCCAGGCCGTGAGCTGGCCGATCCGCATCGCAGCGGCCAGCGCATCGCCGCTCGGGCGTCCGCCGTCGCTGAGAACCACGCCGGTGGTGATCGCCGCCCGGAGCCGCACCGTCGCCGAGATCTCCGGCGCCGCCTCGGGGAGGCGCTCGCGGATCTCGGCCGCGGCCCGCACCGCCCGCAGCGCGTCGTCCTCGCGCACGACCGGGATCCCGAACACGGCGATCGCGGCCGCCCCTGGGATCCGCTCGACGGTGCCGCCGTGCGACTCGGCGCTGGTGCGGATCGCCTCGAAGCAACGGTCGAAGATCGCGCCGAGCGCCTCGGGGTCGAGCTCGTCGCCGTCTTCGGAGCTCGCGGTCACCTCGACCAGCAGCGCCGTTACGACCTTCCGTGCTGGACGCCTCGGGGCGTCGGCGGGGCGCTCCGGTCCGTCGGCGGGGCGCCCCGGAGCGTCGGCCGGGAGCTCCGGGGCGTGCGGCGCCCGGCGCTCCGCGAGCTCACCAGCGACGATCTCCGGGCGCAGCGACGCGTCGTGCCGCAGGATCGCCGCCTCCAGCTCGCGCAGCTCCGGCCCCGGCTGCAGGCCGATCTCGTCCAGCGCGGCGCAGGCATCCCGGTAAGCGGCCAGCGCCTCCGCTTGGCGGCCGCTTCGGTACAGCGCGAGCATCAGCAGCAGACGCGGGCGCTCCCGGACCGGGTTGGACGCCACCAGCCTCGTGATCGCGCCGATCGCCTCGACGTGCTCGCCGCAGCCGATCCGTGCCTCTGCCTGCCGTTCGAGCGCCAGCGCGCGCAGCTCGTCGAGCCGCTCCGCCTCCTCGCGCGCGATGTCGGAGTCGCGAAGGTCGGCGAGCGCCGGCCCACGCCACAGCGACAGTGCCTGGTCGAGCAGCGCCCGTGCCGCCTGCGGCGCGTCGACTAGCAGGCGCTGCGACTCCTCCAGCAGACCCTCGAAGCGACGCGCGTCGATCTGGCTCGGGTCGACCTGCAGCGCGTACCCGGCGGGCGTCGTGCGCAGCGCCACCTCCCGCTCACCGCCAGCGTCCCGCAGCAGCCTGCGGATCGCCGAGACGTGAACCTGGATCGCGTGCTGCGCCGTCGCCGGGGGCCGCTCACCCCACAGCTGATCGACCAATCTGTCGGTCGACACCGGCGCCGGGGCGTCGATGATCAGCAGCGCCAGGACGGCCCGCTGCTGGGCCGTACCGCCCGGCAGCACCCGCTCGGAGGCGACGATCTGAACCGGCCCAAGGATTGCAAACGCCACCGGCATCTCCGCTGTCACGTCGAGCGGACACTGACCCACCGGCCGGCGAGTGTCAAGCGCGATCCGGGCTGCCGATCTGCCCGCAGCGTCAGCGCTCGGCCGAGGCGCTTCCCGGCGGCACGAACGGCGCCAGCACCTGCCTGAACGTTTCGCGCGCACGCGCGCGCGTCGTCCTCGCCGGCGAACACGCCTCCGGGGGATCAGCACGAACGACGCACCGGCGCCTACGCCTGGTGCCACGCGGCCCTGATCGATGCCTACGCGCCAGCCGAGCACTTCGGTTGCCCGTTGTCGCGCCCCGCAGCGCGCGCCAGCGCTGCTACGCGCCGAAGCACCCAGACGCCGCATGAGCACAGCGCCGCACTCGACACGAACAAGACGCCGAGTTCTCGATCGCTCGATTTCCCGCTCCCGCCGGCCAGCGCTCCCCGGATCGTCAGCCGCGCGCGCGTACGCCGGGACAGCGTATGCATTGCAACGCTGTCCCCTGCATGACCAGCGGTCTTGAGCAAACAGCCGTGCCTGTGCTTCGCCGCGAATCCGACTCAAGAGGCCAACCGCGACCGGAACGTCGGATTGGAACGCGTCCCCTGCCCCCTGGGCTGCTGACCATCGCACAAGCCGCCGCCGATCTGAGCCAACTCGGGACCCGGCAACGATCGCAACCGCGTCGGACCGGAAAGCGGCCACGACACCGGCGTGGCCCGTGTAGGCGTGAGCCACAGACGTTCGATCGGCGATACGGACGACTGCTTCGCTCGTCGCGCGACGGCGGAGCTCATGATTGCTGTCGGCGAGAAGCAGCCGTCCGGTCTGCCGGAGTCCGCGCCAGTGCTTCGCCACGGATGCGATCGTCGCCCTGAGCAGAAGCGGGCGATCGCGTTCGCGTGAACGCGGTCGTCGGCTCGTTCACGCCGGCGCGATTCCGGCCGATCGAGACGTCGCCCGAAGAGCGCGATCGTGCTTGCAGCGCGTCAGCAAGCACTCCCACGGAAGCATCGACCTCGAGCCCCGGATCCGGCGTCGTGCTGTCGGCGCATTCCAGCAGTCTCGACCGCACGGACCGGCAGTCGCTCGTTCGAATGGGCGGGGCTGGCCTGCCGCTCGCGCGGTCGCGCGACGAGGTGGCCGCTCTGGCCGGCGCCGACCGGAGGCAGCGGTCGGCCACTCACTTTCAGACCGCCTAGCGGAGCTAGGATCGCCGCAGCGACGAAGCGGGTCTGTCGAACGAGCGGTCGGCTGTCGATGACGCCTGAGGAGCTCATGAGGGTCTCTCAACGAGACCGGCCCGACACGCGGAGTTCGAGGCGCTCGGCTGGAATGGGGTCGAGGCAGATCATCCAGCCGTCATCAAGGCCGCCGCTCGCGCTGGGATCGCTGATCATCCATTGGCCGTCGAGCGCGACGGCCCAGATGTCGACCTCGCGTCCGCGTCGCCGGCCCATCTGCGCGAAAAACTCGGCCGATTCCATCTCCGAGCACAGAAAGACGCCGTCGGTCTCGGGCGCTCGGCTGCCGGCGATGCCGCTCCCGACGAACCGTCTCCAGTCGAGCCCGTGAGCACGGATGGATGCCCGGTTCCTAGCGAAGGTCGTGTGAAACCAGACGCCTTGACCTTGTCTGAGGACCAGCCCGGACCGCCGCTCGCCGCGGCTGTCAGCGCTGACAACTTCCGCGACGGCATCGAGCCATACTCGATCGGCATTGGTGTCGGCGCCAGCCGCAAACACCACCGCTAGATCACCGACGTGCTCGCCCGAGGGCCCCGATGCGAACCACTCGCTCCCACCGGGGTCCAACCGTTCAAGCTCGACGCCCCCGTCCGTCCAGCCCTCCCGGTCGACGAATGGTCTGAGCACGAAACACTTCCACCCGGTGGCCACCGCCAGGATATCCCCACGCTCCCCTCCAACGGCGGTTCTGCCCGCCGCGCGGCACGGCCGTCTCCTGGCCGCCAAGGCGCCGACCCGAAAAGAGCAGCCACCGGCGCCACCCACCACACCAACGGCGAACCGGCTGTCTCATCCGCCTAGCCTTCCGGACCCGACACACCTGCTCTGCATGGAGGCTGTCGCACAAGCCGCAGAAATCTGTTGTGCGGTCAACGGTGGGAGGGACCATCCCCCAAATGCCTCATTCGCGGGCCGTTGTCCCAATTTCCTCACGTTCTGGCCTGACCCCACATGGTGTTGTCCCACGACCAATCGACACACTTAAGTCTGGAGTGGTTTGTGCGACAGCCCCCGTCCATTGCGTCAGTGAAGGTCTCGCGGTTCTAGGCCCGCCATGACGAGGCTTCGTTGCGGCCAGGCGATCATGTCGCGTCGGTCGCGGCTGCGCGCTCGCGCATCCACGCGGCTAGCTCAGGCGGGAGCGCGGGGGCATCGGCGGCGAAGCTCAGCAACGTCGAGTCGGTCAGGATCGCACGCGCGACGGTCTCAATCGTGATCCCGTGGCCAGGACGCGCGAGGACCTGTACAGGGTCGCCGGCCGCGAGATCGCCCTCGCGCTTGATTCGCAGATAGGCGCCGGGGCGCCCGGCGTGGGCGAACCGGCGGACCATCCCGGGGTCGCCGAAGGCGATGCCGAGCTTGTAACACGGCTGGCGGGGTTGACAGACCTCGAGCTCGGTCGAGCCAACCTGCCAGCGTTCACCGATTACCGCGCCTGATATGTCGACGCCCGCGGTGGTGAGGTTCTCGCCAAACGCGCCGGGTCCAAGCTCGAGCCCCAGGACGGTCGTCCACCAGGCGATGTCCTCGCTGGCGTATGCGTAAACCGCCTTGTCAGGGCCTCCGTGGACGCTGCGGTCAGCCTGGTCGTCGCCCTCCAGATTGATCCCGCGCACGACGACGCGCCCGGGTACGGGGATTTTGCCGATCGCGCTGATCACGGGCCGCCCTCGGCGAGAGACACCGATCTGGAGCGGACGGCCGACATTGACGCTCGCGAGCTCGCCCATCAATCCCAGAGTCAAGCATCGCGACGAGCCAAGCGCCGGTATCCGCGATCCGCTCGTGCGTCCGTGAGGCCGCGCCCGATCATGGCGCTGCGGGTCGACGCAGCACGATCGGTTCGTTCGGATCCGGTACAAGAGGTATCCGGCGTTCGGCGGCGAACCGCCGCCATCGAAGCTCGTCCAAAGCGGAAGTGGCCTGCGTCGCTCGGCCACCGGTCGAGCGTTGTAGAGACAGCCTCAGGACCGATCCGCCGCGGATAGCATTCTGGGCGTGCTCGACGGATCGCATCTAGTCGCGTTCGTCGGAAGCCGCGACCTTGCGAGTTCAAACGAGTTCTATGCCGGGGCGCTCGGTTTGGAGCGTGTCGAGTCCACGCCGTTCGCCAATGTGTATGACGTCGGTGGCACGATGCTTCGAGTCACCGAAGTTAAGACTGTCACCAGTGCCCCGTATACCGTGCTCGGCTGGAACGTGGCGGACATCAAAGCATCGGTCGAGTCCCTCTTAGCGTCCGGGGTCGCTTTCAAACGCTACGACGGCATGGACCAGGACGATGCTGGAATATGGACGGCTCCCGGAGGCGCAAAGGTCGTCTGGTTTGAGGACCCGGACGGCAACACGCTCTCGCTCTCGCAGCTGTCGGCACCGTGACCGTGCGCCAGGCCGTGAGCCAGGTTCGTGGACTGCGTGAACTGCGCTTTCACGAACGCGCCCTCTCGATGCTGTTTTACCCACGGGCGTCTCGACGCCCGGCTTGCCTGGGCATCACGCTCCTGCCTGAAACCATTCGTCAAGCTCGCGCGCAGCATCAGCAAACACAAGCGAGGAGTGCTTTCCGCAATCGAGCTCGGGATCAGCAAACTCGTCGAGCCATACCGCTCCTCTCGCATAGTGTCCAGACGATTATGCGCCCGCTGTCGGACGGGAACCCACGCGAGCGACCGCTGGCGCAGCCCACAAGCAGCACATATCAAGCCCTTATGCCACTTCGGCGCGAAATTGTGGTGCGTCCGAGGCAGGCCGCCTGGCCCTCATGCGGCAAAATCTTGCTGACAGGCGCGGCATAATCCGCTTGACGGCGAGCTGAGCTAGTCTCGGAAGCGGCGCGGTCCTCGGCGGAACTCCGCGCTGCCACCAGCGAAGTGACCAACTCCGCCAACGCCAACAACCCCTCGAGATGGCACGGCGCGCAACCGCTTGCGACCACGACGAACGGGTCCTCCGCCACCGCATCCGTCCATTCCGCTGGCAGCGAGACCAGCCCGTCCGCATCGTCGCGCACATACACACGATCCGCCCGCCAGTTGTTCCGGCGCTTGACGAACTCCAGCTCCGGGCCGGAGCTATACCCAGAAGTTGTGGATACGCGTGAAGAGGAAGGCGGCGTACCTTCCCGGTTGACAAAGACCGACCGCCGCGAGGCGGGAAAGGAAGGCACGCCATGGAGGATGTTCGCAGGCTCCCC
>JBKQIR010000232.1:0-4680 GCA_052148275.1 Solirubrobacteraceae bacterium
AAACGCTCGTCCATCTCCCGAACCCGAGCAGCAAGATCGAGAATGAACTGCACACACTGCTCGCGCCCCGCGTCGTAAATCGCCTCCGCCTCGGCACGTTCCACGCCTGCAAGATTCGCTGCACCAAACAGGAATCCTTGCCCCTGGCCCCAAGGACTGAACGCTTACAAGTTCCTTGTCAAGCCTCTACGACCCCCTGAACGGATACGGCCGGGGTACCTGTGTGCCAATCTTTCGCGCCGGGCGCGCGCGTCTGGTTGATCGCGCGGTCGTCGCGGCGCGCGCGTTCCCGAGCGTCCTGCATGCCCTAAAGACACAAACTATCGGCTGGGCGAACGGCCACAGTGGCGGAGGTTGCTCTGAGCGTCAGATAGGGTGGGAGGTGTCCGCGTCCGCCGCCGCGCGTAGCGGCTCACCGTGAGCTATTGGACGCTGGCGATCGCCGCCAGAATGGCGTAGGCAACCGCGTCTTGGCAGATATCGCTGTGACCGCGGATCACGTCGTCGGCGTTGAGATTGAGCAGCCGGTGGGGCGCGTAGGCGTATGAACTCCCTGGCGGCTTGAGCTCGCCAGCGTCAGCTTCAGGCGTCTTCTGAGCTCCGTTGCGTCCGATACCGCCGTACCGGTCGTGGGCATCGCCCAGCCCTGCGGCCACCTGGCCGGCCAAACGCGAGGCAAGCGGATATGCGTAGCCGACGGCGGTGTCTCTGATCGAATGCGTGATGAGAACGGGACCGCGCGTCATCTGATCGGTGACTAACCGGCGAAAGAAGCCGTCCTTACCGTCCTCGTAGTCGCGCGCGAAGCCGTAGTGAGAGAATGCAGCCTGCAGCAGGCTCAGAGTGTCGGGCGCAAGCGCCGACTGATCGGGGTCTCCGGCCGTGCACGCGGTAACGAGTCGGCCGCCGAAGCTGTGGCCGACCAAGTGAAGCCTGATCCCGGGCGCCCGCGCTCTCAGCTCCTGCAGGATTGGGGCCAGTCCGTGGGCGCCTACGAGGCCCGCTCGCGCCTTCATCTGGTAGTAGGTCGTCAGGTTCAGGAAGCGCTCGGCAGCCGCCCTGATCCCCGTCAGCGAAAGTCCGACGGACCGATCGTTGTCGCGGGTGACCAAGCCAGCAGCGCCGCCGGCGTCACCCGCCGTCGTGTCGAGGCGGATCGGCGCGCGCAGCCGCTCGAGCAGTTCGTAGCCAGACAGCTGCGCGAACTCCTCGGCGTAGTCGTCGTCGGCGTTCACGTCGTGCGTGGGAAGCACGCCTCGAACGAGGTCGACGAACTCATCGCAAGCTGCGGGGCTGTCGGCAAGGTCTTCGATTAGGTGCCGCGCGTGGCGCAGGCGCTCGTCGGCGTCCAGCGCGTCGAAAACGCCGATCAGCGCGTCGACGCGCTGCTGGACCTCCTCCTCCTCGGCATCGCCTTGGGCGCTGGCGGCCCCGCCGGGGATGAGCTCGCGCTCGGCCCATCGCTTGGATGGCCACAGCGCACCCAGGATCGCGAAGCGGCGCTGGCCCAATCCGGGAGGCGGCGCGGCCTCCAAAACGGCACGAAACCGCTGAGCAAGCTGTTCGTACAGGCGACGTGCTTGATCCATGTCGTTGTTCCAGCCGTGAGCGAACACGAGCACATCGCTGCTATCGGTCGACTCGAGCTCGGCCGCCAGTGCGTCAAAGCTACCGTGCTCGAACGCGGTGGCCGATCTATCGAATTGGATTTCGGCGTAGCGAAAGCCAGCGGAGTTCACAGGTCGCCTCACACTGACTGGATGGCCCGCATCACATCGACCAGCCCGCTGCCCTGGAAGTGACGGTTGCGACGCAGGTCGGTCGCCGTGGACAGGAAGATTTCCTTGACGCGGTCGGGCCGACCCATGAACTCCCGCCGCGTCGACAGAAATGCGGCGATCACTCCCGACACGTGTGGAGCGGCCATGCTCGTCCCGCTGTCCTCCACGTATTGTGGGTCCTCGCCGATCTTCCGCGCCGCATCTGACTTGGCCTTCCCAGCCGCGCACGAGAGAATCTTCTCGCCCGGGGCTACGAGATCGGGCTTGTCGCGTCCGTCCCCCGTCGGCCCCTTGGAGGAGAAGTAGGAGACGCCGTAGATGTGGGGCATGTCGCGGTGGGTGGATCCCACCGTGATGGCTAGGTCGGCGTTCCCAGGATCGTTGATAGTCACACCGAGTCCTGCGGCAGAGGGGCCGCGAAACTCGGGCTGATTGTGGCCGTATCCGGTGTTACCGGCGGCCACAATGACGACGACGCCCGAGCGCACGAGTTGGTCGACCTCCACGCACAGCGGACTCTGACCGCAGGCAAACCACTCCGGGAAGAAGCTATAGCCGACACTCATGTTCACGCCGTGAACGCGAATGCGCCGACCATTGCCATTGAGCTCCTGAATGTAGTCAATCGCGGCGATCAGGCTGCTCGTCTCCCCATTGCCCTTGCCGTCGAGGACCTTCAAGCTGAGGAGCTTGCACTCGGGCGCCATACCTGACATGCAGGTGATCCCAGGTTCAAGCTTGTGAACGATCGAGCCGTCCTTGCCACGATGACGGGCCACTGCACGAATCGGAGACGACGCGCTGCCTTGAAGCTCGCCGGCGATGATGCCCGCCACCCGAGTCCCGTGCCCGTACTCGTCCTCCAGTGGGGAGCCGGCGCCGGTGAAGTCGCGGTGGATCAGCGGCGCTTCCAGTCTGAGATTCTTGTGCCTGTCGAAGTGTTCGTGGTTGCGGTCGATCCCCGAATCGATGACCGCCCACACGATGTCGCGCCCAGCGGCCGAGAACGCCACGTGGACAGCGTCGGCCTTCACCGTCTTGATCGATTCATTCATAGCCGACCGATCGGAAAATCGGGCCAGATACGGAAGATCGGTCGGTCGCTCGGAAGAAGGCTCTCGTTGCGCGCGACCACCTCCTGTATGACCTCGCCGTCAAGACGTGCGAACAAATACTGCTTGCTCTGAACACTCTTGTCTTCAACGATGCCCTGGCCCTCCGCCTGACCCTTTGTCTCAATCGCGTCCCTGATCAGGCCGGCGGCGACATCGTACGTCGCCGGACGCTCGCCGACGTGTTCGAGATTGATCTCCACCACAACGGAGTAGAGCACCGGCGCGGACAGTCGCCCGCCGATTCGATCCGCACGCTCTTGCTTGAGCTGGTTGAGCAACGGAATGGCGAGAACTGTGCGGTCGAGCACCTCCGGATCGAAACTCCCCGAGTCCTGGTCTCTATCGCCTTCGCCCTTAGCCGCCACCACGGCAGCGAGTGTCCAACCTTTGGTCGACGAAGTCAACCCCTGGTACCCCGCTGGTGGTCATGTGAGGACCGTTTTGGGGGGCTGGATCGCCCGTGAACACTTACGAGGTAGCAACCGTCGAGTCGCTATCCATTGACCGGGGCGAAGCACAAGTGATCGCGAACAACGTCCGGCTCCTGCAAACGGGTGACCGATATCGTCGGCTCTTTCAAGCCGGAGCAATCCCAGTCGTCGGAGAAGCGGCTCAAAGCACGGTCGTGCTTGCTGCGCTTTAGGTAACTATTCAGGTGCCGATCCAGCGTTGGTATGCGGCGATCAGGCGTGCGGTGTCGGGGTCTGCGTTGATGTCGATGTCGAGGAGTGCGATCTCGTAGCGGTGTCCGTTGCGTTTGCAGGTGGCGATCAGTTCGCGGCGGTCGTTCGCTGGGCTGATGGATTGGACCTCGACGGTCTCGCCGACGACAGTGCCGAGGCAGGGGAAGTTCGCGTCGTCGAAGGCGTTCTCGAACCCCATCAGTTGTTCGTCTTCGTCGTAGCAGTCGATGGTGATGTCTTCGATGAGGCTTTCGAGCTCGGCGTTGGTGTGGGTTGAGTTCATGTGGGCACTTGTGTCAGGCGGCTGGGGTCAGGCGCTCCAGGAGTAGTGGTGGGCAGCGGCGGATCTCGCCTGAGCGAAACCGACCGATCGGCTGGCGTACGCACACGGTTGCGGTGTGGTGGTCGAGATCGATGACGACGCCCTCGACTCCGCGTAGGTATTGGGGTCTGATGTGGTTGTTGAAGCGGACGCGATCGCCGATGTTCAGCATCGCGAGCGCTTTGGCGGAGTTGATCGTGTCCAGCAGTTCCAGACGCGCGTGTGCCGCGTCGGTGATCGCGGTGAGGTGCGCGTCCAGCTCACCCGCCGCGATCTGGTCAAGCAACAGTCGTTCAGGTTCAGGCTCAGGCTCGGCGGGCGGCGGGCTGGCCGGCGGGCGCGATCGTGGTAGCTGGGGCAGCGGCTGGCTGCGGGCGCGGCGGCGGGATCGCTTGCTCACGAGCGCGAGTATCGACCCAGCCGCAGACAGACCGGATCAGGGGCCTGCGTCGCTTGGAATCCACGGCTCGCCGGCCGCCAGCTTGCCCAGGACCTCAAGCGGTCGATGGCCTTGTTTGCGGGCGGTGGAGAGGTAGGAGCGGATCGCCAGGAACCGCTCGGCCCCCGGGCGGGTGCGCCAGCAGCCGGAGATCTTTTGCTGCAGCTTGATCATCCGCAGGTCCCGCTCTGCGAGGTTGTTGTCGAACGGCACCCGGAAGTCGTGCGCGAACCGCAACACCTCTTGCTCTCGCTCGTCGAGGCGTAGCAGCAGGTTCTGCGGCTTGGTCCGCTTGAGCTTGTGATCCGCGCTGGCGGCCAGGCCGGGGTTCTCCTCGTAG
>JBKQIR010000233.1:0-5840 GCA_052148275.1 Solirubrobacteraceae bacterium
TCGAGGGCTTCGAGCTACTGCGGCCAAACGACGACCGCAACGTCTGCCTCGTCCTCACGCGCTGGCGCTCGGAGGAGGACTTCCAGGCGTGGATGCAGAGCCGCGACTTCGCGGCAGGGCACTCTCAGCACCGCGAACGCGGACCGGTCGGCACCTCAAGCGAGCTGTGGTCGTTTGACGTGCTCGAGCGCATCTAACCACCTGCCGCCGACCCGGCTGGCCACGCCCCGACACCGGGTGCGCAGTACCGCGGCTTTCGACGTTCAGCGTTCATGGCGTGGCTCGTGAAGGCGTGCACGAGCAGGCGCGGCGACCCGATCGAACCTGGCCGCCGCCGCTGCTGCTCTCGAGCACAAGCCGTCCCGTGGGGCGGCGCAAAACACCCGTTTGGCGGCGGGCCCGCTGCCGACCTCAGGGTCACACCACCCATGCCGGGCATTTCGGCTCTCCTCCCGTGCGATCGCGTCCACCCGTCGCTGATCCTTCCTCGCGATCGCTTTCGCCTCGGGAGCGACCGGAGAACCACGACCGGATCGGCGAGAACAGTATGTCGGTTCTCGGCCTTCTGGGCCAGCCGCTCGGGATCGCATCCGCGCTCCCGTCAACCCGGAGCCAGCTACCGCTTCGGCGGTTCGTCGATCGCCCGGGCGGTATACCGCGCTCCGGTGCGCCTGGATTGGAGCAGGGCCTGTCGACACGCCCCGGGACGCTCACTCCGAGGCGGAAGCCGGACGTTCTGCGTTCTGTAGTGCCTGTTGGGCAGAGCGGTGGTCGTTGGCCGCGGCGTCGGCCTGCGCGCGGGCGTCGGCGAGCGCACCCTCGGCATCGTGCAGCGCTTGCGCGGCGCGGTCGCGACGCTCCTGGGCGGCGTCCAACTCTCGCGCGGCTCGGTCGCGGTGGCGTCGCGCGTCTACCTCGGCCTGTCGGGCTGCCGTCAAACGTGCGGCGCGCTCGCGCGCGGCCCGCTGTCGCTCGACTCGCTCGCGCTCGGCCCGATCCCGCTCGGTCTGCTCGCGCTCGGCTTGACGTTGGGGGAGGCGCACACGTTCCGGTGAGGCGCTGTCAGGCGTGCGCAGCGGTCCCGCCCCGGTCGCGCGCCGTTCGCGCGCGACCGGTCCGCTCACCGCCGCGTCTGAGCCGAGCCCGACAAGTCGCAGCTCGCGCTCAAGGCAGCCGATCCGCACCAGGTCCCGGGCCTGCTGCTCGCGCGCGGCGGCATGCAGGGTCTCAGACACCCGCGCCAGCGTGCCCGCGGACAGATCATGGCCCTCCGCTGAGAGCAGACCGCGCGCCGCCTCGGTGAGTTGGTTTACCGCATCGCGCTCACGGACCGTCACTGCGCGTAGTGCGCCGGGGTCACCGCGCCCGTCAAGCAGCTCGCCGTGTAGGCGCACGAGTTCGTCGCCGATCGCGAACAGGTTTGCCAGCGCCGCGCGTTGGGTGCGCGCGAGCTGGTTGACCGCCCAGGCCGCGATCGACGGCTTCCGCAGCCCGGCAACGCGCTTGGCATCCTCACGACGTCCCTCGCCACGCAGCACCCTCGCCAAAGCTGAGCGCTCGGCAACGAACCGCTGACGCGGAAGGCCGTAGAGATCACTCGCGTCGGTGACCAGCACGGTCTGATCCTATGCCGCCGAGCCGGCGGCACTCACGCACCACCTCAGCAACGCAGACAGCCGCAATCCTCAGCCCACTGGTCGCGTCGCAACGACTAGCCTGCGCACGAGGCCCTATTGGTCCTCAGCCCAGAATCCGAAGGTCCAGGCGTGCCACCGCCGCGGCGCGACGCTCGCTCCTCGTGCACGACGTCCCGCGTGGCTCGCCACCGCCACCGCGCCGACGCTTCGAGCCGGCGCAAGAGCGATCACGCGTGGCCAGGCATGCTGGAGCGCAGTGCGCGTGATCGCTCGGTCGCCATTGCGATCGCGCGCTTAGCGGCCTCGGAGCATCGAAGCGATCGTCCCTCCGCCCGCCCCCAGCCTCGTCCGGTTGGCGCGCAAGTGCCCCGGTGCGGCGACCGCCCGTTAGGCGGCAACTCGCATCTCGGGCTTATGAGCGGCGATACTCTGGTGGTGCCGTTGTTCGAGGTCAATCGCGACTCCCAGGTAGTGAGCGAGATCCGACCGACGACGTTCCCGACGCTGGGCCTGTGGGAACGGCAGGACCTTGAGGCATGGGTGACCTCAGCTCCGGACCTTGCGGGTGGCGACTTCGTCGTCGTGACTTCCGAGTACGACCGGTTTGACCGCACCTCGGAACGGCTCGATGTGCTCGGGATCGTTCGGATCGCCGAGGGGCACGGCCGGCTTGTCGTCGTCGAGCTGAAGCGCGACGGCACCAGCACCACTGTTGACTTGCAGGCGATCAAGTACGCGGCCTACGTCGCGGCGTGTCAGTTCGGCGATGTGGTCGCGATGTACGCGGCGTATCACGACGTGGAGGAGGCCACCGCGGAGAGGGTGCTGCTCGAGTTGCTTGGTGGGAGCGAGGACGAGTCGCCGGTGATTGACGACACCCCAAGGATCGTCCTCGTCGCCGGCGACTTCCGCCCGGAGGTCACGACGACGGTGCTGTGGCTGGTCGACAACTTCGAGAACATGGATATTCGCTGTGTTCGGCTGCAGCCGTTTGAGATCGGCGGGCGGATCATCGTCTCCAGTGAGGTGATCATTCCGCTGCCCGAAGCCGAGCAGTACAGGCTGAGTGTTCAGCGCAAGCGTCGCGAGGTGATCGGGACCCAGACCGAGAAGGCAAAGGCGGGACGGCTCGTGCCGCGGCTGCTGGAGGCAGGTGCCCTGAAGATAGGGGACACGCTGTACTTGAAGCGCGCGGTCGTGCCACCGAGCGCGGCTCCAGCCTGGTCAGAGGAAGAGCCCCTGTACCGGGCCGAGGTAGCTACCGCAGAGGGCACGCGCACGCTGAGGTGGACTAACCCCGACACCGGTCAGGCAGAACTCGTCTCGCCATCGCTGCTGGCGGCACGGTTTCTCTGGCGCTTCGAGGAGCGCGAGGGTGCTGTTTCTAGCGAGGGGATCAACGGGATGCTCTATTGGACGACTGATGGACACAAGACCCTGCGGGAACTCGCCGCCGAGCACGGGCTACTCGACGGGCCGGGGCGACGCGTGGATAAGGACGCGCTGAAGCAGGTCTGCCGGTCGATCCCGTATGGGAGGTGGACGACCTACGGCGACATCGCTGCTGCGATCGGGGTTCCAGGGGCCGCACAGTCCGTGGCGGGCGTCATTGCCACGGACACCGGGATCGAGAACGCGCACCGCGTGCTCAGAGCCACCGGCCAGATCTCTCCAGGATGGGTGAACGCAGCGGGAGAGGGCGCCGCGGCAGCTCAAGTGATGCTCGAGACCGAGGGCGTCCATTTCGACGACGCCGGCGTCGCCGACACAGGCAGCCGCTGGATACCAGACGTTGGCTTACGCCGAGGGGCAACCAGAGGCCCGTCCGCAGCGTCCCCTACCACCGACTGACCGAACCTCCCCTCCGCACGGCGGGTCGAATCGTCGCCGATGCAATGGCCAGGATTTCAGCGGCCGATCGTCGGATGGGAGCCTGTGCCGGCGCGCGCCGAGGACCGCTGAACTTCCGGACCGATGGCGAGCGTCTGGGCGCCTGATCGGTGGGCGGGATGGCCGATGCCGACATCGTCGAGCCGCCACCGAGTCGCTTGCGCAGTTCATTGCAGGCTGCGATAGTCGGCCGATGACCGTCGCCGACGACGTGTTCGACCGAGAGATCTTGGCCTACGAGAAGGCATCGAACGCGCCGCGCCCCCTTGAGCCACTGCTGACTAAGGCGATGGGCTGGATGCTTCACCATGACCAGATCGCTGCGGGCGCATTCGCCAGGATGCTGGTGACCTCTCTACGCCCGATCATCCTCCGATCCCCGCAAAGCTCCGATGCACAGTGGAGCACTTGATCGAGGGGACCATTTTCCGCGACCGAGATCGTTACGCAGACCTGTTCTTCAGGTCTCCGCACGACGCATACGCACTTGTCGTGGAAGCCAAGCTGACCGCTGGCACTGGCCGCAACCAGGTCTCTGACTTGCTAAAGGCCAAGTGCAAAGCGTTTGGTCTCGCGCCGCGCACGCCAGTTGATGTCGCTCTGATTGGCAACAAGGCCATCGTCCCGCACGGTGTCGCGCATTCGAGCCGTTGGCTCGGCGCGATCACCTGGGCTGAGCTGCTTGATGAGTTTGCCGCCATCGAGTTCACCGACGACGAGCGCACCGGACGCTGGCGCGCGCTCCTTACCGATTACCGCCGCCGAGACGCGTTCGGCACCGGGCTTGGAACGAGTGCAACGACCGATCAATTGCTCAACGCCGCTGTCTTCGCAGCGATCCGCGAGATCAACGAATCGATTGGCCCAAAACGTACGGTCCGCCCAGTCTCATGGAGCTCGACCTCGGAAAACGTTGTGCGCAAGACCCAGCGAGGTGCGCGCACACGATTGTCTGTCACCCGACCCACGCCGATGAAGAAGGCGCGTGAACTCAGGTTCCGGCTCGTAGACGTCGCCGGGCCAGGCGGAGCAACGATCCGCGTCGCGGTCGAAGCCTCCAAGTTCGGGATCGGCGCAGAAACGTCGTCGGGTCGGTCTGTCGACGCGCTCCGAGATGCGATTGTTCGGGTTGCGCGCGATGTCATCGACACCTGGTAGCGTTTGCTGGGCACTTGCGGGCCGGGCGGCCTTGACGTTCTGGAACCGTCCTTGCGGGGCGTAAGCCAAACCAGTTACTCCACGTTGCGAGCCCACCCCGGACGGGACCAGCGC
The DNA here is from genome assembly GCA_052148275.1 of Solirubrobacteraceae bacterium. Taxonomy (GTDB): domain Bacteria; phylum Actinomycetota; class Thermoleophilia; order Solirubrobacterales; family Solirubrobacteraceae; genus Palsa-465. The sequence goes on from JBKQIR010000233.1 coordinate 4,800, forward strand.
TTCGTGATCGATCGGGTCATCGCGTTCCGTCCCAATCTTGCGCCCCGTGCGTGTTGCCCCACACCACCCGCTGACTCGCGCAGCGTCCCGACAGACACGCCACGCTCACGAAGGACGAGATCGGTCAGCCGCCCAGCCATCGCATTCGCGGCCAATGGCTATCGCGTAGCAGACCGAACGCTGTGCAGTGCGCTCATCGAAAGCGACCCCCCCCCGGCCACCTGCGCGCACGACAGAGACGTCGCCAAACCACTAGCGGGGTGTGCGACGACTCCGCGGCGAGAGCGATCGTCAGCGGTCCGCCCTCGAGTTGCGACAACGAGAGCGTCACACGCCCGAGCCATAGATCAAGGGCCGCTGGGAGCCGAGAGCCACACGGCCCCTCGGGCGTCGTCATAGACGGGTCTGTCGGAGTTGTCGGAAGAGCGCGATGGGCAATGCGGCCGGCCGGAGGCGTTCTTGCTGTGTTGTCTGCGGGCGTGCTGCCGGCCCCGACATGCTCCGGCTACGCACGCGAGCGCTGACCGAGGATGAACATCGCGCCGAGTATCAGCCCGGCGCCGACGGACGGCGCGAACCCGACCGTCACGAGCACGACGACGATGACCGCGGTCATGATGAGCGCGGTGGTAATCGAGGCGGCGTTGATCGCGATGTTCGGGAGGCTGCCCAGTCCCGGCGGGACCAGCGCCCACGCAACAGCGAGGGCGACGAACACCGCGGCGGGCGAGAACTGGCTATTGACGATGGCCGCGACGGCGCCGATGCCGCATGGGCCGCCGACGAAGCCGTAGCCGGGCGAGCCGACCCAAGTGGCGAACCGCTGTGAGTAGGTGCTGGGTGCGTTGGCGAGCGTGAAGCGGAGGTCCTCATAGACCGCGTCCGCGGCCGCCTTCAGTTGTCGCGTCTGTATCTCTAGTGTCCCGCGCCGTTAATTCGTTGTAGAAGTCGTGCGAGCTTGGCCAGGATCTCCTCGGCGGACTTCGTCCAGATAAACGGCCTGGGGTTCTCGTTCCATACAGCGACCCAAGTGCGGATGTC
>JBKQIR010000234.1:0-8511 GCA_052148275.1 Solirubrobacteraceae bacterium
CGACGCGATGCGAACCCTCGGCGTCACCCGCCAGACCGTGTTGCAGCGTGTCAAACGCGGCGAACTGCAAGCCCTCCACGTCCGCAACGGACGCCGAAAAGGCCTACGAATACTGGTCCCACAGCCCGAACACACCCTGTTTGACACACCCACGATGAACGGAAAGGCAGTATGACGATGGATCGAGCTCTTGTGCTTGCGGAGTAGTCCCAGCGCCTGGACTGCCTTGCGGAAGTGCAGGACCGGCGTCATGTCGATCTCACGGTTCGCCTTCCCGATCCACCCCTGCATGGTCGGTAGCACCTCGGCGGCGGCAATAACATCCGCGGGCTTGAGGAAGCCGCTTGCAGTGAGCGGGAGCCCGCCTTCTGCGGCCCGATCAAGGAACCAGATGAAGGGCGTCAATGATGCGTGAAGCGCGTTCTCATCGGGGACGGGCCGCTCGTCGAGCAGCGACAGTGCACGGGACGCGAGATCCTCGCCGACCGGGCTGTAGGTCAGACGGTCGATCAGAGCCGCGAGTCGTGGATCGAGCCCACGGTCGCGTAGCAGGATGAGCGGGGTTTGGAGCGCCTCGTTCACCTCGTCCAGGTCAAACAGCGATGGATCGTCAAGGACTTCCGCCAGCTCATCCGCGGTCCGGCGCCCCCCGCAGTCCTCCGGGGGTGCGGCGCGACGACCGTCCACGGCGACGGCCGAAGGTGTGTCAGCAGCCGCCGGCAGCACATTCTCGAGCCGTAGCGTGAGCTCCCAGTTGTCGCCGTAGTCGTAGGCGTAGGACAGGATCTCGCCGGGAATCTGGACCGCCTCGTCCAACCGGACGACGGCGGCAGGGAGACCGTCTTCGTCCTCGAACTCACCCTCCTCGACATTCCAAGGACACAGAAACACCTGGCTTGAAGGACTGAACGCATCACCACCGAGCGAGAAACGTGACAGGTGCGAGTCCGTCCAACCGAACGCGGCCTGCAGAATCCGATGGACCACATCGAGCGTCAAATCCGAGCGAACCTCCAGCCGGCGCCACATCGGCGGTTTCGCGTGCCGGAGATCGACCCTCACCACGAAGCGCTGCAGCTCTGCGAGCCGGGGACGGCGCAGCTCAGGGCGTCGAGGCCGTGCCTGTTCTCCCGGCCGGATACCGAAGCGCGACAGAGCGCCAGCGAGCTGGCGAAGGTCATCGAGCTCAGCTCCGCCGATGATCGCCTCGAACCGCCCAGCAGGTCGGCCTGGGGGTCGTCTTGGCTCACGCCCGAAACCGTACCGCTAGATATGAGGCCAACAGCGGCGACCCGACCGGCGCCTCTTCGTCATCGCTTCTCGGTCAGCGCGCCACGTGCGACGAACCAGAGGTGTGGTTGCCGGGTCACCGCCGCGATCCGCTCGTAGTCCTGGTCGTAGTGGACGAGAGGCACGCCGGCACGTTCCGCGGCGGCGGCGATCAGGAAATTCCGGAAGGCTCCCTCACCGATGAGTCACCCCCAAACCGAGAGGAGAGCCAAATTCCGCAGGTGGAACACGGCGGTGGTCCCCGCTGCCAGCCAGAGCGAGTTGCACCTCCCGCGCTCTGCCAGGAGGCTGTTGAGCGCCGCTTGAATCCGGCATGGGAGAGGGTGTTCGTGCCGTTCGTTGGATGCGTGCCCGCGCACCCCCGGCGAACCGCAACACCCACGCTCGGCGGACCCGTCACACTCACACTGCTGCACGAACAAGCGTTCGTGTGGGCTTCACCGATGATTGCACGGAGAACCGAAAAAATGAGCGTGTTAGCGTTTGAGAGGTGGGGACCGCCCTGGAGCTGGCGATTCTGGGACCGTTGGAGGTCCGGGTTGACGGCGGGCAGCCCGTGGTGCTCGGAGGGGTTCGACAGCGAGCGCTGCTGGCCGTGCTGATCTTGCATGCCAACGAGGTTCGATCGACGGACCTCTTGATCGATCAGTTATGGGGCGAACACCCACCTACCACTGCGATACACACGATTCAGGTGTTTGTCTCTCGACTCCGACGAGCGCTGGGGGCAGGAGGCGAACGCCTCGTGACGAGGTCGCCCGGCTACCTACTGCGCGTCGGACTCGACGAGGTCGACGCTGGACGCTGCGAACGCCTCTACGGTCAGGCCCGGTCAGCTCTGGGGGCCGGAAACCCTGGAGCCGCCGCAGAATTCCTGAGAGATGGCTTGGGGCTATGGCGAGGCGCACCGTTGGCGGATTTCACCTACGAGCCGTTCGCGCAGTCGCCGATCGCTCGCCTCGAGGAACTGCGCATCAGTTGCCGTGAGGAACTGATCGAGGCAGAGCTTGCGCTTGGACATCATACCGACGTGATTCTCGATCTCGAGGCGCTTGTGCGCGAGCAGCCGTTCCGCGAGCGTCCCCGCGGTCAGCTGATGCTCGCTCTCTACAGGTGCGGTCGCCACGCAGACGCGCTCGAGGCCTTCCAGGTGGCGCGTCGGACCATGATCGACGAGCTCGCGATTGAACCCAGCCTCACGCTACGCGAACTCGAGCAGGCGATCCTACGCCAGGACCCGTCACTCGTGCTGCCGACAGCGCGCGTCGTGGTCGCTGATCCGCTCGAGGCGGAGCCGGTGGACGCTTTCGCGGCCACGACCCATCTTCCCGTCACGGATCTCGCGGCCCCCCGAGAGGCGTCTGTCGCGACCTCGCGAAAGACGGCCACAGTTCTCGTCGTCAAGCTGACGGCGACTGCGCGATCGGACCCAGAGGTCGGACGTAGGCTTCTTGGGTCCGCCCGTTCCGAAGTCGAGCGCATCGTCTCCTACCACGGCGGCACGTTCGTCCCCGGAGTCGGCGGCCAGGCCGTCGGGCTCTTCGGTCTTCCTCTGACCAAGGAGGACGACGCATTTCGTGCGCTTCGGGCGGCCTCTGAGTGCCGTGCGATTGTCGACTCGCTCGGAGATCCCGCGGCTGCCTCGCTTCAGATCGGAGTCGGCATCGACACGGGTGAAGTCGTCGCCAACGCGCCTAACGACGTGTTCGGCGAACCGCTCGAAAGCGCCACCGCCTTCTCGCTGGATGCCCGGAATGGCGAGGTGCTCCTCGGTGACACGACGAGACGGATGGTGTCCGACACCATCCGCATTGAGCCGGCCCTGGGCCTAGCCACGTGGCGGCTCGTCAGTCTCATCGCGGACGCCCCCGCAGCACGATTTGACTCAGGTGTTCCGATCGTCGGGCGCGAAGATGAGCTCGCCGCCGCGCGAGCGGCATTTGCCCGCGCCACAGACGTGGGCACCGCCCATATGCTTCTGGTGACGGGTGATGCGGGGATCGGAAAGTCACGCCTGGCACATGAGTTGGGAGAGGAGATCGAAAGCGTCGCCATCGTGCTGAGCGGCCGCTGCCTGTCTTATGGAGACGGAATCGCATTCTGGCCGCTGCGCGAGGCGCTGTCCGAGGCCGCCGGTGGCGAGTCGCGCGACGCGATTCGTGGCTTGCTCGCAGGAGCGCCTGATGCCGACCTCGTAGCGGATATCGTCGCCGAGTCACTCGGGCTGGGCGACGGCGACAGCCCCACGGAGCAGGTTCCGTGGGCGTTCCGCAGGTTGTTCGAGGCCCTTGCTGCCGATCGGCCCTTGCTTCTCGTCATCGACGACGCCCACTCAGCGAGCCTCGAGTTACTGAAGCTCCTCACTTACCTCATCGACTGGCTTACCGCACCCGTGCTGGTGTTGTGTCTGGCGCGGCCGGATCTCTTCGACCCCCGTCCCGATTGGGCGGACGAGGACCTGCGAGCGGAATGGGACAAGCATCCGCGGGTCGCGATGATTAAGCTCGCTCCGCTGAGCGACGACGACGCGCGTTCCTTAATGGATCACCGATTGGGCAAACGCCGGCTGAGCGAAAGCGAGCGCACTCACCTCATCGAGACCACCGCAGGTAACCCGCTGTTCGTTGAGCAGCTTGTCGCAGCGACCGCCGAGGATCCATGGTGGGACCGTGAGTACAGAATCCCGGCCACGATCCAGAGCCTGCTCGCCGCCCGGCTCGACCGGCTCGGGCCCGGCCAGTCCGCCGTGGTGAAACGAGCCGCCGTCATCGGCCGCGATTTCTGGCCGTCCGCAGTCGTCGAATTGCTTCCAGCCGAGGCGAGGGCATCCACAAGTGGCCACCTGCGAGCCCTCATTCACCGCGGCCTGGTCGAGCCCGAACGCAGCATTCTCGCGGGCGAAGAGCAGCTGCGCTTCCACCACATCCTCATCCGAGATGTCGCGTACCGGAGCACGCCGAAGGCTTTGCGTGCTCGGCTCCACGAGAGGTTCGCGGATTGGCTGACACAGCGCGGCGAGGAGTACGAGGAATTCGTTGGATTTCACCTAGAGAACGCGTTTCGCTACAGGATCGAGCTGGACCCTCGCGACGGAGGCCTTCTCGCGCTTGCTACCCGGGGGGGAGAGGCTCTGGCCTCAGCAGGCCGGCGTGCACGTTCTCGGGGAGACACGAATGGAGCGGTGCGTCTGCTGCGCCGGGCGGCCGAGCTCCTCGAGGCCATCGGCCGCACACGTCCAGAGGTTCTACTCGAGCTTGGAAGTGCGCTGAGCGAGAGTGGAGACTTTCCAGCGGCCGAACCCGTCCTACAGGCGGCGCTCGACCAGGCGCGGGCGACCGGAGCCGAAGGGTTGGGCGCCCGCGCGCTGATCGAACTTTCCTATTGGCGCTCGCGCGCGTACGAAACCGTGCGCGTGCCGGAACTACGCAGCGTGGCCGAACGCACGATTCCCATCTTCGCCCGCACGGGCGATGACGTGGGTCTGTCGCGCGCCTGGCTTCACATCGCGTGGGCGCACTGGATCGAATCCCACTGTGCTGATATGGAGACGGCTCTGGAACGAGCTCTCATCCACGCCGAGCGCAGCCAGGGGTCGCGAGGACGGTCGCAGATTCTCATGGACTTGACCCGCGCCGCGGTCCTCGGCCCGCGCCCAGTCGACGACGGGATCCTTCGCTGCCAGACGATTGTCGAGCGCGCGGCCGGCGACATCTCCCTGGTCGCATTCACGGACACGATGCTTGCGGTCCTCGAATCCATGGCCGGTCGGACGAGTGTCGCACGCGATCGTTGGCGCGACGGCAAGCGGCGGCTCTCGGACTACGGACAGAGCTTGACAGTGGCCCTGGTTCAGTCGTATTACGCGTTCATCGAACTGATTGCCGGGACTCCGGCCCGAGCTGAGCCTGAGCTTCGCGCGGCATGCGACGAGTTCGCGCACATCGGCGAACGGGGCCGCCTCAGTTCCGCGGCGGCACTCATGGCGCGCCTGCTCTGTGAGCAGGGGCGCTACGCGGAGTCCGAGCAGTACAGCACGCTCAGCCGGGAGACCGCGTCCGAAGATGATGCCCTCTCTCAGGTGTACCTACGCGGTGCCCATGCCAGAGCGCTAGCCCGCGCGGACGGAGGCTCGATGGCTGAGGACCTGGCGAGCAGCGCAGTCGCGCTAGCGAGTACAACGGACTTCCTCCTTCTGCAAGGCGATGCGTTCAGCGATCGCGCCGATGTGCTCGCGACGCTGAATGAGCCACATCGCGCCGCCCGAGATCTCGAAGCTGCGATCGCGTGTTACGAGCGCAAAGGGATTCGTCCCTGTGCGGAACGAGCGCGCGAAGCTCATCTGGTACTAATGCAGGGATCAGCGACTCCCGGCCCCGGCGTGGTTGAACCGGTGACTACCCGTCAGGGACCTCCGCGGTGAATTCCAACTCAAGCGGGGACTCGCCGGCGGCTCTCGGTCCGCATCCGGCCATGGCGATCACGCCCTCGCTGATGCCGTCAAGACCAAGGCGCTCCTCGATATCGCGGCCGTTGATGGCGAGAGTCACGAAAGCACCCAACCCGAGATCCGCGCTCACGAGGTACAGCGTCTGGCTGAGGTGCGCCGCATCCATCAGAATTCCGGGGTAAGCCTTCTGATGGCGGCGATACTTCCAATGATTGCGATAGAACCGCGCCGTCAAGACGAACGACACATGAGCGGCTCCGAAATAGCGTTGGCCGCACGTGAACCCTGTCGCCAGGTCCTGTGCATCGGCCCCGTCGAGAGCGGCCAGCTTCGCAAGCGAATGGCTGCCGGAGCGGTAGTGGTAGATCCCCGGCGCGGCGCCGTCGACGTTCGTGATGATGGGATAGACCTCGATCGGATGGAGACCACCCCCCGAGGGGCTCGTCCGCTTGATGCAGATGACATCAGCCGCGTTGCGCGCGTAGCCATGGCAACCGAACACGTAGAGCAGAGTAGTGTCTAGCTGCTCGAGCGTCATAGGCATGTCCGTATCAAACGCTCGGGTCGTGCGTCGGGCCAGGAGCGTCCGGTAGAACTGCGCGCCGGATGTGCGTCCTTCCAGCGCCAGCACGTCGGAGGTGTCGAGCTCCACGACTGCCGGAGGAGGCATCCCGTGTTGCTCGATCAGTTTGCGAGCAGCGGCGCGTGACGCCGCGCTCAGCAGCGCGCTGTCTGCCTCGCCCTCAGCCATCCAGACCCCACTCCACTGGGTCATGAAATGGTAGAGCGCGGCGTAGAGGTTCCATTCGTTGTCGCAGAGCGCCTCGTCGCGTCGGCGAAGCGCCGCCAGGTGCGGGTCATCGCTGTCGCTCAGCAGTAGCCCGGCCTCTAATAACCGGCGTAGTGCGGCGATATCGTCAAGCTCTTCTTGGTTCATCCAGGCGGTTGCGGGCACCGCCGCCAACAGCTCCATCTCGTCGGCGGACAGACGATATTGCTTCCCTGTGAGCAGGGCCAGGGCAAGCACCCGGGCCGAACTCCCCGACGGCCGAAGGTCGCCACTCAGCAGAGCGTCGACGTGAAGCGTGGTGTCGTCCTCCAGATAGAGGAACGCATACGGTGTCCGCCGTACCTTTGCCATCGCCAGCCGCCTAGCCGAAGAGCATACACATCCAGAGCGCCATGTCGGGATCGAACAGGTCGGGTCCGAACAATCCAGCGGCGTTCTTCTGTTTCCGAAGGCGCTCGAGGAGATCTTCGTACTTGGCGGGCTCAGGGATATCCACCTCCCCCACATCGCTGAGCTTGCTAGGCGTCGCGGGAAGGTTCAACGTCGCGAGTTGCTCCTTACGTTTAGCGGCGTCCTTGCGGAATGCGTCATTTCCGTTCTGGGTCGCCAAATACTGTATGAACTCGATGACGGTGTCAAGACTCGGCGGGCCCTGTCCGTGCGTCTGTGTGCCAAGCAGGGCGCTGACCTCTTTTCGAAACGCTGTCGCCCACTCGCCAGAAGGTGCTGCGTACAAAGGGGGGCTACCTGTTTTGAAAACGAACGGCGTCGTCGTCACCGAGTCAACCCACTCGCGGGAGAGTCGCGACGGGACGTCGGGAAGCTCCCGTATCATCAGATCTTCGGGTGCCACGGCGGGCTGGTCTTGGCTGGCCAGTGCATTCGTGAGCACGTCGGGCGACTTTCCTACGCTCAGGGCCTGGGCCTGAAAGATCGCCGTGCCTGGGAGTGACGTTCGCCAGCTGATGTACCCACCCGCCAGCAGCGTGAGCGGACTCCGTATGCGCCCCGTGAACGAGTACCGTGCCGCTTCCGTGGGCGACGCTTCATAATACTTGGGAGTGACGAAGTCGGCGACGAGCACGCCATTAATGCGATAAGTGGATGCCTCGCAGGGGTCGCAGATTTCCAGCAAATACTCGACTTGACCCTGGGGCTCGTAGTCGCTCTTGCCGTCGACGACAGCGTCTGCACGGTGCACTTTGTCAAGCGCGTCTCTCCTCCGATCCGCAAGTGAAGGTGCGACTGCGGTTACCTGGCCGGTCGGGTCACAAAGGATCTCGAGCATCTCGTGACTGGCTGCGAGCGACCAATCTGCTTGGCACTGGACAAGCGCGAACGGGCTTCCGCCTAGCGTGAAGTGAAACGCACTCCAGTGACCGGTAAGATCGCGTGAAACGATTGCGATCGGAATGTACCCGGCCGGAACGTCTTCGAGCGATGCGAACGGAGAAATCACCGCGGACACGCCCCACAGCGGAGCGAAGTCGCGCACGACCTGTGTTTGGAGCGCCGCTGCGACCTGCATGACCTCCTCCAACTTCGGAGGCTCAGATTTCTCATACGGGACGACTGCGATATGCGTTGGCAACATGTAAGGCTCCGTTTCAAGTCCACAGAACTCCGCTGGGCGGACAGCATATGACCAGCGCGTCTCGCGCTGTGCGGCTCTCGTGTTGGCTTGCGTGGTCCGGCGATTTCAGATATGCCCCTTCTCCGACCGGCAGAACGGCGGAACACGACGGTTCCGCGCGGCCACGGTGGTAGCTACTCACATTTGGTGGGAAAAGTCAAGCCCGAGCCCCTGCAGACGCATGCTGGTAGTGCCCCGCACCATTAGTCTCGATCTGGGGTATTCATTTGGGTGCGGCTCGTCTGGAGGGACGTTATGCCTCGCGTGGGATGACGCTGTTGGCGTAGCGTAGGTCGTGGTTGCGGTGTCGTTCTTGGGCGAGGTGATATTCCCAGTAGGCGTTGAAGTCGT
>JBKQIR010000235.1:0-51021 GCA_052148275.1 Solirubrobacteraceae bacterium
TCCCACAGCAGCTCACTGTTCGCCGTCGTCGGCGGCTCAACCGGCACGTGCAAGATCACCTACCTGTGCACCGCGCTGGGCGGATACAACGGGCCGACCGGCCTCGGCACCCCCGACGGCATCGGAGCGTTCTGAGCGCTGCGCCGGCCCCGCCATCGCGCGGCCGGCGCAATGGCCACTTGCGGTCAGCGCAAGGCAGTCACTCAATTGACCAAATGAACGTCCGATGCGAACTTGAGAGTCCCGCCTGGAAGCGCTATCGTGGCGACCCGGTCAACGTGCACAGAAGAGGTCGAGCAACATGACTGTTGGCGTGATCGGTCTCGGCTATGTCGGTCTGCCCCTCGTGGTCGCGTTTGCCGAGGCCGGCGAGCGTGTCGTCGCGGTCGATGTCGATACCCAGAAGGTGGCTTCCATCGCAGCTGGCGATTCGTACATCGAGGACGTGCCCTCTGCGCAGCTTCAGGCCGTGCTCGGCTCGATCAGGGCAAGCACCCGTTATGCGGATCTTGCTCCGGCCGAAGCCGTCATCATCTGCGTCCCCACGCCGCTCACCGCGAATCGCGAGCCGGACCTCGGAGCTCTCATCGCGTCCGCGCGTGCCTTGGCTCAGGTGCTGCAGCCCGGCCAGCTCGTCGTACTGGAGTCGACGACCTACCCAGGCACGACGCGCGAACGCCTCGTACCCCTGCTGGAGGAGTCCGGCCTGCGAGTCGGGGAGCAGCTGAACGTCGCGTTCTCACCAGAGCGCGTGGACCCTGGGCGCAAGGACTTCACGCTGCGCAACACGCCGAAGGTCGTGGGCGGCATGACGCCAGAGTGCGCTGGGCGGGCCGAGTCGTTGTACGGACGGATCTGCGATCACATCGTCCGCGTATCCACGCCGGAGGCGGCCGAGCTGACGAAGCTGCTGGAGAACATCTTCCGCGCTGTGAACATCGCGCTGGTCAACGAGATGGCCGTGCTGTCCGACCGTATGGGCATCAACATCTGGGAGGTTGTCGACGCCGCCGCGAGCAAGCCCTACGGCTTCATGCGCTTCGAGCCCGGGCCCGGCATGGGCGGTCACTGCTTGCCGGTTGACCCCTTCTACCTGACGTGGCGGGCGCGTGAGTTCCACATGTCGACCGAATTCATCGAGCTCGCAGGCAAGATGAATCAGCAGATGCCGCACTACTGCGTCGAGCGCATCGAGCGCGCCCTCAACGATGCCAGCAAACCCGTCAAGGGCTCGCGCATCCTCATGCTCGGCGCGAGCTACAAGGGCGGTGTGGGCGACATTCGCGAATCGCCGGCTCTGCGCATCATCGAGGTCCTGGCCGAGCGAGGTGCGGTGGTCAGCTTTCACGACGACTACGTCCGCGCCCTGCCCAGTCACGGTCTCGAGAGCGTCCCCCTGGAGAGCGCCCTGCCCGAGGCCGACGTCGTTGTGCTCGTCACCGCGCACCCCGATCTGGACTACGTCGGCATCGCTTCTCGCAGTGCCTTGTTCGTCGACCTGCGCGGCGTCACCCGCGGGGTCGACATCGAGAATCTCGTGCGGTTGTAGATCGCGCTCGCGAGCGCGTCGCAGCTCACGCGCGTCGCAGCGCGATCAGTCGCGGCGCCAGCCCTCGGGAATGTCGAGCTCGCGGATGACCCGCGCGGGCACCCCCGCCGCCAGGCTCCGCGGGGGCACCGAGCGGGTGACGACGGCGCCTGCCGCGACGACGCTCCCCCTCCCGATGCGCACCCCGGGCATGACAATCGCGCCACGGCCGATCCACGCGTCGTCCTCGATGACGATCGGCCGCACGCGCACCGGAAGCTCAGCCGAGACAGCGTGATAATCGCTGTCATGGATCGCGGCATGGTCGCCGATGCGCACCCGGTCGCCGATCGTGATGCTCTCAGAGGCCACGACCGAGGCGCCCTGGTTGATGTAGACCTCGCGTCCGAGCGTGAGCGTGCCGCCGCGCTTGGTACCAAGCTCGGCGCGGCCGGTGCGGCCTCGCACTGACAGGCGTGGGCCGATCGTGATGGCCGCCCCTTCGGTGTAGAGCACGGGGGCGCGCCCGTCGCAGCGGACCGAGCGCAGGCAAACCCCGCGCGCACGCATTGACAGCCAGCAGCGGGCGCTCGAGACCAAGACGCGCAGCGGCGGCAGCCGAGTCCTCGGGCGAGGCTCGGCCATCCGCCCCCTCGACGTGCTCGAACTCATCGGGTCACCGTGCCGGCGACGAGGCGCTCGGGCGCGCCGTCAAGGCTGCCGTCGGGGCGCTCAAACCCGTCGGGCGGCAGGTAGCTGCCGATGAGGTGTCCGGAGGCGGTCACCGCCGGCGCGTACTCACGCTGGGCGGCGTCGAGCAGGATGAGGCCGCGTGCGCCCGGGGCCATGTTCAGCTCGGCGCGCCCCGGAAGCAGGACGCCGAACGCGTCCGGCGTGGCGCTGATCAGCGGGCCCGGAGGGGCATTGCGCAGCCACAGCGCCATGGTCTCAAAATAGTCGCGAGCGGTGGCCGGCTGCGACGGGGTTGACAGCATCGGCGCCAGCACAAGCCCCAGGGCGCAGACTGCGCCGAGCGCCCGTCGGCGTCGCGGCAGGACCCGCGCCAGCGCCGGGACGGCGAGGGCACCGAGCAGGCACAGCAGCGGGATGAGCTGCGACGCATAGCGCGCCGAGCTTGGGTTTCGGTACTCGTAGGCGGCGAACGGCACGGCGACGGCAGCCAGAAGCGCCGTCACCGAGCCGCCGAAGGGCTCTCGGCAGGCTGCCAGCGCTCCGCCGACGGCGAGCAGCACCAGCGGCCAGTTGGCCGACACGAGCGCCCTCAGCGCCGGGGAATGCCCACTGAGCGCCACGCCGGCCGCGACCACCGCGCAGCCCAACGTGAAGACGATGCGCGCACGAACGGTGCCGGCGGCCCGGTGGGCAAGCAGTTGCACCGCAACACCCACGCTCAGCAACCCGAGCAATGCGCCTGTCCCCCCCGGCGGCAGCGACAGCGGCGGGCGCAGCACGCCCACGACGGCGGCAAGCGTGAATGCTCCGGCGATCAAGGCGCGGCCGGCGTGCTCACGCCAGGCTCCACCGATCGCCAGCCCGGCGAGGGCAAGGGCCAGGAACGCGAGACCCCATTCCGGGCGCGCGGTGGCACACAGAGCGCCGAGCACGCCGGCCAGCACGGCCCGCCTGCAAACGAGCGCCAGCGCGCAGCCCAGCGCCAGCGCCTGCGCCAGCGGATCGGGGCCGGTGAAACCCGCCCAGTAGCCGAGCATCGGGCTGACGAGCGCGCCGAGGCCTGCGGCCAGGGCGGCCAGGCGGGAGCCGCTCAGTCTCCCGGTCAGCGCCGCCACGAGCGGCACGACCGCCCCGGCGCTGAGCGCGGTCACCATCTGGCCGGCAGTCTGGAGGCTCATCGAGGCCGACAGCAGCGCGACGAGCGCCGGGTAGAGCGGCTTGAGCGCCGCGTCGACTGACGGGGCGAACAGATCGCCTCCGCGCCCCAGGGCGATCGTCGGCGTCAGGTGCGTGGCGATGCCCTTGGCCATCTCCAGGTACTGATAGCCATCGGGATAGATGAGCCCCAGGTGCCTCGTCTGCCAGCGCTCGACCGCCGTCGCGGCGAACGCCACCGCCAGGACCAGCGCCGCCCACACGCGGCGCGAGGAAGGGAGCTCAGCCACCATCGACCGGCACGCCCCGCATCACGGTGACGAAGTAGCCGGCCGACTCCGCGGTGCGATACAGGTAGTAGCGGTCGCGGGTCAGCAGCCACAGCCAGAAGCGGATCGGCGCGGCGAGGGCAAGGCGCGCGGCGAGCTGCAGGCTGGGCGACGTGGCGCGGCCGACCCCTGCCCACCACGACCGCCGCCAGTAGAAGCTCGAGCGGCAGCGCTCGGCATGCACGGTGTGCAGGACCACCGCTTTGGGCTCGAGCCAGACCTCCCAGCCACAGGCGATGACGCGCTGCACCATGTCGGAGTCCTCGCCGGAGAGAAGCGAGCTGCCGATCCGGCCGAGCGCCACCGAGAAGTCGCCGACGGCGGCGAGGGTCTTCGCGCGGAACGCCATGTTGGCGCCAAACGGCCATTCGGCGCTCGAGCGGGGCTGGCGCGAATCCTCGCCCCAGCGTGTGATGCTGGACAGCTGGAGCAGGCGCGCGGACAGCCAGCGGGGACGCCGAGCGGCAAACCGGGGCAGGCATGCACCGCCGACGCAGCCGGCGCGGGGATGGGCGGCAAACGCACGCCGCAGCTCCTCATCCCAGCCCACCTGGGGGCTGGCGTCGTCGTCGATGAAGGCGACGACCTCCCCAGAGGCCGCGGCGATCCCGGCATTGCGTGCGCGCGAGAGCCCAGGCTCGGGCACGTACAGGTAGCGCAACGCCGGCAGCGCTCCGCGGTACCCGTCCACAAGCTCCTGGCACGGGTTGCGCGACGCGGAGTCCACGACAATCACCTCGAGGTCGGAGCCGAGAGCGACCAGTGAGTCCAGGCAGACGGCCAGGTCGCGCGGGCGCTCGTGGGTGCAGACGACGATTGAGAGCTCAGGCATGGGAGACCCCCGCCGGGCGAAACGACCCATTCGATGTCAACTTGCGAATGTCGTGGCGGTGCCCCGCGGCGATCGCCGGCATCAGCGCTCGTGCCCACATCGGCAGCCTGTGATCGCTCAGGCGATGGACCCGAAACGCGGCATAGGCGCGCTCGAGCTCTGCGCGACTGTGCTCGCGCTGCCACAGGGAGTCGCGGCGGACTCGGAAGTGCACGACGCCGTCGCGACCGAAGACGATCCGCCCGCGGGCGGCCAGCGAGGAGCGCAGCATCCAGTCCTCTGCCAGGTTGGCGTCGCCAAAACCGCCGGCGTCGAGCACCGCATCTCGATCGAGCAGCGCACAGCCGGTCAACTGGAAGACGTCGTAGCGCAGCGTCAACGCCGCGAAGATCCGGCGATGGCGGCACAAGCTGTAGACGAGCCGGCGCGGAGAGCGATCGTCCATGCGCTCGCTGCCGTCGTCCGGGTTCCACAGCACCCGCTTGCACACCGCCGCGACCGCGCCGGCGTGGCTGTCCTTCAGAGCCGCGAGGCGCGCTAGAGCGCCGGGCAAGAGGACGTCGTCGGCGTCCAGGAAGAGCACCGCCGGTGCGCTCACGCGCGCCAGGGCGAGATTGCGCGCGGCGCCGACGCTCAGGCGCTCGCGCGCGCGAACTACGGTGACCGCCTCCGGCAGAGCCGGCAGAGGAACCGTCGAGACGTTGTCGACGACGATTAGCTGCACGTCCACTCCCTCCTGGACGAGGACGCTGTCCACCGCCTCGGGCAACAGCGTGCAGTAGCCGTCCCACACCGCGATCACGACGCTGACCGAGGGAGGGGCGGCGGGACGGCCAGAATCGTGCGTCTTCATGTGTCGAGCCTGCGGGTCGAGCGAGTGGACGCGTGGATCGGCGCGGGCGTGCCGGGGGCGCTGAGTGCCACGACCGTCATGAACCGGTTGTCCGAGTGCAGCACGCGGCCCAGGCGGGCCATCCAACCCAGGTCACGGCTGCGGTAGCACACCGCGCGACAGCCCAACCCCGGCGCCGTGACGGCCGACGAGACCATGTCCGGCGCGCTCAAGCTCTGCCCGAAGCCGTAGATGTGAGGCTGGGAGCCGAACGTCCCGACGCTCACCGTCACGATCCGCACGCCCAGCCGGTAGAGCTCGGCGCCGTCGCGGACAACGTCCTGGTCGCGGTGCTCGGCCAGTCCAACCAGGACGTTGCGAATCCTGCCGGCAGCTTGCGGGGCGATGCTCGCCGGGGCGTTGATCGCCTGCTCGAGGCGCCGACCATCGAGCTTGAAGACCGTGTACTCGTTGTCGTCGTACACCTGCGTTCCGGCTGCCGCCAGACGCGAGTAGTACCGCGCCATCAACGCCATGTCAGAGCGGGTGACCAGCCCGCTGTAGGGGCCGAAGAAGAACAGCTGGCGATCAGCCGGACGCAAGGACGTGAACTTCTCCACCACGACCCAGCGCACGCCATCCAGCCACAGATGCAGCAACGCGTCGGCCGACTGCCAGTCATCGCCGGCATAGAGCTCATGCATGAGCCGGTAGCCGATGTCGGCGCGCCGCGGTTCCGCGCCCGAGTCTGCATGGCCGCTCAAGGTCACAACGGGATCACCGGCAGCGGCGGGAATGTAGTAGCTGGTGGAGGGGTCAGAGGCCACTCGGCCGGTGTCCGGGCCGATCACCTGACCGAGCGTCCAGGCGCTCTGCAGCGGCGAGCCGAAGTAGCTCTGATTGGTCGAGACGCACACCAGCGTCAGCGCCTTGAAGGCGAACGCGAGCACGAGCGTTGCCCACGCGAGCTTCGCTGCTCGACGGCTCTTGTGGTGTGCCAGGAACGCGCCCATGCCGACCGCCATCGGCAGCTGGCACGCCAGGATGAACCGGTAGTAGAGCGGCAGCTGCAAATGCGTCGCAAAGAACACGATTGAGCCGACGACGCCGACCGCGTACATCGCGCCCGCGGCGAGCGCCAGTTCGCCGGCGCCGCGCCGCACGAGGCGCTGGAGACCGATCGCCCCGACCGCCCCCGGCGCCAGCAACAGCGGCCAGCGGTACACCTGGTCATCCCAGTAGAGACCCAGCCGATAGCTTTGCAGCGCCGGGTTGTCAGGCCAATGGCCGATCAGATAGAGCGCCCAGAGGGCCAGGATGGCGCACGCCCACAATCCGAACAGGGCGACACGCAGCTCACCTGCCGCGCCCACGTGTGCGCGCGCCAGCCGCGCCAGTCCCGGCAACGAGCGTGTGAGAACTGCCAGCCTCGGCGCGAGGAGGCACCACAGCCACGGGGCGACAAACGCTCCCACAAGGAGCTCCAGAACGGGGATGCCCGCACCGTCGAAGGCCGCGAAGATGTGAAACATCGGCCACAGTGCGGCCAGCGCGAAGGCGCCCAGTATGAGCCCGGGAATCCGGCGCGCCTCGGATCGCTCCCGCCGCGCCGCGATGCAGCTGTAGGTGATCGTGAAGAGCAGCAGCACCGTGCCGCTGAACAGGTCGATCGTCAGCGTTAGCGCCAGCAGGAGCACCGTCGCCACGCTCGCCGGCTTCGAGCGCTTTCGCAGCAGCATCAGCACGGCCAGGCTCAAGCCGGCCGCCAACGTCGTCGGGTAGTAGCCAGTCGCAAGCAGGCCGCCGAGCGTCAGGTCGGAGGAGAAGATGATGTGTGCGGGGCCGAACAGCGACAGAACGGCGGGGATCGCGGCAAAGGCGGCGGTGCGCCCGGCGACGGAGCGCGTGAACAGCCACAGCATCCCGAGCGTGAACAGGGTGACGGGGATCGCCATGATCGCCAGGAAGCGCCCGATGGCCATTGGGTCGCCGAGATGTCCAGCCGGAGCCATCGCCCGCCAGAGCAGGCCGAGCGCCTGCATGTACGGGGAGGCGTGGATCGACTGGGTGTCCAGGGTGTTGAAGAACACGCTGTCGGGCTGCATCGGAGCCCGGGCCAGTTCGCGAACAAGGGCAATGAACGTCGGTGTGTCGGAGGTGACCCGCATTGAGTAGCTGTTGAAAACGGCCATCACCTGCATCGCCACGAGCACGGCCCCGCTGAGCAGGCTGGTCACGATCACGCCGACGCGGTAGGCGGGCGCGCCGTCTCGGTCGGCGAGCGTCGCCGGCGCGGGCGCGCATGCCGCTGGTGCCCAGGTCGCGTCGGAAACCGCGCTCATGGCCCAGTCGTTTCAGCCGGCGAGGCCCATGTGACCTCAGCGCTCATGGGCAACAGGCCCGGGATGGTGCGGGCGCAGGCGACCGCCGTGATCAGGAATGCCAGCGCCTCGCAGGTCAGCGTGGCCAGGGCGGCTCCCAGCGCCCCGTACGCCGGCACCAACAGGACGATGGCGAGCAAGTTGGCCACCAGCGAGAGGCCCACCTGAAGATAGACCGGGCGCAGGCGACCATGGGCGATCAGCGCCGTTCCCAGCACGCCGGTCGGGCCGATCAGAACGGTCGTGAGCGCCAGCACCCGCAGGGCCGGCGCCGCATCGCCGTAGCGCGCGCCGAACAGGCCCACCAGCAGCGGATGAGCGGCCAGGGCGACCGAGCAGCCGACAGCTGCGCAGATGAGCACTGCCCACGCGACTGCGCGACGCATCAGCGCTGGATGGTCCGCACGCGAGGTCGCCGAGAGCTTTGGCAACAGCCCGGTGGTGATCGCGTTGGGCGCCATCAGCAGCGCGAACCCGACCGTCGAGGCGGTGGCGAACAGCGCCGTCTGCGACGGCGAGGAGAGCAGCTTGAGCGCCAGTGTCCCGGAGCGGTAGTAGACAAGCGTGACGAGCGTCATCGCCCCGAGTGGCAGGGAGCCTCGGATCGCGGCGCGCAAGACGAGCGGCCGGCTGCCGTCCAGCACCCGCGCGCAGGCGGGGGTGCCCGCGGCCA
Source organism: Solirubrobacteraceae bacterium (assembly GCA_052148275.1). Taxonomy (GTDB): domain Bacteria; phylum Actinomycetota; class Thermoleophilia; order Solirubrobacterales; family Solirubrobacteraceae; genus Palsa-465. The sequence goes on from JBKQIR010000235.1 coordinate 8,424, forward strand.
GCGTCAGCGCCAAGGCCAGGCTGAGCGCCGCCAGGAACCCGACCGCGTCGGCCGACAGCACGACACACAGGCCGCAGGCCACGATCGTCAACAGCCCGCCCAGCAGCTTCAACGCCGCCTCTGGCATCAGGTTCTGGGCGGAGCGAAGCGCACCCGTGAGAAGCATCTGCCCAGCGCCAAGCGCCGCATAGACGATCGTCAGAAGAGCGAACGCGACCTGTCCGAAGACCACGCCAAGCACGCCTGCGATGAGGAGGCTCGCCACCACGACGGGGGCACGCGTGACCAGCAGCGAGCGGAACAGCGCGGTGCGCGCGGCGGCGCAGTGCACCCCGTCGCGCGTCAACAGCATCTGCGCGCCCATGTCGAACGCGCTTGACAAGACGCTGACCGCGGCCAGCGCAAACGCCAGGAGCGCCAGCTGTCTGACGGAGAGCTCGCGCGCGGCGATGACGATCGTCACGGCGGCGGCGCCCTTTGAGGCAAGATCGCCCGCCAGCGCGAAGGCCGAATTGGCGAACAGGCCGCGCACCGGCCGGCGATGGCCCTGTGTCACCAGCCGGCCGGCGCGCCGGCTGCGGCGCGCCGAGCAAGGCGACGTCACGGACGGGGTCGTGTCGTGCACGAAGCTGCCCGCCCTCACGCAAGGGCCTTCTCGGCGGACCCACGCGCGGCCCGCGCGGCCCGCGCGGCCCGCGGACTGCCCGTCAGCGGGGCGGGGAGCGCCTCGAGACCTTCGCAGATGAGCTCCCCGTAGCGGCGAAATGAGCTCTGCTCGCCCGCGCGGCGCACACCGGCCGCCAGCCGCGGCCCGTCCGCGGCGATCCGCTCGATCGCATGAACGAGCTCTGTGATGTTGCCGGGCTGGCAGAGGATCCCGTCGACATCGTCGGCGATCGCCTCGACGAGGCCGCCCACGGCAGTTGCGACGACCGGCACTCCGTAGGCAAACGACAACTGCACGACTCCGGACTGAGAGGCCGAGCGATAGGGCAGCAGCGAGGCGTCGGCGGCGCTGAACAGGAGCGCAGCCTCCTCGTTGGAGACGAACCCATCGCGAAGCTCGACGCGGTCGCTGATTCCGAGTGCCGCAATCCGCGAGCGCAGCTCGCGCCCCCCGTCCCAGCAGACGCCCGCGATCGTCAGCCGAGCACGCGTCGTGCTAGGCAGACCTGCAATCGCCTCGAGCGCCAGATCGATGCCCTTGTAGGGGCGGATGGCCCCGAACGCCAGCAGAGACAGCGCCGGGTTGCCCTGGCGCGCGCGCTCGGCCGCCACCTGCTCCGGCGTCGGCAGCGTCGACAGGTCCGCGGCCGCGAAGCGCGGATGGAAGCCATCGACGATGGCGCGATCTCCGACCCCCAAACGCACCAGCTCCTCGCGCTGGTGCGAGGCGTGGATCACGATCAGGTCGGTGTGTCGCAGCACCGCCCTCGTCATCAGCGGCCCGAGCGGGATGGGCTCGTGCGGCTCGACGTTGTGGCAGATGACAACGCGCCGGGCGGCCGATGGTGCATGACGCAACAGGTAGCGATACGGCGGCGCCATCACCGGATGCACCCAGGGCAGAATCAGGGCCCGTGCGGCCACGGCGGACACGCCGTCCAGCGCCCGCCGCCACGTTCGTGGATCCGCCCAGTCGAGCAACTCCGTCGCCGGAGGCACACGCGTGGGCGCCGACATGCGGTCGTGCGTACCTCGCCGATGGATCAGCGGTGGATACAGGCGACGCCAGGAGATCGTCTGCACCGGGCCGAGCTCGAGCAGGGCGTTCACCATTGCCGTGTTGAATTGCGCAGCCCCGCTCACGAGCGGATGGATCGGCGCGATGACGGCCAGCGGCGCCTGTGGGTGATGCGGACCGCTCACGAGCTCACGACCGAGCGGTCGTCGTGATCCTCGAGCGCGTGCGACGCCTCGCGCGCTGGCACTCCGTGTCGATTCGCCACCGCGCTGCCCGCCTCGATCCGCTTGATCCTCGCCAGCGTGTCCTCGAGCAGCCGTCGGTTCGAGCAGATGCCGTCGGCCAGCAGGCCGCAGACCAGTAGTGCAGACGCGCCAATCGCCAGGACGATCGCGGCCAGCAGCGCGGGCAGGTGCAAGCCCCCGTCGGCATACGAGACCAGGAAGTAAGCGATCACCACAATGGCGGTGCTCGCAACAGCTCCCGCGAGCCGTCCGAACACACCCAGCGGGTTGGCGTGAAGTGCGCTCCGGAATGCCTGGCCACCGGTGCGTCCCACATAGCGCCATATCGAGTGGGTCATGCGAGATCTCCCCACCAACCGGCGATGCGCGGGCACGATCACTTCGGTCATCCGCAAGCGCTTGCCGGCCGCTTGTATCAGCGTCTCCAGCGTGTAGGTGAATCCAGAGCTCACGTGCACGTGCATCAGAGCCTCGCGGGAGAAAGCGCGGTACCCCGAGGTAACGTCGCTGAGCGGAACGTTGAGGAATCGTTTCGCGATCCACGAGCCGATGCGATTTCCGGCGCGCCGCACCGGCGAGCCTTGGCTCGCATCGTCGAGAGGGCGGGCGGCGACCACCAGGTCCGCGGTGCCCGCCAGGATCGGCGCGATGAGCAGCGGCATCGCGGACGGGTCATGCTGCCCATCTGCATCGAGCGTGACGACGATGTCCGCCCCGCGCGCAAGCGCCTCTGTCGTACCGCGGTTGAAGACGACGGCCAACCCTCGGTTGCCGGGGTGTCGGACCACGTGATCGACGCCCGCCGCCAAGGCTCGTTCCATCGTGAGATCGTCCGAGCCGTCGTCCACGACGACCACCTCCACCCGGCTGACGCCCGGAAGCTCGCGCGGCACTTGACTGACGACCCGGCCGATTGTCTCCTGCTCGTTGAGGGCTGGGATGAGGACGACCACGCGCAGGTCGCGCAATGCACCGGTCCGGGGCGGTCCGTGATGGTCGCGGCTCAGATCCGAGATCGCAGGTGGCGAAGGAGTGGGTGCTCTGCTCGGCTCGCCGTCTGGCCGATCCGCCGTCAGCGGACCGTGAAATCGGTTAGCGACTGTGCCCATGGCCATGCCCGTCGTCGTGGCTGCGGCCGGGCTCGTACCCGTGCCAATGCCCGGGATGAGGGTTTCCGCCACGAGTCCACGGCGGAGGTGTCACGCTCGACTTGCCAGATGCGCCGACGGGACGGCCCTGTGCGGCCGCCAGGCCGGCACCAATGAGGCTGAGCGCTGCACAGGCAGCGAGAATGGTGGTCCGATGCTTCACTGATCTACCTTTGGTCGCGTATGGACCGGTCCCCTTGCAACGCCGACACCTGGTGCGTTCCAGGGCGCCGTCAGGTGGGGTTGTCGACAGCGGACCACGGATCGTCAAAACCACGACGCGATTGCGTCGATCATCCGTCTATCGCACAGTCCATCGAACGTCCAGATTTCAGTCAGGCTCGGCGGTGTTTGAGGTCAAGGCAGCCTCGGTGCCTGTCGATACGCAGACGTGACAGTCGTTGTGCCGCTGATCGCGCTGCTCTGTGCATTTACCTGTGCGCTCTACCTGCTGCGCCGCAGCCGCCGGCTCGAACTCGAGCTGCAGGAGTTGCGGGGATCGTTCCGGATCGACCAGGTAACGCTCTTGCGCAGCCGGCAAGCCTTCGGCGAGGACCTGCAGCTCGAGGTTGCACGCGTCGCCCGAACCGGACGGCCCGCCTGCCTGGTCGTGCTGAGCGTCGATGACCCTGAAAGCGTGCGAGAGGCCGGCGCTCGCCGCAGCACGCTCGCCGAGACGCTGAACTCGACGGTCCGCGCAATCGACCTTCGCTACCGGATCGGCGCCAACGAGTTCGCGCTGGTCCTGCCTGAGACGCGAGCACGCGGCGCTCTCGTGGCGGCGCAACGGATCGACGAGGCGCTCCAGGTGGCCGGCGTCGGAACAATCGCCGCCGGGGTCGCCGAGCTCGGCCCCGGAATCGATCACCACCTGCTGTTTCGCCACGCCTATTGCGCGCTGCTTGCGGCCGGTCACGATGGCCGCTCACACATCGTCGCGTACTCGCTCGAGCTCGAGCGGGCCGCGAGCTGGGCCGCTGCACTCGAGGGAATCCGCCAGATCGAACCCGCGCCCTCGCAGGATCGCGGCGCCGAAGCCCAGTAGTGCACCGCGCCCTGCGTCCGGGTGACCCATCGTTGCCCGCGATCACGCTTGCCAGGATCGACGACCGTTCACCGCGCGAGCATCGACCGAGCAGACGCCGAGCGCAGGAGCCGCATCGCTCGTACGTTCGTCGACAAAACGTTGCGCCCGCCCATCGTCCAAACGTCGATCACGTCGTGCCGCCGTTACAGCGCATCGTGTCGCCGCGCCGATCGAGGACCGGACCATCTATTCGATTGCCGTTCTGGCGGCAGCCTCGATCAGCAAGGAGTAGATCGCTTGAGGCTCTTCAAAACCAACTTCCTAGTCGTCGCTGCTGCGAGCCTGTCGCTCGTCAGCGCGGGATACGCGGCGAGCAGCGGTACAACGGTGGGGACCTCCCGGCCCTCGACCACGCCGCCTGTCGTGCACCACAACCCAACGCCCAAGCCGAGGCCCAAGCCGAAGCCCAAGCCGAAGCCCAAGCCACCCACGCACCGGCAGGGCGGCAACGGTTCCGGGGTGACGCCGTTCGTCACGCCCAAGAGCGGCTCGAGCGGGACCGGCAAAGGCAAGGTCACGGGCAAGCATCACGTCACAAAGAAACAGCCTGTCTCCACCAAGCATCAAGTCACGAAGAAGCAGCCTGTCTCCACCAAGCATCACAGCGCTACCAAGGGCAAGCCGAGCAAATCCTGATCGTGCAGTCCGAAGCTCATGCGCCACAGCGCTGAGCGCAGCGGTAGCACTGACCAACGACACGGTTGAGAATCGCGCGATCGCCCAGGCCTCGAGTCCTGGGCGACCGCGCGCCGTCGTTAAGGGGCGATCATCGGACGCGTCTCATTAGGGGACGCCGGGGCGCCGTCGGCGCCGAGCGACAGCGTCCGTCTGGTCCGTGTCTGACGCAGATCTCCACGCGACCGGATACGCGGCGCGACCGTGCCGGCGCGTGAACGATCCACACGCGTTTAACAACTCGTGCACGCGGCTTGGGTACGCTCGAACTCCATGACCGATTCCCTGCAGCTGATCGACGCCTACTGGCGTGCGGCGAACTACCTCTCCGTCGGGCAGATCTACCTCCTCGACAATCCGCTGCTGCGTGAGCCGCTCAGCGTGGATCACATCAAGCCGCGACTCCTCGGCCACTTCGGGACGACGCCCGGGCTGAACTTCATCTACGCCCACCTGAACCGCATCATCAAGGCGCGTGACCTCGACATCATCTACGTTGCGGGACCCGGTCATGGCGGCCCGGGACTCGTCGCGAACACGTACCTGGAGGGGACCTACAGCGAGTTCTATCCGCACATCACTCAGGACGAGGAGGGGATGCTGCGGTTGTTCCGCCAGTTCTCGTTCCCGGGCGGCATCCCGAGCCACGTCGCCCCGGAGACGCCGGGGTCGATCCACGAGGGCGGCGAGCTCGGGTATGCGCTCGTGCACGCATATGGCGCGGCCTTCGACAATCCGGATCTGATCGTCGCCTGCGTGGTCGGCGACGGCGAGGCCGAGACCGGTCCGCTCGCCACGAGCTGGCACTCGAACAAGTTCCTCGATGCCGCCACCGACGGCGCGGTACTGCCGATCCTGCACCTCAACGGATACAAGATCGCTAACCCGACGGTGCTCGCGCGGATCCCCCACGACGAGCTGCGCGCGCTGCTCGAGGGATACGGGTACGCGCCGCGCTTCGTCGAGGGCTCGGATCCCGCTGAGATGCACGAGCTGATGGCGGCCACGATCGACGAGGTCGTCGAGGAGATCGCGGCGATCCAGCAGCGCGCGCGCAGCGGCGAGCGCGCCGGACGGCCGCGCTGGCCGATGATCGTGCTGCGCTCGCCGAAGGGATGGACCGGTCCCAAGGAGGTCGACGGCCTGCCGACGGAGGGATCCTGGCGCTCCCATCAGGTACCGCTCGCCAACGTGCGCGACAACCCGACGCACCTCGCCCAGCTCGAGGAGTGGATGCGCTCCTACCGGCCCGAGGAGCTGTTCGACGAGCACGGCGCCCTGCGCGCCGAACTGGCGGCGCTCGCACCGCACGGCGAGCGCCGGATGGGCGCGAACCCGCACGCGAACGGCGGCCTGTTGACGCGTGACCTCGACCTGCCGGACTTCCGTGACTATGCGGTCGAGGTCCCCACGCCGGCGACGAAGACGAGCGAGGCCACGCGCGTGCTCGGCGGCTTCCTGCGCGACGTGATGACGGCCAACATGGACCGCTTCCGGGTGATGGGACCCGACGAGACCGCGTCGAACCGGCTCGGGGCGCTGTTCGAGACGACCAACCGAACCTGGGAGGCGGAGCGTCTCGAGACCGACGACCACCTGGCGCCGGACGGCCGCGTGATGGAGGTGCTCAGCGAGCACCTCTGCCAGGGCTGGCTCGAGGGCTACACCCTCACCGGACGCCACGGACTGTTCAACTGCTACGAGGCGTTCATCCACATCATCGACGCGATGTTCAACCAGCACGCGAAATGGTTGAAGGTGACGCGCGACATCAGCTGGCGGCGGCCGATCCCGTCGCTCAACTACCTGCTCTCCTCGCACGTCTGGCGCCAGGATCACAACGGCTTCTCCCACCAAGATCCCGGCTTCATCGACCACGTCGTCAACAAGAAGGCGGAGGTCGTGCGCGTCTACCTGCCGCCGGACGCGAACTGCCTGCTGTCATGCGCGGACCACTGCCTGCGCAGCCGCCAGTACGTCAACGTGATCGTCGCGGGCAAGCAGCCGGCGCTCGACTATCTGACGATGGACGAGGCGGTCGCGCACTGCACGCGCGGGATCGGGATCTGGGACTGGGCGTCGAGCGACGCCGGTCACCATCCGGACGTTGTGCTCGCGTGCGCGGGCGACATCCCGACGCTCGAGACGCTCGCGGCCACCGCGATCCTGCGCGAGCGGCTGCCCGACGTGCGGGTGCGGGTCGTCAACGTCGTCGACCTCATGCGCCTGGAGCCCGAGACCGAGCATCCGCACGGGCTCTCGGACCGCGAGTTCGACAACCTGTTCACGAGCGACCGCCCGGTGATCTTCGCCTATCACGGCTACCCGTGGCTGATCCACCGACTCACCTACCGGCGCACGAACCACAAGAACATCCATGTGCGCGGCTACAAGGAGGAGGGCACGACGACGACGCCGTTCGACATGGTCATGCTCAACGACCTCGATCGCTATCACATCGTGATGGACGTGATCGACCGCGTGAAGGGGCTCGGCGAGCGCTATGCGGCGTTCCGTCAGGAGATGGTGGACACGCGCCTGCACGCGCGCGAGTACACGCGCAGGGTTGGCGACGACGTTCCCGCGATCCGGGACTGGGTCTGGCCGCACGGGCCGGCGACGTCCTGACGCGCGAGCGGATCGGCACTTCGAGACGGTGCGGGTCCTCGTTGTCAACGCCGGCTCGAGCAGCGTCAAGCTCAGCCTGCTGGCGGACGACGACCGGGTCATCGGGCACCGTGAGATCGACGCGCCGCACGTCCAGCTGAACACCGAGCAGCTGCGAGCCGCCCTGCAGGGCGGCCTCGCCGACGCGGACGCGGTCGCGCACCGCGTCGTCCACGGAGGCGAGAAGCTCCACGGCGCCGCCGTCTACGACGCCGAGGTGCGACGCGAGCTCGAGCGTCTGATCTCCCTCGCCCCGCTGCACCAGCCGAAGGCGCTCGCGGCCATCGACGAGTTACGCGCGGCGATGGGCGAGGTACCGACCGTCGTCTGCTTCGACACCGCGTTCCATGCGACCATGCCCCCGGAGGCGGCGACCTACGCGATTCCGGAGACGTGGCGGAAGCGATGGGGCCTGCGCCGCTACGGTTTCCACGGGCTCTCGCACGCCTGGATCGCGCGGCGGGTGCCCCAGCTGCTGGGCGAGCGACGCTCGGGGCTGCCTGCGGGCAGCCCCGACGGCGCGCTGCGGATCGTCAGTGCGCATCTCGGCGCCGGCGCCTCGCTGTGCGCGATCCGCGAGGGCGTTTCAGTCGACACGACGATGGGGTTCACGCCGCTGGAGGGGCTGGTGATGGCGACGCGCTCGGGCAGCCTGGATCCGGGGCTGATCCTGTGGCTGCTGGGCCAGGACTCGCTGCGGCCCAGCGACGTGAGCTGGGCGCTCGAGCACGATTCGGGGCTGCTCGGCCTGGGCGGCAGCGCCGACATGCGGGAGATCATCGAGCGCCGCGCGTCAGGGGACGCGACGGCGCAGCTGGCGTTCGACGTGTTCGTGCACCGCTTGCGGGCCGGGATCGCTGCGATGGCGGCGTCGCTGGGCGGGATCGATGTGCTCGCATTCACGGGCGGGATCGGCGAGCACGGGACGGCGGTGCGCGCCGAGACGGCCGCGGGGCTGGCGTTCCTGGGCGTCGAGATCGACCGTTCGCTCAACGAGAGGGTCCGTGACGACGCCGAGATCAGCGGACGCGACACGACGGTAAGAACGGTCGTCGTCGCCGCACGCGAGGACCTCGAGATCGCGCACCAGACCCGAGCCCTGCTCGGTTGAGCAGTTAGGCCGATTCAGGCACGGCGGCGGATCCGCGGGAAATCGATCTCGTGAGAACGCTGCGCCGATCATCAGCGGTGGCGGCATCGGGTCCGGGGAACGCTACCGCCGGGGCGCGGCCCGCCCCGCCGGTCCGCGGCTGCATCTGCGGGACGTTTGCGTGTGCGAGAATCGCCGACGTGTCCGGGGTCACCGATCGGCCTGCCGCCACCGCCGCGCAGGCGCACTCCGGTTCGCCCGAGCAGGTGCCGCTGACCGCCGAGGAGGAGCGTCTGCGGGAGGCGCGGACGGGTGTGCCTTGGCGCACGTGGGGGCCGTACCTGAGCGAGCGGCAGTGGGGGACGGTGCGGGAGGACTACAGCACCGACGGAAACGCGTGGGGGTATTTCAGCCACGACCAGGCGCGCTCGCGTGCGTACCGGTGGGGTGAGGATGGTCTGGCCGGCATCAGCGACGACAAGCAGCGGCTGTGCCTCGCGCTCGCGCTGTGGAACGAGCGCGACCCGATCCTCAAAGAGCGGCTGTTCGGGCTGACGAATACCGAGGGTAACCACGGCGAGGACGTCAAGGAGTACTACTTCTACGTCGACAACGTGCCGACACACACCTACGAGCGCTGGCTGTACAAGTACCCGCAGGCTGAGTTCCCGTACCTCGACCTGGTGCAGACGAATCGCGGGCGCTCGCGAACCGAGCTCGAGTACGAGCTCGTCGATACGGGCGTGTTCGACGATGGTCGCTACTTCGACGTCGAGGTCGAGCACGCGAAGGCGGCGCCGGACGACATCGTCTGCCGCATCACGGTGCACAACCGCGGCAGCGAGGCCGCAGCGCTGCACGTGTTGCCCACCATCTGGTTCCGCAACACCTGGTCCCGGCTACCGGATGAACCGAAGCCGCGACTCTCACGAGTGCCGGCGCCGGCGCCGGTGGTGCGGGCGGAGCACGCGGAGCTCGGCGTGATGTACCTGCACGCCGAGCCGCAGGCGACGCTCCTGTTCTGTGAGAACGAGACGAACGCGCGGCGCCACCCCGACCTCGGCGAGGGCGTCGAGCGCTTCGCGAAGGACGCGATCGGGGAGCACGTCCTGCACGGAGCCGACAGCGTCAATCCTGACGAGGTCGGGACGAAGGCCGCTGCGCACGTCCGGCTCGTGGTACCGGCGGACGGCTCGGCGAGCGTGCTCGTGCGGCTAACGCCGGCGGCACCCGAGAGCCTGACGGACCCGTTCGCGGACGCCGCGGATGTCATCGCGCAGCGGCGGGCGGAGGCCGACGCGTTCTACACGATGATCACGCCGCCGTCGCTCGATGACGACGCCGCGTCGGTCATGCGCCAGGCGCTCGCGGGCATGCTGTGGTCCAAGCAGTGCTACTACTTCGACGTCGACCGGTGGCTGCGCGAGCGCGGCGCACACCCGTTGCGGGGCTCGAAGATGCGCGGCAGCCGCAACGAGTCCTGGTTCCACATGCTCAACTTCGACGTCGTGTCGATGCCCGACAAGTGGGAGTACCCGTGGTATGCAGCCTGGGACCTCGCGTTCCACTGCATCCCGCTGGCAATGGTCGACCCCGACTTCGCCAGGCAGCAGATCAACCTGATGCTCTCCCAGGAGTACCTGCACCCGACCGGCCAGATACCGGCCTATGAATGGAACTTCGGCGACGTCAACCCACCGGTGCACGCGTTCGCAACATCCTTTCTGCACAGACTCCAGGCCGATCTCGGCACCGACGACATGCAGTTCCTGGAGGAGTGCTTCGCGCGGCTGCTAGTGAACTTCACGTGGTGGGTGAACCGCAAGGACCCGACCGGTCGCAACGTGTTCGAGGGAGGCTTCCTCGGACTCGACAACATCGGCGTGTTCGACCGCAGCGCGAAGCTCCCGACCGGCGGCAGCCTCGAGCAGGCGGACGGCACCGCCTGGATGGCGCTCTTCAGCCAGAACATGCTCGAGCTCTCGATCAGCCTGCTCGAGCGCGATCCCAGCTACGAGCGGTTCGTGCTCAAGTTCGTCGAGCACTTCTTCTGGATCGCGAGCGCGACCGACCCGGTCGGCGAGCACCCGGACGAGATGTGGGACGAGGAGGATGGCTTCTTCTACGACGTGCTGCGGCTCCCCGACGGAACCGGCAAGCGGATCAAGGTCCGCTCGCTCGTCGGCCTGCTGCCGCTGTGTGCGACGACCGTGATCGACGCGGAGCTGATCGATCACTACCCGGAGGTCGCCGCGAAGGTGCGCTCGTTCGTCGAGCGCAACGGCGATCTGCTCACGAACATCGGCGATCCGCTCGTGCCCGGCGTCGAGGGCCGGCGGATCCTCTCGCTCGTCAACGAGGCCAAGCTGCGCCGGATCCTCTCGCGGATGCTGGACGAGGAGCGGTTCCTCGGTCCGCACGGTATCCGCTCGATCTCGCGCTGGCACCTCGACCACCCTTATGTCCTCGAGGTTGACGGCGTCGAGTACCGCGTCCAGTACGAGCCGGCTGAGTCGACGAGCGGGATGTTCGGCGGCAACTCGAACTGGCGCGGGCCGGTCTGGTTCCCGATCAACATGCTGATCGTCCGCGCGCTGCTGCAGCACTACCGCTACTACGGCGACGAGTTCACGATCGAGTGCCCGACCGGCTCTGGCACGATGATGACGCTCTACGAGGTGGCAGCGGAGCTCACCAATCGCCTCGTCGGCACCTTCCTGCGCGGCGCGGACGGCCGTCGTCCCGTCTACGGCGCCACCACGATCTTCCAGGAGGATCCGCACTGGCGTGACCTCGTCCTCTTCTACGAGTACTTCCACGGCGACAACGGCGCCGGCCTCGGCGCCTCCCACCAGACCGGTTGGACCGGCCTCGTCGCCCGCCTCATGCAGGGTATGGGCGCGTTCACACCCGAGTCAGTGCTGGCCGGCGATCAATGGCCCTTCGCGCGGCCCTATCGCCGCGCCTGACCGAAGCACGATGATCGAGCTCGCGCGCGGCCTGCGTGATCGCGAGCTGAGTGCGCTGGCCGAGCTGGAATCGCGCGTCATCGCTGCGGACGGTGGCCGGCTCAAGCTCGAGTGGGGCGTGCTCAGGTCCCGTTCGGGGGAAGACGTCGAGGACGTGCTGTGGTGGGAGGGCGAGCGTCTTGCAGGATTCCTCGGCCTCTATGCGTTCGGTTCCTCACCGACGGTCGAGCTCGCGGGCATGGTCGATCCCTCTGAGCGCCGTCGCGGGATCGCGTCGGCGCTGCTCGATGCCGCGCTTGCGATCTGCCGAAAGCGGTCCCACCGCCAGCCGCTGCTGATCGTGCCGCGCCAGTCAGCCGCCGGGCACGCGCTCGCAAACAGCCGCGGCGGGGTGCTCGAGCATTCCGAGCACGCGCTCGTTCTGCTCGGCGCACCGAGCGACGGGCCGGCCGATGACCGGCTGGCGCTGCGAGAGGCGACGGCGGCGGACGCGCCCGAGCTGTCCCGCCTGCTCACCGACGGGTTCGGCCGGCCTTTCTCGGATCTGATCGAGTTGCTGGGGAGGAATTCGGAGCGCACACTGATGGTCGAGCGGGAGGGTGTGGTCGCCGGCACGGTGCGACTGAACCTTCACATCGACACCGGCGGCGTCTACGGGTTCGTGGTGGACCCGGCCCTGCAGGGCCGGGGGATCGGGCGGTACGTTCTGCGCAGGGTGTGTCGCCAGCTGCGCGCCGACGGCGCGCGGCGCGTCGGCCTCGAGGTCGCCGTCGAGAACGACCGTGCGCTCGGCCTCTACACGTCGCTTGGATTCACGCAGGTGAGCACCGAGGACTACTACGAGCTGCTGCTCGTGTGAGTCGCCGCACGCGGTTACTCTTGAGGTATGTCGGTCGACACCCCGGAGCAACTGGAGGGTCTTCGGCGCGCCGGCGCGCTCGTCGCCGCGACCATCCGTCATCTACGAGCCGCCGCCGCTCCCGGGATCACGACCGGGGAGCTCGACGCGCTCGCCGCCGGATTCTTCGCCTTACAGGGCGCTCGATCAGGACCGATCCTGACCTATGGGTATCCCGGCTCGATCTGCGTGAGCGTGAACGACGAGGTCGTGCACGGCGTGCCCGGCTCACGGATGCTGCGCGACGGCGACGTGGTCACGCTCGACGTGGCGGCCGAGCTCGACGGCTATCACGCTGATGCGGCCGTGACCGTCGCGGTCGGGACGGTGGGCGCGAGAACGGAGCGGCTGCTCGCGGCGACTCGCGCCGCACTGCGTGCCGGGATGCGGGCGGCGCAGCCGGGCGCAACGCTGCGCGATGTCGGTGCCGCGGTCGAGCGGATCGCGGAGGCACGCGGCTTCCGCGTCATCCGCGAGCTCACCGGGCATGGGATCGGACGCGGCATGCACGAGCCGCCCACGGTCTTCAACTGGGCCGCTCCGGCGGCCACCCAGCGGCTCACGGCAGGTCTCGTGTTCACGATCGAGCCGATGCTCGCCGCGGGGAGGCCGCGGATCGTGCTGGCGCGCGACGGATGGACGGTCCGCACCGCGGAACGTTGCCTCTGCGCCCATGAGGAGCACACGATCATGGTCGCCGACAGCGGTCCAGTGATCCTCACCGCCTGAGTCGGCGATGAGCGATCCGTTCCCTCCGAGCGGCTATCCGCACGCATTTCAGATTGCGCTGCGCTGGAAGGACAACGACGTAGCGATGGCGCGTCAGCGCCATAGGCGCTGAGCACTCCTCACAGACGGCGTTCCCTCTGGCGGGCTCGCACGAGATCCAGCGTGCTGTACGCCTCCAGGTCGCGCTCGAACTCGTCCCACCAGCAATCTGGCAGTGGCCGGCGTGCGCGCCACCAGCGCAACGGATAGGACGCCGCCCGCACGACCAGCATCCAGAGCAACGCCACGATCGACGCGGCCAGAACGAATCCCATGGCGATCGGCAGCGCGACCACCAAGAGGAAGAACACAATCATGATCGGCACCATCATCATCGGCCCACCGTCCCCTGGACTCGTTTCAGACGTCTCTACCCTTCCGCAGCTCAAAACGCAAGCCCGCGGCGGGGCGTTGAGCAATCGAGGTCAGCGCCCGGACGTTCGGTGGGCGCAAGGACCGCCTCCAGCGCAGATCGGATGAGGGTGCGCTCCTTCGCTACTGCCGGCGGACGCGACGGAACTTGTAAGGTCAGGCTTATCAGTTTATGCTTGGTAACGTGGCTCCGGATTCCGATGTCACCGATGTCACCGATGTCACCGATGTCACCGAGGTTGCCGAGGTCGCCGAGGTCACCGAGGTTGCCGCGGCGCTTGCGCTGAGTCTCGGTCTGCTGCGGCGACGGCTGCGTCAGCTGCAGGTCGACGGCGACCTCACGTTTCCCGAGACCGCGGCGCTCGCGCGGCTGGACCGTGGTGGCCCGACCACGTCCGCAGCGCTAGCCCGGCTGGAGCAGATCAGCCCGCAATCGATGGGGACGACGCTCGCAGCACTCGAGGCTCGCGGGCTCCTCGCACGCGCGGCGGACCCGCAGGACGGCAGGCGGGTGATCCTGTCGCTCACCGACGCCGGCGCGGAGAGGCTGCGCAATCGACGGCACGCCAAGGTGGAGCGGCTCGCCCGTGCCCTGTCGAGCGAGCTCTCGCGCGCGGAGCTGGAGCAGTTGATGGCGGCGGCACCGCTCATCGAGCGGCTAGCTCAGAGCATCTGATGGCGGCTGTCGGGGAGCTCCCCGGGGGCGAGCCAGCACCGTCGGGGTTGGCGGCAGGACCCGGCGATGGCTACAAGTGGGTCGCGCTGGCGAACACCACCGCCGCGGTGTTCATGGCGACGCTCGACGGCTCGATCGTTCTGATCGCGCTGCCGGCGATCTTCCGGGGCATCCATCTCGATCCGCTTGCGCCCGGCAACATCAGCTACCTGCTGTGGATGATCATGGGCTACCGCCTCGTCCAGGCCGTGCTCGTCGTCAGCGTTGGGCGTCTGGGCGACATGTTCGGGCGCGTGAAGATCTACAACGCCGGCTTCCTGGTGTTCACGATCGCGTCGGTGCTGCTGTCCTTCGATCCGTTTGACGGTACCCAGGGGGCGCTGTGGTTGATCGCATGGCGAGTGCTGCAGGCGGTCGGTGGATCGATGCTCACCGCGAACTCCACGGCGATTCTCACCGACGCTTTCCCGCTCGAGCAGCGCGGCTTTGCGCTGGGCCTCAACCAGGTCGCCGCGCTGTCCGGAATGTTCATCGGACTGGTCGCCGGCGGGTTGCTCGCGGCGATCGATTGGCGGGCGGTCTTCTGGGTCAACGTGCCGGTCGGCATCTTCGGGACGGTCTGGGCGTATACGAAGCTGCGCGAGACCGGCCGGCACGAAGGCGGAACCATCGACTGGTGGGGCAACCTCACGTTCGCCACCGGCCTGAGCGCGATCCTGATCGCCGCCACGTACGGAATCCAGCCATATCACGGACGGTCGATGGGCTGGACGGACCCCGCGATCATCGCTGGGCTCGCTGGCGGCTTCATGCTGCTCTGCGCGTTCGTCGTGATCGAGGCCACAGTCGATGACCCGATGTTCGAGCTGAGCCTGTTCCGCATCAGGGCGTTCACGGCAGGCAACGTTGCGGCCTTCGCGGTGTCCATCGCCCGCGGCGGGCTGCAGTTCCTGCTCATCATCTGGCTGCAGGGGATCTGGCTGCCGCTCCACGGCTACAGCTACGCGGACACGCCTCTCTATGCTGGCATCTTCCTGCTCCCGCTGACCGCCGGCTTCATCGTCTCGGGACCAACCGCAGGACTTGTGTCGGACCGAATCGGCGCACGAGCCCTTGCGAGCGCCGGGATGATCGTGTTCGGCGCGAGCTTCGTCGGCCTGCTGCTGCTGCCGGTCAGCTTCCCCTACTGGGCGTTCGCCCTGCTGATCGCCGCCAACGGCGTCGGGAGCGGCATGTTCGCCGCTCCCAACACGTCCTCGATGATGAGCAGCGTGCCCGCGCGACACCGCGGGGTCGCGTCGGGGATGCGGGCGACGTTCCAGAACTCGGGCACCGCGATCTCGATCGCGATCTTCTTCTCGCTGATGATCGCCGGGCTGGCCGGCGAGCTCCCGGCGACTTTGACGGGCGGCCTGCACCGGCACGGCGTCCCGCTCACAGTCGCGCACCACATCGGTGCGCTGCCCCCGGTCTCGTCGCTGTTCGCGTCGATCCTCGGCGTCAACCCGGTCCAGCATCTGCTCGCGGGCGATCATCTGCTGTCCACGCTCTCCGCCGCAGCACAGCGGACGCTCACCGGACGGGAGTTCTTCCCGAACCTGATCGCCGGCCCGTTCCACCACGGACTCGTGATCGTGTTCGCCCTATCGACCGGCCTGGCAGCTCTCGCCGGTGTCGCATCGCTGCTGCGGGGGGGGCCGCTACGCCGAACCGGGGTTCCCCTTGCCGATCCATCCACGCCCCGAGCACAGCAACCCGACCGCGTGAGCAGCGCACCCCCCGCCACCAGACCTAATCGGAACCACCGAAAACTTCCGGCCTAATCTACAGGGGGATCGACGCCGAGCTCGGCGATCAGCATCACCGATCGAGCGCCCGACTCGCTGATCGTCTCCGGCACCTCGGCCCCGGCGGCGAGCAGGATCTCGACGACCTTGGCGTAGCGCTCCCGCGGGACCTCCTCGATGGTCCGCATCGTTGGACCGCCCTCCGGGTGGTGACAGTGGCGGGATCCATGCAGCGCGGCGCCGATCGCAGTACCGCCGTCTCGGAAGGCCAGCTGAGCGCCGCGCCCGACGAGCTCGCGGACGATCTCGGCCTCGCCGCGCCAACACGCCTGGCCGACTGGATCGTCCTCGCTGTCGGGATCTCCGTCGATGCGCGCTCCCGCGTCGAGCAGTCGACGCACCGCCTCCAAATCGCCCCCCTGCACGGCGAGAATGACCATCTCGTCAAGCTCGGCGGCGCCTCGGGGCGGTTCGCCCCGGCCGGCGAGGAACGCGCCGAGCGCGCGGTCCTCATCCCGGACGACGGTGGGATCGGCGCCGCGGTCCCGCAGGACCGCGGCGACAGCGTCCTCGCCCCAGCGAACGGCGACCTGCAACGCCGTCAGCCCATGCTCATCGGGCTCATCGATCGGGGCGCCGGCGTCCAGGAGCGCGCGGATGGTCCTCGGTGGGCGCCGGCGCCACACAGCCTGGTGCAGGTGCGCGGCCCAGGGCCGCGCACCGTGGGTGCAGAACATCTCGATCATCTCCGGGTTGGGAAAGTTGAGCGCGCGCCCGAGGCAGCAGTCGACGACGTGCTGATGCGTCCCGGCGTCGATCAGCAACTGAGCACAGTGCGGATCCGGAAGCTCGCACGCGTGATAGAGCGCCTCGCCGACCTTTCGCGCCCCCTCGTCGTTGGGGTTCGCCCCGGCCTCGAGCAGGACCTGCGTCAGCTCGGGATCGCCGGCGATCCCGGCGGCACCGTAGACCGGCACCTGCAGCCAGCCCTCGTGATCGAAGGACGCGTTCGGATCGGCTCCCGCCTCCAGCAGCCGGCGGACCACGGCTCGGATCTCGTCCGCCCGCGGCGGGTCGGCCCGCAGCAGCCGGGAGAAGCAGGCGTACAGGATCGGCTCCCACCCGAACGGCGCGGTTCGCGCGCGCGCGAGCGCGGGACGCTGTGCGAGCCTGCGCGCGACCTCAGCGACTTCGCCGGTCACGCACGCACACGCGAGGTCGTGGCGGCCGAGCGCCGGATCAGCCGCGAGCAGCGCGCGAGCGCGTCGCAGGTCGGACGAGCACGCGGAACGGACGAGCGCTTCCGCGCGCTCGCCCACGTCGAGCGTCAGCGCCTCGACGTGCATCTTCAGCCGGGGCCAGGAGGCGAACCCGTACTCGCGCGCCACGGCCAACTGGGCGAGCGCGAGATTCGGGAGCTCGCCCCGGCGGCGGCGTGCCTTCGCCTCGTCGCGCAGGTGCCGGAGGTCCGGACGGGGAGGCAGGGAACGCGGCTCAGACATGACAGCTCCTCTCGGTCTCCCGGCGGGTCCGCACGCCGGAGCCGGAGAGACATGTCCTTCACCGATGCCAGCCGGTCAGCACAGGTGGGCTTGAAGCCCTGTCCGCGGACCGGATGCGTCCTGCACGCAGGGCCAGGATAGCGCGACCGAACGCCGCATCGGGTCGGCTGTAGCCACGCTCACGCGCCACTCTGCTCACCAAGCAGGGATCCCGTTGCGGCTCACGACGGTCGCGATCTTCAAGGTCGGAGACGATGCCGCCTCGATCGCGAACGCCGCGCGCCGCTTCCTCGCCGAGCAGAATCGGAAGGAGGAACTGTGCGGGCGCATCTTCGCCTGGAGCGGCGGTTCAGGACGGTCGCGCTGAGCTTGGGAAGCGCGGAGAGGTGGCGATCTCCGAGGGCCCGGCCTGCGGGCCGGGCCCATGAATCCGCTCCGGCCCCTCAGGCTGCGCTTGGTTCCGGTTCCGGGACGTGAGCGCCCGCGCCACGGGCGTGATGCTCATGCGGGTGCTCCTGCACGTTGCCCTCGACGTTGAGATGCGGCAGGACTCGTTCGAGCGCGCTCGGCAGCTTCCAGTTCCAGTCGCCGGCGAGCAGCATCAACGAGGGGACGAGCGCGGAGCGAACGATCAGCGCGTCGATCGCGACGGCGCTCGCGAGGCCGAGGCCGAACAGCTCGATGACGAGCTCGCCGCCGAGGATGAACGCGCCGAACACGAGCACCATGATCGTCGCGGCCGCGGTGATCGTACGGCCGGTGGCGGCGAGGCCGCGGGTGACGGCAAGCCGGTTGTCGCCGGTCCGGTGCCACTCCTCGTATATGCGGGAGACGAGGAACACCTCGTAGTCCATCGAGAGGCCGAACAGGATCGCGAACATCATCACCGGGACGAACGCCTCGATCGGGCCCGTCTTGATGCCGAACAGCCCGGCGCCGATGCCGTTCTGGAAGACCGAGGTGATCACCCCGAACGCGGCGGCGGCGGAGATCAGGTTCATGACCGCCGCCATCGCCGGGATCAACAGGCTGCGGAACACGGCCGTCAGCAGCAGGAAGCTGAGCAGCACGACGACGCCGATGAAGAACGGCAGCTTGCTGGAGAGGACGCTCGAGAAGTCCGCGAAGATCGCGGTCTGGCCGCCGATCAGGACGGTCACCCCCGTGCCGCGACTCGCGCTCGGGACGGTGTCGTCACGCAGCGTCGTGAGCAGGTCGGTCGTTGAGGCGGCCTGAGGGGAGCCGGTGGGGTACGCATCGGCGATTGCCACGCCACCTCCGGTCTTCGACGGCAGCACGGTCGGGCGGGTCACCGCAGCGACGCCGGGGGTCTTCGCGACCGCGGCGACGACGCGGTCGAAGCTCGCCTCCTGAGCGGGTCCGTTGACCTTCGCGACGAGCTGCAGCGGGCCGTTGTAGCCAGGCCCGAAGCCCGTGGCGAGCAGGTCGTACGCCTTCCGGGTCGTCGTCCCCGCCGGGTCGCTGCCCGCGTCCGCGGACCCGAGGCGCATCGAGAAGAACGGGACCGCGATGACCGCCAGGGTCAGCAGCGCGGCGGTCGCGAACGCGGCGGGACGGGCATCGATCGCGGCGGTCCAACGCGTCCAGAACCCGCCTCGCGCCTGCGCACCGACATGCCGGCCGGCCTTGAGCGCACGGCGCTGGCGGCGCGAGAGCACCCGCGGGCCGATGAACGCGAGCATCGCCGGCAGCAGAGTCAGCGACGCGAGCACGGTGAACGCGACCGCGATGCTGGCCGAGATCGCCACGCCATACAGGAAGCTGACGCCGAGCGCGAACATCCCGAGCAGGGCGATGCAGACCGTCATCCCGGCGAACAGGACCGCGCGGCCCGAGGTGTCCAGCGAATCGACGATCGCGTCGCTTACCGGCTTTCCCGCCTGGAGCCCCTGCCGCATTCGCGTGACGATGAACAGCGCGTAGTCGACGCCCACGCCCAGCCCGATCAGCACTGCGAGCTCGGACGAGAACGAGGCCATCTGGATCGCGTTCGACAACAGCCCGTCGACCGCGGTGGCGACCCCGAGCGCCACCCCGGCGGTGACGAGCGGCGTCGAGGCCGCCGGCAGCGACCCGAACAGGAGCACGAGCACGACAAGGGCCGCGAGCGCCGCGATCCCGGTGCTGGAGATCGATGCCCGGTTCGCGAGCTCGGCGACCTGACCCTCGACCTCGACCTCGACCCCGTCGCCCGAGGCGGCGCGTGCCGTGCCCACGAAGGCCTGCGCCTCGCTCTGGGTGAAGTGGACCGACTGTTTGGTGAGATTGACCTTGGCGAAGGCGACCTTGCCGTTGCGCGAGATCTGCCCGGCGCCCGCCGGGGAGTACGGCGAGACGACGCTCACCACATCCGCGCGGTCCGACAGCCGCGCGAGCATCGGCAGCACGCGCGCCTTCGTTCGCGGATCGCGGATGCTGCCGTTCGTGACCGCGATCACGACCTGTTCGCTGTCGCCCGCCGCCTTCGGTGCCGAGGCCTGCAAGAGGTTCTGAGCGTCGAAGCTCTGCGTGCCGCTGAGCTTGAACGTGTCTCGGTAGTCGGTGCCGGCGGACTGCTTGATCGCCATCAGCGCGATCAGCCCGATGACCCAGCAGATCATCACAATCCACCGGTGCTCCACGCACCAGCGGGCCACTCTTCGCATCAGAGGTCTCCTTGACAGTTCACGGGGGGCGGGCAGCCCCGGCCTGTCACAGGAGGGCGGCATCGTCAGTATCGCATGGCGCTCCGGCTACTGGCCAATCGGCTAGGGGCCCTCGGATCCGCGATAGAAGCGATGTGCCGCTTCGCGCTCGACGCGTCAGCTGCAGTCAATTCGCGGACCCGAACCTCGCCGTGCCTGGATTCCGGGCTCGACTTGGCGCTCACGCGCCCGAACCGCGCGCGGCAGGAGCGGTCGCTGGACGGCGCCACGTGAGCATCACGCCATCGCCGATCGTCAGCAGGACGTTGTGCACACGGTCGTCCCGCTGGACGCGAGCGGCGAACCGGCGGATCCCGATCGTCCCGGGATCCTCCACCGTCGGCTCGAG
This sequence comes from Solirubrobacteraceae bacterium, assembly GCA_052148275.1. Lineage (GTDB taxonomy): Bacteria > Actinomycetota > Thermoleophilia > Solirubrobacterales > Solirubrobacteraceae > Palsa-465. The sequence goes on from JBKQIR010000235.1 coordinate 29,046, forward strand.
CGCCGCTCCGGCCCGAAACAGGTTGTCCGCCACGATCACCCCGCGTTCGGCCAGCTTCGGCAGCACGGCGTCGTAGTACGCCGGATAGTCCGCCTTCCACGCGTCGATGTAAACGAGGTCGAACGGCCCGGGCAGAGAGGCAATCGACTCGAGAGCGTCCCCGACGATCAGCTCGATTCGATTTCCGTCGGGGCTAGCATCGAAATGACGCCGCGCGACCCCGGCGTTCTCCGCGTCGAGCTCAAGCGTTGTCACGCGGCCGTCCGCGGGCAGCGCCGCTGCCATCGCCAGAGCGCCCACGCCGGTGAAGGTCCCGATCTCGAGCACGTGCCGCGCATGACCCACGATGATCAGCGCCTCCAGCAGACGCGCCTCGGCGAGCCCGCTCATCATCCCGGGCGATTGCGTGTTGTGCTGCGTCCAGCTCGCGGCCGTGGCCAGCGCTCCGGAGAACGCGCTCGTGTGCGAATCCGCGTAGCGCTCGGCTGCAGAGCTGATCAGTTCCATCGGCGGCGCAGCCCCCTCGTCGGGTACTCAGACATCCTCGCCCTCATCATCCATTCGCCCTCCTCAGGCTACCTGCCGCGGGCCGGACCTATCTCCCGGCGGGCTCCGACGTGCGACCGTCCAGCAGGATCGTCCAGGGGTCGATCGACGTGATCCTCAGCATTCCGTTGCGCGCCCAATTGTCCTCCCCGAGCCGGTCGCGAACCGTCTGCTCGGATGACGCGGACACCGCGTGCAGGATCTCGCGGTCGCCGGCCAGTGGGCCCCCGAGCACGATGAATCCGTCATCCACGAGCGAGTCCATGAACCGCGCATGCTCGTCCCACCCGTCCTGCTCCCGAAGATCTCGCGCCCAATCCCATGGACCGCCCCGCTCCAGCCGAACCGCGAAGAACATCGACTCGAACCTTACGCAAGTGATCCCGCCCGTGGCGTCGATCGCGAACCGGCCGGGACGCACCGGCACCGGAGAGGTCATGAGGAGGTCTTCACGTGAAGACCTCATGAGAGCGGTTTCTCGAACCAGTGATGCGCGAAGGGCTCGTCGCTGAACGCCGGCACCTCGGCGTAGCCAGAGGACCGGTACATCTCGATCGCCTCGATCAGCGACCTGTTCGTGTCCAACCGCACCGCGGGCGCGCCGCTGTCACGCCCGAGCTTCTCCAGCGTGCCGAGAAGGCGGCGGCCGATGCCCAGCCCCCGAACCGGCTCAGCGACCCACATGCGCTTGATGTCGGACGCTTCCTCAGGGTGGTGCTTGATGGCGCCGCAGCCGATCGGCTCGCCGCGCAGGTATGCGACCAGGAAGGCTCCAGCCGGGCCGCGTAGCTCGTGCGGCTCGGCTGACGTGCCTCTGCTCGGGTCGAACGGCACCTCCGAGCGGCGGTTGAGCTCGGCGAAGTACGCCCGAAGGCAGCGTCTGGCGTCGGCGCCTGCCGGGTCGACGATCTGGATCTCGACCAGTGACATGGTGATCAACCGTTCCACCGTGCACATCGCGGTGATGAGCTGCTCGCGCTGCACCCGGTCGAGGGGCTCGAGGATCGATCGCGCGAGCTCATCGCTCCGCTCGTCCAGCAGCGTCCGCTCGGCGACACCGGCGGGCGTGAGCTGGGCGACGCGGATCCGCGCATCGTCGGGACTCCGGATCGTGTGCACCAGCTCGGTGACTTCCAGCGAACGCAGTACCCGGCTGAGCTGACCGGAATCCATGCTCAAGCGCGTCCGGAGCGCGCGGACCTCGCATCCCTCGACACCGATCTCCCAGAGCACGCGTGAGGCTCCGAGCGTGCGAGCACGTGCAAGGTAGTGGTCGCTGAGCGCACCCACGCGGTGCGTGACGGCTCGATTGAACCGGCGAACCCGTTCCACTGCGGGATCTGAGCTGATCCTCTGATAATAGTCAGACAATCGGCGATCCACGTCGGTCACGGACTGCAGGTGCGTTGCCGGTGCGAGACTTGCCGGTGCGAGACTTGCCGGTATGAGGGCTGAGCTGTCGAGAGAGCGGCTGCGCCGGCTGCGCCTCGCGGCTCAGTGCCTGCTTCCCGGCCACGAGGCGCGCTCGCCGCGGGAGGCCGCGCGGGCAGTCGTCGGGGTGCAGGCTCAGGACGTCCGAGCCGCCGCGTTGGCATTGCGAGCGCGCGTCCCCGGGCTGGAGCGACGGGCGGTCGATGACCCCGGCCTCGTGCGCACGTGGTCGGTGCGCGGGACCGCCCACCTCATCGACGTCGATGACCGGGATTGGCTGCACGCTGCTCTCGGTCCGCGCAACCGCCGCACGTTCGACGCGATCATGCGCCGACGCGGCGCGCTCGACATCGCCCACACGATGCTGCCCGAGATGCTGGCCGTGCTCGAGCGCGGCCCCCGCGACCGGGCCTCGCTGCTCGAGGAGGTCGGCGCTGGTCACGGCGAGCTCGGCCCCGCTGTCAACGTCCTGATCCCCTGGGCGGTCAGCCATGGGTGCATCCTCAGCCTCGCCGACGGTCGCCTCCGCATCGCCGAGCCGCCCGCTGAGCTCGACGAGGAGGAGGCGCGGGCGATCCTTGCGCGCCGCTATCTCGCCGGCTATGGGCCAGCGTCCGCCGAGGACCTCGCGGCGTGGTCCGGGCTCGCCCTCGGCCACGCCCGCCGGGCACTGCACGCACTCGAGCCACTCGACCGCGCGGGCCATCTCCTCGCCCTCCCGGGGACCCTGGACCTCGAGCTCCGGCCGCCCGTCGCAGTACGGCTGCTCGGCGCGTTCGATACGACTATGCTCGGCCATCGCCGCCGCGAGCTGTTGCTCGAACCCGTTCACGACCACCTTCTGCTGCGCGGGGGAGGGATGGTTCGCCCGGTCGTGCTCAGTCGCGGTAACGTGACCGGCTTCTGGCGGCTGGCGGGCTCTGGGAGGCGCCGCACGCTCGAGGTCCAATGGCTCGCCGGCGGCGCGTCCGGTCGCGCACTGGAGGCCGAGTCGCGCGACGTTGCGCGATTCCTCGAGATCGATCTCGCTGTGACGCAGGCCGAAGGCATCGCCGCCGAGGCCCGATGACGGCCGCGTGACGGGAACGCAACCAGCCTGCATCGAGCGCGGCGCCAAGGGCCCGCGCCGTGCCCCCAGTGGTCGTGTTCCGAAATATGCGGCGGCGGCGATCTTGTTGGCGGCTGACAGGGTTCTCGAGCGCGGAGGACGCTGAGCGGTTCCTGGCCGACCTGCGCGAACGGTTCGCGCAGTTCGCGCTGGAGATCGGCGAGTGCCTGTGTCAGTCGCGCCTGGCGTGCTCGAGCAGAGCGTTTTTGGGAGGAGGGGTTGCAGGGAGTTGAGCAGAGACCTCGGCCCGGTCGGCCGCGGCGTTCTTCCCGCGGTGCGGGTCACCCAACAACGACAGCTCGCCGCCCTGTGATCACCGAGCTTGCGAAGACGCCACTAAGCTGTCGTCGTATGTCAACCGATGACCGGCGATCCGACGGCGTGCGCCTCTCGGTGATGTTGATCGTTGCCGACGCCGACGCAGCGGTCGGCTGGTATAAAACGGCGCTTGGTGCGCGCGAGCTCTGGAACCTGGGTGGAGTTGCCGGCCTCCATCTGGACGGCGCCCCATTTTTCGTGCACGAAGCTGTCCCGGGCAAGACGGGTGAGCCGAGTCCAACCGACGTCGGCTTGACGACGACACGCATCGAGGTGTTCGTCGATGATCCAGCCCGCTTGATCGATCACGCTGCCGAAGCCGGGGCGAGGGATGTCGAGCGTCCCGTCGACCATGAGGCCCCGTGGGGCACTCATCTCCAGGGCGGCTTCACCGATCCATTCGGGCATCGATGGTCTGTCGGGGACCGGTCACCGCTGGGTCCGTTGGCAGGCTATCGCTCGAATTGATGGCGCCAGCGTGGCGCAGACCATCCACGCTCGGCGTCTGAACACCGTCGCCGCACTGCCGTGCCGTAGGAACGAGGGTGCGACCTGAGAGAGGAGGATGACGATGACGCGAATCGTCACTGGACTGGCCGTCTCGGCCGATGGCTACATCGCAGGACCGGACGACCGTTCCGGTCAGCCACTCGGTGTCGGCGGCGAGCGGTTGTTTGACTGGTACTCAGACGGGGACACGCCAAGCCGCTTCTATCCGTCGTTTCGGATGTCTCGGCAGAGCGCCGAGTTCTTTGATGAGTTCGCGAGCCGGTTCGGGGCCGTGATCAGCGGTCGCCGGACCTACGACATCGCGAACGGCTGGGGCGGTAAGGGACCGCTCCCCGGTGCGGCGCTGTTCGTGCTCACCCGTGAGCCTCCCCTGAGCGTTCCCGCCGGCGACCGGCCATACACCTTTGTGACCACGGGCATTGCAGACGCCGTCGCCCAGGCGCGATCCGCAGCCGGCGAGAAGGACGTGTCCATCATGGGCTCGGCCGCCGTGCGACAGGCGCTGCAAAAGTGCCTTCTTGACGAGATTGTCCTGAGCGTTGTTCCAGTGCTGCTCGGAGGAGGGGTCCGCCTGCTCGACGACATCCGAGTCGACCTCCGCTGTACACGCGTCGTCGACGCTCCTGGTGTGACACACCTCGTCTACGAGGTCGTCCGATGACTATGCCTCAGCCGTTGTAACAATCGACGCAAGGGGGTAGGATCGCGTCCCGGCACACGGCCCGCGCCGAGAGTCCCGATGTCCTGACGAGCAAGCGCCAGGCTCGTCTGCAGCGCAGCGAGCTCGCGCGGCTCGTCGCTGCTGATTCGCTCGAGCTCTTCCCCGGTGAGCTCGACTTCCCGTTTACGCAGGACGATGTTGCTATGCGTGATCCGTGGCACTCCGTCGACGGATCGCGGCGGTCGTCGCACCTCGAGAACCTCAAATGCGCGGCCCCAATACTCGCGCAGCCACCAGTCCGAGTGAAACACCCATGCCCGAGCCACATCCAAAGTCCAGCACACGCTTTCCATCCCAACTCCAGCCGGCCGGAAGCAATTGCTCTATCACCCCGCGCAAGCGCGCACCCTCGTCACGGTAGAACCGCAATGGGTCTGTGCCATCGTGCCATCGACGGTTCCCACCCGGGCTGCGAGATCGCGCGGCGGTACTGCCATCGAACCATCGGCCACCTCGCCAGCCTACACAGCGTTTCCGCGGGCGACAATCAAGACCGATCTCGAACATGTGGGTGGAGCCGGCGAACCCGAACATGGCGATTGAGGAACCCGCTGACGGAGCCCCCCTGGCGGCGCTCCGGGCTACTCGCGTTCGAGCACGAGCTTCGTCGCGGGCGCAAGCCACGCTTCGTCGGCTCGATCCCAGGGCACGATCGTCGTCGGTACCGCAAGCGGATCGAAACGCCCGGTGGCGAACAGCTCGATGACGATGGGGAGCAGACGACGGGAATCTGCTCGGGATACATGGAACGTGATGCCCCGGGTGTACATCTCCAGGAGCGGCATTGCCACGGTGGGCGCGAAATGGATCGCCACCGCCGTGCAGTACCCGTAATCGTCGGTGGAGCGCAGCACTGCGTACAGTCCCTCGAGCTCGCCGCTGGCCTCGACCGTGATCGGCGCACGGTCATAGCGCCTGGGCCACGGACCCTGCTGACACTCGACCTCGGCGCCGAGCGCCGCGGCCGCGGCGCACCGTGCATCGTCGCGGTCGACGTAGCGCACGCGCGCCGAGCCCAGAGCGCGCGCGAATGCGACCACGTACAGGCCGATCGAGGCGGCCGCGCCGCCGACGATCAGCACATCGGCACCGGGATGCTCAGCCAGCTGGGGACCGACGGCGCGATATGCGTCGCAGGCGTTGTCGGGCAGGGCGCACAGCGCACTCGCGCTGCCTTCCGGCGCGGGCAGGAGCATGTGATCGGCCGCCGGGACCGCAAGGACGTCGGCCACGGCGCCGCCGTGGCCGCCGCCCGCCTCGCCGAATCCGAACGCGCCGCCGACTCGCGCGCGGTATTTGTGGCAGGCGCCGAACCGCCCGTCCCGGCAGGCGGCGCACGTTCCGCACGAAACCTGGAACGGCACCAGCACGCGATCGCCGATACGCCGCTCCCCGACCTCATCTCCGACGGCGATCACCTCGGCCACGGTCTCGTGTCCAACCGCAAAGGGTCCGGGGAAGAAGCCAAACGCCGCCATCGGGTGGTCGAGGTCGCACCGCGCGACTGCGAGCGGACGCACAAGTGCGCCGCGCGGATCGGGAAGCTCCGGGTCCGGAGCCTCCTGCCATGCAACCCGTCCGGCTTCGAGGAAGGCGAGCTGTCGCATCTCGGATCAGAGTAACGGGCCAGACGCTCTCGCCAGCGCACCTCGACAGAGCTCATGGGTCGGGCGTGGCGGGGCGCACGTTCTCGCCGAGCCGTCGATGCGCTCGAGCCTGGTGGGCCGGTCATTGATTGAAGCCGGGGAGGAGCGCGAGCGTTTGTTCCACGCGGAGGTCGAGTCTGCTCCGCAGTTGCTGAATACGAGCAGAAGTCAGGCCGCGTGTCCCGGTGATCGTCTTGACGCCGACGGACGCCGGCTGACGCCGTGCGACTGTCGCCGTCGCGCGATCTCACCCGGAGCTCGGTTAATCGCTCGGAGGAACCAACGCAGCATCACGCCTGAGCGTTGCTCCTGTGCGGGAACCCCGGGGCACTTCGGACACCTCACGTTCCCAGCGTTGTCGAGCAAGGCGGCGGCTTGCAGGACCGGTGCTCGTGTGCTTAGCTGTCGTGGGTCATGAGCGAGCTTGCGGCCGCCACAAGCGCGAGCCGGCGAGGCCGCGAGCGGGGGCCCAGCTCGTGAGTGAACTCGACCCTTGCCACGCGCCGCTGATCGGAGCGCAGCCGGCTGCGCCGCAGGCGGCTCCTGATTCCACTGTCAAGATTCGACCGTATCGCGAGTGGGATCAGGTCGAGGTGGTCCAGCTCCTTCGGAGGGCATTCGGGAAATGGCCCGTCGGCATACAGGAGGATGACGCGATCGCTTTCTTCCGCTGGAAGCACTTGGCGAATCCTTACGGCGAGTCGCTGATGATGGTCGCTGAGGCGGGGGGCGAGCTGGTCGGCTTTGCTGCTTGGCTGCGCTGGAGCATGACCGCGAATGCTCGGACGTTCGAGGCCTTACGTTCGGTTGACGTCGCGGTTCATCACTCGTATCGGGGGCGGGGCGTCTTGACGGCGCTGGTTCGGCAAGCGACCACGCATTTCCCGGAGAACACGGCGTTCACTCTGTCCAGCCCGAACGAGCTGAGCCGCCCCGGAAGCCTCAGGGTGGGAGGGCGTGAGGTTGGCGTGTTCCCGTTGTTCGTCCGCGTACGTGCGCCACTGCGTGTCGTGGCGAGACTCATTCGAGAGCGCCATTCGGAAAACGTGCGCAGCTGCAGCCCGACGGTCGACGCCGAATTCGCGGCCGATGCCCTGCGTGACCGCGAGAGCGTCTCGGCCTTGCTGTCTCAGGTCGAACGGGTGAACGATCACTTCACCACAGCTAAGACCGCCGACTATCTTGCGTGGCGCTACGGCGCGCTCCGCGCATACCACGCGATCAGTGTGCGAGGCGACGGCCGTCTCGCTGGAATCGTGATCTTCCGGATGCGGCCCCGAGGGAGCTCGTGGGTGTCGATCGTCTGCGAGGTCCTCGTCGCGCCGGGGGCGCACGCGGTGGCGCGCCGGCTCCTTCGTCGCGTCGTTGGGGCCGCGCCGTCGGACTACGTCATCTGCCACTTCCCGCCCGGGTCGACGGCACGACAGGCAGCCGTTCAGTGTGGCTTTCTGCGCGTACGCGCCGGTCCCGCCCCAACCGTCCGTGCCCTCGCGAAGGGCATCATCCCGGACCCCACACTGCGAGCTTCGTGGGCGATCTGCCTCGGCGACCTGGACCTTCTGTAGTGGAGCACCGACGCGCTGGGCGGTGGGCACGCAGCGAGAGCTGTCGGGTCCGACCGAGCGGGAGCGCGGCGCTGGTCGCGTAGATCACCCGTCCACGCGAGACGGTCACGTAGAGAGTGTTGGCCAACTCGTCGCAACGGTGCGGGACCTCATGCTCCCGAGCCCGGACCGCAGGTGACGACGGGCCGGCTCTCCTACCAGCTGGGCTTCTCGCGGCCGCTGATCGTGCGGGCGACGCAGTCGATCACGCGCTTCAGCGAATCCCTGATGCCGCCGCTGGACTGCTTCCTCTTCCTGTTTGGATCGGCGAGCGGGACGCCGAACGCGTCCCTCGTGGGGCCATTGGGCTTGTTGAAACTGAAGTCGGTCATTGATCCTCCGATTGCTGGCGGTCGGCGCGCGGGATGCACACGGACGGAGGTCAATCGCCTCGGCGAGTCGCAGCGCCGGCAGACGTCGGCTGCTGCAGCCGCTGGTCGGTCAGCGACCGTCTCACAGTCACTCTAGTCGCCCGTCGTCAGCTGGCACTGAATGGATTTCCCACCGGGAGAGAAAACATCGCGAACTGGTACCAATCCCCTGCAAATCGATACTAAGCCGGCGCCGTACTCGAACCGGCGCCCCTCACCACGAGCGACCCGCTGCCTGTGTTGCCGCGACCACGAGAGACCACCGTCGGGCGGGAACGAAATGCAAATACGGCCGCTCTGATGTTCGAGCCGGGCGCTGCGCCGGCGCTCAGGTGATCGGCGTCGCCCCGACCGGGCGGGCTTCGCGTGATCTGGGCGAGGTCACCAGCGTCCCGGAACGCTCGACGCGCTCGTGGCCCCTCGGCGACGAGCCCGACGGAGCGGGTGATCCGTGCACGGCCTCACCGCGTAACGAGGGTGAGATGTCCGCGACATGCGATGTGACGCCAGAACCAGCGAGCACGCGGCGCTCGCCGCTTGCGAGCGGCTCGGTCGGCGAGCATCTCTCGAGAGGCGTGGTCGGCCTCTTTGCGGCGGTGCTCGCAATCGTCCTGCTGGCGGTCGTTGGTCCGGTCTCACTCGCGCTTCTGCTTGTCACCGCGGTGGCGTGGCGGGGCTGCCCGACATGCTGGACGGTCGGCTTGCTCGGCACGCTCGCCGATGACCGCGCCCGACGCGGCTGCTCCCGCTGCTGATCGGTCGATGGGCCTGCCACATGGGGGTGCCAGAAGCGGAGCTGGGTGACCGCTTGAAGAATCGGCGGTCGCGCGTCCGGTGCCGTTTGGCAGTCAGCGAACCGCCGGCCATCGGGCGACCGCCGGCTTCCTCAGCCCGTGGCGAGGGTCTCGCGGACGCGCTTGACCGTCGCGCCGGGGCGGACGTGCGCGCCTGGGGCGAGTTGGGCGACGCGCACCTCCTCGATCAACCACATCACGTCATTGCGTCCGGCGGCCTGAGCTTCCAGCTCGTGGATCGCTGCCATCCGCTCGCCGTCTGCTACGACGTGGCTCGCCAGCCGCTCGAGGCGCTGCGCCGCGGCGTATAGGTAGCGCTCGATATCGCCCAGCCGCGCGAGGCCGGCCGCCGCGAGCATCCCGGGGTAGACGAGCCGGCCGAGCTGGCGGGCGACGTCCATCCGCGCGGGGCCGAAGACAGCGCTCGCCGGGAGCGCGTCGAGCCGCTCGCGGATGGCTCGCGCCGCGTCGAGGATCTGAGCGAACGCGAGCAGCGCGTCGAGCGTCGTGGGTCGGAGGTCACCGCGGACGTGCTCGCGGAGCGCCGTGAACGCCTCGGCGTCCCACGCCGGCCCGCCTCCGCTGGCGGTCAGCGTGTCTAGCGCCGCGCTTGTGGCATCCTCGATCGTCGCTTCCAGGGTGTCGTGGGGCGCGGTGGTGAGGGCGAGGGTCAGCTGCGGCCCGAGCTGATCGGTCACCCAGTGGCGCGGCGGGGGAACGGTGAGCCGCAGCAGCCGCCGGGTCCCGCGGGCCATCGTCACGGCCTGTTCAGCCGCGGTGTCGCAGATCCGGATTCCGACTGCGTCGCCTTCGTCGACGAGCGCCGGGAAACCGCGCAAACCAGACCCGCCCGCCAGGTCAACGGTGCGCGGTAGCGAATCGACGTCGAAGCCGCGCATTCCATGCCGCGCGAGGGCCGGCACGGCGCGCTCCAGGCGTGCCTTCAGCGCTGGCCGCAGCTCATCGCACAGCGTGTCGAGGGACCGGCCCGACGCGAGCACTGTCCCGTCCTCATCCTCGGCAGAGAAGGTCATCCGCAGGTGCGCGGGCAGGTCGTCGAGTGACCAGTCGGCGGCGCTGATGCGCACGCCGCGCAGCCGCTCGATCGCCTCGGCCAGCACCTTGAGCAGGGGGCCGGAGTGCGGCTGGACGTCGGCGAGTAGCGCGGTCGCGGTGTCGGGGATCGGAACGAGCGGCGTGCGTAGTCGTTTCGGCAGTGCGCGCAACAGCGCAACGACGAGCTCCCTGCGGAACGCGGGCACGAGCCACTCGAAGTTCGTATCCTGCACCGTCCCGAGCAACGCGAGTGGGACGTGGACGGTGACGCCGTCGACCGACGAGCCGGGTTCGAAGCGGTAGGACAGGGCGAGGTCCAGCAGACCCTGCTTCCAGCGCGCCGGCCGGTAACGGTCGTTAGACGCGACGTCGCCCTCGATCAACATGTCCATCGGGTAGTCGAGCAGCGTCGGCTGGGTCTGCCGCGCTCCCTTCCACCAGCGGTCGAAATGAAGCCCGCTGACGACATCCTCCGGTACTCGCTCGTCGAAGAACGCCGCCCGCACCGCCTCGGTTGCGAGCAGGTCGCGCCGCCGCGCCCGCGCCTCGAGCGCCTCGACCTCCTCCACACGGCGCTCGTTCTCGCGCATGAAAGCGTGGCGCTGGTCCCAGTCGCCCTCGACGAGCGCGCAGCGGATGAACAGCTCGCGCGCGGCTGCAGGGTCGATCCCCCCGTACTGGACGGTCCGCGACCCAACGATCGCCAGACCGTACAACGTCACCCGCTCGGGCGCGATGACGGCGGCACGGCGGCGATCCCACCGCGGCTCGCCGTAGGAGCGCTTGACGAGGTGCTCGGCGAGCGGCTCGACCTGCCCGATGTCGACCGCCGCCGCCGTCCTGCCCCACAACCGCGTCGTCTCGACGAGCTCGGCCACCATCACCCAAGTCGGCCCGCGGCGCGCGAGCACCGAGCCGCGGAAGAGCGCAAACTTCGCCCCGCGTGCGCCGGTGTACTCGCGGGTCCCGCCGTCCTTCATTCCCAGGTGCGAGAGCAGCCCGGAGAGGAGCGCGGCGTGGATCTCGGATCCCTCGCCCGGCGCATCGTTGAACCTCACCCCGACCTCGCGCGCCGCGTCCTCGAGCGCAGCGACGAGGTCCTGCCACTCACGGATGCGCAGGTAATGCAGAAACTCGGCCTTGCAGCGCTTGCGGACCTGCGAGCGCGACAGCTCGCCTTCCAGCGAGCGCAGGTAGCGCCACAGGTTCACGTAGGCAAGGAAGTCCGAGGACCGATCCGTGAAGCGGGCGTGCAGCTGGTCGGCCTGGGCGCGCTGCTCGACGGGGCGCTCGCGTGGATCCTGGATCGACAGCGCGGCGGCGATGACGGCCACCTCGCGGGCGCAGCCGAGCTTGTCGGCCTCCAGCACCATGCGACCCAGGCGCGGGTCGATTGGAAGCCGCGCGAGACTGCGCCCGAGCGGCGTGAGCGGCTCGGCGGCCGACGGATCCAACGCCCGCAGCTCGTGCAGCAGCGCGACGCCGTCGCGGACCTGACGGCGGTCGGGCGGCTCGAGAAAAGGGAACGCCTCGATCTCCCCCAACCCGAGCGCGGCCATCTGGAGGATCACGCTCGCGAGGTTCGTTCGCAGGACCTCCGGGTCGGTGAACGCCGGCCGCGCGTTGAAATCGTCCTCTGAGTAGAGCCGGACGCAGATTCCCGCGGCGAGGCGGCCGCAGCGGCCCTTGCGCTGGTCGGCCGACGCGCGCGAGATCGCTTCGACCGGCAGCCGCTGGACCTTCAGCCGCGCGCTGTAGCGGGAGACCCGGGCGAGGCCGGTGTCGACGACGCAGCGGATGCCGGGGACGGTGAGCGACGTCTCGGCTACGTTCGTCGCGAGGACGACGCGGCGCTTGTGGGTCCGGCTGCGGTCGAAGACCTTGTGCTGATCGGCGACCGCGAGCCGCGAGAACAATGGCAGTACCTCGACGCCCGGCCCGAGCCGTCCGCTGAGCAGCTCGGCGGCGTCGCGGATCTCCCGTTCCCCCGAGAAGAACGCGAGCACGTCACCGTCCCGCTCGGCGAGCAGCGCCTCGACGGAGTCCGCCAGCGCGTCGAGCAGCTCCTCGTCCTCTCCCGGCGGCCGATACCGGACCTCGACCGGGTAGGTCCGGCCCGACACCTCGATGATCGGGGCGCCCCCGAAGTGCTCGCTGAAACGCTCGGGGTCGATCGTCGCGCTCGTGATGATCAGCTTGAGATGGGGGCGCCGCGGCAGGATCCGATGCACGCAGCCGAGCAGGAAGTCGATGTTCAGCGAGCGCTCGTGCGCCTCGTCGACGATCACCGTGTCGTAGCGGCGCAGCAGCGGATCACGGCGGATCTCGGCGAGCAGCAGACCGTCCGTGACCACACGGACCAACGTGTCCTCAGAGCAGCGATCATCGAAGCGGACCGCGTAGCCGACGGCACCGCCGAGCGGCACGTCGAGCTCGTCCGCGATCCGCTGCGCCACAGTGCGCGCCGCGAGCCGTCGCGGCTGGGTGTGGGCAATCGCTCCGCGCACACCACGCCCGAGCTCGAGGCAGAGCTTGGGCAGCTGGGTGGTCTTACCCGAGCCCGTCTCCCCGGCCACGACGATGACCTGATGAGCCTGGATCGCAGCGAGCAGGTCGTCGCGACGCGCAGACACCGGCAGCGCCGGCGGGTAGGAGACCTCGGGGACCGACGCGCGCCGACGCGCCACCCGGGCCTGCGCTTCGGCAAGCTGTTGCTCGAAGCGCGCCCGGCCCTCCATGTCGCCCCGACGGAGCCGGCGAGCCTGGCGTCCAAGGCGCTGCTCGTCCCGGAAAGTTAGCCCGCGAAGCGCCCCCTCGTCGACGAGTGGCATCTACGCGGCGCCGAACCTCGCGACGAACCAGGCGGTGGCAAGCGGTGCGAAGAAGGCGGCCATCCCCGAAGAGGATAGGCCGCAGCGACCACCGCGTGTCAGGGCGATTCCAGCTTGACGCCCACGCCGGACTGCGGCTCGATCTCGTTCATGCCCGATGCGACGCCTCAGGGCGGGACGCACGAGATCATCGCCCTGGTCACCGATGACGACACCGGCGAGACGACCGAGGAGATTCCGGTTGCTTCATATGACTCGCCGCCCGAGGTCGAGCCGTCGGCCGTCAGCGCCCTACAGGCGACGCGGTCGGGGTCGAACGTGACGATCTCGTGGGGCTATGGGGTCAGACTCATCCCCGGCTCGATACCGATCGCCTTCAACGTCGACGTCACGACGTCCACCGGCGAGGAACTGCTCGATGTCGTTCCCCTCGGGACCCTCTCGGACACGATCCCGAACATCGACCCGAGCACCGGGCTGCAGATCACGGTCAGGCCCATGCGCCACGACGACACCCAGGGACCGCCGGCGCATGTGACGCTGTCGGCCGGACAATCGTCGACGCAGCCTGCGATCGAGCTGCACTGAGCCTCGACCGAAGGTCCGGCCCCGCCACGGTAGCTAGGCGGTCAGCCCGATCGCCTCGCCCATCGCGGTAGAGCCCGTGAGACGCGGCCATGGATGCCGGTGTTTTTCCCATGCCGGCCGTGTCGTACGCGACCCGGACGTGGGGTTCCAGGTGTCGCCAGCGACGATCGCTGCATCGTCTCATAAACATACCTTGATATGAGGTCGGCCAGCATGCTACGGCTGAGCTGAGAACCGACCCGACCCCGACCGCCACCTGCTGCCCGCCGGAGACACCGACAAGTTGCTGCGAGCCGTCCGAAAAGGCGCGCCGTGCTGTGACGCGGCCGCGTCCGGCGAGAGCTGCGGCTGCTGCGCGGCTTGAGCATGACCGCGACGACCGCCGCGACTGCAACACTGAGGTGAACGCTAAGCATGCTTAGTCGTTAAGGGCACGAACCTGATGTCTGTCCCCCAACGCACCGAGACGGAGGCCGCCCAGGCGCTCGTGGCGGTCGCGCCGCTGGCCGCGCGGTGGATCGAGAGGCTCCTGGCCGCGCACGAGCCGCCGCTGACCACGGCGCAGTACCTGGCGCTGCGGGCGATCGCACGCGAGCAGGTGTCGGTCAACGAGCTGGCACGACGCGCCGGCGTCTCCGGTCCCGCCGCCTCGCAGCTGGTGACGGCGCTGGCCGACGCGGGGTTGCTGGACCGCCGGACCGCTGTGCAGGACCGCCGACGTCAGGAACATGCGCTTACGGACAAAGGTCGCAACGCGCTCGGCAGCGCCGAGGAGCTGTTGGCCGGACGACTGGCTTCGCTGATCGGAGATCTGCCGCGGCCGGAGATCGACGCGCTCGCGCGTGCCCTGCCGCAGGTTGAGGCGGCGCTGTCGGGCGCCGCCCCACCCCGCCGGCCCCCGCCACCGCGCCCGCCGCGGCCACCAGACCATCGACCGCCGCGCCCCCGGCCCTAGACCCTGGTCCGCTGCCACGTTACGCCCTCGCCCACTGCAGCTCCCTACGCTCGTGATCTGAACCCGGTCGGTCCGCCGCATCGGGTCGCCGCTGAGCATCGTCGCGTGCTCGCATGCCCGTCGCGAAATCGCCGCGGACCCGCGAGCCGGCAGAAGAACGGCTCCCGCTGGCGAAGTCGCCGACCGTGCGCGGCGCTGCGGTGAACGATCTGGACAGTACCTCCAAGTATCGGAGAGATTTGTAAGGACGCTTAGTACATTAGCAGACTTAGCTATTTATGCAACTTATGCTGTTCGAGCTCTACCGGCTGCACCCAAGCGAGCGCGAGCGACGCGTCTCCGGCCGCGTACAGACCAGCGACGAGAACGGGCAGGACGGCGATCAGGTGGACGTCGATGACGCATGCCCCGCCCCGGATCCGACGTCGCTGGTTGTGGCGCCAAGCAACGACGTCCTTCGCCGCGACGATCCGCACGCGCAGACCACGGCGCCGGTCGACGTTCGCGTGAGGACGAGCTCTCGCTGACGGGAACGCGCGAACAATTTCGCCGCGGCGAGCGCGACTGGGTCAAGGGTTCAGCTGCGTTGCGTTTGCACAATTTCGCTGCGTGGAAGCGCGATGACGACTGTTTGGAGGGCCGTCCGCTCGGCAGCCGGCGCCCTCACACGCGCTGCGCCGTCTCGACGAGCGCCGAGGTGACGGGCCCTGGGGCGCTCCGGGTGACCGGGTCGTCCTCTCCTGTGCGCCCTTGCGGGCGCCCTCGGGTCGGGGAACGGCCTCGCCACCCGGGCAGGGCCCCAACCCCAACGAAGGGGGGCGCATGCCTCTACAGCCCGCCGCCACACACCGGGAGCACGACCTCCTAGCGCGCGTGATTCTGTCGTCGCACTACCCTGGCGCTGGCCGGCATGCTGCGGCGCTGTGGACGGACGCGATGCCGCGGTTGGATGGGGTGCGTCTCAGCGCTAGCTGAGCTCCTGCTTGGTCAGGCGGCGAGCTGAAGCTGGGTCGTGGGCCGCCAGTTGGGAGCCGTCATCTTTTCCCGCCTGGTGAAACGGATCGAGTACCGGCCACCTAACGGGCCGCCACCGCGGAAAGGAAGGCGGCGTAGCTCCAGGTGAGGTTCGAGACGCTCTTCTCGAAGCCGTTGCCCTGATCGAACTGCTCGCTGAGCTCGAACCGGTTGCTGTGGTAAACGATCGCGGCGAGAATGCTGTCGCCTGCCGTCTGGAGCGCGCTCGAGACCTGCGCCGAAGGTGTCGTCGAGCTGACGTTCACCTGGCTCAGGAACGTCGCGGCCAGCGGATCGTCTGGCACCGGTGCCCCGTTGTCGATGGCGGCCGCCAGCTCGTAGTAGAGCTGGGCGAAGCTGCACGAGCACACGGCCCACGGGTGGCCGGTGTTGCTCGTCAGGCTGAGGCCGTCGTACTCGTCCCCGAGGTAGCGGCCGATGAGCGGTCCACCGTTGCCGTTGGCCTGATCGGCGGCGTTGATCGGGTAGGCATCGCTCCCGCCGGGGCCCCACTGGGCGCGCACCTGGGCGGCGGTCGAGAGCAGCTTCGGGTCGGTCGCCGCGATGCCGTCGCCGTAGATGCAGGCGAGGATCGGATCGACGCTCGGATCGTATGCTGCAGCCGGGTCGCCCGAGAGACGGCTGGAATTGAGGACCGATTTGTAGACGTTCGGGGGAGTTCCGGAAGCTCCGGTGAAGTGCAGTGGGATTTGATCCGTGAGGAAGGTTACGGCGGCTGGTGCTCCCGCCGGCACGGGAATGCCGAGCGCAGTGCCGTTGGCGATGATCTGGTTGAACGCGCGCAGTTGGACCGAGCGGGCAAAGAGCGACTGCCCGAAGGTGTCCTCCCAATGCGTCACGGTCGGCTGCTGGTAGCGATTGTTGTCAAGCAGATACTGGAAGTCGGTCGCGATGACGCGCTGGGCGACGTTCTGCGTCTCCGGATCGAGCCCGGCGTACCCCTGCAGGATCGTCAGGATCCGCAGGGCGGGGCCGTCGCTTTCGTCGGCCGCACCGGTCGACGCTCCCTCGGGCGTGTACTTGGCCTGTCCGATGCCGCCCCCGCTCCCCTGGCAGGTGCTCGCAAAGTTGACGTAGTTCGCAAGCAGCTCGGAGGCGCCCGCCGCCGGGATCTGGGTCGGAGCGGCGCTCAGCACCGCGGACATTGTGATCGCGGAGTCGCGCGTCCAGTTGAAGAAGTAGTCTTCGGCGATCGGCGCGACGTTGCCGGGATAGGAGACGCCGTTGACCGACCACGACGGGGACGCGATGACGCATCCCGTGGTCGTGTAGCCGCCCGGGTTGCCAGGCTCGTTGTGGTCCGCGATCTCGAAGCCCCACGTGGCGTTGTTGCGCAGCATCAGCGCGAACATATACGGCGCGTAGACCGTGGGGTCGCCAGGTGCTGATGCTGCAGGGCTCATCGCGCTTGTTGATGCCCTCCCGCTCTGCGCGGGCGGCTGTGTCGTTGTCGATGTCATCTCTACCGCCACTCCCGATATGTCGCTGGACGTCGTCGCCGATTCAGTCGCCGCTCCAACCGCTCTCGCACCGGCGGGCGCGCCGACTCCCTCGTGCTGGAAAGGTGGTCGCACCGCCGGGGTTAGCGCTGGCCACGGCTCGATTGTAAGAGACATGGGTGGGTGGTTCTGATACACAGCATCAGGGGTCGCGGGCTGTGAACGCGTCGACGACACGCTCAAGGTCGGTTGGCTCGCCGCCTCAAGCGCCGCGCCGCCGCTCTTGCGGCGGGATTCAACAGGAGCGCCTCGCAGCCCAGCGTCCGCAGCCATTTTCAACTTCGGCCCGGCGCATTCGTTGCGGTTTAGCCATATCCGCAGGCGCCCGCAGGTCAGCGCCACGCACGTTCCTGGCGAGGACCTCGCGGTCATGGTGCACGGGCGAGCCGCCGTGATCGACATCCGCAGCGAGGAGGCCGCCGCGCTCAGACAGGCGCTGCCGACATCTACGTTCCCCGGTACGGCGCCGAGTTGGAGCATTCCTCGACTCCGGACCCGTCTACGCGCGAATCGTTGCAGAGCGGATGTTCGCCACCGCGATCCCCTCCGACTGAGGCGAAGGACTCAAAGACGACATCACGCAGACGAACCCTCGGCGCACTTGCCGGCGTCGGCGCTCAGATAGCCGGACGAAAGCGGAGGGCCGACCAGGTCTCGTTGATCGCGATCTGGCGCACCGGCTGGATGCCTCGCTCTCTGGCGAGGCGCGCGAGGATGTCGCGGTTGAGGTCGGTGCCGAGCTTGCCGGCCTTTGGGTAGGCGATCCACGCGAGCCGATCCTCGCGCGCGGCGGTGATCGCGGGGGCTGCAACCATCGCCAGCGCGGCGCTGTCGATCGCGAACGCGATCACTGCGTCGGCGCTCACAGGCTCTGCGGTGACGTGAGCGTGCTCGGGCAACTCCAGGTCCACGGTCTCGGGGATTCCCAGGACGGCGATCGTCCAGCCAGGCTTGAGCTGGAGCTTGGAGGGAAGGCTCACTACGTGCATCCTCGCAGACCTCTGTACGGCTCATCGCCCTTCGGCTTGAGCCGGTCGAGCGTTCGCCAAGCCAATCGACAAGCGCGCTCCATGCTATATCCGAGGGCTTTGGGTCCTGGCGACAACGCGTCGCAGTTGTCGAAGGCTCAGCGAACGTCCTCGCGCGGGGGTTCTGCGACGAGGAGGCGGGCGCCAAGGTCGGCCTGTTCGTACTCGAGCAGCTCGGCGCTGCGTGCTTGCCATGCGCCGCTCTCGAGATCAGCGCGGAGCGCTGCAACGGCTCGCCTCTCGGCATGTGCGCCGACCCGCGCCCAGACAGACGTACCCCGTCTCACCAGTTCCTGAAGGTATGCCTCGGGCCGGCGCCAGTAGGCGTGGAAGAAGCCGTCCATACAGTCCCAGGGGATCATCACTGGCTGCATGGACGCGCCGATCGCATGCGCGCGCTCAGCGAGGCTCGGGCGGTCGGCTGCGAGGTCGGCGACCTCAGGCAGATAGTCGCGTATGAGCCAGTACCGCGGCAGCTGGGCGTCGTCCCACTGCAAGACGACGACGCGCTCCGCGACACGCTGCATCTCACGCAGGCCACGGATCGGATCGCGCCAGTGATGGTCTGAGAGAACAGCGAGCGCCGCGTCAAAGGACGCGTCAGGAAACGGCAGCACCTCCGCCTCAGCCCCGACACACGGGGCGGCGCCTGGCGGGCGCTGAGCCCGCATCACCCGCGAGGGCTCGACTGCGATCACAGCACGATCGGGCGGCTCGTAGGAGCCGGTGCCAGCACCAACGTTCAGGACAGTGTCCGCGTCACCCAACGCTGCCCAGATGACCCGGGCGATCCTCGGGCGGTACGCCGCTGGCCGCTGTAGGCGCGACCGATCTGGTCATAGGAGACGGGCTCGCTCACCGCGACAAGTGTCCAACGTGAGCGTGATCACCGCCAGTCCGGAGATGTTCGCTGATCGCCCGCGAAGGGGGCCACACCGTCCGCGTTGCCTCTCCCCCACACGCGCGCGCTCTAAATTTCGAGCGACCACCGAACGTTTGGTTGGCAAGCGGAGTGACACGCATCAGGCTGTTCATCGGCGTAGCGGACTGGCTATCCCCAAAGCTCGCCGTTGGCGAGTTCGACGGAGTTTCCGGCGGGGTCGCGGAAGTAGATCGAGGAGAGCTCGGCTTCCCAGTGGATCTCGCGTTCGATCTCGACCTGGTGTTTTGCTAGATGTTCGCGCCACGCGTCGAGATTCTCGACGCGGAACGCGACGTGACCGGCGCCCTGGGCGCCGTGGGGTGGGACTTGACGCCCAGGTGCGGCCGCCATGGCGGGATCAAAGATGAGCATCACGCCTCCGCGGGGGAGACGGAGCGCGGCCATCAGCGTGGGGTCCCTCTCGATCAGCGGTAAGCCCACAACGTCGCGGTAGAAGCTCGCGAGAGCCTCGACGCGGGAGCCGTAGAGCACCGTTTCATAGACGTCGACGATCTGAGGCTGGGGGCTACCGATGTCGGGCGGCGGGGTCATGATCCGGTGTCCAGGATTCTGCCAGCGACGGGTGGGTCGACGAGCCGGATGGTCCTCGACCTCGGCTGCGTCCGGTGCCCTCGCGCTGGGCTTGGTGGGGATGACATCTCACCGGCCGAACGACAGCGAACGCCGGCAGTATGCGCCAACGAGTCGGTCGGGTATGGCTAGCGGGCCGGCGTTGGCGGCATCCATCGGGTCGGTTTCGCGGATCGATGAGCTCACCGGCGCTTGTGGGACGAGCTGGCGTGCTGTGGGGGGAGGAACTGCGGCCAGGACTTACTAACCTCAGGGTGCGATGGTTGCTTCGCCGGGTTTCTTCGGGGTCCTCGTTGGTCGATTTGATTGGTCTGTCTTTGACGTCGGTCATCGCCGGACCCGGGTCCGGCTCGCTGTCAGCGATGAGGGTGCCTGGGACGCGGTGCTTGCAGACCGCGTGGCGAGGATCGAGGCTGCTCGTGGACGCCCGGATGCCGTGCTATCCGCCGACGCGGACACCTGGCGGGAGATCGCCGCCGATGCGCGCGGCGGGATCGGCGCGTACTGGTCGGGGCGTCTGTCGGTGCGGCGCAACCTGCACGTCGGCGTCGGGTTCCTGGCCGCGACGAGTGGAGCGAGCGAGCCCGGTCGGCTGCGATTTCGCACCGTCGCTACGCGCGGCGCGCGGCTTTCGGTTGTGGAAGCCGGAACCGGACCGACTGTTGTGGCTGTCCACGGCCTCGGCGCAACGAAGGGTTCGTTCCTCCCAACGGTCGTGGCTTTGGCCGATCGGTTTCAAGTCATCGCCTTCGATCTGCCCGGGTTCGGTGACTCCGACAAACCGATCGGTGCCGTCTACGACGCGCCGTTCTTTGCCGCTGCGGTGATCAATCTGCTCGACGCGCTCAAGCTCAAGCGTGTTCACGTGATCGGCAACAGTCTGGGCGGGCGGATCGCGCTGGAGATCGCGTTGCGTGAACCCGGTCGAGTCGGCCGTCTCGTGTTGTTGGCGCCCTCTCTGGCGTGGCTACGCGCGAGGGCGTGGGCGCCGCTGGTCCGCCTCACGCGGCCGGAGTTCGGACTTGTGCAGTTCGCCCCGCGAACGCTGGTCGAGGGGTTCGTTCATCGCATCATTCCTGGCGCCGACGAGGGCTGGACTGCTGCTGGCGTCGATGAGTTCTTGCGCGCCTATCTCACGCCGGCCGGTCGCGCCGCGTTCTACGCCGCAGCGCGTCAGATCTATCTCGAGGAGCCTCACGGCGCGAAAGGCTTCTGGACTCGGATCAAGGCGCTGCAAGCTGATGCGCTGTTCGTCTGGGGCCGACGCGACAAGCTCGTGCCCATCGCGTTCGCGCGCCATGTCACCGACGCCCTTCCGCACGCACGCCATCTCGAGCTCGACTGCGGCCACGTGCCACAGATCGAGCGCCCCGAACAGACGCACGCCGCGATCAGCGCGTTCCTATCGGCGCTCCCCGACGCACCCGCCAAACCGCCATCCCGCCAACACCGATGACATCCGCAGCTGCGCACAACGACGTATGTCCGAAGCAACGCTGCCGCCCATCGAGGCCACACGCCGCGATTCTGCAACCTACTCGCGTCCAGCTTTGGCTCAGGCGACCCTCATCGCGGCTGCCACCTCGCGCGACGCGCGCGTCGCAGCTGTCGGATGCTGGGCGTGCAGAGTTGTGCCGTTGCTACCGAAGGCCCGGGGTGCTGTCCGAGCGCTTAGGATGTTGGTCCGGTGCCAATGGTGTTGCGGCCGCTTTGCTTGGCGGCATAAAGCGCCGCGTCAGCAGCCGACAGCACGGCCTGCGACCGGCTCGCGGGTCCGATGGCCACACCGAGCGTGGCAGTGATCGCAAGCCCGGGCCTGAGGCTCGCCCAGTTCTGGGCGGCGATCGCGGCGCGGATCCGCTCGGCGAGCGCCGCCGCACTGCTCGGCGACACGCTCGACAGCGCGAGCACGAACTCGTCGCCGCCATAGCGGATCGCGACCTGGCCCGCGCGCACCCTGGTCTCGAGGATCTGAGCTACGCGCTGCAGCACGAGATCACCGACGTCATGGCCCAGGCTGTCGTTGATCTCCTTGAACCGATCGAGATCGACGATGACGATCGCGATCTCGGCCTGGCGGACAGTCGCCTCCTGAACGAAGCGAGCCAGGAGACGACGGTTCCCGATCCCGGTCAGAGCGTCCTGCTCGGCCTGATGGCTGGCCTCCGCGGCTTGTGACTCAAGCCGACGGCGTTCGCGCATCAGGTCTGCTCGGGCCCACACTTCCCGCACGAGTTGTTGGGTCTGTCCCTGGTGGATCATCGACATCCGCGCGTACACCCTGCGCACGCTCTTCACTCGGCTTTCGCGGTTCATAGGCCAGCTGCGGCCCATGCGTGTTGGACGTCCTGGATTTCTGCTGGTGTGGGGGTCTGACCCTGTCCTGGGTGATATTGCGCGGCGATGATCACGCGGCGGAGCT
>JBKQIR010000236.1:0-8604 GCA_052148275.1 Solirubrobacteraceae bacterium
GTAGTAGCGTGGTTTCGAGTGCGGTGGCGGTGGACCTATGGGGCCTGTGCAGTTGAAGCCCCGAGTCGAGAACAGCGGCCCGCCCGGCGTTGCCTGAAACGTACTGGCGCGAAGCGCGGTGGCTGCACTCGCGCAAGAGATCCGATTGACCCGCAGGCTTGTGACCGGAAGCGTCTGGCCGGTTGAGTCGGGCGAGGAAAGGTGCCCGTTTGGGCAGCCCTTGAACTGCGCGCCCTCGGCTGGCGCAGCGCTGAGCGCGAGGATCGCCGCCGCGACGACCGTCCCGACACTCGCCATGCGCCGGCCGCCGATGCTCGTCGTCTGCTCTGACATTACGGCTCCAACCTACGCTGACTACGACGGTCGGGCCACCGCATCACACAAGTGCGGGTCCGGGCGCGTATTTGCCCGTGTGGTGGAGGGTGTTCCGCCGGCCTTCGGGGTGAGGGCGATCGTGTAGGTGCCACGCTCGAAGGCCCAGTCGTCGCCCGCGAGCTCCACCTCGTCGATGTCGAGGGAGAACTCCGCGCCGAAGGCGGCGAGCATGCCGCTGGACCATGTCCGGATGTGATCTGTGCCGATGTTTGGGGGGTCGTTCCGGGGCATCTGCACGGCGTCGGGTGCGAAGCATGCGACCGAGGCGTCAAGACGTTGGCGTTGAGCGCCGCGACGCGGGCATCGCGTGCAGTCGAGGTCTTCCAGCTGCGCTGCTCGTGCGGTCATCAGGATCTCCATGTCAGGTTTGGCGTGGGAACGATCAGGCGGGGATGCCGGGAGGGCCGAGGATCTCGATGCCGTCGTCGGCGGCGAGCGCGGCGACAGCGCCTCCCTCACCGGTTGGCTTCGCCGAGTACGCGGGCGAATGCCCTCTGCCGAAGCCCGCGTCGTGGTCGTTCGAGCAGGCCGCAATGGCGCGGCCCCGCTCTCCGTCTACGGCCGCCCTCTCACGCCGGGCGGGACGTACGTAATGGTCGGCGGCACGCCACGGCAGTGGATCAAGGCCGTCAGCCTCGGCCCGCCTTGCGCTCGGGGCGGCAAGCAGTTCGCCCGCGTCAACGCGGCTCCGGCACTATCGGGCCCGGCCGCCGAGTGGAAGATGCGAACGAACCTGAAGGACCTTGCGTTCCTGGCCGAACTGCTCCAGAGCCAGAGTGGCGCCGTCGTCCCGGTGATCGACCGCCGCTATAGCCTCAACGAGGTGCCCGAGGCGGTCCGCCACATGCGAGTGGGCCACGCCGGAGGCAAGGTCGTCATCACCATCTGACCCGGCCGCCCCACGGGCGGCGCGCGTGGGGTAGGGCTCTCCTATGCCCTCGCGCCCGCCAGCGAGGGCAGACCCGCGCCGGTGTTGAGAGCTCGAGCAGGTTCGTGCGGCCGGGGAGCGCCCAGCGGTCCTATTCGTAGAAGCCGCGCGGCGGGCTCCACCTAACGGTCAGCGCTTGCGATGCGGCTGTCCCAGCGGTCGTGGTAGGGCCGTACGCCGAAGAGTTTCGCGAGCGCCGCTAGCGGTGGGAGGATCAGGTTCTGGATCCAGATCGGCGGCTTGGTGGCTCGGCTCTCGTGGCGGAAGTGCCAGCAGGTGGCACCGAGTTGGAGCGGGTTCTTCGGTGCCCCGCGGGGCGTGGTCTTGCCTTCGGAGCCAAGGCCGCCGAAGGCTTCGAACATCTCCTTGGTGTGCAGCGCTGGGCGGAGCTCGACCACACCCTCGATCGCGACCGATCCGGGGTTTGACTGGGAGTGAGGGACGCCGCTGGGGACGACGAGCGTCTCGCCCGGGCCGACGACGCGGTGCTCGCCGGCAAAGGTGAAGTGCGCCTGGCCGGCGGTGATCGCGAAGCGCTCCTCCTGGTGGGGATGGACGTGCTCGGTGATCGAGCCACCGGGCATGCTGCGCCAGTTCAATCGCAGGACATCGTCGCCGGCGTCTTGTGGGGTGGCGGTGAACTGGACCGATTCCCCGGTCGCCGGGTTGGAGAACTGCAGGAATTGGGCGGGCGCGACGTCTGGGAGGGTCATGCCGGCACGCTTTCGTGTGCTCCGTTGGCGCTGCCGTCTCGGATGCGGTACCACGCGACCGTCGCAGCGATCGCAGTTGCGAGCGGTGTGGCTGCGGTCCCGAACGTCGACTGGTACTTGGTGGTGTCGAGCACGAACGGCTGCTCAAACTCGTAGGAGAGCTCGACGAGTTCCCTGATCGTCGGGTTGAAGAGCCCGAGGGCGCGCACGGCCAGCTTGGGCAGCGATCGAACGCCAACCGGGTGTCCGACGTCGCCGGCGACGAGCTCGAGCAACTGTCGGGTGGTGACGGTCTCAGGGCCAGGAAGGTGCCACACGCCACCCACGGCGCGCTCGTCCGTGCCGAGAGTCGCCAGGCCCGCGGCGATGTCCGGGATGTAGCTGTAGGTGTGGGGCAGGTCAGGGTTGCCGATGAAGTCAGCGCGTTTGCCGGCGACGGCGTTGCCGAACACGCGCTCGCCGAGCGATGACTCGGTGGCGCCGGCGCCGAAGAAGTCAGATGCGCGCCCGATCGCGATCCGGACCCGACCGGCAACCGCCGCATCCAGCAGCTCCTGGGTCATGGCCGCTCGCGTGCGGCCCTTGACGGTCGTCGCGGCCAGCGGAAGGTCCTCGGTCATCGCCTTGCCCCCGGTGGGGCCATAGCCGTAGAGGTTCTCCAGGCTGACCAGCAGCGCACCGTTGCGCTGCGCTGCGCTCAGCACTCCTCGCTGCAGCGGGGGGAAGCGCTTCGGCCAATCTGTATACGGCGCGTTCAGGCACTGATAGACAACCGACGCGCCGTTCGCCGCGTCCGCGGCGGCTGTGGGTTCGCTTGCGTCGGCCGCGCGCCAATCGACTCCCTCATCGAGCTCCGGTGGCCGGCTCCGCGACACCACCCGCACCGCCAGACCTAGCCGGGCGAGGCGGTCCGCCAGCGCGCGCCCGACCTGGCCGGCGCCGAACACCACGTGAAGGCGATCCTCGCTCATGGCTGCGCTCCGGCGCTCACGGGGACCACAACCTCGCGTGCCCTCGCATGCTCCGCCACGCGGCGGACCCCCGCGAGATCGCTGAAGCCGGCGAAGGCGGTGGCGAGCAGCAGTACGCCGGCGGCGATGCCCGTGGTCGCCACCAGCGGCGTGCCCGACATCGTGGCGACGAGGATCACTGGTCCGACGGTCAGCGCCCATCCGACCGGCCGGTAGCGCGGGACGTGGACCCGGTGGTCGAGCCACAGCAAAAGCGGTCCGATCGTGATCGCGATCGACGGCAGCACCCAGTCCGAATGGCCAGCCGCGCTGACGATCACCGGCAACACAATCGCCGCGGCGAACTCGATCACGGTGGCGATCGTGACCGCTCGCTCAATCCGCCGGCCTTCCGGGCTTCTCGGCCGCGGCGCAGTGCCCCTGGTAGCCGTGATCGCGTAGAAGAAAACGCCGATCACAGTCACGCCAAACACCGCGATCAGAACATCGGCCGCGCGACCGCCGATGACCACGCTCCCACGGACCAGCCAAAAGGCGGCGAACGCCGCCTGAATCAGCCCGCCGATCCACCGTACCCGTCTCGACCAGGCTCCAGTCGGGGTCAGATCAGCCGCGCTCGTTGTTGGGCTCAGGCCGTCGCCGCTCGTCGCCCCTGCTTCTCTCGCCACAGGCTCCGCTTGGCGCTCGCTGACCAGCATCGCTGGCTCCTTTCGTTGGACCCTCGAGCGACCCAGCGGTCGGCGACAGCCAAGCCTCGAGCTTATGCGCCCGACTTCGAGTTTCCCAAGACTAGCAAATCATTTCTAGAAGTGAATGGCTACACTCGCCGTATGGCCGAGGTGAGCTTCCTGACCAACCACGCCCGGGTCCTCGTTTGCATCGCCCACGACCCCGGAACGCGACTACGCGACATCGCCGCGACGCTCGGAATCACTGAGCGCACCGCGTTCGGCATCGTCACAGAACTCACCGAAGCCGGCTACGTCCACAAGGACAAGGAAGGCCGTCGCAATCGGTACCGCATCCAGGACCATCTGCCCCTGCGGATGGCTGTCGGTCGAGACCCGACCATCGGCGAGGTGCTCGGAGCGCTCATCGACACCACAACAGACTCAGCGCAACGACCAGAGGGGAGCGCCGCCGCGGACGGGCACACCTCAGCTCGCGCCAGGCCCGCCGCCGCATCGTGACCGAACGCCTCAGTTGCCGACCAGCTCGCGGATCCCGCACCAGACGAACTCGGACCGCGCCGCGGCTCACGCTCGCCGTTGCGACCGCCGCCACCCGCGGCGATACATCGACGGGACTACGCACCAAGGGGAGATGACCCCAGAATGGACTCACGCCACCGTCGTTCCGGGAGCGACCGACGATCTCAAGGTGATCAAGGCCGCGGTCGCCGGGTGCGACCGATCTCGACCCTCAACTACGTCGTCTCGCGTTCGAGAGCAACCCCGGCGCCCTAGTGAAGCATCGGGTTCAGTACGCGCTCGGGGAAGGGCAGCGTTGTACAAGCCCGCGCTCGACGACGCCTCGTTCCCGTCGGTGGTTATACACGCGAGCAAGGCAGCAGCAACAGCCTGTGACGTGGGTTGGCGAGCGCTGCCGGCTGTGGTCGGGGCGATCTCAGACCTTGGCATAGCGGCGCGGGCGTCAGTTCGCTGAGCGGTGGCGAGCCGGAGACATCGGGGCGTGACCGATTGCTGCTGTGACGCAACCCCTCGAGCTGGCGCCCCGGAAGCTCGTGACACGCTGTCGCGCCGCGGTAGTAGGGTTCGCCTATGAGCGCGCTTGTGACCATTTCTGCGGCGTACGGCGCCGGCGGCAGCTTGGTGGGGCCGCGCTTGGCTGATCGCCTCGGTGTGCGCTTCCTGGACCGCGCCATCCCAGTCTCGGTTGCCGATCAGCTCGAGGTCCCCCGCGACGGGCTGTCCCAGCGGGCGGTGCCTCGGGACGTGTTCCGTCGATGGCTTCCCAGGTTTGCGCCGGCCGCACACGTGTTCGCCGGCACGGCGACGCGGGACGAGTCGACGACGATGACCGAGGACGAGTTCCGGCTGGCGACCGAGCGCGTTCTTCACGAGTATTCCGAGGCGGGGGCCGTGATCCTCGGGCGGGCCGCCGCAGTCGTTCTGCGCGCCGAGCCGGGTGCGCTGCATGTCCGGCTCGACGGTCCACCGGACCGGCGGATTGGCCAGGCTATGGTCGTTCTTCGAGTCGACCGCCCGACCGCTGAGCGGGAGCTGAAGATCGCCGACCGGGCCCGCGAGACTTACGTCGAGCGCTGGTACGGCGTCGACCCCCGCGATCCGCGCTGCTACGACCTGGTCATCGACTCCACGCGCATCAATGTCGACAGCTGCGTCGAGCTGATCGCGCTGGCCGCCAAACAGCGCGCCCGCTGATGGCCCGAGGAGTCGCTCGGTTGCAACCGCGCTGTCGCTTGTCAGTTGATCCGTGCGTCGGCAACCCGGCGTCAGCGTCTACGCCAGCCAGCACGGTCAAACGCCGACGACGCGGACAGCCAGGAGGCTGCCGGTGATCTGGGCGGTCCGCTCGCCGGCGCGTGAACGTCAACCAAGGACGTCAACGACACGCTCGGGCACGCCGTGGGAGATGCGGTCCTGCAACGGATCGCCGGCCTGCTGGCCGGCGAGACGCGAACCGCGCAGGTTGCGAGCCGCTACGGGGGCGATGAGTTCGTGCTCGTCGGGCGTCGACATGGCCCACGTGTCGTCGTTCGTGGAGCGACCCAGGCTCGAGATCGAAGGCCAGGACTGGACATCGCTCGTACCTCACCTCGCGGTGAGCTCGGCGCCGTCGGGTCGACCGGCGAGTGGTTGGAAGCCGCGAGCCGGATCAACGTGGTCCCAGCCGTACCGTGGGTGCGCGCTTTCACCGAGCGGCTTGCACCTGGATGCCATGCCGCAGAACGATGGCGAAAGCGGGGTGACGAATTCTGTCCATCTGGCCCATGCCCACCTTCGCGGGCGGTGTTAGAACCGCGGTAGATGCCGGCACAGCTACAACGAACGCGCCGACGCCGCGCCAGCGCCTTGTGCGGCGAGCGACCGCTGATCGCTGTCAGCACCTCGGAGGTTCGCCGTAGCCCGGCTGTCGTCCCGACTCCGCACGGTGAGCCGCCGCAGCACGAGATGGCGCTCGGTCTCCGGTATCTGCGCGCGATCGAGGTCGCTGGTGGTCTGCCAGTGGTTGTTCCGCCGCTTGATCCGGGCTGCGTCGAGGCGTTGCTGTCGCGCGTGGGCGGCGTCTGTCTGTCCGGCGGGCCTGACCTCGACCCCGAGAGCTATGGCGAGCGCAGGCATCCGCTCACGGGTCCGATCGAGAGCGAGCTCGACGTCTTCGAGCTGGAGCTGGCTCGCGTCGCGGACGCCCGTGGGTTGCCGATCCTCGCGATCTGTCGGGGTATGCAGGTGTTGAACGTGGCTCGTGGCGGGACACTGCATCAGCATCTCCCTGACGTGGTGGGGGACGGGATCACGCATCGCCAGCAGGTACCGGGGAGACACACAACGCATTGGGTGACGCTCGAGCCTTCGAGCAGGGTCTCTCAGATCGTCGAACGGCGCCGCATGAAGGTCAATTCGTTCCACCACCAGGCGATAGCGACGCTCGGCGGTGGACTGAGCGTGTCGGGTTGGGCGAGCGACGGTACGGTCGAGAGCGTGGAGGCAACGGATCGCGGTTTTCTTCTCGGCGTGCAGTGGCACGCCGAGTGCTTGGTGGACCGCACATCACAGGCCGCGCTGTTTCGCGAGTTTGTGGGCGCCGCACGCGAGTTCGACAAGGCCGCATCGCCGCTCTCGCTTGCAGCGTGAGCGGTGGGCGCCCGCACGTCTCACGAGGATGTTCGGCATCCGCGCTCCCGCTTGGGGCTGCAGGACGGCCGGTCCGTGCACTCCAGCGACGGCGTTTAGACGATGCGCCTCCGATATAGGCGAATGAGCTCCCCTCGGAACAGCTGCCTCCCGGCCGGACTCGGTGCTGACACGACACGTCGGCCCAGCGCACCCTCAGCCTTGTATGTGCCCGCGGGGCGCGAGTGCGGCGGGAAGGTGAGCGGTGCGGCCATGGGCGACGCTCGCGTTCGCGGAGGATGAGAACGGGGCGGTTTACGGATCGAGATCCGCACCAGGGTTTGACGCGTTCGCCGCCGAGACGGGCGGGGAGCCGGCGCGGCTACTGCTGGTGCCGTGCAACTGTCCCGCGGACGCCGATCACCGTCCTCGGGGGAGGGGGGGCCTCTCCTGCCAACTGCATGTCAAGGCGATCTTGGCGGCGCTGCGCACGTGGGAGGCGCGGTTCGCCGCGAGCATCGTCGAGGTCGCACCCGCGATGCTCGTCCTCGCCGTTGGCGCACCCCGCAAGCGAAAAGGAGGCGCTCGCGGTCACCGCCGAGATGGCCGCGTTCTGACCACCAGAGGACATGCTCCGCCCGGGCGACCTCAAGGCGCTCGCGGGCGGGCTGCTCGGCACCCCACCAGCCTGGTCTATCCGCAACGACCAGCCCTCGCGCCCGGACCGCTGGCTACTCACCTTCGAGGACCCGTTGGACCGCCGCGCGCAGCCGATCGAGATCAGCCAATGAGGCGTCGAACTCCTTGCGATCACGCCGCAGATCAGGCCGCCGAAGCGCTTGCACGCCTGATCGAGAGTATCGGGTTGGGCGGTGGATCGAGTGCGCTCCGACCGCGCTCATCTCAGAGCCGGGCGAGCACGTCGTCGGCGGACAGCCAGCCCGGCGGGTGGCGATCGCGCGCGGTCTCGCGGGCGAGTGCCTGGAGCAGTTCGTTGACCGGCGTTCGGACCCCGTGCTCGCGGCCGCGCAGGACGATCTCCCCGTTGAGGTAGTCGCTCTCGACGCTGCCGGCGCCGCGGACGATGCTCTGCCACGTCGATCCCCCCGCGCGCGGGCGCCCCGCGATCTCGCCCACCTGCCAACGTTCCCAGCGACCGCGGAGGTCGGCGACATCCTCGGCGACGAACTCGATTCCCGCCGCGCGAAGCACCGCTCGGCCCTCCTCGCGTGCGCGCCCGATCAGTTCCGCAGCGTCCGCTTCCGCTCCACAGATCGCCTGGACCGCGTTGGCGAGGTTGGCAATCAGCTTGGCGTACTTGAAGCGCATGATGTCGTCCCTTGGCTCGGAACTGAACCGCGCACCAGCAAGCGCATCGCACACCGCCCGGCAGCGATCATCAACGCCGGTGGGATAGCGGCCTACGTCGATCTGGCCTGTGAGCGCGGCTCCGTACGCCTGCACGACCCCCGGTTCCAAATGGGCAGTCGGCGCCATCACCACCGCGCCGTACACACAGGAGAAGCGCCGCAGTGCGGCGCGCTCGTTCTCGACGCCGTTCTGGAAACAGACCACCGGCGTCCCCGCGGGGGCGGCGTCCCTCAGTGCGTCCAGCGCGGCGGCTGTGTCCTGGCTCTTGGTCGCCAGAAGGACGACGTCATCGGCACCGAAATCGGGCTCTCCGGGCATAATCGTAGGTGAGGTCACGCGAACGCTTGTTCGTGTGGGAGTGTGAGTGTCACGGGTCCGCAGGTGAGGTGAACGAGCGCGAGCGTGGCTTGGGCGGAGTGGAACCCGTA
>JBKQIR010000237.1:0-9081 GCA_052148275.1 Solirubrobacteraceae bacterium
AGCTCCGCCGCGTGATCATCGCCGCGCAATATCACCCAGGACAGGGTCAGACCCCCACACCAGCAGAAATCCAGGACGTCCAACACGCATGGGCCGCAGCTGGCCTATGAACCGCGAAAGCCGAGTCGTCTACGGACCCCGCGACATCCCCCACACGTTCACGGTCAGCTCCGCCACCTGATCAGCAACGCGTTCTGGTCGCGGCGACGCAAGACGCTGGTGCGCGACCGCCAGCGTGAGGCGGGCCGGCTGCACAAGGCCTTGGACGACACCGGGATCAAGCTCGACTGCGGTGCGGGAGACGCGCCACCAGTTCCGTGAGGATCTGGCAGAAACCGAGCGGCAAACTCTCGAGGCTCTGGAGATGGTCAGCAGGCGCTCGATCATGCGTCGGAAGCGATCACGACCTCGAGCTGGCCGGGATCGTGGTCGCGGGCGATCGGCTGATCGACGCGCGCTACCTTGCGGTTGATCAAGGTCTGCCGTCGCTGCGCGCGCGCCAGGCGGATGGGGCGCTTGACCCGCGCGCTCGTCAGCGACACTTCCGCGGCGCTCAAGACGCGCCATGTGTCGCTCGCACGCGAGCTCGTCTTCAAGAACCTCGAGGTCGCCCGCCGTAACCGTGCAATCTTCAACCGCGCTGTTGAGATCGGAGACGAGCTCGAGTTGCGCGAGTGGGCTGCGTTCATGATTCTCGTCGCCCGCGCGCTCGAACGGATCGCCGAGAACGCGGCCGGCATCGCCGAATAGACGGTGTTCATCGCGACCGGTTTCTTCCTGCACACCAACCAACCAGGATCCGTCTAGCACCACAGGCGTCTTCGCGCCCATCTCTGCCGCGGTCATCAGCTGCCTGCCATCCGGACCGGCTTCGGAGCGAAGCACAGTCAGAGAGACCCTAGATTCCTTACTCGGGCCGGCGAGCCGGCGAATACGGACATAGTGTGGTCTGGACACGGCCGCCAGGGACGCGTCGCCGTTGCTGATGACCCGACGCAGGGCTGGCTGAGGTCGGAGTGCTAGCGTGTCGGTTAGCTTGCGGTTGCGTCTAGGGTTCCGCACCGGCCCGCGTTGGGATAGGGATCGGTGGTCTGGACCGAGCGGCGCCAGGGCCTGAGTCTCGGGCCCCACACCTTACGGGACAAAAACCCTGAGGGCTTCCAAAAAACATGCCCGCCCAACGACCGGGCTGGACACAAGGGAGGTCCTAAATGATCACGATTGGCGACGCAGCGATCCTGCTCGGCGCCGGTGCGGTCGCGGGATTGCTCGGGTCCGCCGGCGGGATCACTTCACTGGTGTCGTATCCCGCGCTGCTCGCAGTGGGGCTACCCGCGCTCTCGGCCAACGTCGCCAACATCGTCGCGCTGGTCGGCTGCTGGCCCGGAGCGGCGCTCGCCTCACAACCGGAGCTGGAAGGCAAGCGGCCATGGCTGCGGCGCTGGGCTCCGCTGTCCGCGCTCGGCGGCGCCGCCGGCGCGCTGCTCTTGCTCTGCACATCAGCTTCCGCGTTCGCGAAGCTCGTGCCATTCCTCGTCGCGGGGGCGTCGTTCGCGCTGCTGCTCGAGCCTCGGCTCGCGAGCTGGCGCCAGCAGCGCGAGCGCCAGGACCACAGGCTGGCACTGCCGAGCGGTCTGCTGACCTTATCGGCCTACAACGGGTACTTCGGCGCAGGCTCCGGGGTGATGATCCTTACCCTGCTGATGCTGCTCGTCGATCGGCGCCTACCGAGCGCCAACGCACTCAAGAACATGCTGCTCGGCGCCGCAACGCTGTTCTCGGCAGCGATCCTCACGGTCTCCGGAACGGTCAACTGGTCGGCAGCGGTGCCGCTCGGGATCGGCATGTTCGCCGGCAGCAGCGTCGGCCCGCACGCAACACGTCACCTTCCAGCCACAGCCCTACGTGTGCTGATCGCGTTGCTCGGATTGAGCCTCGCGGTCGAGCTATGGTTCCACCCCAGCTTCTGAACCAATACCGTTTCCTTAGCGTCCCGGGGAGCGGGTTATGGTTGCGGGGCGTGCCTCCTGTGGTCTTCCGCGAGGGTCACGCGACGCGCATTTACGATCCGGAAACTGGCCAATCAGTTTGGCCGCAGCGGAGTTACTCGTTCAGGTAGTCGCTGCGGGTAGCCAGCGCTGCATCCGGCGGCTCCGGAGCTTTCCAGCCGCTTTTAGCTTAGCTGCGCGAGGTCAATGGTGTGGACAAGGTGCGTTTGAGGTCGAGACCGAGGCCGACGTCGCGCTCGCGGCATACGCGCGTCAGGCCCGGGTGAGATCGTCTGAGGGTCAGCGACGCAGCCAAACGTGGGTTGCTAGTGCCGGCCCGTGTCGTAGCGGCGGCGCTCGCGCTTGGTCGGGCGCCCGCCGACGTCGAGTGTCCCGGAGAGCCGGCGCAGCTCTGCCTGGCGCTCGCGCTCCGCGACGCTGTCCTCGGTCTCGTCGTAGAGCTTCGCCGCCTCTGCGGCCGACACGCGGCGCTCCGCAGCGCCGCGCACGACCACAGTCCGCCGCACAGGACCGAGGGTCATTGCGAGCTCGTCACCAATCGCGACCTCGCGGCTCGGCTTGACCGCCAGGCCGTTGACGTGCACGCGCCCGCCCTTGACGGCGCTTGCCGCAAGCGCTCGCGTCTTGAACAGCCGCGCCGTCCACAGCCACTTGTCGACGCGCATCAGCCGCCGGCGAGGACTGGCGTACAGTCCTCGGGCTTCAGAATTTCGACGAAGACGTCGCGGTGGTCGCCCTGGATCTCGATAACGCCATTCTTCACCAAGCCGCCGCAGCAGCAGCGCTTCTTCAGTTTTCCCGCGAGCTCCTTCCGCCCCGCGTCGTAGACCGGCCCACCCGCAACGGTGGTCACGGCTTTGCCGTGGCGGCCCGCGAACTCGCGCCGCACCCTAACGCGCTTGCCGCCTCGGCGCTCTTGGGCTCTGGGTCGCGCGCGTTGCGCAGGTCGCCGTCCGCAGTGGAGTACACGATCCGGTAGTCCCGCTTCATAGCTGGAACGGTACCGGCTCGCCCAAGTCGTGGACGACGTCCGCGAATGGGCCAAGCGGCCGATCGAGGACCCGCACCCGGTGAGCTTCCTCGACGCGCTGGTGCTCAAGATCCGCGAGGGCGGCTCGGTACAACGCCGCGCCTGCTACCTCGCGCTCGGGATCACCGTCGACGGCGACCGCGACGTGCTCGGATCTCGTCCGCAGGACCGCCGATCGCTTCGACATCCCCCACTTGCGCGTCAGGATCGCCTTGGCGACCACGCGATCCGCCGGCACCCAGCCCGCGCCGACGGCGCTCGCACGATCCGATCGTTGCCAATGGGGATCGTCAGGGACACGTTGACGGGATTCGTGAAAGCGATATTCCGAGGTCCGCGCGTCGAAGGCCTCGTCCCGTGGGGGTCATGATTGCCCGGTGTCGACCGCGGCGACGACGAGTTCGTCATCACAGGCCTTCGGGTGTGGGTGACTCGGCAGCGTGGGTCTGGCTGCGCCGCAGGCCGCCTTGCCCGGGACCTCCGAGCCGAGCTGTGAGCACCGCTCGGCGGCGGGTCCGTAGTTTGCCGAATCGAAGCCGGTAGTTTGTCCGCTCGAGCAGCGAGCGTGGGCCTAGTTAACTGTGCGTTGCGATCTATCGCGATGAGGGAACGCGTACCACCGACGTGCAAGGAAGGCGGGGCGCGCTACGTCTAAGTTTCCGGCGGTGTGTCAGCAGGTGAAATGTTGGCTCCGATCCGGACCTGTGTCTGACCACAAGAAACCAGTCTGGCGGAAAGGAGTCCCCATGGGTTGGGTCTCTGGCGGCTGAAACTATGTCCGAGGGGTTGCCCGGGACCGGGCCCCTCGGTCTACGTGTATCGGCGCGCGCCCGAAGACCATTAGGAAGGTCGGGCGCAATGGACTGATCGTCGAAGGCGATAGGTGCATTGCGCTGACATCTGAGCAGATATTTAAGGGGGCGCCGATTACGGTCGAAATACGGTGTCGAGATGCCACGGGCGACAGCGACTACGCGGCAGCCGGGCCGCGGCGTCGCGTTCGTCCACGCCGGGGCGCTCGCGGTAGCGGCTGTGGTGATCGTGCTCACGGCGCGCTCGGCGCGTTGGGACAGCTGGGCGATGCTGGTGATCGCGCTGTTCACGGTCCTGAGCGGTCTGACGTATTCAGAGATGGGTTCGCTGAAGCTCAACGTCCAGGGGACCCCGCTTGGGTTGATGCTGGCCGCGGTGCTGCTGGGCGCCGGACCGGCGGCCGTTCTCGGGGTGGTTACGATCGGCTTCATGCAGTTGCGTCTGCGGGGATCGAGGCACTACTTGCGCAACAACCTCGTGACGTTCGCGTGGTATCCGTTGGTCGGAGGGCTCGTGTTTCACGGTCTCGTGGCGTTCGCTCACGTCGGACGGAGCGAGCTTGGGTTCTACCTAGCTGTGTTTCCAGCGTTCGTGCTGGCGCTGGCGGTGAACTTCGTCGGCGTGGCCGGCTATCAATGCTGGCTTGATCGCTCATCGCTTGTTGCGGCGGCGCGGGAGACGGTCGTGCCGGTTCTGTCCGCCGAGCTGTTTGCCGGCCTGCTGACGATCGGCGCGGTCTGGATCGCGGTGAAGACCGGGACGCTCGGGATCGCGCTGCTCGGAATATCGCTCTTGATCTTTCAGTATCTCGTCGGCGAGCTTCTGAGATCAAAATCCCGGGCCGAGCGGCTTCACCAGGTGGCGACCTCCGACGGCCTCACCGGCTTGGCCAACCGCGACGCTTTCAGCGCCCGCGTCAGCGAAGCGATCGCCGCCGCAAGCCCAGACGTGAGACTCGTCGTGATGCTGATCGATCTCGATCGCTTCAAGGAGGTCAACGACACGCTCGGCCACCGTTATGGCGATCAGCTGCTGCGAGAGGTCGGTCGGCGGCTGGCTGCGCGCGTCGGTGCCGACGGGGTGGTCGCGAGATTTGGCGGCGACGAGTTCGTCGTGATGCTCGCCAGAGCACCCGACGATCCGGTGATCCTGCAGGAGCTCGCCGGAGCGCTGCTCGCCTGCGTGCAGGAACCGTTCAAGGTTGACGAGATCTTGCTCAGCGTCGGGGCAAGTATGGGGATTGCGCGGTTCCCGCAGGACGGTCGTGATCTGGACGAGCTCCTGCGCCTGTGCGACATCGCGATGTACGCGGCGAAGGCTGCGCAGACCGGTCCAAAGCTCTACAGCGCCGACTTGGATCATCACTCGGTGCGCCGGCTGGGTCTGCTCGGCGACTTCACACGCGCCCTGTCAGCGGATGAGCTGGTTGTCTACTACCAGCCGATCATCTGCCCCGGTGACCTCACCGTGCAGGGCGCGGAGAGCCTGATCCGCTGGCAGCATCCCGAGCACGGCCTGCTGGCGCCCGGCGCGTTCCTCGAGACGGTCGAGCAGACCCCGATGATCCGCTCGCTCGCGCTGCATGTGCTCGAGCGCTCGATCGCCCAGTGTTCTGACTGGCGCCGCTCGGGCCGCGATCTCACGGTCGCGGTGAACCTTTCGGTCCGCAACATGCTTGACGGGACCCTGCCGGCTGAGATCGCGAGCTTGTTGAGCGCCTATTGCCTCCCGCCGGCGGCGCTCAAGCTCGAGATCACGGAGAGCATGCTGATGGCCGACCCCGAGAAAGTGCTGGAGACCGTGGACGCGCTGCACTCGCTCGGGGTTTGCTTCTCAGTCGATGACTTCGGCACCGGATTCTCGTCACTGGCGCGTCTGAAAAACCTGCCGATCGACGAGCTCAAGATCGACCGCTCGTTCGTCTCGCCGATGCTCGCCGACGAAAGCGATCTGATCATCGTGCGCTCGACGATCAACCTCGGCCACGACCTCGGTCTGCACGTCGTCGCCGAAGGCGTCGAGGACGCCCCAACGCTCAACCGCCTCGCCACCTTGGGCTGCGACCTGGTGCAGGGCTTCCACGTCAGCAAACCGCTACCAGCCAACGCATTTACCAACTGGATCGACAGCACCCGGCTGCGCCCGCCTCGCCGCCTCGCCGCCTGACAGCGCGCTCGGAGCTCGCCGACCCGCCCTCCGTGACATGCGCGTCCTCAAAGCGACGCGCTGAGGTACCGGCATCCGAGACGACATCGTCCTGCGGAGCGCCAGACCCGACCATTGCCCAGCAGACTGATGCGCTGCGCGACCGAGGACGACGTTCGGAGGTCTCCGCGATTACGGGCTCACGATCGCATCATCGGGCTCGGTGCCCCGGACATTCGTCGTCGAGGGAGCATCGTGCGCCGCGAGCACGTTTGGCGCGAGCGCGGCGATTGCCAATGCCCCCGCGCCCCCGACGGCGAATGCGGCCCTTGGACCAGCGAGAGCCGCGATCGCCCCTCCGAGCAGGATCCCGGCCCCGGGCAGCGCCTGGAACATCGACTCGTTGAGACTCAGGATCAGGGCCATCCAGCCCTGCGGCACCCGCTCCTGCAGCGCCGTGCGCACAGCCACCGCCTCGACACCGTTCGCCACGCCGCCCAGCGCCGACCCAACGATCGCGACCCACAGCGAGGGTGCAACCGCCATCACCAAGAACCCAACGCCGAGCAGCACCGAACTGGCCACGATCAGCGTCCGCGCCGGCAGCCTGCGCCAGCGTAGGTACGCCGCGCTGCCCGCGACCGCACCAGCGCCCCATGCCGACAGCAACGCTCCATAGCCGCCGGCCCCCGCACGCAGCGAGTGCTGCGCGAACACGACCTCGACCGGTATCGACATCGTGAAGAACACCAGCGCTGCGCCCTGAAGACCGAGCAGCGCACGAATCGCCCGGTGCTCACTCGCCAGCGCGATCGCAGCCTTCACCCGACCGGCGGTAGGCTCGCCCTCCGAGACCGCACCCGGCAGCTCGCCAGCGGCCGCGAACATCACCGCGATCGCCACAAAGATCCCGCTGTTGGCCAAAAGCGCGGCGCTCGTGCCGCCAACGAGCACGATTATCCCCCCGAGCATCGGCCCCGCCATGATGCACAGCGCAAATACGGCGTTGGAGATCGCGTTTCCCTCTCTGAGTAGCCCGACCGGAGCGATCACGGCTGCCGTGCTCGCCCGCGCGATCGCCCGCGCAGCCAAACCGACAGCTCCGCCGAAAGCGACGAGCACCAACACCGCGACCAGCGCGAAAGGCGACGTGACCCGCACAAGCGCCAGAAACGCGAGCGCTTGGAGCGCATACAACACCACCAGAACGCGGCGCACGGCCACCCGATCGACTCGCGCGACCAGCGCGGGCGAGACCAACGCAGGCACAAACTGCGACGACAAAAAGAACACGGTCGCCCCCACCGCGCTCCCAGTACGCCCGTACACGACCAGCGCAAGAGCAAGCGAAGCGACCGACCACGCCAACTCGTTCAGAGCGTACGCGGCGACCAGTCGCCGGTAGCTCGAAAGCCTCAAAACAGCCCTCACAACCACTACCATCGACCGCGACCTCCCGCGGCATGACCCGAGACCCGTAAGTTTCGGCGACGGTGCCGGAAAAGAGCGTGTCCTCGGTCGGGTTGCCGAGCCCGTCCCGGTCGGCACGAGCCCCCGTCGGCGTCGCGCTCGGTGTTCTTGCTCACGTCCGCCAGTTGCGCGACGAACCCGCATTCGTCGGGCTTGCCCAGCTTGCCTCGCAAATCAGCCTGACGTCGCCGTCGAAGATCGAGATCAACCAATCCGTGATCGGCTCCCTTGCGACGCGTTAGCGGATCTGCCCGGCGACCTTCTCGCCGCGATCGGCTCGCTGCTCAGGCAGCGAGTTGATCACCCGACCGACCGACCGCCGGTCCTGCTCACACCAAGTCGCGGTAATCAATCGGCTCGAGGCCCACCTCGCAGCCCTCACTCGCGGAACTCGAGAACGCACGAGCCCGCATGCTTGGTGGCTCTCAACAAACCGCAGTGTCGCAGGGGTGGCTCATCGCGACCTCGATCTGAGCGACATGGACGGAAGGCGACGTGGACGAAAACCGGCTCTGATCGGACGGCTGCATGAGACGCCTGCGACGCCTCAGAAGCACACGCGCCGAACGATCGCCTCGCCGCTCGCCGCTCGCCGCTCGCCGTGCCACAGCAAACTCGCGTTTCTGCACGCCGCCTCGCGGGGCCTACAATCGCCGAGATGGAGGGCCGGTCGCCTCGTCGCGCTCGCACGCACGGAGTCGATCGGATGACGAAAGGATCGTCCGCGCGTACCACCCGTGGTTCTCGCATCCTCGAGTGCGGCCCGTCTTACCGTCCGGCTCGGAGCGAGCCGGACGAACAGACGTAGGCAGCGGTCACTCGCGGAAATGGGCTGGCTCCTTCACCTCCGGTGGGATTTGCCGCAGCGCGAGCCGGTCCGCAGCGATGCGCTCCGCTAAGCGCAGTTCGGGATACACCTCGTCGATCGCACTGATCACGACTGCGTCCTCGACGCCAATCGCGACACCGGGGTCGAACCAGTGTGCTGGCTCAAGCACCTCCGGCCGCACGAACGTCCGGGATTCCACACTCAAACTTAGCTCGAGCGATGTGGGCCGGCTCGATCCAATCCCCGCGTAGCTTCAGCTTCAGCGCGCTGTACCAGATAAGGTAAATCCGGTGGCTACCGGATGGGGTGCTGGAAAAGGACTTCTGTCCGAGTTTCTCCAAGAGCGGCGACAACTGCCGCTCGAATACGATAGACAAGCGTTTGTCCGTCAAGCTTCGCCGTCGTGATCTTACCGCCATCGCCGACTTCGATGCGGACCGGGACGGTCGTTGTGATCACAAGACCGATCTCCTTAGCGGCTCTGTCGAAAGCATCGTCGATCTCAGGCTGAAACCCCTTCATCGCCTTGTAGACGCCGATGACGTCTGCATAGAGCGCAACGATCGAGGGGTGAGCCGGTTCGGTCCAATCGCGCAGAGAGAGAGAGAGAGAGAGAGAACATCTTTGCTGCCCACTGGTCACCTCGCTTCAAAAGCACATGGGTGCAGATCTCCTGGAGGGACTTATGCTGCTCGGGGGATGGCACCGTTGGCGTAGCGTGATTGGTGGACGCGTTGTTGTTCTTGGGCGAGGTGGTATTGCCAGTACTGCTCGAAGTCGCCGTT
>JBKQIR010000238.1:0-8479 GCA_052148275.1 Solirubrobacteraceae bacterium
AAGGCATCAAGGTCAGCGACGCGGAGCTCGCCAGCGTGAACATCGTCCGTGATGAGTTCCACTCAGACTGGAATTACACGATTCACCCAATCCAACAGACCCACTAATTCTTTCGTGACTCCTAAGGGGTTGATTCCAAAGGTGGAGAAGATCGATCCGCCTCCGGGTTGCGGCTCTGAGAAGTTGGGCACGCCGTTGGCGCGCATGCACCGGGCGAACGCGAGCGACGACGGTGCGGTTGAGCCCGAGCCCGTCGCGCCGGCGCTGGTGACGGTGCTCGACCCGGTGGTGGGCGCACGCCCGGCGCTCGTGGCGGTCGACGCCGGGGTGCTCGCGCCGTCCGACGTTGCGGCGGTCGGGCTGGGAGAGCTTCCCCCGCATCCCGTTACCAGGACCCCAATCACGAGTGCTGCGACGGCGAGCAGGCGCGCTGGCCGTGAGCGGCTCAGCTGGTTTGGATGGATGCCGTGCTGCATCTGGTCTCCTTCGTGTGTGCTTCGGGTGCGAATCGGTTCTACGCCACCCGCGGTTTCCGCACGGTTTCCTCCTTGAGGCCGAAGCGGTGTGTGCACAACGGCCAGTGAAACCGCCGTGAAACACTCTGGCGGCTACCTTCATCTGAGAAGGAGCGGCCGATGCGGGTGCTTGTGATCGAGGACGACGAGGAACTGGCCGAGACGGTCGCCGCCGGCTTGCGCCAGGCGCGGATGGCGGTCGATATCGCGCTGGACGGCGAGGCAGGCCTGGCGCGCGCGCTCGCCCGCGATTACGAGGTGATCGTGCTCGATCGCGACACGGCGTGCTGACCCTGGCGCAAGCGGCGCGGTGGGCGCTGCCGCCCGCTGTCCGGCGCGTGAGCTACTGGGACGGGCGGGCGGCGACACCGATCCGGGGCGCTGATATGGGGCCGGCCGCGTTTGCCGGCGACTGGGTCGCGGGATGGATGCGCGACCTCGAGCGCCACATCCTTCCGGCGCCGCCGACCACGCCGGCCCGCGCGATCCTGACGACCGCAGGCGTGGATCTCCTGACCTGGGTTGGCAACCACCTCTCGCGGATGCCGGAGGGCGTTGGTGGTTCGGACGCGGCATTGCGCAGCGTCCGGCGCGCGTGGCCGGAGATCGCTCCTGCGGGCGTGAGCCGTGTGCAGACCGATTCCGTTCGCCGGCTGTATCTCGGCAGTTGCGCGAACGGCTACCAGGCAGGACGAACGGTCGGAGTGCTCCAGTGGATCGCCCGCGGCCACGCGATCGAGCAGGCCCGCGCCGTACCGGCGCTTGCGAGTTCGTGGGCGGTCGCCGTCGACCAGGCCGATCCGAGCATCGCGCGGATGTCACGCGAGGCGCTCAAACGCCGCCAGCGGGCGGTGCGCACCAGCGCGCTGCGGCTGCTCGCCCCGGCGATCGAGGCGCAGCCCGAGCGCCAGGGCGAGAGGGCGGGCCCTAAGCGGGCGGCCGTGGCCTGACCGCGGCTGCCCGCCCGTCCCGCTCCTAGCAAGTCGGCATGCCAGCTTGCTCACACCCCTGCTATCGATCGTCGGGCAACTCGGCGTCGTCCCAGTGCAGCAGCACGGCGGTCTCTTGCCGGATCTGTGCGACGAACCGCGCCAGGTCGTCGGCTCCCTGGCGGCCGCGGTCGGCGAGGACGTCGTCGTGGACGTGCGAGCGCAAGCTGTCGGGCGTCGAGGTGTCTCGCGCGATCCACCGGCGTCCCAGCAGCGCCTAGAGATACGCGAGGTGCGCCGAGGTCGCAGCCCCTCCCCCTGCCCCTCTCTGTGCGGGAACGGGACGCAGGCGCACATCGGTTACGGTGGCCTTAGCCCGGTCGGGCCGAGTTGTGGTTGGTCGGGGCTGGGTTGATCGTGGCCTGCGGGTTGCGGCCGGGTGGTGGGTCGTCGGGGATGGGGATCTTGAAGTGGATCTCGACGCGCCAGCCGCTGACGCTGACGTGCTCGACTACGAGTCGCAGGAGACGTTGGCGGCCTTTGTGGTCGTCGGGGATGGCGGGGCTTGGGTGAAGGGTGACGTTGTGGTCGGCGGTCGTTTGGCCGTCGCCTGCGGCTCCTATCAGCCCGCTCGTGTGGCGGACGCTCGCGCGTCGCCCAGCTGATTCAGGGGGAGGAATCGCAGCCTGCGGTCAAGCCGGGTGGTGGCGTGTCCGAGTCGCCCTTGGCGGTTCTTGCGGATGATGATGTCCATCTCGCCGGGGCGTTCTGAGTCGCGGTCGTAGTAGTCCTCGCGGTAGAGCATCAGCACGCAGTCGGCGTCGGCTTCGATCTGCCCGGATTCGCGCAGGTCCGCGAGGACGGGGCGCTTGTCGGGGCGCTGCTCGACGGCGCGTGAGAGCTGCGCGACGGCGAGCACGGGGCAGTCGAGCTCGCGGGCGAGGCGCTTGAGGCCGCGGCTGAGCTCTGAGACGTCCTCGACGCGGTTGCCGGTCGGCCGCTCGACGCGTATCAGCTGGAGGTAGTCGACGACCACTAGCCGGAGGCGGCCGGTCCGGGCAGCGAGCTGCCGTGCGACCGCGCGTAGGCGCATGAGCGACAGGTCGCCGTCGTCGAGGAGGTGCATCGGCGTGCCTTGCGTGTCGTTTGCGGCTTGGAGAAGTGCCGTCCAGTCGCCGGCGCGGACG
This sequence comes from Solirubrobacteraceae bacterium, assembly GCA_052148275.1. Classification (GTDB taxonomy): domain Bacteria; phylum Actinomycetota; class Thermoleophilia; order Solirubrobacterales; family Solirubrobacteraceae; genus Palsa-465. The sequence continues at coordinate 2,632 of JBKQIR010000238.1, forward strand.
CGGCCGAGGTGCAGGCGCTCGGGGTCGACGCCGGAGAGCGCGGCGAGGTGCCGTTGCGCGGTTTCGCTGTCGCTCATCTCCAAGGAAGCGAACAACACCCCCGCAGCCTCGAAGGTCGCGGCACGGCGCGCGAGCTGCAGCGCGAACAGGCTCTTGCCCATCGCTGGGCGTGCGGCGAGCACGTACAGCCGCCCGTTCTGCAGCCCGCCGAGCAGGCGATCCAGATCGGGGATTCCGGTCGCCAGGCCAGGGAGCGCGCCGTCGCCGCGCGAAGCTTCTTCGAGACGGTCGATCTCCTCCGAGACGGCGTCCTCGAGCAGCCGCTGACGCGTGGCGCTCTCGTCGGCGCGCAGCGCGAAGATAAGCCGCTCCGCGTGTTCGATCAGCTCCGGCGCGCCGTCGCTGCGGTCCGCGATCAGCGCCTGGATCTCAAAGGTGGCTCGCTGCAGCGCTCGCAGCTGCGCGTTCTCGCGCACGATCCGGGCGTACTCGCCGGCGTTCCCAGCGGCGGGCACCCACGCGTAGAGCTCCTCGACCGCACCAACCCCACCGAACTGGTCGAGCTTCCCGTGCGCGCGCAGCGCCTCGGCGACGGTCAGATGATCGATCTTGCGCTGCTGCTCGTGCTGTGCGAGCATCACCGCGAACACGGCCGCGTATTGCTCGCGGTAGAAGTGCTCGGGGCGCAGCCGCTCGTCGGCGAACAGCGTCGCGAGGTGACGCTCGTCCAAAAGGATCGCGCCGAGCACCGAGCGCTCAGCCTCGAGGTTGTGCGGCGGCACCCCAGCGCCGATCGGGCGAGCGCCGTTCATCGAGGCGGTGCTCATGCCAGCGCCTCCGCTCGCGTGGCGGGGTGCTCGCGGGCCAGGTCGTTCCAGAGCTCGGCGTAACGGCTCTCGCTGTAGCGCATCGGCTGCTCGCACAGCGTGCTCCACCGCACCCGCTCCACAAATGCGGCGAATAGCTCGCTGTGTGTGGCGAGCTCGGCGAGCGCGCCAGCGCGGTCATCGCGGCCGTAGCGCTGCACCGCGCGCTCCAAGAGCTCCCGCGCCGCCGACCACCCCATGCTTGCCGCCGCAAAGTCCGGGGAGGGAGGCGCGGCGCGGCGCGAGCGGGCGTGGTGGCGCGCCAGGAGTTGGTCGGCGACCTGCGCGAACCCCGGGAGCGTAAGCGGCCTCGAGCCGAGGATCTCATCGCCGAGCATGTAGTCCAGCGCATACGCCAGCCGGGCGCGTGGGTGGCGCTCCAGCAGCTCGCCCGCGGCCGCCAGCCACCGCTCGCGATCGGCGACATACGCCCGCCGCGGGCTCTCGCCGAGCGCCGGCGCCCACGCCGACACGAGCGCCTCGCAAAGCTCAATCCGCGGATCATCACCCGACGCGGTCGGCATCCCAACACTCCTCGTCTCCTACACGATCTTCGGGGCCGGACGAGCATCACGGACCGCTCCGATCCGATCCGCGAAAAGAGAGGCTGGCATGTCATCTACGCTTACCCTGAAACGTGAAGCCACCGGCGCCATCGAGCTTCGCCGCAACACCTTCGAAATCGTTCTGGACGACAACCCCGCCGGAACGATCGACCAGCACCAGACGGTCGAACTGCAGGTAGACCCCGGGCCGCACACGCTCCAGGTCAAGACCGGCCGCTACTCAAGCCCCGCCAGGACATTTCAACGCCGCGGACGGCACCAACCTCAACTTCCGCTGCAACGGAGCGATCCTCTGGCCCCAATACGTCGCGTCGCTCTTTCTCCCCACGATCGGCCTCAGACTCAAACGGCCGCTAGCGGCCGAACGACGAGCCCCTACAGAAAGGCAGGACCGTGCAGCGCGGCCAGGGTCCAACACCACACGGTCCTAGGACTCGCCCCTGACCGACTCAAACCAGCTTGCTTGGCAAGCAACACGGCTCGGCGAGACCCGGCCCACGCGAGCCCGCCGCCGGTCGCGCTCGTCGCGCAACGCAGGGCTGAGCATCCGGTTCGTGACACAGCAGAGAGAAACGCCTCCACCTACTGCCTCTATCCACCATGTCGAGAAAGGACGCCAAATGTCAAGAATCAGAATCTTTAGACCGACGCAACCCTGGTCGGTGTCGCCCGCGACGGTGCTTCCCCTCGGCTTGCTCTTTCGCCTCTTCCGATTCCATCCAAGCTTCACCGTGCTTCTCGACGACCACCCCGTCGACAAGATCGGAAACGAGCAGGTAAGAGTCTTCGAGGTCGAACCAGGGGAACACCGCCTGCGTATCCGGTTCGTCGAGCTACGCAAGTCCAAGGAGCTGCGAATGTCCCTCAAGGACGGCGAGGAACGACAGTTTCTCTGCGGCGCCAACGGAATCGGCTGGCCGACGCTCCGAGAGGCGTCGCTTGAGGATGTCGCTGAGATCCGGAGAACGTCCATCAGCGAGCCGCCCAAGCCAGAGGATCCCACTTCGCAGAACTAGCGCAGGTCAAGCACGCGTCGGATCTTCGTCTCTGCCCGGTTCGACTGCCGTCCGACGGCCCGTTGCGTTGAGCCCGGCTGTTCTCCAACGAGCGTGACCGTCGGCGCCGCGTTAGCCCGCCAATCTGACAAGGACCTGCTCGCCGGGAAAAACGGGAACTCAGTGTGAGCGGCGTCGGGACGCGCGGCGGGAGGAATGCAGGTGTCGCCAGCCGGAAGACTGCCGAGCCAGCCGTCGCGAGCGGATGTGAGCGCTACTGTCGCTGCTGCGAGGTGAGCGGTCTGGGGAACAGTGTCGGCGGCGAGTATCTGGCGGTGGAGTGCGTCGAGCGGGCGCTACGGCACACATCACCGAACCCGTGTTACGGCACACCGCCCTCGGCCAGTGCTCTCGGGACGGGCTCCACGCGACGGTGTGCCGGCACCGGTTCCTTTCCCTACGGAGCATCTGCTTGGCGTCACTGGTCAACTGGCCCTCGGTGGGCCTGACCGATGATTTTTCGGCGCCGTGCTGATCTGTACGCTGAATACCGACTCACGCGAGGCTGACGCCATGCGGAAACTGACCTTCGGCATGAACCTGACCCTGGACGGCTACATCGCCGCGCCCGGCGACGACCTCGGCTGGAGCATGCCGAGCGACGAACTGTTCCAGTGGTGGTCCGACCGGGTGGCGGCGACGGGCCTGGCGCTGTACGGGCGCAAGCTGTGGGAGACGATGAGCTCCCACTGGCCGACCGCCGACCAGCAGCCCGGCGCCACGCCGGCGGAGATCGAGTTCGCCGGCCGCTGGCGGGAAATGCCGAAGGTGGTGTTCTCCTCGACGACCAGCACGGTCGACTGGAACACCCGCCTGGTCACCGGCGACGCGGTCACCGAGATCACCAGGCTCAAGGCCGAGGACGGCGGCCCCATGGACATCGGCGGTGCCACACTCGCCGGAGCGACCATGCGGGCCGGGCTGATCGACGAGTACGCGATCGTCACCCATCCGGTCCTGGTGGGCGGCGGCACGCCGTTCTTCACGGCCCTGGACAACTGGGTGAACCTGAGCCTGGTGGAGACCCGGACGTTTCCCGACGGCGTGGTGCTGACCAGGTACGAGGCCAGGCGCCGAGTCCCTGCTCCTCGCCAAACTCGCGTCTGAGGCCGGGCCGTTCGGCGTCGATCACTCGTCCGCGTCGCTCCTGTCCGCGCGTTGCGGGGCGGTCGACCCTGGGCCCAAGATGCCCGTGCGGCAAGGGATAGAGGGCCACCGGCTTGGCGTGGACGCTTGGCATGCTGCTTCTCGAGACGATGCGCCTGGGATAGCACTCCGCGTAGGTTCGCAGGTCCCGTCATCACGGTTCTCCGCGGTCGGTGGGATGATCAACCGGGTTTGCTGCGTCGAAATTCGGCGCGCCATCGGGGCGTTCCGGGTCCCTCAGGGAACGTGAGAGGCTCGACGTGGTGAATGGTCGGCTCGTCAGTCGCGAACGCTTCGATGTCCTCCTCTCGCAATGGCCATGGCAGTCCGGGCCCGGTCGTCGCCCCGGGGGTGTCGCGATCGGCGACGACGAGCAGAGTCCCGCTGGGAGCGACGAGGCGTCCAACGTTAACGATCGCCCTACGGCGTGGCGGTCGGGAAGTGCCTGCACGGTGAAGATCTCGACCACGAGATCGAAACTCCGCAGCCACTCCCGCGGCAGCTCGAGCAGGTCAGCCGCGAGGTAGTGCACCCGCGTACCCGGATGGCGTGCCCGGGCCAGCTCGATCGCGGAGGGCGAGATGTCGAACGCCGTGGTCTCGAAGCCGAGCCCGGCGAGGTGCTCGGCGTCGGCAGCAAGCCCGCAACCAACGACGACTGCTCGCCGACGGTCACCGACGAGCCCCCCCGTCCACCGCTCGAGCAACGGATTTGGCTCGCCTCGGCTGAATGGCATCGTGATTCGCCCGGCCGCCGCCGCGGCGTAGAGGTCCTCAAACCAGCCGGTCGCGTCACCCGCCGCGATCGCCCCGGCATCCAGCCGGCGCTCCTCCTCACGCCAGTCCTTCATGTCGCCGGTCCAACGAGGTCATCAGACCGGCCGGCGGCCAGCCGCGGCCACTGGGCGATCGGGCGCCCGCCCGGCCACTGCGATGTGCGCGGCCAGTCGGGCTCGCCGCTGTCGCTGCGGGAGATGTGCCCATGTTGGGGCCAGCCGGCCGGCGAGTCCTCCCACGGCTCTTGGCGACCGTAGACGGTCAGGTCCACGAGCGCATAGCTGTTGTCCATCGCCTCCGCACCTCGACGCTTCGTCCAGTAGGTCTCGTAAACGCGATCATCCTCGCGCAGGTAACAGATGATGTGGAACAGGCCGTGCTCGCGGTTGCCGAGCAGCGCATCGAGCGAGGGCTGCGCCGAATACCACGGCATCGTCCAGCCCATGAACTCGGTAGCGCAGCGCTTCGCGGTAGGAGGTTTGCGCATCACCGAAGTCGGTGGATACGTTCCGACCTTGGGAGAACACCGCGAAGGTGACCCCGCGTGAATGCAGCGCCGAGAGCTCGCGAACCTGACCCGTGTAGAACGTGCACCCCTCGCGCTGCTCGGCCGCGGGTGCCGCCGGGTTCCACATGAAGTAGTAAGCGATCAGCAGCCGGCGGTCCTCGAACGCCGCGAGCAGCGTGGTCGGCCCGTCTGGCCCAAGCAGCTCGAGGCCGCCGTCAACTTCGGTCATCGGCAACCGCCGCCGGGCTGCGGCGATCGCGTCCCCCTCCCGGGTGTGGGCCTTCTCCCGGGTGCGCAGAGACTCGATCTCGGCCTCGAACGCCGCCCGGCCGACGATGCGGGGACTTGGGCTCTGATCAGGCATGGGTCTCCCTTGGTTTCGTTGGTAGCCGATTTAGGTGTCACTCTGCGACCAGCGCGTGCCGGCGAGCTGCGACCGTGACAGACGACCGCCCGGGCCCTAACAGGGCCAACACCGTCACCGGCGCCGTCGGGGCCAAGACCCCGAAGCACCCAGAACGTCAGATGAAACGCGCCATTCAGGGCCACGGGCATCGCGTCCCGGAACGCAATCGGGTGCTCAACCGCCCTGAGCAAACCGGGTCAGATCACCGTCTCCGCGGATCCCAGGTCAGTTCAGTCCGCGAAGTCGAATCTGCGGTCGAGGTTCGTTGGTTCCGCCTGGTTGCTTGGGTTCAGGTCGTGCTAGCGGTGTCGACATCGATGAGCCGATGCAAACGCGTGTTGTATGATCTGACCGTACGTTCAGATACGTCTACAGCCGGGCAGAAGGCTCGGACGTTTACCGGCTCCCCTGCATGTTCCGTGGGTGAGGTGAACGCGGTCGCGGGGTAGCGCGGCCGTCGTCGTCTGATCAAGCATCGCGGTGGTGGTGGTCGTTGCACGCGAGGCGTTTTGGCTGCTCGTGGTC
>JBKQIR010000239.1:0-3525 GCA_052148275.1 Solirubrobacteraceae bacterium
CAGCGGACTGCGCGCGTGGTGAAAGATCGTCCCCGCCGTCACCGACGTCTGCCGGCCACACCGCGCGCACTCCCGACGCCCGTTAGCCAACAGCCAGCCGTCGTGGCTGACACACAACGGACAACGCTTGCGACTGCCGCGCTGCCCTCCGGTTGAACCGGACACGAGCGCGCTTGCGCGTCAAACGCCGCTCCGGTTCGACTCGACATTCGCACATCTTGGGGCCTACTTGGTGAGCGGGCCACGCCGAAATATGGTGATTGTGAGCGAGTCGCTCGATTCGGAGGGCGCAGCGACTCGGGTCCCGCGTCGTCGAGATAGACGATCGCGCCATCGAGGCTCCACCGAGGGGAGTGACAGCACCGGTGGCCTGGCCCGTCGACGTTCGACGCCTACCAGTAGAAGTCTGGAATCACGTGCTGATCGAGGTCGACGGTCAGGGGTGGGTCCGCGCTCTTCAGACTTTGGTCCGGTGACCAGTGCTCACCGGATTCATGCGCTTGACGACTCGGCGTCGTGAAGCGCGCCTACGTCGAGGTGACCGGAGGATCGTCGCCATTCGGGTGAATCCAGAACGCCTGATCGGTCTCCAAAGTGAGCTCGGTGTACTCGATGTAATGCGTCCTCCGGCAACTCCAAGGCACAGCGTTGGCGGTCGCGACGGCGCGATCACGAATCAACCATGATTAGGCGAGGACCGCTCACTCAATCCTCGGGCATCCTGAATCGGTGCTCCAGTCTCGTGAGTTCGACCGAGTCGCCGCATGGGAGGCCTCGATGCGGCGCCTGCGCATGACCAACCGCATGCTCAGCGTCGTACTGGTCGCCGCCGGCGCCAGAGCGATCGTCTCCGGCCCTCGGTCTGGCGTCGTGATCGTAGGAACGATCGTCGCACTTTTGCTGCTCGCCTCACTGCTCCTTACCCGCCACGGATCGCGGCTCGATCCTCGGACGCACGCCGGATCAACTGCCCGGCGACTGCCGCCCCGGCGAGATCTGTCGAACCTCGAACAGATCGAGATAGAGCGCTTCGATCTCGGCCAGAACTCCGAACAGCGCTGATCGATCCTCCAGCACACGGGTGAGTTCGGTGTCTCCGCCCTTCACCTGAGCACCTGATGGACCATCATGGAAAGGCAGAGAGCGCCGTCGGACCGAGTCGGCCGGCGACGCGGATCGTGTACAGGCGAGGCAGTTTGGCCACCAAGCCCAGAATCGCGCCTGGCTCTTCGACCGCGCTCTGAAAGCCCGCGCGCGAGCCCTGTACTCGAGAAGCAGGGTCGTCGAACTGACGAAAGTCGAAGTGGCGGCAGAACGCCGCTGCCCGCCCGGTCGACCCCGTCAACGATTACAGCTCGCCGCACCGCTTCCTTGGGTCTCACCTCGCCCTATTATCCGAGGGCGGTGCGGCGCTCGGTGACCCACAGCGCCAACAGCGGATCGACGACCTCATAGCCCGTGGCGGTGCCAGCGCGCGCGACGAGCTCCCCGGAATCGAGCAGTGCGGTCGCGGCCGTCTTCAGATACCCGCCGCGCCCTCCACCGACCCTCGCCTGCGTCGAGGCCGCGTACAGACCCGACAGGTTGTCCGCGATCGCGGCGAGCACGCGTCGCTGCGTGTCCGGCAGCCGCGACCAGAGCGTCTCGAACTCGTCTCGCAACTCGACCCCCAACACGTACTCGAGCGCCGCCTCAAACGCGCTCTCGTCTGCGACCGCGCCAGGCGCGGTGCGCTCCCACAGGTAGTGGGCCAGCAGCATCGTCCGCTGCGAATGACCGCGCGCCACGTCAAGCAGCAGGTCAAGACCGCCGCCCAGCGTCCTGCGCCCCGCCGCAAACCGCGCGTCGAGGAGCCCGGCGATGTCGGCGTCCCCGAGCGGACCGAGGTCAACGGGTCCGGCCTGGCCGTAGAACGCGCGGCGCTTACTCGTAAACAGCTCGCGCATCATCCCGACGTGGGAGCCGGCGAAGATGTAGCTCGCAGCGTCCCCGTGATGCTCGATCTCCGAGCGGATCACCGCATCCATCCGATCCGACGCGCTCAGCACATCCTGGAACTCATCGAACACCACAACCGTACGCCGGCCGCGCTGCTCAAACAGACGCCGCGGAAGCGCCAAGCGATCAAGCAGCCCCACCTCCCCGGGGACCGCGGTGAGCGACACCTCCGCTCCAGCGACGCCCGGCAGTCCGGCATGCACCGTCGCCGCCGGGCGCAGGCCCCGGCGCACCCCCGCGAACCAGGCACGCAGCCCAGTCGTGAGCTGGTCGGCGTAGGCGCGCTCGATCCGCTGCGCAATGTCCCCCGGCGTCAGCACCCCGAAGAACGACACATACACCCCGATCAGACCCTCGCCTCCGACATCCCGCAGCACCCGCCGCAGCAGCGACGTCTTGCCATGGCGACGCGGCGCGACCACCCGGCTGTTATGGCCGCCCACAGCCCGCTCGACCAGCCGCCGCGCCTCCTCCTCCCGATCCAGAAGATTCTCGGGCGAGACCGGCTCCCCATACACAAACGGATTCCCCATGCGCGCGCTCGTAGCGCAGAATTGCGCTACATCTACGCGCAATTCTGCGCCAGGGTTGCGCGCAGCCGGCGTCGGTCAATCAGGGAAGAGCGACATCGTCCCAGCCTCCCTGTGGCCACACCACTTTCTTGGAGATGACGTGAGCTCGACCCTGTTCCATTTGCCGGTGCCGGGAGTCATCGCTCAAGCGTCTGCGTGACAGCGAACGGCATGTGGCGAACGTCAGTGCAGGAGCGGGCGCCACCCCGACGGCGCCAACGAAACCACGAGCGCTTTACCACACCGGTAAGAGTTGGTGGCCCGATGTGGTCCCTTGGAGCGGCCGGACGGGGCTTGCCACCGACAGTCCTGAATTCAGATGAGTGCGGAAATGCAGGGAATTCAGGGAGCCTGGCAGCAGTAGTGGGCGATCCAGGACTCGAACCTGGGACCTCTTCCTTATCAGAGAAGCACAAGGGCGAAACAAGCGGTCGCGACCGACCTCGAGAGCCCACAAGAGTCCTGCAAACGCGCGGCGATTAGGATGGTCGGCCGAAACCGTTCGAATCCGCGCGAACTCATCCTGGTGGACGCGGAATGGACGTGCTGCGCTCGGGCTGGTCGGGCTCGATGCGGGGGTGTGCCTCGCGCCGGCTAGGCCAAGGTCGCGACGGTGTCGGCGGCTGTCGCGTGACCGGACGCGGTCGTGAGCGATCGCCAGACGTGGCTCGATGAGTGGTGCCCGCAGTGCCACGCTGCGCCGGGACAACGCTGCGGCGAGCGGAGCCTTGCGCGCGATCGATCAACCGTGCGGTTCTTGCCTTCGCCTGGGCTGCACGTCGCGCGGGGTTGGCGTGGGCGGGCTTGTTCAACCTGTAGAGCGGCGGCCGGCGAGCGGTGCCGGACGCCGACGGGGCGCCAGGCACCGAGGATCCACTTGGCGAGGCTGAGGCCCGCCCGCGGCGAGCTGGTCGGCCTAGCCGTGTGGGATGCGCTGGCTCGGCGGGACGTTGCT
>JBKQIR010000240.1:0-8917 GCA_052148275.1 Solirubrobacteraceae bacterium
CCCGTCCTGGCCTACCTGACCCAGGTCGCGACCGCCGCCCACCACCAGCGCCCAACCCCCTCGCTCGTCCCAACATAACTCACGCAGGAACCCCGGCCATCACGACGACACCCCGTGAACGCCTACAGACGGGGTAGCGTCCGATCGCCTGATCGTATGCGTCTTGGGCGTTGGCGAGCGCGATCCTTGAGTAGATCTCGAGCGATTGGCGGGTTGCGTGCCCCGAGTAGGGCTGGATCAGCGCGTCGTCGATCCCCTGGGTCTTCAGCCATGTGAACAGGAAGTGCCGTAGCCGGTGGGGGCTGATCGGGCCCTCGATGCCGGCCGCGGACGCGTAGCGGGCGAGGATCTTGCGCACGCCCCGATCGGAGTAGGGCTCCTTCCAGGAGGATTCGAACAGGTGACTCGCGCCGGCTTGCTTCTGAGCGCCGATGTGCAGCGCGAGCGTCTCCTTGAAGCTGGCGGGGAAAGGTACGTAGCGGTCCTGCTTGCCCTTTCCCTGCTCGATCCGGATCCGGCAGCTGTCGAGGTCGACGTCGGTCAGGCGGATGCTGACCAGCTCGGAGACGCGCACGCCTGTGTACAGCAGCGTCTTGATCATGACGACGTCCTGGCCGCGGCGGGCGATCCAGACGGCTTCGTAGAAGGCGCGGATCTCGTGCTCGGTCGGGACGTGCGGGAGCTTCTTGGGCGCGCGCTCGACCTCGACGCCGAGCTCGTCGCGGAGGTGGCGGAAGACCTGCTTGAGGTAGGCGTAGTCGGGTCGTTCTGCTCGGAGGTGCTTGGCGAGCTGGCGTGCCTTGCGTTTGGCCGGGGTACGCGGGATCGATTGTTGGGTGTCGGTCACGGCAGCTCCAGGCGGCTTTCGATGTCGAGGTGGATCTCGCCGTACGGGGTGATGTGCGCCCAGAACAGCGGCGTGAGCGCGCGCAGGTCGACGGCGGTCAGCATGTCTTTCCATTCGGGCTGGTCGAGTCGTTCCTGGATCATCAGCGTGTTGATGTACACCATCGCGGCTTGGAGGACGCGCAGGCAGAGGACCGAGAGCTCTTGCTCGTCGCGGCGGTTGGAGGGGATGTCCCCGCCGTTGCCGTAGAAGACGATCTGGGTGCCGCGATGCCAGGACTCGACGACGTTGAGTCCCTCCTGGATCTCGCGCTGAAGTGCCCGCTCGCGGAGGTAGCGGCAGAGGAAGATCGTCTTCTGCGCACGGCCGAGCTCGATCATCGCCTGGTAGGTCGGGTGGATCGCGTTGGCCTGCATGAACCGGCGGAGGATCGCCTCGGTCTGCGCGGTCCTGGTGCGGATCGCGGTCGCGTACTTGATCATCTGGTCGTACTGCTCCGCGATCCGCTCCCAGCGGATCGGCCGGGTCAGCGCGGGGACGAGGCCCGGGTACCGGCTCCGGTCGCCAGGGTCGGCCTGGTAGAGCTTGGCGCGGTTGATCCCCTTGATCCGCGGCAGCAGCTCGAACCCCAGCAGGCGCGTGATCCCGAAGGCGATCTGCGACTGGCCATGGGTGTCGGTGAAGTTGCCCTCGACATCGACGGTCGTGCCGTGGCGCATCGCGCCGTCGATCATCGCCGCGACCTCCGACGCCGAGCACGAGATCAGCTGCGAGTGGATCGCCATCGACTTCTTCTCCACATGCCAGTAGATCAAGACGCCCGGTTTGCGGTACTGCGCGTGCCATTCGGTCAGGATGTTCTGGTCGAGCGCGCCGATGTGTTTGGAGTCCGAGCCGACCGTCGTCGACGTCTGCCCCCAGACCTGCGGGTCGCGGGCGGCGAAGGTCGCGTTTGCGATCTCGATCGCGAACGAGCGGACGACCTCGGCGGTCAGGAAGCGTCGGCGGACGTAACGCAGATCATCCTCGGAGTGGCCATGGTCACCGGCCGCGACGTGTCGGATGCCGGTGTTCGTCCCGTAAGCGAACAGAGCCAGCATCAGCCGTTCGGCCAGCGTGCCTTCGCTGAGGCGGGCGCCGCGGGCCATCTCGCTGACGATCTTGCGGCAGCCGGTGCGAAGGATCGACTCCTTGAGCATGTCGATCAGCGCAACCATGCCCCACCGGCTGTGGATGTCGCGCTTGAGCGTTTTCAGGTTCGCGGGGTCGGGCTGCGCCGGCAGCGGCGTGAGCTTGACCGCCCCCTGCTTGCCGCGATCGGCAATCTCAAGGAACTCAAGCTCGGGCAGCGCCCGGTGAAGCGCCTGCAGCTCGGCTCGCATCTGGCAGCGGACCTCCTCGATGAACTCGCTCGGGTCAAGCGGCTTGGATAGCGCCGCGTAGTGCTCGGTCCGGCGCTGCTCGAAATCCTGGGGAAGGTCCTCGTCGGGGTTGCGCCACCGGTCGGCGCCGAGCACCCAGATCTCCTTGCAGCGAAGCTGATCGCGCAACGCCTCCCAGGTGGCGATCTCGTAGATCATCCGCACCACGCGCTCACGGCCGCGCTTGTCCGGCGTGTATGCCAGGTCGCCCCAGTCGCCCTGCAGGCCGGCGTGGCGGGGGATGCTCTCGCCGCTCGGGTAGTACGTCAGGCTCGAGTGGCGGGCGTAGCGGGCGATCAGCTCGAGCGCGTCCAGCACCGGCCGGTGTGCCGTGTTGTTGGAGCGGAACTCGAGCACGCCGAGCAGGCGGATCAGCCCGCGCCGGTAGTGGTTTGAGTAGGAGGACCTGAACTTCGTCCACCAGGTCCGCCGATACGTCGGCCCGCGGACTTGTACTCGGCGATCAGATCGCGCAGCGTCCCCTCACCGCCGACGGCCGGGAAGATCACGTCCTTGACCATCCCGTCCGGGCGGGCGACCGAGGCCTCGGCGACGCGGAACAGCAGGTTCTCCTTGCCGGCCACGCGCTTGAACTCGCCGATCAGCTCCTGGGTCACCTTCTTCTCGGCGCGCGCCCCGATCCGATGCACCGTCTGGATCAGAAGATCAACCAGCCCATCGGTGATCTCCCGCTCACGCGAATGCAGCAGCGCGGCGAGCAACGTCAACCGCAGCGCTCGCGAATGCCGGCGCAGATGCGACGGGGACTCGACCGCCGCCTGCTGGCGCCAGCCGGCCAGCACCCGCGGCGTCACATCAGCGAACAACCCGGCCGGCAGCCGGATCGCGCGGACGGCTTCGAGCTTGTCGATCTCAACCAGCATCGTCTCCAGGCTCACGTTCCCCGCCGCCGACTTGATCAGCCCGAGCACGCCACCCGACTCAGCATCCTCCTCGTCGACCACCGCGATCAGCGCTTCGGTTCGGTCGGCTGTCGCGGCCGGGATGCGGGAGGCGATCCGCTCGGTCAGCGACCCCTGGGCGGCGTGGATCGCGGCCCGCGCGATCCGACCGATCCGCCCCTCCGCCGGCGGCTCGACCCGCGAGCGCCGGCACAGTGCCAGCAGCTCCTGACTCACAACATCCTGGCGGGGGTCGGCCCGCGCGACGTGCTCTGCCAGCCATCGCTCGATCGCCTGCGCGTCCTCGACCGTGCACTCACGGAACCCGAAGTGGCTGCGGACCTGCGCACGGTGATACTCCACCGTCCGACCCGAGAACTCGTAGCGTCGCAGGTCAGCGGGCGCGACCCCCACCCGGCGGGCGACGAACTCGACCACCTCACGCGGCAGGTCGCCGTCGCCGTCCGGGAAGCGGCCGTGACGGCCGTAGAACTTCAGCATCAACGCGAACACGAGCCGCGTCGTGCCGCGCTTGCCCGCGACCAGCTCCCGCTCGCCGTCAAGCAGCGTCCAATGCTCGACCAGCTCGTCCAGCTCAAGCCGCTCGGCACTCATCCAGGAAAGTTCCGAGAATCACCGGAAACGGAACATTACGTCCGACTTCGAGGAGGACGAGCGCATTCTGCGGCCAGCAACGCCAGCAATCCCGGCCAAGTTCCGTTACCAGATACACATCCGGAACTCACAGTCGACAAGTGCCAACCTGATCGGTTCCTTCCCGGGGGCTCTGGGACTTCGGGAAGAGCAGCCGCGGAATCCAGCGGCTAGGCTGGCGGGCTGTGGGTGAGCCGCACACGATGGGAACAATGGCCGACCCGGAGGAACTGTTGGACGCGCTGCACGCGCTCGGCGCGATCCGCGCTCCGACCGGACAGGAGCGCGAGCGGATGGCCAACGAAGCGCGTACTCGCGAGCTGTGGCGCTTGGAGACCGCGCAATATCTCGCCGGCGTCGTCGAGCTTCAGCTGTTGATGGCCGGCGGCACCGCCGCGGACGCTGTCGAGGAGCAGACGCCAGCCACAGCAACGCCGATCCTGCTAGCGGGCTGGGAGTGGTTTTCCGGCGGCGCCGCTCCCGACGACGATGCACGCGTCGGGTTGCTGTCCGTCCTGGCGCACCGGTTAAACGAGATGCTGATGCTGATGGTGGCCCGTTGGCGCAAAGACGAGGGTGACGAGCTGCTCTCCCCGTTGCTGATGCCGTCGCTGGCGATCGCCAGCACGCTCGAGCAGCTGCTCAAGGCGACCGCGGAGGAAACCAGCGGTGATCCCGATCCGCGACGGGAGCTCGGCGAGGTTGCGCAGCGCCTACGGCACACAGCGGACGTGCTCGAGTCGATGACCCCGGCCGAGCACCTCGAGCCCGACCGGCGGGAGCCCGCCGCAGCGTTCCGACGCGGCATCTTTCGACACGACGCCGGCTAGATGGCCCTCTCCTTGGGTAGCTGTCCCCAGCCGCAAGTAGCCGTGCTTGAGGCTCGTGGCCGCTCCTGTCCCGGCAGCGGGCGCGCTCCGAGCCGGCGTGGCGGCAACTCGTCACTCCTTTCGTGGCAAGGGAGTCGTCTCCCGCTGCCACGCGAGACGAATGCTTTCGCTGGGCGTGTCGACAGATTCCGGGTGCGAAGTCGCTCGCGGTTTCGAACAAGCGTCTCAGTTACCGGTTGTCTTGTAGGTTGCGATGATCACCCCTTTGCTGGTGGTCATGCTGTCGGTGAGCCGCAGGGATGTACGAACGCCCTCGGGGAACATCCGTCTGCCTGTGCCGAGCACGAGCGGAGCGATCGAGATTAGGTACTCGTCGATCAGATCGCTGGCGATGAGTGAGCCGATCAGTACGCCGCTGCCCATGATCACGAGATCCGTGTCAGAGCTGCGCTTGAGATCTGCCACCGCGGTCGGAACGTCACCATGCAGGAGCGTCGAGTTCGGCCACTCGAGCCTCATCTCTGGGTGGCTTGAGGCAACGTACTTGGGGATGTTGTTGAGCGGATCCTTGAACGGGCCGCCCTGCGTATTCCAGTGGGTCAGCAGCTGCTCGTAGGTCCAGCGCCCGAACAGCCACGCGTGCGTACCGCCGGTCAGCTCGGCCAGCCGCTGACCCCACTTTGCGACCATCGTCTCATCGCCGTAGGCGGCACCCCAGCCGCCGTGCTGGAAGCCGTCGCGCGGGTCCTCGTCTGGGCGGCCTGGGGCCTGCATGACGCCGTCAAGCGACAGGCCATTCATCACAATCACTTTCCCCATCGGACAGCTCCTTTCCGTTTACGGGCGTCCGGCGGCGGGCGCCGGCGCCTGCGTCGTGAGTATCTGGCCCGTTCGCCCCTGGAGCATGCCCGCGGGCCCGTTCCATTCCTGGGCGACCATGAACAGGGTCTGCCCGTCGGTGCCGCCCAGCGCGCACGCGAAGCACGCGCGGTCGAGTTCGATCGTCTGGGCGATTTCGCCGCTCTCGCGGACGCGCACGCAGCGCGCGTTGGGGACGTCGGCATACCAGACGGCGTTCTCCGCGTCGGCGCAGATCCCGTCGGGCACGCCATCGCCCAGCTCAGCCCAGACCTGGCGGTTCGCCAGGTTGCCGCCGTCGGCGATGTCGAACGCCGTCAGTCGCTTGGCGTAGGACTCGGCGATGATCAATGTCTTCTCGTCGGGCAGGATCAGCATGCCGTTGGGGAACGCGAGGCCGTCAGCAACCTGGCGGGCTGACCCGTCAGGGGCGACGAGCGCGACGATCCCGGCAGCGAACGCCTCGCCGGCCATCAGGTCAAAGCCGCCGCCGTTGACGTAGGCGTCGCCGCCGCTCGCCACGACGAGCTCGTTGACCGCGGGCGGAGTGGACACGTGGCCCAGCTCCCCGTGGGTGATCAACGAGCCGTCAGGCTCCTGGCGTAGAAGGAGGCCGTCGTGGGCTGAGACGACCAGCATGCGGCCATCGGGAAGCCAGTCGACGCACAGCGGAAATGACCGCCCGTTCAACATGACCTCACTGTGGCCGTCCAGATCGACGGCGATCACCTCTTGCGTCCCCCAATCTGAGAACCACAGGCGATCCTCGTGCCAGCGTGGCTGCTCGCCGAACACGCGACCGTCCAACAACACATGCACGTCGGGCATCGAAGCCACCCCTCTTTCAGATAGAACTAGACCGTACAGTACCAGGTTGGGAACTGGACTGTCTAGTATGATCCCGAGACATGGCAGACCCATCGAACGCGACCCCGGATGGAGTCGAGGCTGAGCGGCGATCCGCGCGCAAGCGCCGCGCAATCCTCGAGTCCGCCGCAACCGTGTTCCTAAGCAACGGCTACCTGGGCACGAGCATGGATGAGATCGCCAAGCTCGCCGGGGTGTCCAAGCAGACCGTCTACAAGCATTTCGCCGACAAGGAGCGCCTGTTCTCTGAGATCGTCACCGCCACCGTCGACGAGATCGCCGATCCCAACACCGACGAAGTGCTAAACCTCACGGTCACCGGCAACCTCGAGCACGATCTGCGCGACTTCGCCCGCCGGCAACTCCGCGCCGTCATGCAGCCGCGACTGCTCCAACTCCGCCGGCTCGTAATCGGTGAAGCCGGCCGCTTCCCCCAGCTCGGGCAGCTCTTCTACGAGCGCGGCCCCGGGCGCACGATCGACGCGCTGGCCGCACTGTTTGAGCGGTTCGCCGCCCACGGCGACCTAGAAATCGGCGACCCTCGACTCGCCGCGGCGCACTTCAACTGGCTCGTCATGTCGATCCCGCTCAACCAAGCCATGCTCCTCGGTCAAGACGAGCCCGCGACCGCGGCCCAACTTCGACGCTACGCCGACGCCGGCGTCCACGCCTTCCTTGCCGCCTACCGCAAACGCTGACGAAACGCAGAAACCCCGCCGGCCGCAGAACCCAACGGCAGTTGCGCACCCGACCCAAATCGACACTCAGACGCACATACCCCACGCCCCTGCTCCTCGCCACAAGCAGCCCCACCCAGCGCTAGCTCAGCGGCCCCTGACCGGCTAGCACGATCGCGGAAGCGACCGCCAGGTGGGATGACATCGATCGGCTGGCACGCGCAGCGGAGCATTCGTCTCGCGTGCCAGCGGGAGACGACTCGCTTGCCACGAAAGGAGTGACGAGCGCGTTGCCGCCACGCCGGCTCGGAGCGCGCACGCTGCCGGGACAGGAGCGGCCACGAGCCTCAAGCACGGCTACTTTCCGGCTGGGGACAGCTACCCAAGGAGAGGGGGGCCTAGACGCCCGACCCGTGCACCGCGGCCGTCCCAGTTCGGCTCGCAGGACCAGGGAGCCCCCGATCGGCGCGGCCGGACGCAGCCAGCGCACGAGCACGATCAGCCGAGCGGCCGAGCGGCCGCTACCCGTCATGATCAGCCGCTCGTTTGCGGCTGGTGACACGTTTGTTACCAGTCCCCCTTGTAGGAACATTCCCCTGGCCGCGGATCGCTCGCGCGGATCGCTCGCGCGGGTTGCGCGCGCGTGGGCTCGCGCGCAGGCTCGGCATCCGCGACCGCTAGTTCGGGTGAGGGGCGGGTCGGCCATTCATAGCCGCAGCGCGAGCATTGCCACCAGCCCCACTGGTTGCTCATCGCAGCCAGCGTCGCGGCGCGAAAGCTCTCCATCGCGGCTCGGGTGAAGCTCGGCGGCAAGGCCTGGTCATCGGGCGGCGATCGAGCGCTCAAGCGCGTGGGGTCGGCGGCGAGCGCGGGCTCGGGGGGCAGGGGCCCGATTGTTGCCGCGCAGGCCGCCGACGATTGGACCAGAGAGCTTTTCGAGCATCAGGCCACGATTCCTCCCGCGAGCAGCACGATCCCATACACACTTAGCGGAGACGCCTGCATGGCCCCGACCCTCCAGCTGACGGGACGATCGACTGACATCCGCTGGGAACCACTTCACGCCTCAGAAGCCAAAAAGGGCCCGTTATCCCCGGTGTTGCGGACCGCGAGCTCGCCGAGCACAGCTGCCGCGCGCGCAGATCGCCTCGGACCGAGAGCTCACCTGCTCGATGATCACCGGAACGCTGTGGCGCCGTAAGATCGGTTGCGGGGATTTGCCCACTGCAGCCCCCGATCCCGTGCAGTGGGCGGTCCCCGCGAGCGATACCGCGATCGCAGACGCTCCTCCGCGCAAAGGCGAACGCCCCAACTCGGATTCCGCGATCTCAGCGTCCGAGATCCGTTGGGGTCGCGCAATCATCTGCGAGCAGTCCAACGTATAGATCCCCTACGGAGGTGCACGGCCGCGCGTTCGATGTGCGCAAAGGCGCGGGGGTCACCGATGGCTGGCGTGGGGTCCCCGGTCGGCGGCGCCGGCTTGACGCGCGATGCGCGTGTACTCTCGACGTGGCTATCGTGCCCGACCACGACCCGCTCGAGCATCGGGGGACACCCGAGCGCAGCCTGGATCAGCGCATGGCCGCGCTCAGCGCGGCCAACGAGATCCGCACGCTCCGCGCGCAGCTCAAGCGCGACCTCAAGGCCGGCAGGGTGTCGATCGTCGCGCTGCTGCTCGACCCGCCCGCGTACCTACAGACCGCAAAGGTCTTCGACATGCTGCTGGCGGTCCGCCAGCTTGGGAGGGTCAAGGCCACGAAGATTCTGGATAGCTGCAGGATTTCGCCCAGCAAGACCTTCGGCGGCCTGAGCGACCGCCAGCGCGCGGAGCTCGCCGAACGCCTCAAGCAGTAGTCCGCTG
>JBKQIR010000241.1:0-6835 GCA_052148275.1 Solirubrobacteraceae bacterium
CGGCCAGGCGAGCGTTCTCAAGGCGCAGGCGCTGCTGGGCGATCCCGCGACGGACCACGACCTCGGCGGCGTCGGACATCGCCCTCGCGACGCGCTGGCACAGCGCCGTGAAACCCCGTAGTCCGGGCTGCGCGTGGACCACGAGCAGAACAGCTACGGGTGGCGATCCGATCGCGAGGACGTGCATCGAGGAGACGCCGTCCTCGTGCCTGAAACCGTCGGGCGCGTCCTCGAACTCGCTCAAATCCTGACAGAGCATCGGCAGCTCCCTCGCGCGCGCTGCGAACCTGGCCAACGCGCGGGCGGGCGCGTCGGGATCGCTCGGCTGCCAGGCGCCAGCGTCGAAACCGAGCGCTGTGTCGAGCTCCGCCGATGGGAGCGTCGCGGCCGCGGCGAACTCGGCTGAGAGCGCGTTGCGTGCGCGCGCGGCGATCGCCGCGAGCGTCTCAGGCATGTCCTCGGCATTGACGGTAGTGATCTCGCGCACCGCCGCGAGGATCTCGAGCTCGTCAGCCAGCCGCTTGGCCGGCGAGACGCCGAGCACGAGCGAGCGACCGCGCTCAGCGAGCCCGGCGGCGCGCTCTGTGCACACGCCCGCGAGGGAGTCGGTCGGTGAGCCGAACACGACCACGGCGTCCTGCGAGCAGGGGACGATCACCGCCGAGCGACCGTAGTACGGACCGATGATCCGGCCGGTCTGCGTAAGCTCGACGCAGACGGGCGCGCCGCTGTCGATCGCCGCGCGCAGATAGCGCTCCTGGACGGAATCAAGCTCGATGTTGCCCGCCCAACCCGCGCCCCGACCGATGCCCCCAAGATGTGAGTAGAGCCGCTCAGCGACCTTACGAAACACGAACAGATCGTGCGCGCCGATCTCCGCGGCCAGCTGCGCGAGCTGACGCGACAGCGCCCGATCGCGCGACTCGCTCGGCGAGCACGCCAGCGGCGGTGTCGCGTCGCCAAGGATCTCTAGCAGAGCCTGGGCGACACGCGGGTCAAACTGCGTTCCCGCGCCCTCGCGCAGCTCGCGACGAGCGTCCTGCGCGGCCATCGCCGGCCGGTAGGCCCGGTCGGAGGTCATCGCGTTGTACGCGTCGCAGCCAAACACGATCCTGCTCGCCAGCGGGATCTGGTCGCCCGCGAGCCCGTCCGGGTAACCACCGCCATCCCAACGCTCGTGCTCATGCCGGATCGCGCGCGCGACGTCCGCCAAACCGGGAATGCCGCTGAGGATCCGCTCGCCGATCGCGGGGTGCTCGCGCATCAGAGCCTGCTCGCGTGCGTCCAACGGGCCAGGCTTGAGCAGCACCTCGGTGGGAATCCCGAGCTTGCCGACATCGTGCAACACCGCGACCTGGCCGAGCAGCTCAAGCTCAGAAGGACCCATCCCCAGCCGCCGCCCGACGGCGAGCGCGAGGTTCGATGTCTCGGGAGAGTGCCGCCCCGTGTAGTCATCGCGCGCATCCAGCGCAGCGGTCAGCGCAAGCACTACGGCCTGCGAGCGCCCCGCGAGTCCCGACTGCTGGCGCAGCCGGTCAAGGCCGAGCGCGATCACCGACCCGTACGCGCATGCGAGCCTCACCACGCCAGGCGAAGGCGGCTCGCGATCACGACTGAAAGCTACGAACACGCCGCCGCCGGCTCCGTCGAGGACTGCCAACGGGACCGACCAGCACGACTGAAAGCCGTGCCTGCGGACCAGCATCCCCTTCGGCGCCACGACCGCGAGCGTCCGCGCGTCGCCAACCACCGACGGCGATTCGCTCCACGCAGCCGGGCACGGCGCCATCCCCGCGCCGCTCAGATAGCCCGACGGCAGCCCGACCGTAGCCACGCAGCGCATGCCACCATCACCAGCGAGAAAGATCGCGCACGAGCCCACGCCCACCAGACTCGCGAACCGCGGAAGCACGTCTGACAGGAACACCTCAGGCGTGCCCGCCATCGCGGCCCCAACAACGGCCGCGTCAAACGCAGCGGCCACCACACGCATCGGATCGGCAGCGTTGCGCGGCTCGATAGTGGCGGATATCTCAAACGTTGAAGTTCGCATCGGATCGACGCGCAGTTCCGGTCTCCACCACCACCAATCGTCACCTGACGCCGCGTACTTTAACCGCAACGAACCGCAGAGCTGTTTCTCAGAGTGCTCTAGCGTCTGCCCGCCGCGCAAGGTTCCCTTTCGTTCCGTCCTGGACCTACGATCCGGCAGAGTCAGCCCCGACCACCTCGACGCCTACCTGCAACGGGTTCACCTTCCGCTTTAACCGACGCAACTCCCGACGCCGCGGGCTGCTCTTCTACCGCCTACTCACACAGGCCGTCGCGATCGACCCGATCACCTACCACGCCATCGTCGCCAACCCGATCACAACGGCATTGCGCAAAGCACATACAGACTGTGAAACAGCTGATTTGCAGGCTAGACGTCATACTTTCCACTATTAGTGTGGTGGATATGGAGCGCATGCGGGGAAGGCTCGCCACGCTTGCTCGTCGTGGCCCCTCGTCGTCGGCGCGGTCTCCTACGAGAATCACGAAGCCGTTCGAGCGCGCCGGGGTACTGCTACTGCTCGCGGTACCGAAGCTGACCGCGTCTTGCTGGCCCGGTCTCGACGGTCGGGTGCCGGCGGGCGGCTTGCGGGTCGACCCTTGGCCGCGGCCAATGGTCTGACCGTCCAGTCATCGGCGTGCATTTGGGGACGCTCGACGGCGACGCGGGAATCTGGCCGCTGTACCACACATCTTCGTCGACTCGCGGGCGCGCTGGGGGAGCTTCCCGATAACGGTCGGCCGCGGTATCCCGAGCGCCGACGCTGACTGACGTCGCCTTAGCAAGAGTTATCGCGAGTTGTTTCAGCGCGCCAGACGCTCAACGGATCAGGGTCGGCTGCCGATTACTCGGTCAAACGCAAACGGGTCCAAGGACCGACACGGAGATCGGTTTCATCGTGGCACGTATCCTGATCGTCGACGATAGCCTGCTGTGCCGTTCGCTCTTGCGGGACATCCTGCGCGATGGTGGACACGAGGTGTTGGGCGAGGCCAGAGACGGTCTGGAGGCCCCAGACCTGGTGCGTGAGCTGGGGCCGGAACTGGTGACTCTGGACCTCGTGATGCCCGGGCGTGGCGGGCTTGCGACGCTGCAGCATCTGTTGATGATCGACCCGTCGCTCGTCGTTGTCGTGTGCTCGGCGTCGCTCGATGCCGAGCGCGTGATCGCCTCGATGCGAGGTGGCGCGCTGGGATGCATCGTAAAGCCGTTTGACCATGAGACCGTGCTCGGCGCCGTAAGCGACGCTCTCGCCAGAGCGCGCGCCGGCGACGGCGTGTTCGCATCGCGCTCGGCAAGCACTCCGTCGGCGAATTGCGACTGGGTCATTGGGGAGCGAGCGGCGGTCCGCATCGATGCCGCTCTCGACTTCGCGTGGCAGGCGGCCGGGTCCCTACGTTTCGTGGAAACATCCACGATCAACCTCAGCGACGCGGAGATACGGATTCTCAGCCCGTTTCCGCCGAGCGGCGCGCTCGTCGGCTTTCGGCTGGAACTCTGCACGGGCGGGACACCGATCGTCGGGCGAGCGCGCATGCTCAGCGCCCACAACGACCGAGCCACGCTCGTGGTCCAGTACGTCGCGCCGTTCGACCACAAGCGGCTGGTCAACTACATTCGCGACAACCAGCCAGCCCGGCGCCAGGATGAGTTCACTGGCACCTCGCGGTAGAGGTCGCCCTTCCCGCACTTGACGACGAGTGGGCCTTTGCGCGCGGAGAGCGACAAGTCGTCGACGTCGAGCGCGAGGAGCTCGCGCAGCCGGATCGCGGTGTAGAGCAGCAGCGTCACGATCGCGCGGTCCCGCGGCCTGGCATCCTCGGCGGCACGGAGCAGCTCGCGGCGGTGGGCGACCTCCAGCACCCTCGGCGCGGCTTGGGCGAGCGGCTCGCAACTGGACGTTCGCGAGGCCGAGGCCGAGGAAGCGCTTGAAGTGGTCGACGGCGGCGAGCGCACGCGACGTGTCGCCGAGGACGATGGCGGCAACACCTCGCCCGACCCTACGCGGCTTAGTCGACGAGATCGCCGCGGCACGACGGTTTACCGCCGGCGGGCTTACCTCGCCACTGGTGACACGGCCCCGAGCACCGGGGCCGCTTGGTCGCCTTGCTCATCGAGCGCGAGGTGCGCGTAAAGCGTGGAGCGGCTGATCCCGAGTGTGTTGGCGATCGCGTCCATGAAGCGCTTCTGGGCGCGCATCCGCCGCGCCGCGGAGAGCTCGTCAGCGGTGATCACAGTCGGGCGCTCACCGAACCGTTTGCGGCGCGCCGCAGCGAGGCTCGCGCGGGTCCGCTCGCGGATGATCTCGCGCTCGTTATGCCGCGTCGGCGGTTATTCCGAGAATCGCGCGGAGCGGCTGCTCCCGGCGCGGTCGGCGCGCTGAGATCGTCGGCATAACGGCGGTTGGCGGTGCGACGCCTTCAACGCCCGGCGGGCCGGAGGACTCAACGGGTAGGCCGGACGCATTCCTGCGCCCGGTCCCCCCACAGAACCGGACTAGCGCTTTCACCGCATCCGGCTCAAGCAAGCGCCACAGGCTCGCGGGCGGGCAGAAGTTCCGGCCTTTGCCGGTCCGGGCGTGATGCACGGTGCGGCATTGGGGGGGTGTATGAGACGGGGTTTGGTCTCGTTCGACGTGCCGTGCTCCCGGAGAGCGACCTTTACGATCGCTCGTTGGGTGGCGGCCAGCCACTGCTCCCACTCGCGTGGGCTTTGTGGCAGGTCGTCGGTGTCAAGGAGCGAGCCGCCGCAGAGCGGACATCGAACGGCCTGCGCCTCGAAGAGCTGCAGGTTGGTCGTGCTGATCGGCGGGGGGGCGATACCTTGCGCCGTCGCTCGACCCAGTAGTCGGCCAGGGCAGGGTCGTCTGGTGAGCCGCGCCTTTGACCATCTGGTGTCGGACGATCCGCGTCCAGGCGACCTTGCGCAGGTAGGCGCCGCTGTCGCGGTCGCCAAACACCCAGCGATCGCGCCTGGACTTGTTGAACATGTCGAAGTACCGGGCGATGACCCCAGTGTTTCGACTTGTTCGAGTGGCTGAAGGTCGCCCACTTATGAGTGAGTTTCCACATGTAGTCGTCCAGCGCGCAGAACGCCTCGCTGCACACCACTCCCCGGTAGTAGGCCGACCAGCCCCGAATAATGGGGTTTGAGCCGTTGCAGCACCGCTGCGATGTTGGTCCCGCGCAGGGACCTCATCTCGCTGCGCAGCCTTTCCCGAGCCCGTCTGATGGCCGCTTTGCTGGGCTTGATCAGCAGCTTGCCGTGATAGCGGCGGACGTTGAACCCAGGAAGTCAAAGCCGTCATCGAGGCAGACGACACGCGTCTTATTCTCGTTGAAGACCAGTCCCCTGGGCGCCAGCCAGCTGGCAAGCGGCGCCTTGACCTCGACTCGCCTCATGCCTGGAATGGCAGAGGGTGACAAGATCATCGGCGTACCTGACCAATACCGGAGAGGAGCCCGTCACCGTCAGACCGGCGTTGGTGTCGGTCTTCTTGTAGCGGACCCCGGCGGCCTGCTCCATCCCGTGCAGGGCGACGTTCAACAGCACGGGGCTGACCACCCCGCCCTGAGGAGTTCCCTCCTCTGCGCGAGACAGCCGACCGTTCTCGACCACGCCCGCCTTCAGCCACTGCTTGACCATTTCCCTGGCGGGGAACGTGCCAAGCTGACTGAGGATATGGGAATGGTCGATCCGGTCAAAAGACGCGCCAAGTCTTCATGGAGCACATGCGCCGCGTTCCTGACTGGCTCTGAGTCACCCTGGCTTGGCGCTGTTGAGCGAAGCTCAGATCCGGCATGGTGGTGAGGTTCAGCGTCGGCATCAGCGGGCCAGGTACGAAATAAGAAGTAAGTCGCTGAGTAGACCGCGTTCGCGCCGCCGCAACGGTGAACGGCCGGCATCGATAGGGGGAACGAAGCTGGCTTGTCCTTGTGCGCGTCGCGCCCGAGGCAGCGGCGCTGTGAGCCGGGGTGTCTACGACGCCCTGCGGGCGAGTCCCGCCATGATCCGTCCGGGATGAGACCCGCGGCATCCGTGCCGCTCCGGCCCCGGCTGTGGTCTCTGGCCCTTGCAACCCAGGCGCCGTGACGCTACGGCGGGTCGCGGGGCGCCCCGTGCAGCAGTCGCCCGCCGGTCATGCACACCGTGGTCTCCCACGGGCTGCCGCCAGGACCGAACCGCAGCGCCCACGCCCGCGCCGCGGTCGCGAGCGCCTCGACCGCGTCGCCCAACGCAGAGCCGGCGGGCAGGATCGCCCCCTGCTCGCCATCCAGCGCACACGCCCAGCGCACACCCACGCAGCGCAGCAGCTCCACGCGGCGCCTGCCCGCGCGCAGCCACCCCCGGACCGTCCCCGGCGGGCGGCCAAGCCGCCGGGCGATCGTGCGATGCCCGTCCCCGTGCGCGGCCTGGCGCAGCGCCTCGCCGATCACCTCCGCGCCGTCGCGCCGACGCGGGACCGACCACGCCGGGCAGATCACGTGCGTCGCCTCGCACGGCCCGCAGCGAGCGCGTCGTGGCCGGACCGACCGCACGCCTGAAAGCATCCGCACCTCGCGCGCACGCGCGAAACCCCAGCGTGACAGCGGCCCTGAACAGTCCGGACACGCGAGCCCGCCTGCCGCCAGCACGTCCTCCAGCCGCTGCTCGCTCATCGCCACCGACAACACCACAGATCAGCTCCTCACCCACCACATCGACAAGCCTCCCAGACGCCCTCCGCGTCGGGAAGGGGGCACTCGTGTGGGCACAACTACCACACGCCAGAGAACGACGCTC
>JBKQIR010000242.1:0-5380 GCA_052148275.1 Solirubrobacteraceae bacterium
CCCGTGGTGGGGGCGGGTGTGGCGCGTGCGGGGGGGGGCGCGGGGCCCCCCGCCCGACCCGGAGAGGTTGTTGGGTTCCTGCGCTGGCGGGCGCTGAGGCTCTCCACGCCGCGTGGGGATCGCCGCGCGAGGGCAGGCCGGCCCGGTCCTGTGGTCGGCAGGCGGATCGGCAGGTCGACTCTGGCCGGGGTATCGCCGAGATCGGCGATGGTCGGATGCGCGGCAATTGGCTGGCCTCACTGCCTGGCTCGGGTAGGGTTGCGCTCGGAGGTAGTGGATGATCGTGTACAACTTGTTCCCGCTGCTGGCGGGACCCTTCCCGGAGTGGGTGCCGCACATCGAGCGGGCCGCCGCGATGGGTTTTGATTGGCTGTTCGTTAATCCGGTGCAGCAGCCAGGGGCATCAGGGAGCATCTACTCGATCGCCGACTACTTCGAGCTCAACCCGGCGCTGATCGAGCCAACGGATCCTCGGCCCGGGCCCGACCAGCTCAGATCCGTCCTTGACGTGGCCCGGGATCGGGGGGTGCGGCCGATGGCCGATCTGGTGATCGATCACTGTGCGGCCGACTCCGCGTTGGTGAGAGATCATCCCGACTGGGTTGCCTTCGATTCGGGAGGCGCGCTGATCCATCCGTCCTGTCAGCAGGACGGCGAGACGGTCGTGTGGTTCGATCTCGCCGAGCTCGACTATCGCGGCACACGCGATCCGGAAGGGCTCTAC
Source organism: Solirubrobacteraceae bacterium (assembly GCA_052148275.1). Classification (GTDB taxonomy): domain Bacteria; phylum Actinomycetota; class Thermoleophilia; order Solirubrobacterales; family Solirubrobacteraceae; genus Palsa-465. The sequence continues at coordinate 725 of JBKQIR010000242.1, forward strand.
CAGTACTGTCTCAGCGTCGTTCGCCACCTCCTCGGTCTTGGCTTCGAAGGCTTCCGTTGCGACGCTGCCTACCAACTCCCAGCGGAGCTGTGGCGGCGGCTGATCGCCGAGACGAAGAACGAGCGGCCCGACACGGTGTTCGTCGCCGAGACGCTCGGCTGTACGCCCTGGGAGACGGCCGCAACGGCGGCCGCCGGCTTCGACTACGTCTTCAACAGCGCGAAATGGTGGGATTTCCGTAGCCACTGGCTCCTCGAACAGCAAAAGTTGGTCGGTGAGCTGGTGCCCTCGATCGGGTTTCCGGAGAGCCACGACACGCCGCGTCTGGCCGACGAGATGAACGGGAACCCCGATGCGCTGCGGCTGTGGTACCTGTTCATCGCCGCATTCTCCGCTGGATGTCTGATGCCGGTCGGTTTCGAGTACGGGTTCCGTCGCGCGCTGCATGTCGTCAGCACCCGCCCGCAAGACTGGGAGACAGCCACGATCGACCTATGCGACTTCATCACGGAGGTCAATGCCCTCAAAGCGAACCAGCCCGTTTTAAACGAGGAGTGTGCGCTGCTGCTGCTGCCCTCCTCCAACCCGGCCGTTCTGATCATGTGGAGGGGCTCGGCGAAGGCCGGCCAAGAGGCCCTCTTATTCTTCAACACAGACTTCTGGAACGACCAGTACTTAGAGGTCAACGACTTGCGGGCATTCGTCCAATCCGGCCAGCCGCTGGTCGATGTGTCGCCCGGGGCCCAAATGGACTTTGTGGCAGTCGCGCCCTTTTCCTACCGGCTGCGACCCGGGCAGAGCCTCGTGCTCGTAACGCCCTCTCCGAGCGACACACCGATCCTGCTGGGCTGGCAGCGCCCCAAGAACGACGGCGTGAAATCTCTGCGCTCCTAGAGGATAATCCTCGCGTGCGCCTGCAAGGCGCGTACCCGTCGGCCGCGAGCTCGCGCTCGACGACGTAGCGCCGCCTGCCGCACCTCAGATCGGCGGGTCGCACGATCGGTTCCAACGGGACGCCATCGCGCGGTCGGGCACCGCGACTATTCCTTGTATTCTCGCGTCGACCAGGTATCGCAAGACGCAGATCTAGGAGCCCGAGCGGGAGTCGAACCGGCTGCACAAGGCGCTGGAGGACGCCGGGATCAAACTTGACTGCGTCGCCACCGACATCCTCGGGAAATCGGGCGGGCGATGCGCGCTCGTCAACGGCACTCGAGATCCGGAGGTGCTCGCCGAGCTCGCCAAGGGTCGGCCCGCGCCAAGCTCCCCGCGCTCAGAGAAGCGCTGAGGGCCGCTTTGATCATCTGCACGCCGTATGGATCGGCGCGATCCTCGCGCACCTGGACTTCCTGGAAGAGCAGATCGCCGAGTTGGCTGACGCGATTGGGCAGCAGATCGCCCCTTTTGAGACGGCTGTTGAGCTGCTTTGCACGATTCCTGGCGTTCAACGGCGCAACGCGGAATGCATCATCGCGGAGATCGGTGTCGACATGTCGGTGTTCCCGACCGCCAAGCAGCTCGCGTCCTGGGCCGGGCAATGCCCCGGAAACGACCAGTCCGTACGCGAGCCCCGGTTTCGCCGGCGCGGAGCTGACACGGCAGCGCGGCGGCTATCAAGGCTGGTGGCCGCTTTGAGGCTGGTGCGCCTGATCGAGCCTGTGCTGATCGGTCAGCTCGTCGCGCAATCCACGCAGGAGCTGGCCGCGCGGATCGACGGTCCCAGATGGCAGATCGCGCACGATAACCCGGTCCGTCTTCAAGCCGCACGGCAAGCAGCTGCCGACGCCGAAGGCAAGGCACAGGCGTACGCCGAGGGCGTCGGCGCCACGCTAGGCCGGCTGATGCGTCTCACCGAGCCCGATCACGCTCACGCGATCGCGAGAGCAGCCGCCGGGCTGCGCCCGATGGCCGCCGAGCCCATGCCCGTCGAACCGGGCGAGCACGAAGGCGCAGCGTCGATCCACGCCACTTTCGCACTCGAACTCAACAGACCGCGCGTCAAGGGCTCGACCTGCAGCGCACGGACACGGCAGTGCGCTGACGGGTTCACCCCGCCGTGTCACGAGCTGGGCGCGCATCGGACCCGGACGACGCCAACCCCTCTGCTGGGGGCCGACCCGCGAGATCGTCAACGCCGTCTACGCTCGCCGGCCATGATCATGCCCGCCAGCGCAGACTTCGGACGGTAGCCTCCCTCACGAGCCGCCGAATGGCCGGGTCGCTACGGTTACGCGCGTGGCGAAGCGGCGGGATATGCGGCGGTTCGGACCGGGCCCGTACGTCCTCGGATTCCAGCGCGAGAAGAACGGCGTGGGGTTTCCGTTCACCGTGCCAGCCATCGCGACGATCGAACGGCTGCGCCTCGACCGGTCGGTGACGGTGCTGGCTGGCGATAACGGGAGCGGCAAGTCGACCGTGCTTGAGGCAATCGCAGCTGCAATCGGTTTCGCAGAGCAAGGTGGCGAGCTTGCCCGTCTCGGTGAGCTGCCAGCCGTGCCTCGCGCGGTGCTCGATGACTCGTTGGTGGCCCTGCTGAGCGACACCAAGCCGCGAACCGGCTACTACCTGCGGGCCGAGAGCTTCTTCAACATTGCGACTCTCGTCGACAGCGGCTCCAGGTTCGCGCCCGACCTGTCGTTGTATGGCGACGTCCCGCTGCACGCGCAGTCGCACGGCGAGTCGTTCCTGGCGCTGGCGGCCAACCGCTTCGGGGCGGAAGGCCTCTATCGGCTCGATGAGCCCGAAGCGGCGCTGTCAGTCACGGGCGCCCTGGCGCTGCTTGCGGTCGTCATACGCGCGGCCGAGTCCGGCGCCCAGTTCGTCATCGCCACCCACTCGCCGATCCTGCTTGCCGCATCGAATGCCAGGATCTACGAGCTCGACGAGCATGGTATCGCCCCGACCGAGTACGACGAGCTGCAAGCGGTACGGCTTATGCGCGGGTTTCTTGAGGCACCCGAGCGCTATCTCCGGCAGATCACGATCGACCGGGAAGCCGATGAGCACTGACTCAGCGCGCGCTCCAACGCGCCGCTCAAGCTGGCACAACTCGATGCCGGCCGGCGTCGGGCAGACGCCCCCGTCACCGGACAGGGAACCGGACGCTGTCCCCAGCAGAGGCGCTCGGAGCGGGCTCGACGTCGTGCCATCAACGGCGCGCGCTAGCTGGATTCGGTCCGCCTCAAGCGCGCCGGCCCGGCAGGAGCGCGTCTCGGCCTGGTGTCCGGTGGCCGGATTGCCGCTGCACGAGTGGCTTCTGCTGCTGGCTGCTTTTGTGGGTTCGAGACGAAGAGCAGCGGTGTCGACGCTTCCCGATCGCTCGGCGCGAACCGGTGGGTGGCGGGACGATCCCTGCAGGGTCCGGCAGGGGCCGGGCCGAGGGTCGCTCCCAAGAAGGAGGAGCTCATGCCAGACACAGTGCTCATCGATGCCGCCGGGCGGCGACGCGCGAACGTCACACTCCCGGGCTACCTGACGGGCCGCGCACCGCATAACAAGGGGATGAGCTACCCGGCGACGCGCCGCGGGTGGAGGAGATCATCGCGGTGATGCGATCGGCGGGCGAGGACCGCTACGGGCTACGGGTCCGGGCGGTGATCGCGGTGCTGTGCGCGGGGGCTTGCGGATCTCCGAGGCATTGGCGCTCAGCGAAACCGATGTCGACCCGGCGCGCGGGTCGCTGCTGATCCGTCACGGAGAGGGCGATCGGCGTCGTGAGGTACGGTCGAAACCGTGCCGTCAGGCGGTCGCTTCTTCGTGGAGCGGGAAGTCTCAAAGGACCACCTCCGTCGGACTACGGCGACGTGTGGCGGGCGGCTAGGTCTGGCGGCGGGCGCACAGTGTGGAGTCGTGGATGTCGAGGGTGGTTCCGTTCCGGGTCACAGTCCGCGGCCGCTGCTCGACCACGAGCGCCTCGAAGTCATCTGGTAGGCCGGGCAGCAACTCAGCGGCGAGGAACATCGCGCGGCGGTGGCTGGCGGTCATGTGCGTGAACGCTTCGGATGGCGCGTGGCCGACGACCAAGAGGTGTCCGCCGGGCGCGACAGCTCCCGCAAGCCGAGTGGTCACCTCGACCATTCCTCCGTCCGGTGGGCGTAGGAAATGCGTGGTGACCAGGTCGTAGGACCGCTCTTCGGCCGCGAAGGTCCGTGCGTCGACCTGCCACCAATCTGTGCGATCGGCGACCGCCGCCTGCTCGGCGTGGCGGGCAGCACGGGCGTAGGCCGTTGGGTGAGAAGTCAGCGCCGGTGACTCGCCAGCCCTGTCGTGCCAGCCAGATCACGTCTCCGCCCTCTCCGCACCCGACGTCAAGCGCGGTGCCGGCTGTCAGTGCCGTCACCTCAGCGACCAGCTGCGCGTTGGGGTTCCCGCTCCAGATCTTCTCTTCGCCCGAATACCGGGCATCCCAGCTCTGCGGCTCGAACATCTCGGCCGCTTCCCCTTCGGTGACCTGACGCCCGTCTCCCGGCATCAGGCGGGGTCCCTGTCCACGTCGATGCCGTCATAGATTTCCGAGTTCATGGTTGGTGACTCGACTTTCGGGATCTCAGGCGGCCGCCTGAGCTGACGGTGACTGGGGTTGCGCGACTTTCGGGTTGGTGGTCATCGGGGGTGCTTGTGTCCAAAACTCGTGGCGGATCAGCTCTCGGCGGAGCG
>JBKQIR010000243.1:0-3357 GCA_052148275.1 Solirubrobacteraceae bacterium
AACTCCGCCTCGGCCGCAGGAAACGATCCCCGAACGAGATCCACAACACCATCAGCGCTCAGCGACCCCGCACCAAGCAGATCGACACCGCCGCCCTCCCGACGCTGCCCACGACGTCGATCTCGCCGCCGGCGATCTCCGCACGAAGACACATCGAACGACTCCACACGAGCATCGGGACCAACCACCACAATCAGCCCGCCCTCAAGGCTCGCCGCAGAAGTCACGCCAGGATGAAGACATCTCACCCGCTCTGATCGACACACACGCCCCGATCATCAAGCAGCGACCGGACACTGGACGACCGTTCGAGTCGCGAACACTGGCTGGTAAGGGATCACGGAAAAGTCTCCCAAAAGGGTTTTGGCAGCGCCGCGTGTCTCAATGCTCACATTGTCCGCGGCCTGTGTCGTGTGATAACACCGAGAGCAGCTGCTTAGGGCTCAAGGTCAGGACGCATGATGCCGATACAAACGGGATCGGTGCCGAGCGCCTGGCTCCCAGATGCAATGCACATACCGGCACCGAATCGGTCCGGCTAGCACGAGCTGATCGATCACTACCGCGAGAGCAGTGCGAGGCAACCAAACTTTAGGGTGCTGTCCTGGTGCGCATTTCGCAAACCCCACTTATGCTGGCCGAAGCGACCTGGTCCCATTTTGTCCTCTTCAGATACGCTAGCTTCTGGGGTATCGTGCTATACTGCGTGGTGGCAGTGGGGTGACGTGGATGCGAGACCCACATTTCGTAGGTCAGACAACTAATGACATGCTCGACGTCCATCGCATGCCCGTTTCCTCGTTCGGCGCGCGGTTGGTGTGCGCGCTGAGACGAACGGCTCCGTTCGCGACGTGGCCTCCCTTCGCGGCGCGGGCTGAGGCACGCGGAAAGGTTCATCGGGTGCGGGGAACGGGTCATCGGCGCGAGTCTCTGGGACTGACAGGTGTCCCTGATGTCGACGTGTCCCTCGAGGCCGCGGAAAACCTCCGTGGAACGGACCCCGAGGTTATCTGCACATCGTCGGCAAGGGCCCTTGGGAAGAACGGGTTCCTGGCGTCGATTGACAGAAACGCTTTCGTCGCCCCCATCGAACGCCGTGTCCGAGACGACTCGCGCGTTGCGCCGATCGCCACCATCGACCGCCGCGCGCTTGCGGTGGATTGGGCGGTCATCACGTCGCGGCCCGGACGTATCCTCGATGAACACGTCGGCGCAAAACGGCACCGCTGATGGTTCGCAGCCAGATAATCGTCACTACAAGTTGGGATGACGGTCACGTCCTGGATCTGAAGGTCGCCGAACTGCTCAATCGGTACGGGCTGAGCGGAACGTTCTACATCGCACCACGCTCCACTGAGCTTCGACCGCGGGACCGACTTCGGCCTGAGCACGTTCGAGAACTGGCTACTAGCTTTGAGATCGGCGGCCACACTTTGACTCATCCTCGCCTCCCGCGAATTGAGGAAGCGCAGGCTGCCAAAGAGATCGAGGATGGCAAGGTGGAACTCGAGCAAATCATAGGTGCGCGTGTGACTAGCTTTGCCTATCCCGGTGGGGCGTATGACGAACGACACGTCCTGATGGTGCGCCGTGCGGGTTTCGAGGTGGCGAGAACAGTCCGTCGCTTCGTCGTCAGCGCGCCTGCTGATCCGTTCCAGATGCACACAACGCTACACGGCTACCGACATTGGAGCGACGTTGCGGCTATCGCGCGACATGCAGACTTCCGACCGGTGATTACTATGCGTCAGTTCTGGAACTGGGATACCCTGGCGGTCGCCCTATTCGATCTCGTGTATCAACGCGGCGGTGTGTTTCATCTGTGGGGGCACAGTTGGGAGATCGCGCGCAACGACGACTGGGATCGGCTCGAGCGCGTGTTCGCGCATGTCGCTCGCCACCTCGGTCTGACTCACAGGTCCAATGGTGAGTTTGCGGACCCGAGCGATCCGAAACAGGGAACGGAATGGAAGGTAGGCGAGATCCGTTCGTGGTCCAGGTGAGTGCGTTCTTTTGTCGGATCGCGTAGTTTGACGATCGCTTCGGCGCCCGAGCGGCTCCACCGGGCGCCGACGATGTCGATCCGGTCCGTCACGACTGCCCGAGCTGTCCCTGACCACGCTACGCTATGGCCGCGTTGTAAATCTTCTCGAGATTGTCCACGTGTTCTGAGATCTCGAACCGCCGCGCAGTCGCACGGCAGGCCTGGCTAAGGCGCGCGTACAGCGTTTCGTCGGTGAGAATCCGCGCTAGCGCGCTGCTGAAAGTCGCCGGCCCTGGATCGGCGATCAGTCCGTTGCGCCCGTCCTCCAACCACTCGGTCATCCCGCCGCGCCCCGACCCTACGACCGGTGTTCCAGCGAACATCGCCTCCACGCCCACTAATCCAAAAGGCTCGGGCCACAGCGATGGCACAGCAACAACGCTACACCTTGCATACCACGACGCCAGTTCCTCGTGGCTGAGTTGTCCGAGAAAGCTCACCTTGTCTGAATGCCGAGACGCCCGCGCGCATGCACGCAAACGGTCGCCTTCGATCCCGCCACCGGCAAACGCAAGCTCGGCGAACGACAAGCGATCAGCCACGAGCTCAAACGCAGAAAGCAAAGCGAACACGCCCTTTTCTCGCTCATACCTGCCGGCATAGAGGATCTGGGCTGGCCGACGTCGCGCGCCGACGACACGCCGCTCGTCCGCAACGCCATTCAGGCAACGCATCACACGCGGAATTCCGCACGCAATGGCCACGCTTTGCACGTACCCACTCGGAGCCAACACAAACCTGAGCGTCTGCATGCGACGCCTGTGGATGCGTGTACGTATGCGCTCAAACAGATATCGCACCACACCTGCGTGCTTTATGCAGCAGGGAAATCCCCCGACATCGCAGAAGCGCCCATCCGGGAACCGGCGCTTGAGCAGTGGATACATGACCCCATAGTCATGCAAAGTCAGCACCGCTGGGAACCGCTCCGCCTCCGCCAGCACCACAGCCGACAGCCGAGTCAAATTGTGGTAGTGGATCAACTCTGGGTCGAACCGAGCTACGGCTTTCTCAAACGCTATCCGGACCGTAGGATGCCACAGTTGGCCCACCGTCGTACCGATCCGTCCTTTCGGGTTCTGACACGGAACTGTCCATTCGCTCGCCGGGCCGTACAAATCCGTTGAATCAAGCGAGAAGAGTTCCGTGCGGTGCCCTCGACTCTCGAGTTCGCGCCGCTCGCTGGCCAAGAGGCGCTCGGCGCCTCCGCCCTCGAACGCGTAATCGTTGACGAACAGCACTCTCATCGGAAGATGCGGACGTCACCCGCGCTGAATAGGACGTCCTTGACGGCAGATAGGCGGCTCGGAAAT
>JBKQIR010000244.1:0-7304 GCA_052148275.1 Solirubrobacteraceae bacterium
CGGTGATCCAACGCCAGCTCGGACATGCCCACCTGGGGGTCACGAGCACGTATCTCCAAGGGATCGACACGACCGAGATCATCAACACCGTCCACGCCCGAACCGCGCCGGTCATCCCCGCCAGCGCCGGACTCCGCCTGTAAGGCCCGCACACCAGCAGGGGGCGCGGTCCTTCGTTCGAGCACCGCCTCCTGGTACTCGATCAAACCGGCAGCGGCCGCCTTTCGCGCAGGCTGTCAGCGCCCATGTTCATCAAGCTCGCGCTGCCGATCCCAGAACTCCTCGCGATCAGCGGTCTTGTGACGAAACCGCGGCTGACCGCATGAAGGACACGGCTCATCGTCGTCCGGTCGCTCCTCGCGACACCACGCGCAGCGAAGGGATGCGATCTCGTCGGCCACGGCTCAACGATCGTCGCATGCCCTCACCGTCGAATGGCGGCAGCCGCTCGATCAACGCAGTAGCCGCAGCCGCCGCCCTCGTGGGTCAACCTGATCTAATTCGGCTCGTTGGTCGACCTCGCGGTGAGGGGCTGAACGGTCCCGCAAGGGAGAAGGCGAGGAAGTAGACCCGGTCGGCCCACCAACAGTCGCGAGTTCTGGCGATCCGCGGCCTCCTGCTCCTCGATCAAAGCGGCAGCGCTCGCGGCCTGCTTTCCGCGCAAACCACGTCTCTTGGCGAGCCGGCGGTGCAGTTGCGTCGCAACAGGAATGCACGTGTCGGCCCGGGTGGAGGCTGGCGGCCGTGTGTGCTGCCAACCGACAGAGGCAGGAGTGTCCAGCCGATCGGTGTGGATGCTGAGAGTTCTCCTCGTTCGCGATTACGGAACTGTTGTGAACCCCTCAGGTGGGCGTTCTGCATCGCGTTCTCGGCGGTTTGCTTAGCACGTGGGCCGGTTCGTCGTCCTGCTTTGCAAAGATTGTGCTTGTGTCCGAAGTCGCGACCAGACCGCCGTTCAATGGCTTCAATCGGACGATGCCGCCGTCCACGGTGATCCCCGTGCTGGTCTACGAGGACGTCGAGGAGGCGATCGGGTGGCTGTGCGACAAGTTCGGCTTCGAGGTTCGCTGGCAGGTCGGAGATCATCGTGCGCAGCTCTTGCTGAACGGAGGCACGGTGGTGATTACCGAGCCTCGCACCTCGCAGGCGCTGGGTGGACCACAATCGCTACTGGTCCGCGTTCCCGACGTGCGCGGGCACTGCGCGCGTGCGCGCGAGCGTGGCGCAGAGATCTTGGACGAGCCGCGGGATTTCCAATACGGAGAGCGCCAGTACACCGCTGAGGACCTCGGCGGCCATCACTGGTGCTTCTCGCAATCCATCGCTGATGTCCTTCCGGAGGACTGGGGCGGTACATCCGGGCCGGCGCTGCACGCCCTTGGACCACCGGCGGTGACGCACCTTCGATCTTGATCGTTCTCGCCGGCGAGGCGGCGATCTCCTGGTATCGCAGCGCGCTCGGGCGGGAACTCTCGGGTCCGCACGATCGAGCGTCGCTAGGCTCCCGCTCGCCGACCAAGGAGACTGCCGGATCGTCGCCTTCCGGGGCACTCGCGTCCGGACGGCCGCTTCCGGCCCGGGGTGGGGCTTCGGCACCCCGGATCCACGCCCTCCGTGAAAGCAAAGCAAGTTCGCACCTCGGGACGCGCGGGCGCCCTGCTCGTCGCCAATAGCAGGACCCGCCTCGCTTCCGGTTTGGGCTACATCCGACAGCGGCGCGACGCCAGACCGCCGGGCCGTCGTCGCCCCAGAGTTAGCCGACAGCGGCCGCGCCCAGCAAACATCCGGACGCCGAAAAAGCAGCTGCCCAGCGCGCGCTTCGAGCTGACCACCGCTCATGCTTTTCGCCCAATTCCAAGCGTCGGCGAACCGGGCGGGTAGGACGGTACGGACGTCTGCGTTCGCGATCCGGTCGCTCTCGGCGGCGCTTCTCCTGTTCGACGAACGGAGACGTCGCCGCGGGCGTTTCGCGCGGAGCGGTGTGAGCCACGGCGCTGCCCCTGGCAGGCTGGCCCTCCAACTCCGCTGTGATCTCCAATGGTTTGTGATGGCGCCGGACGAGCGCGCGTCGCTGTCGATAGCGCCTCCCGCGACCGTGACTGTCGGCGCGTTGTTGCGGAGCGAGCCCGGAGCGGTGCGATCTACTCGGGTGGGCCGGAGGTGAGAACCTCACCTTCGTGGGCGCAGCCGGAGAGTCCTTTGCGGAGCTGGGCGAGCGATGGCGGGTCGGTGGCCAGTAGTTGTGGGACGCTCACGGACCGCAGGTGGCGACGGTGCAGCTCGGGCAGCAACGTGGTCAGGGCCCGGTTCGTTTGCCCGCGGTTCTCGTGCATCTCGATGATCGCGCCGGGGCGCAGCCCCGCTTCGACGTTCTTGATGATCATCGCGTAGGAGGCGCCGAGTGAGTCTTGCGAGTCGTCGTCCCAGAGGATGTCCACAAGTCCGAGGTGCTGCGCGATCCTGTCGACGGTGGGGTTGTGCAATTCATAGGGCGGGCGCCAGAACTTGACGTGCTCGCCGGTGATCGCCTGGATCTTCTCAGCTGTCGCCTGCAGCTGGTAGGTGATCTGGCCGGGCGATAGCGCGATCAGCGCGACGTGCGTGTATATGTGGTCTTCTACGGCTGCGACCCTGAACTCGCGCTGCAGGTATCCGGGCCACTCGTCGATGTTGTCCCCGACGATGAAAAACGTCGCGCGCTCGTGGGCCTCGGTGAGCTTCTTGAGCGCGTAATGGGTGTAGAGGCCGGGTCCATCGTCGAACGTGAACGCGACCTCGTGGCCTTGAGGTCCGCCGCAATAGACCGGCAGACCGAGGCGCAGCAGCCGCCGCATCTCCGCGCTCGCGCCAGTCCGGGCCGCTGTACGGACCGGACGTTTGGCCCCAAGACTCGGCGGCGGCCCTGAGGGCAGCGCCCTGCTCGGGGGCCCGCCGCGGCGGCCGCCGGTGAGCAACGCGAACGTCAGGGTTAGAACGACGAGCACAGCGACCACTGCACCGAGGGCTCCCAGTCGCTGGCGGCGCAACTGCGCGCGGCGCTTTGCGCGACGATCGGCAATATGAGGAGGTGGTCCCGGCACAACGCCGCAAGCGTAGAGCGATCCCCCCAACACCGTCCGGCGGGCTCTGCCGTGAACTCCGCAGACTTGAGCGCAACGCCTCAACCCGCCCTAATCGAGCCCTAATCGCCACCGGATCGCCTCACGACAACCCCGACCCTCCACGATCGGTCGGTCGCTCAAAACCGCTAATTTACAGGGCCTTCTTTCACCATCTGGATCCTCCATCGGCTCACTCCATTAGGGCCGCACCCGAGAGCGGCTGAGCGCTAGCTGAAGATCGCGCTCGACGCCTCTTTGCAAGCACCGAGCGTCATCGACGGCTCTTCTGTAGTCGCATCGGCCGGCAGCCCCCGGCGCCGTGCCCGAACGATCGCATTCGACGGCAAGCACTCGCCCGACGACGCCGCCCCGCACGATCGCTCGGCCACGGAAGCGCTCGTGAGCGCTCAGCCCGGGCTGACGATCGCGTTCGCGTGCGTGCGATCGCGGCGTTCGTTCGCTCCGGATCGATCCCAGGCGGTCCAAGGGGCGGCGGGAAATGGACGCCGTTGCTTGTAAGAGCGCGGCAAACGCGCTGAGGGAAGCGACAGTCTCGCGCCGATTTGCTGCGTCGTCGCTCCTGGCCCAATGCGACGACCCGGCGCGACCGAGACGTCATCGAGCGAGCGTCGTGCTCGGCGGTGCCGGGTCGACCGGGCCGCGCGGGCGCACGATCATGAATGCGGTGCCCGCTGACAGGGCGGACCGTGCTGGTCGCCGGGAGCGGGCGCGCCGACGGGATGCAGACCGCAAATTTGCGCGGCTCCGAGGGTAATCGTAGGTGAGTCTGCCCTGAGGGCCGGGCTGGGTTTGCTGGGCTGAGTAGGCGATGAAGGAGATGGTCAGAGCGATCTTCGCCCCCGGCCTCACCGCCGGCGCCGTCGGCGAGCTGCTCGACCGGCTCCTGTCCCGCCTCTCCCGCTGCCGCCTGTGGCCGTTCATCCGCCTAGGCAAAACGATCCGCCGGCACCGCGACGGGATCCTCGCCGCCCGACGCCTGAAGCTCAGCAACGTCAACCATCCTGAACGTCATGGAACGCTTCGTCTGTGGGGCGCCATGTTTGATGACCTAGTGGGTCGTCCTGTAAGTGCCGTCCGGATCTTTGGGGTTACGCCTCCAGCACTTTGCCGGTGTAAGTCCACTTGAACGGCTTGGCCGTCTGGTTGTAGGTTTCGATGTACGCAAGCATCTGTTGGGCGAGGTCGTCCTCGCTGGTGAAGATGCCGTGCTTGAGCAAACGGCGGTAGAGGATCGAGAAGAAGATCTCGATCTGGTTTAGCCACGAGGCGTGGGTCGGGGTAAACTGAAAGCTCCAGCGTGGATGCTCGGCCAGCCACTTCTGGACCTCCTCGGTGCCGCGGGTAGAGAGGTTGTCGGAGACCGCGACGATCTTCTGCCCATCGACGATCGGGAGCTCGCGCTCGAGCTGGTCGAGGAAGCGGATCAGATCGAAGCGGTTGCGGGTCTTGGATGCCATCCCGATCACCTCGCCGTGGTGGACTTTCAGGGCCGCGAACAGGCACTGGGTGCCGTTGCGTGTGTACTCGTGCTCGCGTCGGGCGGGCTTGCCGGGCGCTGGTGGCGTGTCGAGCTTGACCGGCGCCTTGGCCTGGATCGAGGTCTTCTCATCCAGCGAGAGCACCAGCACGTTCTCCGGCGGATCGACGTACAGCCCGCAAACTTCGACCATCCGCTCGCAGAACCCCTCGCGCGAGAAGTCCGACATGATCCAGTAGTCGGTCCGGTGTGGCTTGATGTCCGCGCGCGAGAGGATCACGTGCGCTTGGGATCCCGACATCCCGACCTCCGCACCGAGCTGCTCGTAGGTCCAGCGCTCCCGCCGCGCTCCCGCTTCGCTCGCGGGCGGCCGCGTGCACGCCTTCGCGATCAACAACGCCCTCGTCTCCGGACCGTGCGTCAACGGCGCACCCGAGCGCGGCGCGTCCCGCAACGCCTCGATCCCGCCCCGCTGATAGCGCGAGCGCCACCGCTTGACAAGCTTCTCCGAGCACCCCACCCGCTCAGCAATCGCAGCCGCTGAGAGACCCTCGGAAGCAAGCAACACAACCTGCGCGCGCTCAAGCATCCGCCGCTCACACGTACGCGCGCGCACGATCCGCTCCAACACAACCCGATCCTCCGCTGACACCACAATCTTCTTCGCGACCATTCCCAGTCTCCATTCCTTGTCGATCAACACGACAAGGAGTTCTCGGAATGATCACCGATCCCTCACATTGGGATAGAACTTGCAGGAGCCACCACTAGATGAACTCGGTCCGGTTGACTACGTCGTGGTCGAGTTCCCGGCAGGCGCCAGCAACTTCACCGGCGAGATGGCGAAGGGAGCTGCTCTTATTGGTTGACTCCGGAACGATCCGCGTGATCGATGCACTGATCCTCACCAAGAACGAGGACGGTACCGTCGAGGGTAGGCGTTCACGGGGTGTCGTCGTGATGGCCGGGGTTCCTGCGTGAGTTATGTTGGGACGAGCGAGGGGGTTGGGCGCTGGTGGTGGGCGGCGGTCGCGACCTGGGTCAGGTAGGCCAGGACGGGGCGGTCTTGTAAGCGGCAGGTCTCGCGGACGGATTGGATCCGTTCGACCCAGCGGCTGCCGCGGTCTGATTGGGTGCCGCCCTGGAGTTTGCGCATCAGCACGGCGTGACGGACGGCGCGTTCGGCTCGGTTGTTGGTGGGATCGATCTGGAGGTCGGGGACGTCGCAGAAGGTCCATAGCGCGTCGTATTCCTCCAGTAGCCCGAGGGCGAAGTTCGCGGTCTTGATGTGCCGGCCGGCGGCGCACTTTTCGAGCAGCGCCTTGATCTGTGCTCGCAGCGTCGTCAGCTTGTCGCTGAGCCAGTCGGGGCCCTGACCGTCAGTCAGAAACTCGCGGTGCACGGCGATCACCTTGCGGGCGAGCGTGACGAGCTGGGTGCCGCGGCGGCCGCTCGCGCCGGTGCGCTGGGAGACCTCGACCAGTTGCCGGATCACGTGACACCAGCAAATTTGTTGTTGGAGGACATCGAGGAAGTGATAGCCGGCGTAGCGATCGGACACGACGAACCCGCCGAACTCCTCGCCCAACAGCTCCTTGGCTGCCCGCTGGGAGCGGGTCGGGTCGATCCGAAAACACGCCACCAACGAGCTGGCGGCGATCCACAGCCATTGCTGCGCGCCCCGCAGCCGCCACGTCGTCTCATCAGCATGCACGACCTGCGCCTTGCGGATCGCCTCACGCAACTCGGCCCACGGATCAGCGAGGATCGCGCTCATCCGCATGATCGCGTTGTCGATCGACCCCTTCGACGCCGGGATCCCGAACACCTCAACAACCATCTGGCGGACCTGATCGCGCGAGAGCCGAAACACCCCGGCGAGCATCGCGATATGCGCGTCCACCCGGGGCCCGAACCCCGACAAAGCGCCCGCCGAGAGCTTCGCGAGCGTCGCCGTCTGACACGCCGGGCAGAGCAACCGCACCCGCGCGTGCTCGAACACCAACGGCCGGATCACAGGCAGCTCGAACTGCTGATGGGACACCGGATCCCCGACCCGCTCCTCGCAGCCATCAAACACATGCCCGCAACCACAACAGTCCGGCAGATGTTCAAGACGCTTCTCCAGCCGCTCGGGCGCGACGAGCTCACGCGTTTTGCCATGATGCCCGGGCTGACCACCAGACTTCCGCATCGAGCGCTTATACGCCTCCCGCGCCGCGCGTCGACGCTCAGCCCGCGGCGCCGGCCGATCCGAGCCGGGCGGCATGTCGCTATTCCCCGAGTTCTGGCCAACGCGACGCTCAAGCTCCTCCACACGCTCACGCAGCACCACGACCTCGTCAACCAGCGCACCCACCAATTCCCGGGCCGGCTCCCCACCCGCCAAAGCAATCGCCTCTATCTCCTCGCGCCGCATGCATGAAAAGTTCCTTGCACCCAGCAGGAATCCTCCTCAAGCCTGCGACACCCGGTGTCCGCCTACAGCTGGATCAACCAGGTCGAACGATGGTTCGCCTATCTGACCGACGATCTCCTCCGCCGCTCTGATCACCGCTCAGTCCAAGCGCTCGAGAAGGACATCCGCACTTGGGTCGCTGTATGGAACGAGAACCCCAGGCCGTTTATCTGGACGAAGTCCGCCGAGGAGATCCTGGCCAAGCTCGCACGACTTCTACAACGAATTAACGGCGCGGGACACTAGA
>JBKQIR010000245.1:0-8911 GCA_052148275.1 Solirubrobacteraceae bacterium
GTTCGGGGAAACCGCCGATGCTCCTTCAGAGCGGCTGCCTTAACGCCTGCTCAGAGCCTCAAACCAGAGCCCTGCCCCGACAGGCCGCCGCCGCCACTTCCACCCCGAAAAGTGCGAAACCCGAGCATCATCGCCGGGTGCATGAACTATTACGGCCGCTATTACTGGACCGTGATGGACGCCCTCCTGCAGCGGGTCAACACCTACCTGAGGCGCTGGGCTGGGAAGAAGTATCGGCGATTGCGCCGGCGCCCTCATCACCGACGCTCACTCGGCGGCTGCGTACCGATACGCTGCAAGCTCCGTTTCTTGCGAAGGCGCATGGTGTATCGCCCGGGCCCCTCCCACGGTTCCAAGCCGGTTCTTGACGCGATGCGCGGTTGCTGTTAGAACGCCGTCATCGTGATCAAGTTGCGGGGCAGGACGGCGCCCGAACGGGGCGATCTGCTCGCGCGTGCACGGGCGGCGCGCGCGAGTCGGGCTAGGGGTCGAGGGCTGGTGATGATCGTGATCGCGCTTGCGCTCGTGCCGAGCGCCGCCTTGATTATGCTCGGGGTCGGTTTCGTGCAAGACCTGAACTCGGGCCACCAATCCAACCTGCTCCCGGTGTTGGGCTTAGGTTGTCTCGCCGCTGCCGGCGTCCTGCTTGTGAGGGGGCGGCGACTGCGCGTCAAAGGGGCAGATTACGTGCTCGCCCAGGATGAGCGACCGCCAATCGTGTACCTGCGCTCCTTTCAAGCCGACGAGCAGGCCGTCGTCACCTCTTGGCGCTCTCGCCGGCGTGTGCGGCCGCTTCGCGGTAGCCCGACCGGGTTGGGCATCGGCGCTAAGCGAACGTTTGAGGAGCGCCTGGCTCGTGTCCTGAACGACGTGGCGCCGTTCGTCACGATCGGCGATCCCACCGAGGAGCTCCCCCACCTCGGAGCGTCACGGCTGTACGCAGGCGATGACGAGTGGCAAAAGACACTCGACGGTCTGCTGGATCGCGGCGGGGCGGTGATCTTGCACATCGGTGCCACGCCGGGCTTTGCCTGGGAGGTGGAGCATGTGCTCGCCCGCGACGAGCCGCAGCGGCTGATCGTCAGCCTTCCGTTCAAGAGTCGCAAGCGGCCGCGCGAGCAGACCTATGAGGCGTTTCGCGCCAGGTTCGGCGAGGAGTTCCCCGCAGGGCTGCCTGAGCGAGCCGATGAGACGCAGTTCCTCTACTTCGACGCGGACTGGACGCCACACCGACTCGAGGAGCCCGGTGAGGTGCCGGCGACGCCCGAGAGTGGCACTTCGACCGAGCAGCGGGCGGTCGTGCTGCGCAAGCTGGCCCCCGAGTTCAAGCTGATGTGGGGGCCGTTGTGGGCTCGGGGTCTGGTTTACAGCGTCGCAGCCATCGTTGTGTTCGTCGCGATCGTCTCCTTGCTCCCAGGCGGCTCCACGACCGAGCGTGTCGTCGACGTACAGAAGCTGGCGCGCGTGATCAAGCCCGAGTTCCAGAGCCGGCTTCAGCGGGCCTATCACACCTCGTTGATCGAGATCAACTCGGTGAGGTGTCACTCAGCCAACACCAGGTCGGCGAGATGTGTGGCGTACGCCAGCGACCCAGCCGGCGATGTTCGCTCGTACACGATCGCATTCATCCTCGATCCGACCACGGAGAGGGTAACCGGGTCGCGTCTGACGGGCAGCCGCCTCGTGCACGCCGCGCGGTAGATAGAACGCACGCGGGCGGTCGCGCCGCCGCGAACCGAGCGATGCATCCCGCATCCAGGATTGTGGCCTGCGAGGTGGTGATGAGCTCAGAGCCGCTGCCCTCCCCGGGGTCTCAAGGACCTTCGGCGCTCACGCGCTATGGCGGCGGTGATCGCGATCCCGACGCTCCGCACGGCTGCTTCGCTGAGGCCGGCCTGACATTGGAGCGAATCCAGCTTGTCGAACCGGGTTACCGGTGGGCCATCGCCCGCACGACCGAGGCAGGCCGAGGCGAGGCTCAAGCGAGCCGGCGCCTGCGACTGAGCAGCTCCGGTACCCAAGACGCAGTAAGCAACTCCTGCGTCCCTTGCGCGGCGCGCATCTCGTGAGCCGCACCCCGGCCTGCTTCGCGCGCGGACTGCGGCGCCGTCGCGGCGCCAGCGTCAACGGCCCGAAGGCTGACCGCGGCTGCTTAGCGCCACCGACGCTTCGGGCTGTGGCTCGCCGGAAGCGGGCGGGCGTTGTGCTGTGCACATTCGGGCGCTCGCCTATGTCTCGCCGGCGCCGACCCGCTATCTGGGCGCCCGGTTCTTGGTCTCCGGTGGCTTAAAGGAGCCCCGCGAGGTTGTGCTGGCTCTCGGTCCAGGCGTTGGGGTCATACGGCACGGTCAGCGTGACCGCGGGGAACGACACCTGGGTAGCGCTGTGCGAGGCCTGGAAGACGAAGTACAGCGCTGGTCGCATCGACGTCTCGAAGCTGCGGTAGCCCGGGCCGCAGAGTTGACCCGCGATGCAGGTCGAGATCTCGTAGACCTGCAGCGATAGCGTCTGTGAGCCAAACGCGGGATCGTGGTGCTCCTCCAGGTATGCGAGCGTTTTGGAGTAGTCCCACAGGACGCCGCCGGCGCCCACGTGCGCGGGCGCGGCGGTGCCGTAGTTCGCGAGCCGGTTCTCGAACGATAGGCTCGGCGCGGCCGACACGACCGCTCGGCGGGATCGTCGTCGAGGCCGATGGCGCTCAGGTCCAGCGTGTCCAAGAGCATCGCGATATAGCCCTGGCGCTCCCACAACTCCGATCCCAGGTGGGCCAACTCGGCGACGCCGATGATCGGAACCGCGAACTCGACCGCCGCAAGCGCGGTCTCGGCGGTCTCGGCCGCTACCTCAGCCTCGATCAGGGTGTTGAGCGAAAGGTCAGTCCCTTCTCAATCAGGCTCGTTGCAGACATGATGCCACCGAGCTTTGCCAGCACGCTCGTGCCGCCGGCCCAGGCCGCGAGTTCCTCGGCCTTCTCCTCCGACATCGACGCCGTCTTTGCATAGATCAGGTAGCGCTTGACAGCGAGATGAACCGGCTTCGCGGCACCGTTGCGAACTCGCGCCGGACACGACGCGGCCGAGCAAGCCTCCTTCGCGGTCGCGTTGAGCGTGACGCTGTGGCCGTTGTAGACAACGCTGGGTGCCCAGTAGAGGAGCGGCACCTGCCCCTGTTCGTTGGTCGCCAGGTCGAACAGGTAGCGCCCGCACTTCGGCGCCCTCCCATCGGTGCACAGGTAGCCGTCACCGGCGACACCGGACAGCTGGCTGACAGACACGTTCACCGTCGCGTCTTCCACAGCCGCGTGCGTCTTCGGGTCGGTGACGCTGACTACCACGTTCGCGCAACCCGACGCGCATTGGCTGGATTCGGGCAAGATGAAGAACGCCTTGCTCTGCTCGCTGGTCGCGAAGTGCTGGTAGATCGCCAGGCCCGAACGGACCGTCTTTGGCGCCATGATCTTCACGCTGAGCTTGCAGCCGCCGCTCAGCGACGCAGCGCTAGCGACGTCCGGCGCCCCTCCGCCTCCGCGGCTGACCTGGAAGTCGACACCGGTGATCGCATGTTTGGTGACGCTCACCTGGCGCGAGGCGGGCGTGGCGCTGAACCCGGCCGGCAGCACCGGGGCGATCGAGCACCCGCCGAAGCCGAGCAGGAAGTTGTAGTCACCGCTCTGGTCCGAGGTCGTCCTGCCGCCGCCGCGACAGCTTGCACGCATCTGGATGCCACTCGCGCCCTCGCCGCCGGAGTTCTTCAGCGTCACGGTGCCGCTGACCTCGTACTGGTGGTCGAGCACGATGTAAGGCTCAAACGATGTCCACTCGCCGAACGGCGAGCTACCGTCGATACCGGCATCGCTCCAGCCCTCGCTGGGCGCGCCACCGCCTTGGCCTTGCAGAGGAACATCGAGCAGCCGGGCAGCTCCCTTAAGCCCGGGTCGCCCGCCAGGCCCCACGAACAGTGCACGGTGTTGGGCGGCCCGCCGCACGCGGCGGTCGGCTGCTCCGCCGTGCCGGTCAGCGTGTCCCCCACATTGAGGACCTGCGGCGAGACCGATACGGCCGAGCAGCGGGATTGGACGGCCGCGGCGTCCGCTGGGATCGGCGGCAGCGATGCCGCACCGGCCGCCTCGGCGGCGATCAGGCTCGCCGCGAAAGCCACCAGCAGCGTTCGGCGAGCCACCGCCAGGAGTCCGCGAGGTACCGAGCGCCGCCGCGCCGGCGGCCGTCCAATCTGAGCAACACAGCTGGTCCATCGGTTTGCGGCACTTCGCGGTCCTTTCGTGACGTTTCGGACTGGCTCGCGGCCGGAAACCACCCCGCCTTCGGTCACTTTGCAGGACGTGCGTCACAGTGCGGCCGCCCGCAGGCGCGCAAGCGGGTCGGGGCGCGAGGTCGCCGGCGCCCTGCTCAGCGCCAGCTATCTCCCCCGGCCAAAGTCCGAGTGACCGCGCCGAGGCCGGTTTACCGCATGCCGTGTGACTGTGATTGGTGATGTTTCGAGTGTGACCGCTCCGACTGGCGATCCCAATCAAGCGTTTTTGTAGGGTCGGCGAGAAGCGCCTGGACCGCACGGCACGCGCTTTCGCGCTGTGGCCACCGTGAAGTGGCCTGAGGCGGGCGGTTTCGTCCTCCGACGGGACCGTCACGCGTGCGCGGCGGGTTGCGCTTCGCGGTGTGTCATTGTGGGCGGCTGTTGGGCGAGTGAGATCGCGGGACGTACGCAGCGACCGTCGGCGAGGACGATCCCGTCCGAGCAGAACGCCTGGACCGCGCCGGAGCCGAACTGCTCCTCGTAGAGCCGCGCGTAGAGGCCGCCCTGTTGGACGAGTTCGTCGTGGGTGCCTCGTTCGGCTATCTGGCCTCGGTCGAGCACGAAGATCACCTCTGCGGCCCGGATTGTGGAGAGCCGGTGCGCGATCGCGATCGTCGTTCGGCCTTGCATCACCGACTCGAGCGCGCGTTGGACGATTCGCTCGCTCTCGGTGTCAAGCGCCGAGGTCGCCTCGTCGAGCACTAGCACCTTTGGGTCCTTGAGGATCACGCGGGCGATCGCGAGTCGCTGGCGCTCGCCGCCGGAGAAGCGGTAGCCGCGCTCGCCGACGATCGTGTCATAACCGTCGTCTAGCTCGACGATCCGGTCATGGATGTATGCCGCACGCGCAGCTTGCTCGATCTCCGCATCGGTTGCGTCAGGGCAGCCGTAGCGTAGGTTGTCGCGCACCGAGGCGTGGAAAAGGTAGCTCTCCTGGGTGACGACCCCACAGATATCGGCGATCGAGGCGAGCGTCAACTCGTGCACGTCGTGCCCGTCGACCCTGACCGCGCCCCCGGTCGCGTCGTAGAGGCGCGGGATCAGGTAGGAGATCGTCGTCTTGCCGGCGCCACTGGGACCCACGAGCGCGGCAAGCTGCCCCGGCTCGACGCGTAGGCTCACGTCACGAAGCGCCCAGTGTCGCGGCCCGCGGCCGTTCTGTGCCGAGCCCTCACCGGGTCCGTACACGAAGGAGACATGGTCAAGCTCGACCTCGCCTCGAACATCCCCGGCAGACAGCTCCTTGGCCCCGGGCCGATCGGTGATCTCCGGCGTGAGGTCGAGATACTCGAACACGCGCGCGAACAGCGCGACCGACGACTGCACGTCCACCGAGACCTGCAGCAGCTGATTGATTGGTTGCAACAGCCGCGTCTGCAGGGTCGTGAACGCGACGATCGTGCCGGCGCTCAGGCCACCATCGCCCCCGTGGAGCTCAAGGCCCGCGACCAAGTACAGAAGCGCTGGGGCGATCCCGAAGAACGCCTGCGTGACAGCGAAGAAGCCGCGGCCTGTCATCGCCTGACGCACCTGGAGATCGGCCTGGCGAGCGTTCTCGGCACCGTAGCGGTCAATCTCGCGATCCTGACGACCGAAGACCTTGGACAGCAGAACCCCGGACACCGACAGGCTCTCCTGCGTGATCGCGCTCATCTCAGCAAGCGAGACCTGCGTCTCGCGCCGCGCCTGACGGCGAGTGCGCCCGACGCGGTTGCTGAGCACCACGAACACGGGCACGATCGCGACCGAGAGCAGCGTCAGCGTCGGTGACAGGATCAGCATCGCGACGATCGACGACGCGACCACAACAACGTTCGAGACGACCGACGACGCCGTCTCGGTGATCGTCGTCTGCACACCGCCGACATCGTTAGCGAGCCGCGACTGCACCTCGCCGGTGCGCGTCCCGGTGAAGAACGCCAGCGACATCCGCTCCAGATGCCCGAACAGCCGATCGCGCAGGTCACGCATCACCCGGTTGCCGACCCAGTTGGTGTAGTAGGTCTGGACGATGTTCAAAACCCCGGTGATGATCGGGATCGCGACCAGCACCGCGACAAGCTCGACCAAGAGCGGCAGGTTCGGACCGCCCGGCGGGAACAACGCCTTGTCGAACACGACCTTGATCAGCAGCGCCCCGGCGACGCTCAATCCCGAGCTGACCACGATCACTGCGACGATCAACGCCACGCGCGCCCGATAGGGGCGAAACAGCGCGACAATCCTGCGCCAGAGCGGGCCGCTCCCGGCGGCGCCAGCCGACCCGTCGCCAGCTACAACGGTGCTCATGGAAGAACAGTATTCACCAGATCAGGCGCGGGCCAAGCAGTAGGCACGGTAGCCCGCCGGACCTGCTGGCCACTGCTCCCTTCGCCTGGACCGGGACTGGCAACCCGCTGCCGCTTACGCACACAGACATCGGGCGGTGCACCGCTGGTCTGACGATCCTCGTACTCCGGCCGGGGCGCGGCGGGTACGCGCCTTCGGCGACGTTCCGATGGCTGGCAATCGGACTCTTGGCCGCCCTAGCTAGCTAGACCTGGAGGTGACCGCGTTAGTCTGCATATGCAGACGGGTCGTTGTTCACGCCCTCACCCGAGCCTCGCTTGCGGCGACGTGCGAGCCGGCCTTTGATGTGGTCTGTGGTGTACCACGATCGGACTCGAGGCCCCCGCGAGCCGGCGCTGGGGCTGGAGTCGGCTGCGCGGTGGCGGCACGCGTGTCGACAATGCGGGAGGCAGGGTCGCTACGAAGGGTCTCCAGATGCTCGGCGTGGAGCTGAGCAGGCGCGCGGCAGTGTGAGCGTTAGGCGCTGCGCGGATCCGGCGTCGGCGTTTCTCTCCAGTCGACGTTGCCCGACCAGTCCGCGAAGCTGGGGCACGAGATCTGGCGCGTAGCGGTGCGGTGTCGATTCTGTAGCCCTCGTCAGCGAGGAACTGGTACATCTCCTCCAGATCCTGGCCGCGGCGGCGCAGCTCGGCGAGCGGGATTTGTTCGTAGCGGACGCCAGTTGCGGTCGCCATGGCGTCGGGGGTTGGAGCGTCGGCCGCGACCTCGACGCGCGCCCCCAGATGCTCTTCGCCGCGCCCGAGGATGGCGGCAACGAGCGCGCCGCGGTTGACGAGCGCGACTTGATGCAACGGCTTGTCGGCGGGCAGCGCAATCGGCAGCCTACCCTCGCCTATCGAGGCGCGGCCGCCTAGCGCATTCTCGTAGAAATAGCTTGGCGCCACCACTGTCCACGGGATCGCGGCGTGCTTGAGCTGCTGCTCGATCCGTGCCTTGCTCCGGAAGTGTGGGACAGGAGCGCGGTCCGCGGCCGCGACGGACGCCAGGAGCAGCCACGGCAGGCCGGCCCGCTGGGCGGCAGCGATGATGTTCTCGCCCTGTTGCAGCTCCTGTGTGCGCCATCCTCGAACGGTCGCGGGCGATCGCGCCGCCCTGGGTGCCGGTCGCGCCGAGAACAAGGACTGGATCAGCCAGTGATGTCGATCGTCCGCGCTGATCCGCCATCCGTCGGGGGCTTGGCGGACGGTCTGTCTAACGCGGGCCGAGCCGAGCACGGTTGGGGAGGTGCCGGCGCGAACCATCAGCATCACGCTTTCGACGGTGGGCTCTGCTCCGGACTCGTCGATCACGGCATTCAGCGTCAAATGCAGCGTTCCGGCAGGCTCGGCGGCCCAGACCCGCGCGACCGCATCGCGCAAGGCGCTCTGCCCGTGGATGGTTCCCATGTCGCCGTCCATCACGGCGTCGTCGGTGAACAGAGCTGCGTAGCCGTCGGCGTCTCGCCGGGTTGCACAGGTATCCGCTCGGGCTACGAGCTGGAGGATCGCGATCCAATCCGATGGGGTAAGGGTCATGCTGCCGGGCGCATCGACTCGCCGATCCGCTGCAGAACGCGCTCACCGAGCACATCCTTCGGGATCATCGCGTGAATCGTCTTGGGTGGCGTCGCGCTGAAGACCGAGCCGGTCTGATCGGCCCAGTGGGTTACCCTGAACGAGATCGCCAAGCTGCACAGTGTGTACGCGTCACGGCGGTCAATCCCGGCATGCTGGTCAAGCCAGCCCATAGCGGTGCGAACGCACTCGGGCAACGCGGCCTCGAGCGATTCGGCGAACGCCGTGACGACCCAATGCGTCGGCTTCTCAACAGTCGGACCGCCAAGCTCCACAGACTTGTGAACGAAGTACTGGACCCGCAACTCCTCCATCGCCGACTCGATCCCCGTCTGATCGACAACACCATCGGACTGGGCGGCGTTCGCGTCTCCGCTCCAAACCCGAGCACCCGACTTGAACACGGGCAGAAACACGACGTCCCCTCGGTGATCTCCGCCAGGTCGAGGTTCCCGCCATACGGGCCCGCGCGGATCGCGCTGACCGGCTCCCCGCCCTCCGGTTCGACCGCGAGCACACCCATCGACGCCGCTAACGGGATACGGATCCCATCAACGAACTCCGCGTACCTACTCGACTTTCGGGATCTCAGGCGGCCGCCTGAGCTGACGGTGACTGGGGTTGCGCGACTTTCGGGTTGGTGGTCATCGGGGGTGCTTGTGTCCAAAACTCGTGGCGGATCAGCTCTCGGCGGAGCG
>JBKQIR010000246.1:0-2705 GCA_052148275.1 Solirubrobacteraceae bacterium
CCTCCGTCGCTGCCTGCTGAACGTCCCGGCTCGGTCATCGAGGACCCCTTCCTGGTGAAGCCGGAAGCCTCGCAGATGTGGGCTAATCGAAACGCCGATCTGTGTCATTGACTCGGACGCAAACCACGCGTGATCATCGCCGCGCAATATCACCCAGGACAGGGTCAGACCCCCACACCAGCAGAAATCCAGGACGTCCAACACGCATGGGCCGCAGCCGGCCTATGAACCGCGAAAGCCGAGTGATGTAGGCATCCTTGAGCCGCGGGCCGAGCTCGGTCTCGCCGCTGATCAGGGCGCGGATCGCTTCGGGCGCTTCGTGCCAGGGATCGACCGCGACGCCAGTGGCCGTGTCGGTCCGATACGCGACGCGGCCAGACTCGGCATGGTTGATGCCTCTACCCGCGAGGATGAACGAGATGTGGGCGCCAACGGGCAGTTGGAGGTCGTCGATCAGGATTCCCCGCTCGCGCACGTTGAGCACTTGGTAGCGTCTCGTGGCGGTTTCCGGCTGCTCGTCGATGAGCATCGATAGCCCGCTGAGGGCGCCGTGGTCGTGGGTCGGAGAATCCCGCGTGGTCGGGAGCTCGGTGATCGCGTCGGGATCACCGGAACGCGCCGCGTACAACATCGTCACCGACCTTGCCGCGGGCGGCTATATCACCCGCGAGCGCCACGGCCGCCGCAACAGTTACACGATCCACGATCACCTGCCGCTGCCGGACCGGCTCGCTCACAAGCAGAGGCTCGGCGACCTGCTGGCGATTCTCACCCCACAAGACGCACCGACCGGCGACTCCGGCGGACGCCTGCGCCGCGAGCGCGTCCACGAAACGTGAACCCGGATGATGGGTGGGGTCTGTGTGTCCTGATGACTGGAAGGGTGTGTGTGGGTGACGCTCGATCAACTGGTGCTCGGTGGCCCGCGAGACGCCTCGCGAGACGCCGTTGATGACGGTCCGCGGAGGCGGAGTTTGCGTGTGCTGCTACGGTTAGCGGTAGATTGCGCGCCATTGCCAGCGCGGTCGTGCGTTCGTCCGGTCCTTTCTGACCTCTCTGCTGTGCGACCGCCATCGTTGAGAGGCTCGTCAGGAGCAGCTATGGGTGTCGTGAACGGTAGGCGTGCTCGCCGGTCAGGGCAGCGCAGGTTGGGCCAGCGGCCGTGGGCGGAGCCGCCGAGGCTGTCGGTGCCCGGGACGATCCCGCGGCTCGCGTCGGGCCCTCTTCGGGTGGCGATGCTCGCGCCGCCGTGGATCTCGGTTCCACCGCCTGGCTACGGTGGGGTGGAGTTGGTTGTCAGCGCGCTGACGGAGGCGCTGGTCCGGCAAGGTCATGCCGTGACGCTGTTCTGCGCGCCGGGGTCGGTGTCGAGTGCGAAGGTCGTGCCGCTCCTCGGCGAGGCCCATCCGGATGAGATCGAGCGGTCGTTGTATGAGGTCGACCATGTGGTGCGTGCGTTTGACGCGATCGAAGCCGCTGGCCAGCGCGGTCGGTTCGGTTTCGATGTCGTGCACGATCATTGTGGTTTCACGGCGCTCGCGCTGGCCGACCGCATCGAGATCCCGTTCGTGCACACGTTGCACGGGCCGTTTACGGAAAGCACGGCGGCGTTCTACGCCCATCACGGCCACAAGGCGGCGCTGGTGGCCATTAGCCAAGCGCAGCTCGCCTCAGCGCCGCCAGGCCTTGAGCCGCTGTGCTCGATCCCAAACCCAATCGACCTCGGGGCGTGGCCGCTGACGGAAAGCAAGGAGGACTACCTCCTGTGGGTCGGGAGGATCACTCCGGAAAAGGGGCCGCACCGCGCGATCCTCGCGGCTCGTGCCGCGGGAGTGCCGCTCGTGATGGCCGGCGTGATCCAGCCTGGCCAGCAGGGTTTCTTTGACCGGGAAATCGCGCCGCACATCGACGGTCAGCGCGTTCGCTTCCTCGGCGAGGTCGGCGGGTCGGTGAAACGCTCGCTGTTCGCAAATGCTCGCGGTCTGCTGATGCCGATCCGCTGGCCCGAGCCGTTCGGGATGGTGATCGTCGAAGCGCTTGCCTGCGGTACACCGGTGATCGCGTTTCCCGAGGGTGCCGCACGTGAGCTTGTCGTACACGGCCAGACCGGCTTCCTGATCGATTCAGAGCAAGCGATGGCCGACGCAGTCAGCCATCTACCCGCGATCGCTCCGCGAGCTTGCAGGGCGTGGGTCGCCGAGCACTGCGACGTAGAAGTTGTCGCCGCCGCGTATGCCGAGACATACCGCACGGTGGCACACCAGGCCGCCGAGCTCGTCGCGGTGAGTGCCTGAGCGTACCCCCCAGGCGTGATCGATGCCAGCACCGTCGTAATTGGCGATCGCCGCGATGACGCGGGCCACGAGCAGGGGTTCATCTCCGAGGACACTCGCTGCCTCTCGCGCTCGATCTACTCGGTCTCACCCAGAAGAGCGCCCACTTCGCTGCACGAGCGCGCTGACCTCAGCGGGCGTCACGCCACACGTACACCGCTTCCCGGCCTCATGGGTCTGTGCCACGGCGACCGCTCACCCAACTGCAAAAGAAACTGTTTTCCAGGCTAGAAGTCATCATCTATATTGGGTGTGGCTCGTGTGGAGGGATGATGTGCGCCCTATGCGGTGAGGATTCGCGGCTGGTGCGGGCTGTGAGCGCTGGTTTCCTGCGGGTTTGGCCGCGCGCGGGGTTGTAGGTCGCAGGAAAAG
>JBKQIR010000247.1:0-14535 GCA_052148275.1 Solirubrobacteraceae bacterium
GTCGGACTGTTCGGGGGCGCCGGGGTGGGCAAGACGGTGATCATCCAGGAGCTGATCCACAACCTCGCCCAGGAGCACGGCGGCCTGTCGGCGTTCTGTGGCGTCGGCGAGCGCTCGCGTGAGGGCAACGACCTGTGGCTGGAAATGAAGGAATCCGGCGTGCTCGAGAAGACGATGCTCGTGTTCGGGCAGATGAACGAGCCGCCCGGCGCCCGCATGCGCGTCGCGCTGTCCGGCCTGACCATGGCCGAGTACTTCCGCGACCAGGAAGGTCAGGATGTGCTGCTGTTCATCGACAACATCTTCCGCTTCGTGCAGGCGGGCTCCGAGGTCTCGGCGCTGCTCGGGCGTATGCCGTCGCAGGTGGGCTACCAGCCGACGCTGTCCTCCGAGATGGGCCAGCTGCAGGAGCGGATCACATCGACCCGCAAGGGCTCCGTCACGTCGGTGCAGGCGATCTACGTCCCCGCCGACGACCTCACCGACCCGGCGCCGGCATCGGCGTTCGCGCACCTCAACGCGACCACGGTGCTGTCCCGGTCGATCGCGGAGAAGGGGATCTACCCGGCCGTGGACCCGCTCGATTCCAGCTCGACGATCCTCAAGGCCGACATCCTCGGCGAGGAGCACTTCTTCGTCGCCAACCAGGTCAAGCAGGTTCTGCAGCGCTACAAGGAGCTGCAGGACATCATCGCGATCCTCGGCATCGACGAGCTCTCCGACGACGATCGCGTGACCGTCAACCGCGCACGCAAGCTCGAGCGCTTCCTCTCGCAGCCGTTCCACGTTGCCGAGCAGTTCACCGGCACACCCGGCACGTACGTACCAATCGCCGAGACGATTCGCGGCTTCAAGGAGATCATCGAGGGCCGGCACGACGACATCCCCGAACGCGCCTTCTACATGAAGGGGTCGATCGACGCGGTCGTCGAGGAGGCGAAGCAGGGATGAGCAGCGCCCGATCCTCGGATCGCGGAGCACGGTGATGGCGCACTCCAAGTTCACCTGCGAGGTGCTGACCCCCGAGGGCGAGGTGTTCAACGACGAGGTCGAGATGGTCTCGACGCGCACCGCGTCGGGCCTGATCGGCGTCCTCGCGCACTACGCTCCCCTGCTCGGCGTGCTGGATCCGACCGAGCTGCGTCTTTACCGCACCGAGAGCGACATCGTCCGCTTCGCGCAGGCGGAGGGTTACATCCAGGTCGCCGACAACCACGCGATGCTGCTCGTGCAGGAGGCGGTCGCACCGGAGTCGCTCAACGTCGCGCAACTGCGTGAGCAGCTCGCGGCGGCCGACGACGAGCTCGCCGGTGCCGGCGAGGACACCGAGCGCCGCCGCGTGGCGGTGCGGGACAAGCGTCGCTGGGAGGCGTTCCTGCGGATCGCCGAAGGTGGCTCGTAGGAGGCTCAGGGCCCGCGAGGGCCCTTCGACGCGATCGGCCCGCGGGCCGATCGCGATGACGGGAGCCCTGCAGGATGTCGTGCGATCGGCTGTGTGGATCGCGCGCGCGAGCCGTGCGCTGCCTATCCTGAGTAGATGGTCGACGAGCGCATCCTCGCCGAGCGGCTGATCCGTTACGACACCTCTCGCTCCGACGAGCTGCAGGCCGCCGCCGGATTCGTCCGCGGCTGGCTCGAGTCGCGTGACGTCGAGGTGATCGAGCACCTCCACAGGGGTCTGCCGCTGCTCGTGGCCGATGTCGGTGCACCCGCGAACGAGGCGCCCTGCGTGGTCTTCCACGGCCACCTCGACGTCGTTCCCGGACAGCCGGAGCAGTTCGAGCCACGCGTTGACGGCGACCGGTTGATCGGGCGGGGCGCCTATGACATGAAGGGCGGCCTCGCGGCGATGATGTGCGCGGTCAAGGACGTCGAGCGTCAAGAGCGCGTGCATGTGCGCTTCGTGTGCGTGCCCGACGAGGAGTCCGAGGAGCTCGATGAGCGCTCGACGGACGCGTTCGTCTCGCGCGGGCTCGGCGGCGACTTCGCGATCACCGGCGAGCCGACCGACATGCACATCGGCGTCGAGGCGAAGGGTGTGCTGGCGATGTGGATCCTCGTCAACGGTCGCGCGGCCCACAGCTCGACTCCGTGGCTCGGCGACAACGCGATCCTCAAGGCGGTCGACGTGTTCCGCACGGTCGAGGCGCTGCCTTTCATGCGCGAGTCCTCGCAGATGTTCGACCGCCCGTCGATCAACCTCGGTCGGATCGCCGGCGGCGACGCGCTCAACAAGGTGCCCGATCGCTGCGCGATGTCGATCGATGTCCGCTATCTGCCCGGCCAGGAACCCGCGGAGATACTCGCGCAGGTCCGCGCGCTCCCGGACATCGAGATCGAGCGTACGTTCATCCACCCGCCCGTGACGATCTCCCCGAGCGATCCGCATGTCCTCGCACTGCGCGAAGCGGTCTCGCGCGTGAGCCGGCACGAGGTGCTGAGCGTCGGTCGCGACGGCGCCTCGGACGCAGCCTCGTTCATCGAGGCTGGGATCCCCGCGGTCGAGTTCGGACCCTCCGGAGCCGGGCACCACGGGCCCGAGGAATGGGTGTCGGTCTCGTCATTGGCTCGCTATCGCCGGGCGCTCGCGCACTTCGTGCGGGTGCTGCCGCTGTGGCTCGCCGACGCAGGCGCCCAGGACGGTGCCCAGCACGCGCTGCTGCGGTCGATCGAGGGCGGGCTGCGAGGGATCGAGGGTGGCACGCTGCGAATCGATGAGCAGCGTTCGATCGAGGGTGGGTAGCCGTGAGTACATCCTCTGAGCCCGCCGGTGACGCTGGCATCCTTTTGTGACTATGTGTGCGGAGTGCGCCCGAGGCGCTGAGCGCCAGCTGTGAGCCTGATCCCCCGGACACGGCGTGGTGCGCTGTGGCGCTTCTTCGCGGGCGCCGTGGTGGTGATCGCCTGCGCCGCGGGTACCACCGCCGTCGCCGGGCTGCTCCAGTTCAAGCAGGTGGTCACCTATCTCGACCAGACCAAGCCCTTCCAGCATCTGAAGCAGCTGACGCTGCCCCCGCCCGGCGAGCCGCAGACGCTGTTGCTGATCGGCTCCGACCACCGTGCCGGCACCCCGTTCAGCAGCGCCAACACCGACACGATGATGCTGGTCCGGCTGAACGCGGGCTCCTCGACGATCAACGTCCTGTCGATCCCGCGGGACTTGCAGGTCCAGCTTCCCGACGGGACGGCGAAGCTCAACGCCGCCTACTCCGAGGGTGGACCGAGCCTGCTGCTGAGCACGCTCAAGACCCAGGTGTTCCCCGGGCTCGTCGTCAACCACGTCCTGGACCTCAACTTCCACGGCTTCGCGGAGCTCGTCAACGCGATCGGTTGCGTCTACACCGACGTCGATCACCGCTACTACAACAACACCGCTCTCACCGACTACTCCAGCATCGATGTCCAGCCCGGCTACCAGAAACTGTGCGGTACGCAGGCTCTCGCGTTCGTGCGCTTCCGGCACACCGACAGCGACATCGTCCGCAACGCGCGCCAGCAGGACTTCATCCGCTGGGCCAAGGACGCCTACGGTGTCGACCAGCTGCTGGCCAACCGCAACAGGCTGCTGGCGATCTTCGGCGCCAACGTGCAGACCGACCAGGGTTTGCACAGCCTCGATCAGGTGATCGACCTGTTCAACCTCGTGGTCGATGCCGATGGGCACACGATCAAGTCGATCCCGTTCCCGTATGTGTTCGGGCCCTGTGGCGGCGACACGTCGGCGGAGTTGCAGACGCCGTGCTACGTGTTCGCGAGCTCGCAGGCGGCCGAGGAGGCCGCCTACCAGAGCTTCGTGACGCCGACGGTTGCGACCGCAGGCTCGGGCGCGAGGACGACAGCGACCACGCACACCGCGTCGCCGGTACCGGCGGGCGCCGCTCCGACCGCCGGGCTCGCCCTGGATCCCGCCGACGGCCACTCGCAGGCGGCGGCGCTCGGTCAGATCGCGATGCCGATCTACTATCCGAAGCGGATCGTCGCCGGCTCTCTGTACTGCTTCGCGAGCACCGCGAACTGCGACGACCCCTCAGAGCCGGAGAGCGAGTACACGGGCTCCTACCCCCGCTCCTACACGATCACCGGGACCGACGGCACTCCATGGCCCGCGTACCGCATGACGATCGATATCAACTCGGCTCTGGGCGAGTACTACGGCATCCAGGGCACGACCTGGCAGCACCCGCCGATCCTCAACAACCCCACGCGGACGGTGACCGTGGCGGGCAGGACGCTGCTGGAGTACTTCAACGGTGGTCTGCTGAGCCTCGTGGCATGGCGCACGCCCGCCGCTGTCTACTGGGTCTCGAACACTCTGACGGACTCGATCCCGACGGGTCAGCTCGTCGGCGTCGCAGCGTCGCTGACGCCGTACGCGCCCGCGCCCTGAGAGCGCGTTCTTGTACGCTGGGCCGGGTGAGGAACAGCTCTCGTGAGCCGATCGCCGTGATCGGCACAGGCTATGTCGGCCTTGTGACGGCCGCGGGCTTCGCAGAGCTCGGCAACGAGGTCTACTGCGTCGACGTCGATGCGACCAAGGTCGAGCGACTGCAACGCGGGGAGATACCGATCTACGAGCCGGGGCTCGCCGAATCGGTTGCGGCCAGCGGTGATCGTATCCACTTCTCCACCGAGCTGGCGCCGGCGCTCGAGCACGCACGACTGCTGTTCGTGGCCGTCGGCACCCCCCCGACTTACTCGGGCGACGCCGATCTGTCGGCTGTGCACGCCGTGGTCGACGCGATGCCGGCCGGCAACGGCCGTGCGCTCGTGATGAAGTCCACTGTGCCGGTCGGCACCGGTCAGGCGATCCGGCGGATCCTCGACGAGTGCGGCAAGTCCGGCTTCTCTTACGTCTCATGCCCGGAGTTCCTCAAGGAGGGATCGGCGCTCGCCGACTTCCGGGAGCCCGACCGTGTCGTCGTGGGCGACGAGGGGGACTGGGCCGGCGACGGCGTGATCGAGCTCTACAGCCCGCTGCACGCGCCGCTCGTGCGGACCGACATCCCGAGCGCGGAGATGATCAAGCTCGCGGCGAACGCCTTCCTGGCCACGAAGATCTCGTTCATCAACGAGATCGCCAACGTCTGCGAGGAGACCGGCGCCAACGTCTTGGAGGTCGCCCGGGGCATGGGGCTCGACCGGCGCATCGGTCCGCACTTCCTCGCGGCGGGGATCGGCTTTGGCGGCTCCTGCTTCCCCAAGGACGTCGCGGCGCTCAAGCAGCTCGCCGGCAACTCGGGATACCACTTCCAGCTACTGACCTCGGTGATCGAGGTCAACGAGCTGCAGAAGCGGCGGGTGATCGGCAAGCTGCAGAAGCACCTCGGCTCGCTCGTGGGACGACGCGTGGCGCTGCTCGGGCTGGCGTTCAAGCCAAACACCGACGATATGCGCGAAGCGTCTTCGCTCGTCCTCGCGGCTCGCCTACAGGCGGATGGGGCGCGGGTGTGCGCCTACGATCCCGTCGCCGAGGAAGAGGCGCGCAAGCTGATGCCGGGCATCGAGTTCGCCGACAGCGCGATCGATGCGGTGCTGGGCGCCGACGCGATCGTGATCGTCACCGAGTGGCCCGAGTTCGCCGCCCTCGACTGGACGGAGGTCGCGTCCCGGACAGCGGGGCGCGTGGTGATCGACGGGCGCAACTGCCTTGATCCCGGAGCCGTTCACGCCGCCGGCTTCGCATACGAGGGGATCGGCCGATGAGCGCTGCCCTGAAGGCCCTGAGGTGGCGGCCGTGCAGGCGCTGATCCTCGTCGGCGGTGAGGGAACGCGCCTACGGCCGCTGACCTCGAACATGCCCAAGCCGGTCGTTCCGCTCGTCGGTCAGCCGTTCATGTCGTACATGCTGCAGTGGCTGCGCTCCCACGGAGTCGACGACATCATCCTGTCCTGCGGCTTCCTGGCAGACGGCGTGCGCGGCGTGCTGGGGGACGGCTCGCAGCTGGGCGTGCGCCTGCGCTATGTCGAGGAGCCCACGCCGCTGGGCACCGGCGGCGCCCTGAAGTACGCGCAAGATCTGCTCGCCGACCGCTTCTTCATGCTCAACGGCGACGTACTCACCGATCTCGACCTGACCGCCCAGCTCGCCGCTCATGAGCGCACGGGCGCGCGCGGGACGCTCGCCCTGATCGCGGTCGAGGACCCTTCCGCGTATGGCCTCGTGCGGCTGCGCGAGGACGCTTCGGTGAGCGAGTTCCTCGAGAAGCCGGGGCCCGAGCAGCTCGTCGAGACCAATCTGATCAACGCCGGCGTCTACATCCTGGAGCGAGAATTACTCGACGCCATGGCTCCCGCGGGCAGCGTCATCTCGATCGAGCGCGACGTCTTCCCGTGGCTCGTCGACCACGGCCTGTATGGATACGAAGCCGACGGCTACTGGCTCGACATCGGGACGCCGGACCGCTATCTGCAGGCGACGTTCGACATCCTCGAGGGCAATGTGCGCACCGACATCGGCGCGAAGCTCGGCGCGGCAGGCTTGCGCATGATCGGCGGCTCCGACGTGCGCGGGCGGATCGTGGCGCCGGCGATCGTCGGCGAGCGCTGCGAGATCGCCGCTCAAGCGATCGTCGGTGGGCGCGCAGTCGTGGGCGACGATGTGCAGATCGGCGAGGGCGCGCACATCGAGAGCTCGGTGCTGCTCGACGGCGTGCGGATCGGCGCGCGCAGCACGGTGCATCGTTCGATCCTCGCGGCCGGCAGCACAATCGGCGAGCACTGCTCCATCGAGGACGGCGTCGTCGGCGCGGGCGTCCGGCTCGGATCCGGGAACGTACTCCGGGCCGGAGTGCGGATCTTCCCGGGCGTGGAGCTACCGGACGGGGCGATCAGGTTTTGAGCGTCCAGGTGAAGCTCTCACGCGAAGCGGTCGCCGCCGTCGACAAGTCCGGCCATCTCGTCGACATCCTCGCGATGCCAGAGCATCTGACCGATGCGCTGTGGCGGGTCGAATCCGCCAGGCTGGAGGAGCACGACTCGGTCGGTGGACTGATCGTGGCGGGAATGGGGGGCTCCTCGATCGGCGGCGCGCTCGCGCGGGCGGCGCTCGGGGATCGTGCCCTACGGCCGGTGCTGATGACGCGCAACTACGAGGTGCCGCCGTGGACGACGCCCGACACGACGGTGCTGTGCTGCAGCTATTCGGGCAACACCGAGGAGACGATCGCGGTCTACGAGGCGTCCAAGGCGCTCGGGGCGCGGCAGATCGTCGCGAGCACCGGTGGCACGCTGGCGGACGCGGCGCGCGCGGACGGTGTGCCGGTGGTGCCGTTGCCGGGCGGCTTTCAGCCGCGCGCGGCGGTCGCCTACTCGCTCGTGATCGCGATGGAGGTGGCCGCCATCTGCGGGATCTGCGAGCGGCTGCACTACGAGATCGACGTCGCGGCGGCGCACGCTGAGCGGCTCGTGGCCGAGTGGGGTCCGGACGGCCCGGAGGACTCGCCGGCGAAGACGCTCGCGCGCGAGCTCTACGGGACGGTGCCAACGATCGTCGGGGCCGGGCTGACGATCCCGATCGCGTATCGCTGGAAGTGCCAGATCAACGAGAACGCGAAGGCGCCCGCGTTCGCGTCTGAGATCCCCGAGATGGATCACAACGAGATCTGTGGCTGGGAAAGCGCCGGCACGCTCGGACCGTTCAGCGCCGTGTTCCTCGACGACTGCGACCTTCACCCGCGGATCCGGCAGCGGATCGAGCTCACGCGCGGGCTGATCGAATCGCACGACGGGCCGGCCTACCGGATCGAGACGATCGGCGAGACGCGCACCGAGCGCCTCGTGTCGCTGGTGCTGCTCGGCGATCTCGTGTCGATCTACCTCGCGGTCCTGCGCGGCGTCGATCCCTCCCCGATCGACCTGATCGAACGGCTCCGCTCCGCGCTGGCACGTGGCTAGGGCCCGCAGCACCTCATGAGCCCTGCACCGCCGGCGCGACCACAGCGGGAGCCCGTCTGGCGGATCCGAGTGCCGCGAACGCCACCGCGGCGCTGAGCCCACCGAGCGCGCTGATCAGCCAGCCCGAGCGGAACGACGCGAGCTCCGCGACGCCGCTCCCGAGGACGGCGACGAGGATCGCCACCCCGAGTGCAGAGCCGACCTGGCGCGCCATGGTCAGCACGGCGGCGCCGGTCGCGAACCGCTGCGGCGGCAGCGACGACGCGCCCGCGCCCGTGAGCGTCGGGATCACCATCCCGACGCCGGCGCCGCTGACGAGCATTCCCGGCAGGTACTCCGAGAGGTAGGCCGGCGTGCCGTGCACCCGCGTGATCCACCACGCGCCCGCGCACGCGTACATGAGCGCGCCGGTCATCCCGACGGCGCGGTAGCCGACGCGGGCGCCGAGCCGTGCGGAGGGCACGGCGAACACCGCCGCCATCAACGGTCCCGGAAACAGCATCAGGCCCGCCTCGAGGACGGTCTCGTGCCAGACCCCGGTGAGGAACAGGACGCCGTTCAGCAGCATCGCGCCGAACCCGGCGAAGAACAGCACCGAGGCAGCCGCGGCAAGGCTGAAGCTGCGTACTCGCAGCATCGCAGGGTCGATCAGAGGCGAGCGGTGGTGCTGCGAGCGCCGCCAGATCGCGGCGAGTAGGCCGATCGACACGCATGCCGGCACCAGCACCGCGGCGGAGGTCCAGCCCCATGTCGGGCCCTTGACGATCGCCAGCACGAGCGCCGTGATCGCCACGGTGAACGCGGCTGCGCTGAGCAGGTCCGGGCGCAGCGCGCCGTCCTCGCGGCGCTCGATCAGCACCCGGCGCCCGGCCACGAGCGCGACGATCGCGACGGGGATGTTGACGAGGAACACGAGCCGCCAGTCGGCCTGGACGAGCAGCCCGCCGAGCGGCGGACCCGATGCGGCGGCGATCGCGCCTGTCGCCGCCCACGCACCGATCGCGGCGGGACGCTCGGATGCGTCGAACTCCGGCAGGATCAGCCCGAGGGAGGTGGGCAGCATCAGCGCGCCGCCGGCGGCCTGCACGATCCGGGCGGCGACGAGGGCGTCGACGGACGGCGCCAGCGCGCATCCGGCACTGGCGGCCGCAAACACGACGAGTCCCAGCAGGAACGCCCGCCGGCGACCGAACGCGTCGGCCCACCGGCCGGCCGGCACGAGCAGCGCGGCGAACACGATCGAGTAGCCGTTGAGCACCCACGACAGCGAGCTCAGCGAGGCGCCGTCGAAGGCGCGGGAGATGCTCGGGAAGGCGATGTTGACGATGAACAGGTCGAGGCTCGACATGAACACGCCGGCACACACGATGATCGTCACCAGCCATTTGCGTTTTATCATGCAACCCACCCTAGCAGATGCATTTTGTGATGCAACCGACTGGCGCTATGCTTGTTCGAATGCTTGCCAACGACTATCCCGACCAGACCTGCAGCATCGCCGCCGCGCTGGAGGTCGTGGGCGAGCGCTGGTCGCTGCTGATCGTGCGCGACGTCCTGCTCGGGTTGCGGCGCTTCGACCAGTTGCAGGCCGACCTCGGGATCGCCCGCAACATCCTGGGCACACGCCTGCAACGCCTGGTCGAGCACGGGGTGCTGGAGAAGCGCCGCTACCAGGAGCGACCAGAGCGCTACGAGTACCGCCTGACCGAGAAGGGCCTCGATCTCTGGCCGGCGATCGTCGCGCTGATGAGCTGGGGCGACAAGCACGCCGCGCCGGCCGGACCGCCGACCGTGATCGAGCATCGTGACTGCGGCGGGCTCGTTGACGACCGGCGCTGTTGCACGCTCTGCGGCGCCGCGCTGGGCCCGCGTGAGGTGATCGCGCGGCTCGGCCCGGGAGCCGGGCCCGATCACCCGCTCCGGCGCCGCTCGGGTCGCCCGGCGACGGGAGCGCACGAACCCGGGGGAGACCGACTCACCGGGACCTGATTGCGTCCCGTTGGTTCAGATCGCGGCGCGCGTGTCCAGTGCCGGCGGATTGTACGAGCAGGTCGGATCGGAAGCGAGGTAATCGCCCGTCATCGCATACGCCCGCGCGCGGCTCCCACCGCAGACCTCGCGGAACTCGCAAGCGTGACACTTGCCCTTGAGCGCATCCGGGTCGCGGAGCACGCGGAACAGGGATGCGTTGCGGTAGATGTCGACCGGGCTCTCGGAGCGCACGTTGCCGGCGGAAACCGGCAGGAAGCCGGAGGGCGTCACATCGCCGAGATGTGAGATGAACATGAACCCGCGCCCGTCGTTGACGCCCTTCATCGGCCGGTTGAGGCCGTCGGCGAATTGGAAGCCCGCGCCGGCGATGTTTGCGCTGCCGCTCTGCCGCGTGCGCTCGATCGCGATCCGCCGATATTGCGGCGCGGCCGTCGCCTTGACGTCGAACGGCGCCTGCAGCGAGAGGTCGTAGAGCCAGCTGAGCACCCGCTCGTGCTGCTCGGCGGAGAGCACCCCGAGCTGCGCGCCGCGCCCGGTCGGGATCAGGAAGAAGAGCGACCACTGCACTACGCCAAGCTCTTCGACGAGCGGCACCATCGCCTCGAGCTTGTCGACGTTGAGCTCGCACACGGTCGTGTTGATCTGCAGCGGTAGACCTGCTGCGCGAGCGTTGGCGATTCCGTTCAGCGTGCGCTCGAACGATCCGCGGAAGCCGCGGAAGCGATCGTGCGACTCCGGGTCGGGCGCGTCGACGCTGAACGCAATCCGCCGGATGCCTGCTTCGCGCGCTTCCCGCATCCGCGCCTCCGTCGGCAGCGCCGTGGCCGTCGGCGTGAGCGACACCCTCAGTCCGTGCGCATCGGCGTATCCGGCGAGCTCGAACAGATCACGGCGCATCAGCGGGTCGCCGCCGGTCAGCACGAGGATCGGCCGCGTACCGAACGACGCGAGCTGGTCGATCAGCCGCTTGCCCTCGTCCGTGTCAAGCTCGCGCGGGTCACGCGGATGCTGAGCATCGGCGCGGCAGTGCACGCACGCATAGGCGCACGCGCGCGTCAGCTCCCACGCGATCGTGAAGGGCGAGGCGTCGAAGTCGAACGGCACCATCCGTGCGTCGCGCTCCTCACGCGCGCTTCGGGCATCAGCGTTCAGCCCGTGGGGATGGCCGCCGTGGGGATGGCCGCCGTGGGGATGGCTGCCGCCACCCTGCGGCTGGGGGCTGCTCAGATCCTGATCGACGGCCGGCACTGGTCACCGAAGCCTATCGCGGACCGATGCCGGCACAGATGCAGCGCGCGCCGCACCTGCGCGGTGTCACGCGTCCGTGCGCGACAATCGGCGCGTGAGCGATGCTGCACTGAGCGGAGGATGCCTCTGCGGCGCTGTGCGCTTCGAGCTGGGCGAGCCGCCGGTCGAAGCGGGCTACTGCCACTGCACGCGCTGCCAGCGTCGCACGGGGACCGCATCGTCCGTCTCGGCGCGTGTCGACGGTCGTGCCCTGCGGTTCCTCGCGGGCGAGGATTTGATCCGGGGCTGGCGTCATGCGGACGGCGGTTGGGAGAAATGCTTCTGCGGCGAGTGCGGAGCGCATCTCTTCTCCCGTGACCCGGACGACCCGACGAGAATCGGGATTCGCATGAGCGCGTTCAACGGCGACCCGGGCGTGCACCCGAGCTACCGTCAGTACGTCGCGTATGCCGCATCGTGGGAGCCGATCCCCGATGACGGCCTCCCGCGCTTTCCGGAAGCCCGTCAGGCGCCCTGAGAAGCCCGTCAGGCGCCTCTGAGACACCGCCTTGCGCGAGGCCGGCCGCGCGGCCGCTCGTGCCGACCGCGCTCCGCCGTGGGCTGGACGTCCACCTGGCGGTTTGACTCGTCCGTTCGTAATGTACGATACGATCTCAATGGATTTACTTGACTTAGTCGGGACCGCTCATCACGGAGAGTCGGTGCTCACAGGAGGGGAATGACACGATGCGCGTCGACGTTCATCAGCATGTCTGGACCGAGCCTCTCGTCGAGGCTCTCGCCGGGCGCGAGACGCTGCCGTTCATCAGGCGCGCGGCCGGGTTGACGATGCTCCATGCATCCGGCGAGCGGCCCTACGCGATCGACCTCGATGGCGAATCGAGGGCTCGCCGCACGCGCCTGCTCGCCGATGACGGCGTCGATCTGGCGATGGTCGCGATCTCGAGCCCGATCGGCATCGAGGCGCTCCCGCGGGAGCGTGCCACGGAACTGATCGACGCGCACCTGCGCGGTGTCGGGGAGCTCGGGGAGCGGTTCGCCGCCTGGGGGCCGATCGCGCTGCAGGGTGCCGGCGGCGCCGACGTCGACGCGCTACGCGTACGGGGTTGCCCGGGCATCTCGCTGCCCGCCGGAGCGCTCGCGCGCCCGGACGCGCTCAGCGCACTCGCGCCGGTGCTAGAGCGTGCCGAGCGTCTGCGGATGCCGCTCTTCGTTCATCCTGGAGGGGCGTTCGATGCTCCCGAACGCGAAGCTTCGAGCGAACCCGCGTGGTGGCGTGCCCTCACCGACTACGTGTCCCAGATGCACGCGGCCTGGCTCGCGTTCGTCACGCAGGTCGGGGTCGCGTTCCGCGAGCTCGTCGTCGTCTTCGCCATGCTCGCCGGCGGCGCGCCGTTGCTCAGTGAACGGCTCTCGACCCGCGGTGGCCCCGAGGTCTCGCTGCGAGACCCGCGGATCTTCTACGAGAGCTCGAGCTACGGGCCGTTCGCCGTTGAGGCGATGGAGCGGCTCGTCGGCGCCACGCAGCTCGTGCACGGGTCGGATCGGTCGGTCGCGGAGCCCGTGCGCAACGGGCGTGAGCGGCGGCTGCAGGCCAACTCCGCACGCCTGCTCGCGATTGCGAGGGCCGCGGCATGAGCTTTGCGGAGCCCGAGCTCGCGCTGTTCGTGGAGGCACTCGCCGCCGACCCCGAGCGCTGGCGCCACCTCGTGCGCCACGACTCCGACGCACGCGTCTATGTCCAGATCTGGGATGACGATGACGTGAACGCCTGGGTCATCTGCTGGAGTGAGGACCACGACACGGGCTTTCACGACCACGACCGATCGGCCGCCGCGATCGCCGTGATCTCCGGCCGCGTGCGGGAGGATCGGCTGCGGCTCGGAGCGCCTCCGAGCACGAACGTCGCCGCCGCCGGCTCGACGTTCACGGTTCCCAGCGATGCGATCCATCGGGTTCTGCACGACGGCGGCGCTCCCGCCGTGACGATCCATGCGTATTCGCCACCGCTCACGCGGATGGGAACGTACGAGACCGGATCCGATGGCACCCTGAAGCGCCTCGCCGTCTCATGGGAGCACGCGCTGCAGGCTGAGCCTGCCCCGGTTTGACGCGAGGGGTAGGCACCTCCCAAACCTTGACACGGTTGTGGTAACGTTGGGCCTCGATGGATGGGCTG
The DNA here is from genome assembly GCA_052148275.1 of Solirubrobacteraceae bacterium. Taxonomy (GTDB): domain Bacteria; phylum Actinomycetota; class Thermoleophilia; order Solirubrobacterales; family Solirubrobacteraceae; genus Palsa-465. The sequence continues at coordinate 13,313 of JBKQIR010000247.1, forward strand.
ACGATCCACGAGGCTGCGCAGACGACCGGCTGGTCCGCTCGGATGCTCCGCTACGTCGAACGCACGGGGCTGGTGACGACGGCACGCACGACGTCCGGCTACCGGCTCTACGGTCCCGCTGAGCTCCAGCGCCTGCGGACCCTCAAAGAGCTGCTCGCACGCTTCGACGTGGGGCTGACCGACGTCGCGTTCGCCGCTCGCCTGGCGAGCGATCCAGCGCTAGGCGAGGCGGTGCAGGAGTGGCTGCGGGATACCGCGCGCCGTCCCGAGCACGTTGAGCCGGGCGACTGGTTGAGCTTCGAGCAGAGCAAGCACGAGCGTCTGCTCGAGGTCGTCTGAGCGTCGGCGCCCCGCCCCACACGAACCCACGAACACCCGGAGACGAAAGTGACCACAACCGCCGCCCACACTGACTTCAAGGTCGCCGATCTGTCGCTCGCGGAGTTCGGGCGCAAGGAGATCAACCTCGCCGAGCACGAGATGCCGGGTCTGATGGCGACGCGTCGCGAGTTCGCGACCGCACAGCCGCTCGCGGGCGCGCGCATCACCGGCTCGCTGCACATGACGATCCAGACGGCGGTGCTGATCGAGACGCTGTCCGCGCTGGGCGCGCAGGTCCGGTGGGCCAGCTGCAATATCTTCTCCACCCAGGACCACGCTGCCGCCGCGGTCGCGGTCGGGCCTGATGGCACCCCCGATGACCCGAAGGGCATCCCGGTCTTCGCCTGGAAAGGCGAGTCGCTCGAGGAGTACTGGCGTTGCGCTGAGCTGGCACTGACCTGGCCCGGCCAGGACGGCCCGAACATGATCCTGGACGACGGCGGGGACGCGACCCTGCTCGTGCACAAGGGGGCCGAGTACGAGAAGGCCGGCGGCGTTCCTTCGGCGACCGAAGATGACCCCGAGGAGTGGCGGATCATCCTGGACCTGCTCCGCAACTCCCTCGCCGACCACCCGGGCAAGTGGACGAAAGCGGCCGAGAGCATCAAGGGCGCAACCGAGGAAACCACCACCGGCGTGCACCGGCTTTACGAGATGGCGCGGGCCGGCACCTTGCTGTTCCCCGCCATCAACGTCAACGACTCGGTGACGAAGTCCAAGTTCGACAACAAGTACGGCTGCCGGCACTCGCTGATCGACGGCATCAAGCGCGGGACCGACGTGCTGATCGGCGGCAAGGTCTCGGTGGTGTGCGGGTACGGCGACGTGGGCAAGGGCTGCGC
>JBKQIR010000248.1:0-5705 GCA_052148275.1 Solirubrobacteraceae bacterium
ATCCTCGCCCCAGTTCTTCTTCTGACGGACGAACTCGAACTCCCGCCCACACAACGGATGGAACGGATGCGTTACCCGAACACGCTGCGGATCCGCCCGACCGGGTGTATTCGACGATGCCGTCCAAGGGCAAGATCGAGCGGCTGTTTCGCACGATGCGCGAGCGGCTGCTCGAATCACTGCCCGGGTACACCGGCCCGAACGTGATCGCCCGCGGGAAGGACATCGAGGCCGACGCCGTCTATTTCACGCACGAGCTTGAGGCGATCATCGGCCGCTGGATCGCCGTGGACTACCAGTGCCGCCCGCACGACGGGCTGCGCGTCCCCGAGGCACCGCACTTGTCCCTGAGCCCGAACGAGGCCTACGAGGAAGCGGTCGCGCGCGCCGGATTCCTACACGTGCCGCGCGACCCGGACCTGCACCTGCGGCTGCTACCGGTCCAGGCGCGGGTGATCGGCCGCGCCGGAGTGGAGATCAGCGGGCTCAGCTACGACTCGCCGGTGCTTGACCCCTACCGGCAGCAGCGCTGCCCGCTTGCGGCGTTCGATGGGAAGTGGCCGATCCGAGCCGATCCGCGCGAGGCGCATCGCGCATGGTTCCACGATCCCGCCGACGGGCAGTTCCACGAGCTGCACTGGCGTCACGCCCGCACGGTCCAGCGACCCTTCGGCGCCTCCGCACTGGGCTACGTGAAACGACTGCTGGTCGAGTCCGGAATGCACCGCCCGAGCGAGGAGGAGATCGCCACGCAGCTGGCGCGGCTGTTGCACGAGCTCTCCGACGAGGACCTGTTCCGCGATCGCCGCGCGCGGCGCGAGGCGGTCCGCCAGGCGGTGATCGCAGAGCAGAAACGCGGCCCGGCCCGGCCACAGGAACCGGAGCGTTCGACCCCGCCGCCCGAGCACGACGGATGGTCGGGGATCGAGATCCCGACTTTGGAGCTGGAGCGGTGATCGACGCGGGCGTGGAGCGGTGGCGGCGCCTCACGGTCAAGGAGGGCTAGCGCCAGTTCGTCGCTGATGAACCGACCAGCCGGCCAGAGCGCATGAACCTCAGCGAGTACCGCTGGCTCGACGAGCGCTCGCGCTCGGCCTACGATCGCGAGCGGGTCCGTCACGCGCATGGGTTCGGGCCGATCCGCTCGCTCTACGCCGACGTCCACCACTCGCTCGAGCGACTCGTCGTCTCCAACGAGCTACGCGGCCCGGGCGCCCGGCACGGCGCGGCATTGGACGGCAACCCGGGGAACGGCAAGACGACGATCGCGAGCCACTTCGGCCGGCACTACGAGCGACGCTGCCGAGACCGCTACCCGGGCGAGCTGACCACTGACGGGCACAAGTACCTACCGGTGGTCTACGTGAACGTAGACGCCATGCCGACGATCAAGGGCCTCAACCACGCGATCCTGACGTTCTACGGGATGGGCCCGCCGAAACGGGCCAGCGCGCGTGAGCTGACCCAACTGGTGCTCGAGTGCGCCACGTGCTGTCAGACCTCGCTGGTCGTGATCGACGACATTCACCTTTTGGAGCTGCGCCGCGAGGCTGACCGCGACGCAACAACCATCTCAAGCGGCTAGCGAACGATCTGCAAGCGACGTTCGTCTACGCCGGCGTTGGCCTCTCCCACGGCGGGTTCATGCACGAAGGCCGCGTCGGCGCTGACGCTGCGCTGGCGCAGATCAGCCAGCGATTCAAACGCCTCCCAGTCGAGCCGCTGAAGCGCTCCACCGAGGAGGAGCGGGCGACCTGGCTCGGGGTGCTGAAGGTGTTCGAACGCGAACTCGTTCTCCTCGCAGCCAGAGACGGTGATCTCACCGGGCAGGCCGACTACCTGTGGCGGCGCACCCAGGGCGTGATCGGCTCGCTCACACAGCTCTTGACCGAGGCCACCGCCGAGGCGATCGACACCGGCGCGGAGCGGATCACTGCGAAGCTGTTGGACGGGATCGACATCGGCTACGCCGCCGAGGTCGGCGCCGGCCGCCAGCAGCCGCGAGAAGCGGCGGCGTGAGAACGCTGCCGCTGAGGCTCGCCCCGATCGAGGGCGAGAGCCTGCCCGGCTACGTCGCGCGCTACTCGCACACCTACCAGTTCCCGCCCGGTGACGTGCTCAGAGCGCTCGGGCTCGACGGCGCCAGCGGGACCGCGCTGGCCGCAGGACGCTATGGCGCGTCGCTGTCCCCACGCCAGGTCGAGGATGTCGCGATCGCGACCGGCATCGACCCAGCGACGATCGAGCGGATGCTGCTCCCTCGCTACGCCGGGCGCGCGTTCCAGCAGCCAACCGGGGCACTGGACGCGGCGCTCGCGGCCGCCGCCCAGGGAAGCGAGGTCCTGATCCGCTGCTCGCGGTTCTGCCCACACTGCCTGCACGAGCGTGGCGCTTGGCTGCTCAGCTGGCAGCTTCGCTGGAGCTTCGCGTGCGCCGCTCACCATGTGCTGCTCCTTCGCCGCTGCCCAACCTGCGCCGCGGTACTCGTGAGCGCCCTCCGCGAGAACTGGCCAAGCGACCACGACGGCCCCCTGTCCGATCCGACCCGCTGCGCGCATCGCTCAAACCGCGCGCTGTGCCGCGGCCGGCTCGAGCGCGCCGCCACGCCGCCAGTGAGCGACCCGACGCTAGAAGACTCCTGAAAAAGTCTGTGGCAAGCGATTACCAGAAATCCGGTCACACTTCCATACGGGCGCCTGCCCCCTTTACCGTCTCTTGGTCCATCAACGTAATTCGGCTTCTTCAGGGGCCTTCTAGCTGCGCAACGGCGGATCAACCTGCTCCTCGACGACGAGGGGCCGAACCCCACTCTCGCGGGCGTCCAAACTCGATCCGTCGAGCTACCTGCGCGACCTCAGCAAGCTCTGCAACCTCGTGCACCGCTGCACCCCGACATCCCCGCAGCAACGCTGCCCATCATGGTCAGGGCACCGGGTCCGCGACCGTCTAGCAGATCTCGCGGCGGTGCTGCCCACCGCGCTCGCGCTCGCGGACCTCCCCGACCCCGACACCCTCGCCGACGCGCTTCGCAAGCTCGCCGACGACCGCTACCACAACGACGGGCTGACACTCGAGTTCATCAACACCGGCCCGATGTCCGAGCCGCTCAAACTCGCGCTACACCACGCGATCACCCAAGCGATCTGGACGAGCGCGTCCCGGCAACTGGAACTTCACCCCGGCGCGCACCACCGCCCCGCCGACCTCGACCCACGACTCGGACCACAACACGTCCCACAACTGTTCTGGGCCGAGGACTACCACCGCGAAATCGCCGACCTGCTCGACGTCGAGGACCCCACGGACTCGCACGGGCGCCGCTTCTGCTCGCTGCTGCTCACACGAATGCTCAGCCCAATGGACTGGGACGCCGCGGCGCGCTACCTCGACCTCCCCGACCCGTTCACCAACGACGCGTACAACCTCACGTTCGCGAAGCTGCGCAGCACCGACCAGTTCATCGAACTCGCCAACCGCGTGAAACAAATCGCCAACCAGCACGCGAAGAACGGGCTGATCGACTACAAGCACCCGCGCCAGCCTCCCAGACCGGGAAGACATCGACATCACCAGCTGACATCTGCTCGAGCGAACCTCCGGGACGGCCTCGCCGCAAGAACCCCCGACGCTGCCGCCACCGGCGAGACGCTGGATCGGGGCGGATGCCTGTCGGCGGGCCCCGTCTCGGATTTGGCGATAGGCGCGCTCCCGAGCGGGCATTCCTGAGACTCGGATTGGTGCTTCCGCGGGTCCGGCCGGTTGAGATAGCGCGTTGCTCTATCTCGGGAATTGCGGCGCTGACCCCGACACTGTGGGCCCTCTGCTCGCAGCGGGAGAGCGGAACTGGCCGGTCAGGCGACCCCTCTTGTTGATTGCGGTCAAGTCGGACGGGTCAAGGCCGGACGACGCGCACGTGGCACGGCGACTGGCGGGATTGGGGTTGCTGGCTTGACTTGGATAGTTCAACTGCATATAGTGTGCAGTGTGGCGAGGCGGGCGATGCAAGAGGCGACGTTCATGATCCTGACGGCTCTGGCCGCGGGCAGCCAGCATGGCTACGGGATCATCACCGACGTCCATGCGATCTCAGCCGGCCGGGTTCAGCTGAAGGCCGGCACCTTGTACGCGGCGCTTGAGCGTCTGCGCGCGGACAGGCTGATCGAGGTTGACCGGGAGGAGATTGTGGACAGCCGACTGCGCCGTTACTACCGGCTCACGCCCGCAGGCGGGGAAGTCCTGGCCGCCGAGGCAGCCCGGTTGCAAGCCAACGCCCATGTCGCGATGTCGCGCCTGAAGCCGGCAGGGATCGTCACATGAATGACTCCGCAGACCTCGAGCGACGCTACCGGCGGCTGCTGGCCGGCTACCCGCGTGCATTCCGGCGCGAGCACGAGCAGGAGATCCTCGCGGTGCTGATGGCCGGCGCCGACGACCGTCAAAAACGGCCCCGACTGGGAGAGGCCGCCAATCTCGTTAAACACGCGCTCTGGATGCGTCTGAGGCTTTCCCGAGGAGAGATCATGATCAACGAGACAACGTTCCCGATCAGCGTCGACCGACCCAGCCGCACCCTCATGACGGCGTTCGGCGCCGGTCGAAAAGCCCCGCGCGTGGAGGTGACTTCTTCAACGGTCGACGTTCGCATGGGGTGGGCATTTCACGCCACGATCCCTCGCGAGGCCGTCGCATCGGCCCGGCCCCTGAACAGAAGCGAACTGCGTGGTCCTTTCCGAATCAGCACCCTCCGCGGAGTCAACTACTGGCCACGCACCGCGCTCGTGAACGGCGCCGGTACCGGACTGGTCGAGATCACATTCGACCGGTCCGAGTGGGTGTGGCTGGGTCCGCTCCGGGCCCCGATGCGTCGGCTCATCGTGAGTGCCGACGACCAATCCGGGCTCGTCGCGGCACTCAACCCGAGCACCCCCCACTCGCCATCTCCCGATGACCCAAGTCTGTAGTCGCAGGCCCGTTCGATTCGGCAGACACCGCCAGACACAAGAGCAACGGCGCCGAATGCTGGCACCGCTCGCAACGGTCGCGATGGACACGGGCTATGCAACTCGTCTCGTCATTTGACCGCAGGCGCCCCCGCACCAGTGCGAGCGTGCGCATCGCCGTTGGCGTCTGGCTGCTCATCGGCGCCGGTTTCGCATGCCACGACGGCTACTGGTCGGGTCTGGTGATACTGCTGCCGGCGGCACTGAACTTCTATCTCGCATACCGCATTTTGAAAGGCCGGAAACCGCGGCCCCTACCTCGTCCCCTGCACGACGAGCACTGACTGAAGAACGCGACCTGCGAGCGCAGACGCGACGAGCATCTCGAACGCTCCGGCTCGAGTCTCGAAAAGCGCGGCGGAAAGCGCGACCACCGAGGGGCAGCGCTACTGGAAACTCGACGTGAATTGGAAACTGGCCTGAGCGGCAACAGCGCTTGTCGCCGCTCAGCGAAGTTGTGTATGTGAGACGTAGTTGAACCCGGCACTTGTGTGCGGAGCGCGCGAAGCGTCGCGCAGCGGGTGTTCATGAGCGCGCTTGTCGCCGCTCAGCGAAGTTGTGTATGTGAGACGTAGTTGGAGCAATTGTCAAGAGTTGTGGATTCGGCTATGAAGAATGATCAGGCGGCGACCTTCTCCTCTGTCGTGGTTTCGTCGTCGGTGACCTTGATTCCGTCCTTGAACGTCACGCCGTCGAGCACGTCGG